>NZ_JAVTDB010000072.1:0-477 GCF_032139365.1 Staphylococcus kloosii
TCTGACCCTCTGATTAAAAGTCAGATGCTCTACCAACTGAGCTAATGGCTCAAAATGGCTGGGCTAGCTGGATTCGAACCAGCGCGTGACGGAGTCAAAGTCCGTTGCCTTACCGCTTGGCTATAGCCCAACAATGGTGGAGGGGGGCAGATTCGAACTGCCGAACCCGAAGGAGCGGATTTACAGTCCGCCGCGTTTAGCCACTTCGCTACCCCTCCGCGCTTATTAAAATAAATGGTGGAGAATGACGGGTTCGAACCGCCGACCCTCTGCTTGTAAGGCAGATGCTCTCCCAGCTGAGCTAATTCTCCGATATGTAATGACCCCGACGGGACTCGAACCCGTGTTACCGCCGTGAAAGGGCGGTGTCTTAACCGCTTGACCACGGGGCCATATGGCTCCACAGGTAGGACTCGAACCTACGACCGATCGGTTAACAGCCGATAGCTCTACCACTGAGCTACTGTGGAATAATAA
>NZ_JAVTDB010000073.1:0-34937 GCF_032139365.1 Staphylococcus kloosii
TGAGTCATATTATAGGTTTTATAGTGGCTTTTATAATTTCATATTATTTGAACTGTTATTTTGTCTATAAAGTACAGCCAACATGGAAGAAATTTATTCAATTTCCTATTACACAAGTGATTAATATGGGAATGCAAACTGGATTGCTTTATGTGTTTGTTCATTGGTTGCATATTTCTTCTGTAATTGCGCCATTTATAGGTTTAATGATTACGATTCCAATAACTTTTGTATTATCTAAACACATATTAAAAGATGAATAATATTAACAATAACTAAGGATGTTTATAGACTTATCAGCCAAGGAAGTTTGCTAATATATAAAGGATTTTTAGGTTAAGCTAAATCGTTTATTACAACAATTGTATTAAATAATTTTTATATAAAAAACGTTGTAAATGTTTGTTGAATCGGTCATAATAATATTTCAGTCTGGTTTAAGGTGGTTTAGCGCTATGAATCAAAGTAATAATTTAAAAATAGCACAAAGAGGTGCTTATTTAAGTTTAATAATCTATATTGTATTATCCATAGTTAAATTTATCGTTGGGACGCTTTACCATTCGGCAGCAGTAAGGGCAGACAGTCTTAACAATATGACGGATATTATCGTATCTTTAGCCGTAATTGTCGGATTGAAAATTTCAATCAAACCTGCCGACAGTAATCACCCGTATGGTCATTTAAAATCGGAAAACATTTCCACATTATTAGTATCATTTATTATTATGTTTGTTGGTATTCAAGTTGTTTTCGAAAATTTACCTCGTATATTTACTAACGAGAATGCAACACCTAATGTTATTACAATTTACGTCAGCATCATCAGTGGTTTAATCATGCTAGGCGTGTATATGATTAATCAGAAATTAGCTGGTAGAACGTCAAGTACCTCGCTTAATTCCGCAGCGAAAGATAACTTGTCCGATGCCCTTGTCAGTATTGGCACAGCCGTTGGACTAGTATTTACGCAATTTGGATTACCTATAGTCGATATTATTTTAGCTACATTATTAGGCTTGTTAATCATTTATACCGGCTTCGGTATTTTTAAAGAATCTATTTTTGCGTTAAGTGATGGATTTAACGAACATGAGTTAGAAGCATATAAAAATTATGTACAAGAAGTAGATGACGTTATAGATGTTCAATCAATCAAAGGAAGATACTATGGGAGTAGCGTTTTTGTGGATGTGACCATTATAGTCGCTTCGGATTTAACTTTAGAACAGGCGCATCAAATATGTGATGAAGTAGAACAACATATGCATTCTAAAGGTATTTCTTCAGTGTATGTACATCCCGAACCATATTCTATTCAATAAAAATATATGGCACCAAAGCATGTCGAACAAGTTGTATAAACAGCATCTTATTTCCTGAAAATAATAAGTGAAATAAGATGCTGTTATTTTTATCATCATGCTTATTATATTATAGCTATTAGCTTAATCTTATACCTTAAAACACTGTGGATTCATAAAAAGTGTATAGATCATTTGAGACTGTTCATTTAATACAATTAAGTGCAGCGACTAAAGCTAATAAAAAACTGCCAACAAAGCACGTCGCTTTGTCGACAGTTAAAACTTTGTCTATTTTAGCAAAGTTTATTTATAGAAATTACCACCAACCGTTAGCTTCACGGAAAGAAATAGCTTCATCAATTGAACCGTAACGTTCTTTGGCATATTGAACCATACCTTTAGTTTGTTCTTCAACAGAACCTGTTCCCCATGATTCTTTAGTTTGGCCTAGACCTTGATAGCCTAATTCATTAACTGCATCAGGGTTACCACCTGATTCAGGTAATACTACTTTTTGCCATAATTCTTCAGTACCACCAGCATTTAAAAATTGTTGATGTACAGATTCAGTTGATTGGCTTGCTTGAGTTGTTTCTGCTGCATGAGCGTCAGATGAACTTGCACTCACACCTACGCCAGCTGCTGTTATTGATAAAGTTGCGAAAGATGCTAATAAAAATTTCTTCATTATAAAAATCCTCCTATAAATTCTTTCACTGAATGTGTGAAAGTATGCTGTATTGTTTTAAAATTCGCTATATAAATAGTTACTTTATGTTGTTAAGTCATTTATGAATTAACGTAGACTAATATAACATCTAAAATTTTTGCATAGGTTACAACAAGATAAAAAAAGGATGAGTATTATGACTTTAAGAAGACAAATATTGCAATATAAAGTGTAATTTGTAACAAAAATAAGTGAATTAATTGTATATTTTGCCTCAAGCTTACATACTAGTAAGTGTAGGAAAGCGAATATAAGTATTACATTATTGAAATAATTTTGAAATATAAAATATGTAAAAGAAAGAAGGATGAATATGCCTAAACTTATATTATGTAGACACGGACAAAGTGATTGGAATGCTGAAAACTTATTTACAGGCTGGGCAGATGTTGATTTATCTGATCAGGGAAAAAAAGAAGCTATCACTTCAGGAAAAAAACTGAAAGAACAACAAATTGATATCGATATTGTCTTTACATCTTTATTAAGAAGAGCGATTAATACGACATATCATTTATTATCTCAGTCTGATCAATTATTTATACCAGTTCATAAAACATGGCGTTTGAATGAACGACATTACGGTGGACTACAAGGTTTAAATAAAGATGATGCGCGTAAAGAATTCGGTGAAGAACAAGTGCATTTATGGAGACGCTCGTATGATATAGCACCTCCAGAACAGAGTGAAGAACAGCGACAAGGCTATTTAAATGATAGAAAATATGAACATTTAGATAGAAGAGTAATGCCTGAATCAGAAAGCTTAAAAGATACATTAGAACGCGTAATACCCTATTGGAATGATCAAATTTCCCAACAGTTATTAGATGGTAAAACAGTGCTTGTTTCTGCGCATGGTAACTCATTACGTGCTTTAATTAAATACTTAGAAGATGTATCTGACGAAGATATTGTAGGTTATGAAATCAAGACAGGTGCACCGCTTATTTACGATTTAACTGAAGATTTAAAGGTAACAAATAAATATTATTTATAAACCAAAGGAAGTGAGACAATAATCTTATTTTTATAAGAAGATTTTGTAGTTCCTCCTCCGCAAAGATGGCTAGAGCTGAGAGCAGCTTGATATAAGTGCATGTGCAATTCAGTCATCTACTGCCTATATTAAAGTAGAGCCTGAAGACAATTATGTCTCAGGCCTCTTTCATATTGCATAGGGTTAGCGTATGCAAGGAGAAAATATTTAACCTGTTTAAGGATTAAACCGCTTTTTTATTACGTTTGTGCTGTTTGATTATCTTGAGTGCGCTTTTTCTCGTTTTGATGTTTGGACTTTTTAAATTACGTCTTGCTGTCTGTAAATCTTGTTTCATCATATAACCTCCTTAGAAATATGTCTTTTATTATGCTATAAATAAGAATAGATGTAAATAGTAATCATTACGATTTATAAAACTATTATAAAACTTTTTGGAAATCGAAATGTTTTTGTTTCTAAAAGGTTAAAAATTATGTATAATGTGACGTTGCAGTCAAAAGAACTTGAAATATTACAAACTACAACGACGAAGGCTATAGGAGGAAACATGTCACATAAAAATAAATTAATCATGATTATAACTATGTTGTTTGGTGGCTTCTTTGGTTTATTAAATGAGACCTTACTCACAACAGCATTACCAAGTATTATGAAAGACTTTAATATAGATTACACACAAGTACAATGGCTCACAACGGCGTTTTTACTAATGAATGGTATAGTCATACCATTATCAGCAATGATTATTCAACGCTATACAACAAGACAAGTCTTTATGAGTGCAATTGCTATATTCTTTATCGGTACAATGATTGCTGGATTTAGTCCAAACTTTACAGTTCTTTTAATAGGAAGAATAGTTCAAGCCTTGGGTTCTGGGATTATGATGCCATTAATGATGACAACGATACTAGATGTATTTGAACCACATGAACGTGGTAAGTATATGGGGACTTTTGGTTTGGTTATTGGTTTAGCACCAGCTATTGGACCTACATTGTCAGGGTATTTAGTAGAATATTTTGATTGGAGATCACTATTCCATGTTGTGGCTCCCATTGCAGCATTAACTTTTGTTGCCTCACTTAAATTTGTACGGAATGTAGGTACAAATAGAAAGACGCCTATAGATATTTTATCAGTTATATTATCTATCTTAGGCTTCGGTGGTTTATTATATGGTACAAGTTCCATTTCACGTGATGGATGGAATGATCCTGTTGTATTAACAACAGTTATCGGTGGTGTCATATTAGTTGCTTTATTTATCTTTAGACAAACGAAACTACCAATGCCATTACTAGATTTTGGCGTATTTAAAAATAAAGAGTTTGCAGTGGGTATAATCATCATGGCATTTACGATGATATCTATGATTGGCTCTGAAACAATATTGCCTATGTTTGTACAAAACATTATGCAAGAATCAGCACTACATTCAGGTTTGATTTTATTACCTGGTGCTATCGTTATGGCGATTATGTCGATTATTTCAGGCTTGTTATATGAAAAATTTGGAGCTAAAATTCTAGGTGTTATTGGCATGCTAATTGTCGTCATAACGACTAGCTTTTTCATAGTCATGAATGGTGAAACATCTAGTGGCCTATTAGCTACCATTTATGCTATAAGAATGATTGGTATAGCATTAGGACTGATGCCATTAATGACACATACAATGAATCAACTAACTCACGAAATGAATGCTCACGGATCTTCAATGACTAACACAGTTCAACAAATTGCAGCTTCCATCGGTACTGCAGCTCTAATTACAATCATGAGTCAAGTTGCAAAATCATTTAAACCAGACATGAGTGACTATAAAGGAATGAATCAAAAAGAAATGGGTATTAAGATACAACATGATGCTTTACTTAGTGGTTATCACGGTGCATTTTGGTTTGCCGTTTCTATTTCAGCAATTAGTTTACTATGTGTCTTTATGTTAAAAGGCAAACGTAAGCAAACAATAGAAAAAGCGTAATTAACTTTGGGGGAATACGATGGAACATCATATGAAGTTAAATAATGAGTCATTTCAACAAATAAAAAATGGTACAAAAACGATTGAGATTAGATTGTATGATGAAAAAAGACAACAAGTACGTGCAAATGATATTATTATTTTTTCTCAAATAGAAGATAAAAATAAAACAATTAAAGTTAAAGTGAAAGAAACAGTTGAATTTCCTTCATTTCAAGCTTTGTTAAAGCAATACACTAATGAAGAAATAGGTGCAGCTGAGGATACACAATTATCACAAAAACTTGCTTCTTTATACAATATATATAATCAAAGAGATGAATTAAATTATGGTGTACTTGCAATTAACATTAGATTGATAAAATGAAATGTATAAGGGTATTTTTATAAGCTAATAATTTTTAAATGAAAGGTAGATTGTGAGAAACAATTGCCTTTCATTTTTTATTAAGCAAAATAGTAATTTATGCTATAATTTGAAAGAAATATTAAGATTTGAATTTATAGTTAGTCTAAAAGGAAATTGTTTTTAGTAGAGTTTTTAGGAGAGAGAAGAATGAAAAAGGTATTATTTAGTTTTATAGCTATCACAGTATTAATAGCAGGTTGTAGTAGTGGTAAGTATGCCGACAAAATAGATAAAGCAGTTAAGGCTCAAGAAAAATATCAGACAAAATTAGCAAAAGGCCAAAAAGGTGACGTTAAAAAGAAATTTGATAAAAAAGATGCAAATATTTACGTATATAAAAAAGGTAAGTATGTAACATTAGCATATAAACCGTTAAAAGGTGACGCTGAAGCACATTATTACACGTATAAATTTAACAATAATAAAGCTAAATTAGTTAAAAACTTCAATTCTAAAGGTTATGTACAAGAACATAAAGCAGACTATAAAGAAGAAAATATGAACAAAAATTAGTTCGTTTGTCAATGTGGAGGACGCATGAAAAAAATCTGGACATTTGTAATCATCAGTTTAATTTGTATTGTGCTAGTTGCTTGTTCCAACCAACAAAACGCGCATAAAGAAGATAAATATACCAAAGATGGTAAGGTGAAATTAATTATTTATGGAGATTTCAAATGTCCATATTGTAAAAAAGTGGATACTAAAATTTTACCTAAACTAAATCAACAGTATATTAAACAAGGTAAGGTGGACTATCAATTCGTGAACATGGCATTTCTAGGTAAAGATGCTATTATTGGTTCACGCGCAGGTCATGCCGTTCAACTTTATGCGCCACAACAATATTTCAAATTTCAACAATCAATGTTTGCCCAACAGCCAAATAATGAAAAACAATGGATTACAACAACAAAAGTGGATCAGCAGATTGATAAATTATCGTTAGATACTGCGACAAAAGAAAAAATAAAAAAAGACTACAAAACACAAGATAGTAAATCTTGGAAAGCAGCCAAAAAAGATCAGCAACGATATAAGAAAAATAAAATTAAGACAGCGCCAACGGTGTTTATTGGTGGTACGAAGGTTGAAGACCCATATAAATATAGTAATTATAAACATTTAATTGATAAAAAATTAAAAAAAGATAAATGATAGAATAGAACATTTCTTAACTTGTGTTAAAAGTTAAGAAATGTTTTTTTAAAATTAAATCGAAATAATTACGAATAACGTCTTGAGTTTTATTATGAAAACAGTTATAATTATAAATCGTAAACATTACTATTTAAGGAGAATGACATGAAAAAGATAACATTTTTGACTCTGTTAGTTTTAATGATTGGCGTTGCAGCTGTTGCTTGTAGTAATAGTAACAGTGATAACAAGAGGGATAAAAAAGTTAAAGTTTATACTACCGTTTATCCATTAACTTCATTTGTCGAACAAATCGGTGGGGAGCATGTTGATGTGAAATCAATATATCCTGCTGGAACAGATTTACATAGTTATGAACCCACACAAAAAGATATATTAAAAGCTTCTAAAGCCGATTTCTTTGTGTATACTGGTGATGATTTAGATCCTGTAGCCAAAAAGGTGGCTGGAACAATTAAAGATAAAGATAAAAAATTGTCACTACAAACGCATATCAAACAAGGTGACTTACTTTCAGAACATGACGATGATGAACACGAACATGAGCATGGTGGAGAAGAACATCATCATGGTAAATACGACCCTCATATTTGGTTAGATCCAGTATTAAATAAACAATTTAGTAAAAATATAAAAGATAAACTAATCGCACAAGACCCTAAACATAAAAAAGAATACGAAAAAAACTATAACAAGTTAGCGCAAGATTTAAGCAAGATTGATGAGCAATTAACTGCTATTACAAAAGATAAGCAAAATAATGTAGCATATATCTCTCATGATTCAATTGGATATTTGGCTAAAAGATATGGATTTAAACAAGAAGGCATACAAAATATGAATGCTGAAGATCCTTCACAAAAAGATTTAACAAAAATAGTCCATGATATTCAATCACATAAAGTTAAGTACATTTTATTAGAAGAAAATGTCTCCACAAAAGTTACAGACACTGTACGTAAAGAGACTGATGCTAAACCTGTGAAGTTTAATAATATGGAAAGTGTATCTTCTAAACAATTAAAAGATAAGGATGTAACTTATCAATCAATTATGCGCGAAAATATTAAAAGTTTAGATAAAGCGCTACAAGGTTCATAAACGTTTTATTGCAAACAAACATAAAGCACCTCAATCTAAAGAATGTTTCTTTAAGATGAGGTGTTTTTTGATTGTAAAATGTCATTTGGTGGTAAATAAATAAAGTGAAATTTAATAGTTGATATATTTAATGTATTTGGTATAATAAGTATATCGATAAATTTGGAGGAATGGCGTTATGACACAATTTAATTTTGATAAAGCACATTCAGCATTAGAATTTTCAATTCGACACTTAGCAATTTCTAACGTAAAAGGACGTTTCACTGATTTTGAAGCTAATATCTCAGGTGATATTAATGATTTAAGTTCAATTAAAGGTGACGTAGTTATTAATGCTAGTTCAGTAAATACTGGCGTAGAAGACCGCGACAAGCATTTACAAGGCGGAGATTTCTTTGATGTAGAAAATTACCCTGAAATGACATTCACTATTAAATCAGTAAATGATAATTCAGTTACTGGTGATGTAACGATTAAAGGTGAAACACATGAAGAAACTTTCGATGCTAAGTTACAAGGTATTAGCAAAAACCCTATGAATGGTGCTGATACTGTAGGATTTATCGTAGACGGTAAAATTAATCGCGATAAATATGGCATCACATTTAACCAAGCATTAGAAACTGGCGGTATGATGCTAGGTAAAGATGTTAAATTTGAAGTGAGCTTAGAGTTTGCATTAGAAGACTAACATTGTAGTGAACTTCAGCAAACTAGCCTATTACAGGTTGTGTGCTCAATCATATCAAATAAACTATTTAGGTGGTTTATAATTTGAGACAGAGTGGGTTTAGATAATCAATTTGATTACTAATCCGCTCTTTTTTGTTAAAGGTAAATTAAAAAAGGGTATTGACTGAAGCATATAATTAATATTGGGGGAGCGATTATGTGTATACCATTACCTAAAATAGGCAAACCTGCCACAAATGCATTGATGAATAAAAATATTACTACATTAGAGGATGTTGCAAAGTATGATAAACATACTCTAGCTTCTTTTCACGGAGTAGGACCAAAAGCAATAAAAATTTTGGAAGACAATCTTGAAATACATTCATTAACTTTTAATAATAAACGAGAGAGCGACTTGCCATTTGAACTAAAAGGCGATCTCAAATGTGATAATGCACCTAAAAGACGACTAATGTTAGAATTTTTAATTGCAACAGCAACACGAGATAGCACTTTATTAGATCAAGTTGTACATAACGATTTTATGTGGGAAGTACCTGGTACATTTACAATTAATAATAAGAATAATTTTTTGAAAGAATTAAGTGAACACGCGGCACCGATAGAATCAATGACAGTGACATATAATATTAGCCATGGTAAAACGGGAGCCATCAACGGATATCAGGAGATGACAGATGGTAGTAAAATTCACTTTGCAGATTTTATGGAATTTGATAGTCATAAAAAAGATGCTAAAATTCAAAAGGTCACATCCTATGTCATTATGAACGGAGGAGATAGTTAAATGGGTTTAGAAGTAAATAATAATAAAATAATTTTCACAAGAATTTTTAAAGCAACTACAAAAGCTGTATACAAAGCATATTCAGATAAAACATTATTTGCACAATGGTTCCATCCTAAGGGTGCAACGACAGAAGTTTTTGAATTTAATGTACGTAAAGGTGGCAAAGCTTTCTTTGCAATTCATACGCCGCAAGGAACAAGTTACACTGTTACGCACTATAATAAAGTGGTAGAACCTAATCTAATAGATTACACCGACTTTTTTGCCAATGCACAAGGTGAAATTAATAAAGCGATGGCTGGTATGCATAACATCATACAAATTGAGGACGAAGGCGAAGGATATGTAAAAGTAATTGCGACATCAGAATTACCTGATGCTGCATCAGCCCAACGTTTAATAGATATGGGCGTAGAACAAGGTATGCATAGCACATTTGATAATTTAGAACAGTTACTGTCTTCATAAAGAAAACACGACTCAAGCTATAATATAGCAATTTGAGTCGTGTGTTATTATCTATTCAAAGCGATTAGTAACGTCTTCGATTGTGTAAGTATTTAATTTATTAATAATTGTGGTGTCGACCTCGGTATAAATATCGTTTAATGCGGGCGTGATGTTTTTTCCCACAGGACAATGTGTATTCGTGTCTTCGTGGATTTTAACGAAATGGCTAGCAACATCTGTAGTATAACGAAAAACCTCACCTAATAATATGTGACTTGCTGATTGTGTTAGTTTGTAGCCTGTAACACCTTGAGTACTTGTTATAAAGTGTCCATTTTTTAAGTAACGACAAATTTTGCGTACTAAACTCGGATTACTATTGACACTAGATGCAATGTATTGACTAGATACTGGTTCGTGTTCAAGTGATAGTAAGCTAAGTATATGTACAGCGATCGAAAATTGAGAGTTCATAAATAGGGCCATCCTTATCATACTACTTGTAATTTCTTTAAATACAAGTATAGTTTACTCGGTAAAACAGCATTTGACAAATTTTTTCGCTTTTTATTGTATGAAATTATAAAAAGTTATTATATCATATAAGAAACTGGATATTAAAGGTGGGTGGGGATTATGTTAGAAAATCAAAAGTCGGTAAAGGATACGTATAGTTCACTTGAAACTGTAAAAAGTATCGTAAGCCAGGCTCAAATGAAAGTAGTTATGTACGATCAAACGCCGGCAAAGTATGCATTTAAATCCATAATGTCTGGATTTTTATTGGCAATTGTTACTGTATTTATGTTAGCGATAAAAACACAATTTTCAGGAGCTCTAGAAGGGATCGTGAACTTGCTAGGTGCGGTTGCATTTAGTTTAGCATTAGTGTTAATTGTGTTAACTCATTCAGAATTACTAACGAGTAATTTTATGTATTTAACAGTGGGTTGGTATTATAAAGCCTTAAAAATAAATAAAGTAATGGTTATTTTTATCGCTTGTTTTATTTTTAATATCATCGGTGGTATTATCTTGTTTGCATTAATGAAGTTTACACATATTATGACGCCGGACATGATTAAAGCTTTAACAACGACGGTTGATTCCAAAACGATTGAAGCAACATGGTACGCTATATTAGTTAAAGGTATATTTTGTAATTTCTTTATTAATATTGGTATTTACATATCATTACAATTCAAAGATGGATTATCTAAAGCATTTTTCATTGCATGTGGCGTAGTCGTATTCGTCTTTATGGGATATGAGCACGTTGTATTTAATGCAGGTCTCTATGCTGGTATGTTGTTTTATAACTTTGATGCGGTTGCTTGGTTAGATGTATTGAAAAATATCGTGTTCGCATTTATCGGTAACTATATCGGTGGAGGTATTTTTGTAGGTTTACTCTATGCCTATCTCAATGGACACCGTGACAGTTTGAAAATTTAATAATGAACTTTGGGCTTGAATGAGGTATCACACTTCGTTCAAGTCATTTTATTTGTTACCCAAAGCTGTAACATGTAATATATTTTATTGTTATAAACAAGCTGTAGTAAAAAATACCTTATAGACATTTAGAAGAAGGGGGAGCTTTAATTGACTAATCATAATATTCGAATTGCAAAAGAACAAGATGCAGAAGCACTGCAACAGTTAATGTATGAAGCATTTACACCGTTAAGAGAGCTAGGAATCGACTGGCCATCTGTGAATGCTGATGTTGATGATGTAAGAAGAAATTTAATTGAAGGCACTACTTTTGTATTAGAAAATGAAGATGAAATTATCTCTACAATTACTGTACGCTATCCTTGGCAAAGTAAGCGTAGAGTATCGATATATCCTTTTGTATGGTGGTTTGCAACAAAACCTAAATACGATGGACAAGGTTTAGGAAGTAAATTACTAACTTATGTTGAAGAAACATTTTTACGAGATACATTGAAAGCGCCTGCGATAACGTTAGGTACATCTGCTAGAAAACATCCTTGGTTGTTAGGTATATATGAAAAACGTGGCTATGAAATATATGACGAACATGAGAATGGGGATGGCGACCTAGGCGTTATTATGAGAAAAGTTTTAATTCCTGAACGCTTTGATGAAGAAGTACTTGGAAAGCCACCATTTTAGCATAAAAATAACCCTTTCGCGCTACACGTATGATTGATGTATGACGAAAGGGTATTTTAATGTTAGTTAATTTCTATATTACTTGCATCATTAACGGTTGTATCTTGTTCTTTTGGTAACGTTACGTACAATACGCCGTTATCAAATTTAGCTGAGATTTGCTCTTGTATAATATGCTTAAAAGTAAATTGACGATTTAAGTCATTCGTAGCACGTTCTTTATGAATCATTTTGCCATCATCCGTAATGTTAGCTTGTGATTGTTTTGCCTCAATAGTTAATGTTTCATTTTCGAAATTCAGTTGAATATCAGTTTTATTAAATCCTGGTAATTCAGCCACTGCTACAAAATGATCACTATATTCTATAATATCTGTTTTAATCTCTTTTTTGAAAGGTGATTGTTCATATATCTGTCTACCTACATCTTTAAAAAATTCTCCGGGATCAACGTCAAATAAATTATGGTTGAAAGATCTTTTTTCAAATGCCAAATTAATCAGCTCCTTTAAATTAGTCTAAAAGATAGACTACCTACATTGTAAAAGGTATGTGGCAAAAAGCAAAATAAACTACATCCATTAGCATAAAACTAAGTGAATAAACTTATGAAGCTTACTCATTACAAGTTAATAATGTGGTTTGTTGTTCATTTTAGTAGTAACATTATAAATTTGCGCCGAAATTTTTATTCACAAAATTTTGTAACGTATCTTTTAACTCTTTTGATTCTTCAATATCCATGTCGAATTCAGTAAACACTTTTTTAGATACATCTAAAAGCTGTTCACGAATGTTTACACCTTCATGAGTTAATGAAACTTGTAAGTTACGTTCATCATTTTGTTCACGCATACGTTTAACAAAGCCTTTTTTCTCTAATTTTTTAAGTAACGGCGTTAAAGTACCTGAATCTAAGAAAACGCGTTTCCCCAGTGTTTTAATGTTTATTTTCTCATCAGGATCCATTGCAAGTAATACAATATATCCAGTATATGTTAAATCATATTCTTTTAAGTATGAAGTATATTTTTTTATAATTTCTTTAGAAGAAACATAAAATAAAAAGCACAATTGTCGTTCTAAATAACTATCTTTATCCATTTAATAAATCGCTCCTTTTGCTTTTTAACGATAATATTATAACGTCGCCATGTCAATAAAAATTGGAAGTGATACAATTTTTTTATAATTAGAACATTTATAAATATGTAGATATTAAGAACATTTTGTTACAAAGTTTATATAACTCTTTATAATTAAATAATTTTAAGCCATAATAAATAAGATACGTATTAACAAACTGGATTAAAGGAGATTCATGATGAAGACGTTTTTCAAAATACTAGGAATCTTAATTATTTCATTTATCTTAGCTGTTGTCTTCTTTTTTGGAATGAGAACTTATCAAGGTCATAAAAACCTTGAATTAGTGGATAAATATTTGGCTGAACATCATTTAACTGATAAAGTTCAATCTGAAAAAACGAAGTACAGTGGTAAAAAAGGCTTGTATTATAAAGAAGTGAAATTTAAAACAGATCCTCACTTAACATATGACGTACAACCAATTAGTACATTTAAAGGAATAGTTGTACAAGGTTTTGATAATGAAACGAAAAAAAGAGTTAAAGATGCTAAATATCAGCAGTTTGATCAAGATTACAAGCCTAAAAAGTAAAAAGTTTATTCAATGAGAGTCACAGAAATATATCATTTCTGTGATTTTTTATTAGTACAATAGGGACAATGAGTTGATTAAGTAAGCGTTCTCATATTATGTTACTCATTTATATAATTAACTTAAAAAAGTAGCGTTAAATAAATAGGAACTTCATAAAATATTAATTATTATCGCTGTAACAGTATTTAAATTGAAAATAGAGATTTATTATACTAGATTTTGCAAAATAATGCTGATGTTACTTATTCATGAATTTTAAGTGTGTATAATCACTTTAGTTGTAATTATGCACTAATTCAAGAAAAAGTTTATATTCTTTTTTTACTTTCTTTGATATAATTTAGAAATGTCAGAAGAAGGGGAGTTTCAACATGAAATATTTGAGAAAAATTAGTTTACCTACTCAGGTTATTATTGCTCTTATACTTGGTATCATTGTTGGTCTACTATTATATGGACACGATGAATGGGTAAATTACATTAAACCATTTGGTGATGTATTTTTAAATTTAATTAAAATGATTGTCATACCGGTCGTATTCTGTGCGCTAGCATTGTCAATTTCTAATGTTGGTGAATCTAAAACAGTTGGTCGTTACGGACTAAAAACAATCATATATTTTGAAGTTATTACAACAATAGCAATCGCATTGGGAATCATTTTTGCGAATGTCTTTAAACCAGGGTCTGGATTAGATCCTCATAAATTACCAAAAGGTGATATATCATCCTATGAATCATCTGCAAAAGCAGCTGAACATTCTACATATGGTAATCACTTCATTGACACACTTGTAAACATAGTACCTACAAACTTTTTTGAAGCATTAAATAAAGGTGATTTATTACCAATTATATTCTTCGCCGCTTTCTTCGGTATTGCGTTATCTGCAATCGGTAAAAAAGCAGAACCTGTAAGAAATGTTTTAGGTGGCGTTTTAGAAGCAGTATTCTGGATGATTAACAAAATACTTAAATTAGCTCCAATTGGTGTTTTTGCATTTATTAGTACAACTGTTATGACATTTGGAGCGTCAGCATTATTGCCACTTTTAAAATTATTATTAGTAGTTATCGGCGCAATGGTATTCTTTGTAGTAGTCGTTCTGGGCATTGTTGCTAAAATATGTGGTATCAACATTTTCCATATTATGAAAATACTTAAAAACGAATTAATATTAGCATTTTCAACATCAAGTTCAGAGTCAGTGTTACCAATTATCATGAAAAAAATGGAGAATTTTGGAGCGCCAAGAGATATTACATCATTTGTTGTTCCAATTGGATATACGTTTAACTTAGATGGTTCTGCCTTGTATCAATCTATAGCGGCACTTTTTGTAGCTCAAATGTATGGTATAGACATGTCAATTGGTCAGCAAATTATGTTAATGGTTACGTTAATGGTAGCGTCGAAAGGTATGGCAGGCGTACCAGGCGTATCTATAGTTGTTCTTGTAACTACTTTAGGTGCAATGGGGTTACCAGCACAAGGTTTAGCCTTAATTATTGGCATTGATAGATTACTTGATATGGTGAGAACGGCTGTAAACGTAATGGGTAATTCTTTATCAACAATCGTTATTTCAAAATGGGAAGGCGTATATAATAAAGAAAAAGGGCAAGAATATTATAAATCTATATAAATAAAGAGGGACAAATCAATCATTGATTTGTCCCTCTCTTTAATGAATACATGATTACATGTGCATATGACCCATGTCATGTATTTTCATCATTAAGCCGTGTGGAATGTCATCGTGCTTAACGATTTTCATAGAAGAATATTTGTCAGCACCTTTGGCTTTAACTAGTTTTACGAAATCACCTTTTTCAGGTGAAAATCCACTTTTAGAAGGGATTGTTACGTCTTTTTCTACTTTATGATCTTTTTCGTTAATAACTTTTTCGGCAGTATGTTTATCTTTCATATAACCGTAATACGTTTCTTTTTCACCTGTAGACAGCATTACGATAACTAGAACGATACTTACGATTAACATGACTGCGATTAAGCCGAAACTAAATACTTTTTTATTCATATTAATTCTTGGCTCCTTTAACTAACTGTAGTATCTATATAACCTTATTATAATAATAATACAGATAAAAACAAAATTAAATCGTCAAATTTTACTTGATTTAACAAATTTGTCGTATTTTACATGATTTTAATGTCTATATAACTGCTTAAATTCAATTGGAGAGATATTAATATAAATAGTCGGATTGTTATGTAGGTGAACGTATTGTTGTCTATGTGCTAGTGGCGTTGTGTTTAAATACCTTTTAAAATGAGTTAAATAGGTGTAATAATTTTTAAAGCCAAAAAAGTAGGCGATAGATGTAATTGAACTATTGGTTAACAAAAGCTCTGGTATAGATAGCGCGATTTTTAAACTAGTAAGATAATATTTAAAATTTACATTTAGCTTTCTGCTAAATAATAATGAAATATAACTAGAGGAAAAATATAATTTTTGTGCTAAGTAATGTGAAGTAAGTGTTTCTAAACTATAACGGTTAATATATGAGGTTATATTATTTAAAGAAGTGCTTGTTGAACAAATAATCGGTTTGTAAATTTTACTATGCGTTACGTATGCTTCCGTATTTAATAACTGTAAAATATCGAATAATAGTAGCGTATTCATTGTATTATTGTAATGATATTCGTTGATGATTTGAAAAATTAATAATTTTAAAGCGTGAGATGATTGTAGCTTTTGATAATTATAATGGCTGATAAACAAATTATAATGATTTTGACCAAGTAGAAACAAAGGAATTTTAATTTTTATTATTTGAGTTCCAGCAAGTATTGTGTATAAATCATTATGATTAATAATTAAGACGTTATCATCTAAAGCTATTGTTTTGCCATTTAGACGTACGTTTAAATCGTTACTTAGTGAAAAGTATATAATAAGGTGATTTAAACAACGGCACGTAGTCCTCGTATAATCATTGTAGAAGTGGATGGTACAGTGCATTAAACCAACTCCTTCCATAAGATGTTTTCATTGGGGTAATTTTCATTATACAATAGTTAACCTAACTAATTTTTACTACAGTTTTATAAAAACTGAAAGTTATCGTTACAGCTTTGTGTTGTTAAAATTTAAATAATAAAAATGTTATGTTCAGTAGGTGAGTGTAAATGAAGCATATATATTCGGATTACTTTAATGGTAAATCAAAAATTACTAATAAAAAACAACAAATATGTGGCATCGTCTTACATGACGATGCAGAAAATATGGCTGCTAAAGATTATATAGCATGGCTCAAGGAAAGGGAACAACAAGCTTGTTTAGAAAAAGGATGGGCTAGTATATATGTTGATAAAGAGACCTGTTATTGGTTTCACCCTATTGACTATGTAGAGTGGCATTGTGGTAATCGCTTTGCAAATGAACATTATGTAGGTATTGAAAGATGTCAATCGAAAATAGATGGTGTATTGTCGGATTCACAATTTCAGGAAAATGAAGAAGCTAGTTTTGCGGTCGCGGCACAAATTTTAAAAGACCAAAAGTTACCGGTGAACAAAGATACTGTAAGACTGCATAGAGAATTTTTCGATACTGCTTGTCCAGCTAGAGCATGGCAAATACATGTTAATAATGGTGAAGATTCTCTAACAAACAGGGAGCGATTAAAGGATTACTTTATTAGACGTATCCAAAGCTATTACTCGCTTATATAACATTGATAAAACAGCTATACTACGATAATGGTTACATTACAGTAGTATAGCTGTTCTATTGTTTATAAGGTTAAAGTTTCTGTTTGCGCCATAAAAATGCACCGACAAATGATACAAGTATCAGCGAAATAACAATAACGATTATCCATGAAATATAACTGTGAGCGTTAATAGGTAACGGCACGTTCATACCAAAGAAGCTAAATACTAACGTTGGTAACGTTAAGAAAACCGTAAATAATGTTAATGTCTTCATAGTGTTATTTAATTCATTTGATAATAGAGATGCATGTGAAGTCGTAATACTCTCTAAAATTTTAGTATATAATTCAGTTGTTTCGACGGCTTGTTTATTTTCGATCACTAGATCTTCGAGTAATTCTTCGTCTTCATCAAATCTTTTAATAGCGGGCAATCTAAATAGTTTTTTTATAATGTTATCATTACCTTTAAGTGCCGCTAAAAAGTAAACTAAACTTTTTTCTACTTCCATTAGATTATACAATTGTTTATTACTAACATTGTTTTTTAAATTACGTTCAATACGTAGTCTAGTTTTGTTTAATAATCGTAAGTTTCTGTTATAGTGGTTTGCTATTGTTAATAAAATATTTAACGCAAAGCGACTGTGATATTTTAAATTAATGTGTTGGCGTGAGAAGTTTTCTAGAAATTCATTTTCTTCATTACAGATCGTAATGATTCTTTTATTACCAATAATGATACCTAACGGAATTGTTATAAAAGAGAGCACATTATGATTTGTTTTATTGACTATTGGTAAATCGATAATTATTAAAGAATAACCGGATTCATCATCGTATTCGATACGTGAACTTTCTTCACTGTCTAATGGGTCTTTAATAAAATCTTCAGGAATATTATATTGGGACATTATTGATTCAATTTCTTCTCGTTCAGGCTCGACAATATTAATCCAAGAAGCTGTTGAATCTACAGTAGATTCGATAATTTCTTGATTGTGATTATGTTTGTATGCTGTAATCATTTCCCAATACCTCCTTTCAAAATAAATACTTTATTATATTAGCGAATAAATAAGTATCTTACAACAATTATTATATTTAATATTGCTCATATTGTTGGTTAGCCATTAAGCGCAACGGACCATTAAATATTATTTTAAATAAAATATCGGCTAAATCATCAACATTCATACGATTTTCATCTTGCACCCAATGCTTTATAAATGAAATGGTAGCCCCTGAAACATAACTATGAAAATAATCTAATGGTATATCGGCGATTTGATTTGTATTAGTTATATGTGTTTGCATATTATTGAACATTAATTGACTAATTTTATCTTCGATTTGACTTTTGCGCTCTAAATTTAATATGACTTTATAAAAATCAATGTTCTTTTCGATATAAGACATAATATTTTTTAATATATTTGAAGAGAACGCTTTAGCAAATGATTCCGTTGAATCATATTTTTTGAGCATATAGTCGAAGTTTAGCTTTTCGGAGAGATTTTTAATATAATCATCTTCCATTGAAGATAATAGGTCATATTTATCTACATAATGTAAATAAAATGTGCCTCTATTGATATCGGCTAGTGTTGAAATATCTTTGATAGTAATTTTATCGAGTTCTTTTTTTTGTAACAATGTGATAAAAGCTTCTTTAATAGCTTGTTTCGATTTTTTTATTCGACGGTCTTCGATAATGATTCCTCCAGTTATTGGACATTTTAGTAGTGAATGTTGATTTATAGACAGTGTGAACAATATTGGTCATTGTCAGTGCATTTAAAACTATTATAATAGATAAGGTGATAGATATTCAACAACGTGTTCAAAAACGTTTTGATACAAGGAGGTAAATAAATCATGAATATTTTAAAAAGTAAATTATTGTGGATTACACCAATAGCAATCGTAATTATATTAGGTATTTTTTCAATTGCGTTTTATCCTGCATATAACCCTAAACCTAAATCTGTGCCTATAGCAATCGTTAATCACGATAAAGGGACATCAATTCAAGGCAAAAATGTAGATATTGGTGGAAAATTAGTAGATAACTTAAAAGATAGCGATTCAAAATCTATTAAATGGGTTGAAGTAGATAGCGAAAAAGAGGCTCAAAAAGGTTTAGACAAACAAAAATATTATGGCGCTGCTATTTTAGAAAAAGACTTTTCAAAAAATGCGATGAGTCAAACGCAAAAAGTCGTAATGGATAGTAAGAAAGCCGAAATGAAAGAAAAAATTAAGTCTGGAGACATTCCTCCAGAACAAGCTAAAAAGATGCAACAATCTGCACCTAAAAATGATGTCACTGTAAAACAAGCACATCTTAAAACATTGGCTAATGGTGGAGCTAACATGCAAGCCTCTCAAATGGCTTCAAATGTCTTAAAAGGTTTAGGTGAGAATATTAATAAACAGATCACTAAACAGAGTATTAGCACATTAGAAAAACAAGATGTCAAAGTGAGTGCGAAAGATATTAATAGCATTACGAATCCGGTAAAAGTTAATGATAAAAAAGTTAACGAAGTTAAAGACCACCAAGGTAGTGGGAATGCACCATTCTTAATGTTCATGCCAGTATGGATAAGTTCTATTGTTGGTTCAATTTTATTATTTTATGCATTCAGATCTAGCCATAACATTACTATTGTTCAACGTGTGACAGCTACACTAATACAAATTGTTGGTGCAATTGTTACTGCCTTTATAGGTGGTTTTGGCTATATTTACTTTATGTCAGGTGTGCAAGGTTTTGAATTTGATGATATTAATAAAATTGCACTGTTTGTATCCATAGCCATTTTAAGCTTTATGGGTCTAATTATGGGAGTAATGACATGGTTAGGAATGAAATCCATCCCAATCTTCTTTATTGCAATGTTCTTTAGTATGCAATTAGTAACATTGCCAAAACAATTATTGCCTAAATTTTATCAAGATTACATCGTCGATTGGAATCCGTTCACACATTATGCTAATACAATTAGAGAATTAATTTATATGCATCAGCCGATAACAATGAATACTACAATGTGGATGTTTGTTGGCTTTATGATTTTCGGTGTTATTTCATCACTAATAGCAACTATAGTGAGAAAACATAGTAATAAAACTACAGAAATTCCTTCATAAAATTTAATAAGGTAAAGAAGCTTCGCTTTAGAATAAAAAATTTCTATAGCGAAGCTTCTTTTATTTTGTAATATCATTACAAAATGATTGAGTTATGACCTACATAATCTTTAACTTATCTTAACATTATCTTAACAAAAATTAGATATAATTTAAGTAGTTAACAAATAATTTAAAGAGGTGTGGCGATGAATGCTTTTGCAATAGAAATTCTATTTACTTTTATTGGTGGACTAGGCATTTTCCTGTATGGTATTAAACAAATGGGAGACGGTTTGCAAGCTTCCGCAGGCGATAGACTGAGGAGTATCTTAAATCGTTTTACTAGCAACCCAATAATGGGTGTGCTTGCGGGTATGGTTGTTACAATTTTAATTCAAAGTAGTTCTGGCACTACGGTAATTACAATTGGTTTAGTCACTGCTGGATTTATGACCATGAGGCAAGCTATTGGTGTTGTAATGGGAGCTAACATAGGTACAACGGTTACAGCATTTATCATTGGGATTGACATTGGTGCTTATGCACTCCCTATACTAGCCATCGGTGCATTTTTAATATTCTTTATTCATAAGCGAAAAGTAAAAAATATTGGTATGATTTTATTTGGTTTCGGTGCATTGTTTTACGGACTCGAATTGATGAGTTCTGCAGTTAAACCTTTAGCTAATTTAGATGGTTTTAATAAAATTATGCTCGATATGTCATCGAATCCTGTATTAGGATTACTGGCTGGAACAATAGTAACTGTCGTTATTCAAAGTTCAAGTGCAACGATAGGTATCTTACAAGGATTTTACGCAAATGATTTAATTTCATTACATGGTGCGTTACCAGTATTACTTGGCGATAACATAGGTACAACGATTACAGCTGTATTAGCTAGCTTGGCAGGTTCCATTGCTGCGAAACGTGTCGCAATGGTACACGTATTATTTAATGTTATCGGCGCCACAATCTTTATTATCATATTACCTTTGTATCAAGGTACAATGGCATGGATTCAAAAAGTACTTAGTTTGAAACCAGAAATGGTAATAGCATTTGCTCATGGCTCTTTCAACGTCACTAATACACTAATTCAGTTACCTTTTATATTTGCGTTAGCATGGATAGTGACGAAAATTATACCGGGTGATGATATTCACGAAAAGTTTCAACCACGTATTCTAGATAAAAATTTAATAAATAGAGCGCCGAGTTTTGCATTGCAAGAGGCGCAAGATGAAATACAGCATTTAGGTCATATGTCATATGCAGTGTTAGAAAATGTGAAATGCTATGACGATAAAGTGAAAAAAGATATAGCACAAAAACAGGCAGTTGTAGAAAACATGTATGATAACATTCGACAGTATTTAACAAAAATATCAGAGAAAAAGTTGTCAGCAAAAGATGCAGAACGTATGTCGGTGTTATTTGATGTAAATAGAGCAGTATTGAAGGTGGCATCGTTATCGCAACAATATTTCAAAATAATAGAACAACAACGTACTGACAAAATTTATATTTCTGACGAAGCCCAAGAAAGTATTAATCAGTTGTATGATCATGTTACGATTTCTTTTAACAAAACAATAAAAAACTTTAATGTATATGATCGTATAACAAAAGAAGAAATCGTCAAACGTAGTAGAGATTCATATGGACTAGAACATGAATTAAGAAAACAACATATTCAACGCTTGAATGCTGGTGATTGTTCACCTGAAGGAGCGATATTATACTTGGATATGATTTCAGTGTTAGAACGTATAGGCTATCACGCGAGAAATATTTCAGAAGGCATGATTAATTACAATCATCTTGAACGCGCTGAGTATAATCAATCAAATCAAGGCAAGCTTGAAACAACTTAAAAAATATAAAACGTGCGCATTATGCAATTATACTAAATTATATATTATCTAGGCGTTTTATAAATAATTATAACAACATAATATAGAGTGTGTTGCGCTCTAAAAAGTACGAACCGATACAATTGGTTCGTACTTTGTTTATTTAAATAGTTATAATAATATTAAATATAAAAGAAAACGTTTCCATTGCAATATATGAATTGTTTATCTTACAATCATTTTATAAAAGTTTTTGGAGGTATAAATATGTCAATTTTGGATAAGTTTAAATTAGATAATCAAGTTGCTATCGTTACAGGTGGTGCCTCTGGATTAGGAAAAGCTATGGGTAAAGGTTTAGCAGAAGCAGGCGCTCATTTAGTAATAGCTGATATTAATTTAGAATTAGCACAAGCTACTGCAGATGAATTTACAAATGATACAGGTAATAAAGCAATTGCTTGTAAAGTAGATGTAACGAATGTCGACGACGTTTATCAAATGGTTGAAGATGTAAAAAAAGAATTTGGTAGAATTGATATTCTATTTAATAATGCCGGCATTAATGAGCACGTAAAATTTGAAGATATGCCATATGACAGATGGGTTAAAAATATGGATGTAAACATCAATAGTATGGTATTAGTATCACAAGCTGTAGGCGAAGTGATGATCGAACAAAAACGTGGATCTATTGTCAATACATCTTCAATGTCTGGTATTATCGTAAATACACCTCAGCCACAAGCGGCATATAATACTTCTAAAGGTGCTGTAATTATGTTCACGAAAAGTTTAGCTAACGAATGGGCAGAATATAATATCAGAGTGAATACAATTGCGCCAGGTTATATGAAAACTGAATTAACGAAAGATTACTTTGCTCAAGGTGGAGAAATGATTGATACTTGGATGAAATTCACACCAATGGGTAGACCAGGCGTGCCTGAAGAATTACAAGGCGCAGCGTTATATTTAGCTTCTGATGCCTCATCGTTTGTAACAGGAAGTATCGTAACAATAGACGGGGGCTATACTGCACTATAATTAAATAGTTACATAATGATAAACAAAAGCTCAACCCAAATTTTAAACTAAAATCTGGGTTGAGTTTTTTAAGTGCTATATCGTTTATTCAGCAATTGTTATTTTAAAAGGAACATCGGATAACCATTTACTATTAGGTTTTTTATTGGTGATAACTTCGGCAATGTCATTTAATTTGGCAAAAGATAGCGTTGATGAAACGTCAAACTTACTATGATCGATAAGTGCGATCACTTTATCACTTTCTTGAACCATTTGTTTTTTTAATTGTACTTCTGGTAATGAAAAATCTGTTAAACCATTTTGCAAAGTTAGCCCGTTTGCAGACAGGAAGAAATAATCGATATGATACATTTCTAAAATTTGTGAATCAATATTACCTGTAATCGCGTTGGAATCTTGTGACACAAATCCACCGACGATAAGCACAGTTAAATGTGGGTTCTCTTTTAATAAAACAGCATTTTCTAACCCGTTAGTAATAATAGTTAATTCCATCGACGTTTCGGCGAGTAATTTAGCTAATTCATACGTTGTTGAACTAGCATCTATCATTATGCATTGTTGTGGTTGGATTTTATTGATGGCGTTTTGACTAATATGATGTTTTTCGTCATGTCGTTGTGTTAAACGATACGAAAAGTTAAGTTTAGATTCTATATTTTCATTTACTTTTGCTCCGCCGTGTGTACGAACGAGCTTATTTTCACTTTCCAACCTACGTAAGTCACTTCTAACCGTTGCCTCAGTTACACTTAAATAATTAGATAGTTGTTTTACAGTTGCCCTTTTATGAGATTTTATATATGTATAAATATTTTCACGACGTTCATCTGCATACATTTTCATCTACGTCACATCCTTAATTTAATCTTAATTCATTTTATATTATTACTCAATATGTAAACATAAACAAATAAAAATGAAAAGAAACGAAAAAATATTTGAAGAAAACGAAAATATATATTAAAATAATAATTGTAAATGAAAGCGTTTCCTAAATTTGAAAGGGAGTTGTATATTATGACAAAGAAAAATTATCCTGAAACTATGAATGCAGTAGTAGCGTATGCACCTGGAGATTATAGATATGAAACTGTTGAGACGCCAACAATCGAAAATGGTAAAGAAATTGTGGTAAAAGTTGAAGCTTGTGGTATTTGTGCAGGTGACATTAAAGCCTATGGTGGGGCGCCAAGTTTCTGGGGAGACGAAACACAACCGTCCTACATTAAAGCGCCAATGATTCCAGGTCATGAATTTATTGCGCGTGTCGTAGATAAAGGTGATGAAGTAACGGATTATGAAGTTGGGGATAGAGTTATTTCTGAACAAATCGTTCCTTGTTGGAATTGTAGATTCTGTAATCGTGGCGAATATTGGATGTGTGAAAAACACGATTTATACGGTTTCCAAAACAATGTTAACGGTGGTATGGCTGAATACATGAAATTTACCAAAGAAGCTATTAACTATAAAGTTCCGGAAGATTTACCAATTGAAAAAGCAGCCTTAATTGAACCCTATGCGTGTAGTTTACATGCGGTACAACGTGCCAACATTAAATTAGGCGACTTTGTAGTTCTATCTGGTGCCGGCACTTTAGGCTTAGGCATGGTCGGAGCAGCTAAAAAAGCAGGCGCAGAAACATTAGTTGTATTAGATATGAAAGACGATCGTTTAGAATTAGCTAAAAAATTCGGTGCGGATATCGTTATGAATCCAGCTGAAGTCGATGTAGTACAAGAAATTAAAAATATGACAGAAGGTTATGGTTGCGATACTTATATTGAAGCAACGGGTCACCCTAAATCAGTAGAACAAGGATTAAGTGCGATTAGAAAATTAGGTAGATTTGTTGAATTCTCAGTATTTGGAGATCCAGTAACTGTGGATTGGAGCATTATATCTGACCGTAAAGAACTAGATTTAATGGGTAGTCATTTAGGACCTTATTGTTACCCACTAGTTATTGATGGCATTCAAAATGGTGATTTTCCAACTGAAGGTGTAGTAACACATAAATTACCTCTCGAAAAATTTGAAGAAGGATTCGAGTTAATGAAAAAAGGCGACAAATCACTAAAAGTAGTGTTAGAACCATAAACATCATAGATGAATATAGCTTCAATAAAGGAGAGAGTAATAAATGAAGAAAATGATAAACAATCCTGATAATGTGATTGATGAGTTAATGACAGGTTATCTTGCAGCTTATCCAGAATACATTAGACGATCATCTTTACACCAACGTGCACTTATCGGTACAAAACGACACGAAAAAAGAAAAGTAAGTGTGTTAATAGGTGGGGGTTCTGGTCATGAACCTGGATTTTTAGGTTATGTCGGTAAAGGTATGGCAGACGGTGTTGCGGTGGGGAACATCTTTGCCTCACCTTCACCAATTCCAATTCAAGCTGTTACGAGAGAAATTAATCAAGGTCACGGTGTACTTTATATTTATGGTAACTATGCGGGTGACTTAATGAACTTTGAAATGGCGAGTGAAATGACTGAAATTGAAGATGACATTCAAACAGAGGTCGTTATCGGTAATGATGATGTTGCATCTTCTAAAGATCTAGATGATAGACGTGGGATTGCGGGTGAATTATTAGTATTCAAAGTAGCTGGTGCAGCGGCTGACTTTGGATATGATTTGCAAGAAGTGAAACGTATTACACAATTAGCTAATGATAATACGCGTTCAATGGGTATTGGTCTCAGTCCTTGTTATTTACCTCAAACAGGTAAACCAAGTTTTGATTTAGAAGACAATGAAATGGAAATTGGACTTGGTCACCACGGTGAGCCAGGAATTGAAAAGACTACGATTCGTACTGCCAAAGAAACAGTTAACGTTATCATGAAGAATATTCTAAATGAAGGACTATATGAAAGTGGCGATGAAGTAGCAGTGTTAGTTAATGGCTTAGGTGCTACGTCACAAATGGAATTGTATATCATTAATAAAGAGGTTAGTGAAATATTAGAAGAAAAAAATATTGTTACTTACAAATCCTACGTAGGTAATTTTATTACATCAATGGAAATGGGTGGCTTTTCGGTAACATTGATGAAATTGGATGACACATTGAAATCATGTCTAGCACATCCAGTAGATTGTCCTAATTTTAAAGAAGTGTAGGTGGAATGATGACATTAACAAGTAATGAATATAAAGCATACATTTTGGCATTAACAGAATTATTTGCGACAAAAAAAGACTATTTATGTGAATTAGATAGAAAAATTGGTGACGGTGATCATGGTGTAACGATGAATATTGGTTACCAAGCAGTAAAAGACACTGTAGAACAGGAACTACAAGCGCAAAATGATATTGCGAAAATTAGTGTTGCCGTAGGTAAAAGCTTCTTAGATGCAGTAGGCTCTTCAGTAGGACCATTGTATGCCTCAGGTTATTTAAAAGCTGCAGTTGCTGTTAAAAATAAAACTGAACTTGATGATGATGGTTTATTCGATTTTTGGATTTCTTTCAGTAAAGGCATTAAAGATAGAGGCAAAGCAAAAATCGGCGACAAAACTATGATAGATACACTTGAACCATTTTATACTACATTAGATGAACAGCGCACAAATGGACTGTCATTCTCAGAAGCGTTTGGTAAAGCATTAGAGCATGCGGAAAAAGGAATGGAAAGTACAAAAGATATTGTTTCAAACAAAGGGCGTTCAAAACGTTTAGGCTATCGTTCACAAGGACACGTCGATCCAGGTGCGATGTCAGCATATTTAATGTTAGAAACATTTCAGCCTTTTGCTAAATAAAATCAAGTAATAAATATAAGGAGGAACAAGATAATGAAAATTGCTATAGGTGCAGATCATAACGGTTATGATTTAAAAGAAGCGGTAAAAAAACAAGTTGAAGACATGGGTCACGAAGTCGAAGATTTTGGCTGCCATCATTGTGCAGAAACAGATTACCCTGATGTTGCTGCAGAAGTTGGGAAAAGTATTCAACAAGGAAACAATGAACGAGGCATTTTAATTTGTGGAACTGGTATTGGTGTTGCAATTGCTGCAAACAAAGTTAAAGGTATCAGAGCAGCAATGGCACATGATGTATACTCTGCAGAACGTGCACAATTAAGTAATAATGCTCAAATATTAACTATGGGTGCACAAATTATTGGTGTTGAAGTAGCTAAAAAAAATGTGGCAGCATACTTAAATGTTGCGTGGGAAGGCGGCTCTCAACGTAAAGTTGATAAAATCGTAGATCTAGAAGCATCTGAAGCGGAATAGTAACTGATAAAATAATAAATTGAATCATAATTTAATAAAACATAAAACGACAAAGCCTGTTGTAGGGTTTGTCGTTTTTGTGTTTTATAAGTCTTCAAGATGTAATAGCTTTATGTCTAAAAGATGACAAATCTTAAAATGTATTGTTCATAAAAGTTTTCTTATATATTATTAAATTGTATGTAATAAAATAGTGAATGGAGGCTTAAAAGTGGCTATAAAAAGTAACTTTTTCTTAAAGTTATATTTAGTATTTTTTGTAGCGTTAGTTTGTTTCACAGTACTTTCAACGCAAAACGCCTCGGCGCATGCGACACTTGAAAAAGTAACGCCTCAAGAAAACAGTATTGTTCAATCACAACCTAAACAGATATTATTACAATTCAACGAGCCTGTTAATACGAGTTACTCCAGTATTATCATTTATGATGATAGTGGTAAAAAGATTGATGAAGTTAAACCTAATACTACTGGGCATAATAAAACATTGTCCTTTGATGTTGATCATTTAAAAAAAGGAACGCATAAAATAAAATGGCATGCCATGTCAGCTGATGGCCATGAAGTCGGTAACCAATTTGAATTTTCGATTGGTAAAAAAACAGCTAATCATGTAGATACAACGCCGCCTTTTTTTGAAACTGCAGCATTTTGGTTTGGCTTTTTACGCTTTTTAGCTGAAGGGTCCATCATCATTCTCATAGGCATTTTCTTAGTTAATAAAATGGCTAGTAAAAAGGGTTTGCCAGAATTTAATGTGATCCCTAAATATCGTTCTGCGATTTGGATGATTATTGGTGTAACATTTATGACATGTTTAGTCTATTTGATGTCGCTTACTTCAGATGTAAGTAGCCAAATACTAACCTTAAATATAGAAACGTTACTGCAAGTCCCTTTATTATTGTCATTATTAGCTATAATTGTTCTGCTTATTTTATTTAGCTTAAAAAATATGTTAGAGAGCTGGTACATACTGATTGCACTTATTATATTAGTCGTGTTGAGTATGTCAGGTCATGCTTTTGCACAGCAATTTCCAGTATGGTCAATTATCATCCGTACAATACATTTAGTCGGTATGTCGATTTGGTTAGGCGCATTAGTTTATCTATTTTATATAACGCTAAATAACAAAGCTCAACAGTTAATGAACATTAAAAACTTTTTATTAATAGTAAATAGCATAGCCGTGTTGATGATTATTATATCCGGTGTATTAATGGTGATTGACGAATCAAGCATATTAACTCTATTTAATCATCTTCAAACGTGGTCAGTGTTAGTTATTATTAAAATTGTAGGCGTTATTGTAATGATGTGTCTTGGTGCTTATCAGACTAAGCGTGTATTAAGCCGTCAATATACAAATAAATCAATGTTATCAATAGAAATAATTATAGGTATCGTACTTATAGTTGCAGGCATTATTATGAGTCAAATTAATATACCAAATTAAAGGAGAAAAAATATGAAGAAATTTATAGTAACTATCGTAGCATTTATTGTTATTTTAAGTATGTCTAAAGTTGCCGACGCGCACGTAACATTAAACCCTAATAGTAGTGAACCAGGATCATATGATAAGTATGATGTAAGAGTACCAGTAGAAAAAGACGACAACACGACAAAAGTTGAACTAAAAGTACCTAAAGGGTTAAACGTAGTTGGCGTTGAACCTGTAAATGGTTTTGAACATAAATTTACTAAAGATAAAAAAGGTAATATCACTAAAATTACTTGGGAAGCAACTAATGGTGGCATTAAACCTAACGAATTTATTGATTTACCAATTCAAGTAGCGAATCCTGATAAAGAAGGTAAATTTAAATGGGATGCTTATCAAACATACAAAAATGGTGATGTTGTGAAGTGGACAGGTAATGAAAAATCTGAAACACCTGCACCTGTTACTACTGTAAGCAAATCAAGTAATAGCAATCAAGGTAATGAGCAAAGTGACGCTTCACATAGCAATGTAGCACTATGGATAGTATCTATTATTGCAATCATTTTATCGTTAATTGCGATTTTTAAAAAATCTCGTAAATCGTAAAGAAAAGTGATATCTTTAGTAATGAGGTAGATAGACTATTTGGCAGTTTATCAAATTAGGAGGGTCATCGATGCGTAGAATTTTATATGCATTTTTAATCTATACGATAATTGGATTAATTAGTGGTTTTTATTATAGAGAACTAACTGTCGCGCATCATTTTACTGGTGATACGCAGTTAAAAGTTTTACACACGCATTTATTAATGCTAGGTATGTTTATGCACTTAGTGTTATTGCCATTTGAAAAACTGTTTAAATTATCAAGTTATTATATCTTTAATTGGTTCTTTATTATTTATAATTTCGGTGTCTTATTTACGGTAGCTATGATGTTTATGAAAGGTACTTATCAAGTCATAGGCAAAACAGTACCTGAATCATTTGCTGGTTATGCAGGTATTGGTCATACAGTACTAACAGCAGGTTTTGTATTACTATTCTTTTTACTTAAAAATGCGTTAATCAAAGATCCAAGAGACTCATATTTAGAATAAAAAGAGTTAGGACAGAAATTCTAATTTCAATAAAGCGCAACTCATTTTACTGAGGTAGTCAGGCTGAAATGAGTTGTTTTTTTATATACTACGTTGTGCTCGTAGAAGCGAAAGTTAAGAGATTGTAGATTATCAACAATACGAGTCATTCAAATTTAACGCTACTTAACATAAAAAAATAAAAAGTGACGAAATAATGAATATATAATGATAACTGATTCATATGATAGATAGATGTAAACGTTTATATTGATAATGGTTATCATTTATAGGATAATAGGTGATGAAATAGCGTTAGGAGATTGGGAGGATTATTATGAAGGACGTTACAATTATAGGTGGCGGTCCTGCTGGATTGTTTGCTAGCTTTTATGCTGGTTTACGAGGAATGGACGTCAGTATAGTCGATGCCCAAAATAAATTAGGGGGTAAAATGCACGTTTACCCAGAAAAAATTATTTGGGATATCGGCGGTTTAGCACCAAAACCATGTTATCAAGTTATAGAAGATACAGTTGCTCAAGGACTACATTTTAAACCTGATGTATATCTTGAAGAAACTGTAACTGATATTAGAAAAATAGATGAACGACATTTTGAAATTGAAACACAAAAGGGTAACGTATATAGCTCTAAAGCAGTGATTATTGCTATTGGTGGGGGTATCATTAATCCTAAACAATTAGATATTAAAGATGCAGAACGTTATAAGTTAACTAATTTACACTACGTTGTACAATCACTGAAAAAATTCAAAGATAAAGATATACTTATTTCTGGTGCCGGAAATTCTGCTTTAGATTGGGCAAGAGATTTAAGTGGTTATGCTAAAAGCGTTACATTAGTATATAGAAAGGCCGATATTTCTGGTTATGAAGCATTGAAAAATATATTAGATGACTTAAACGTTAAAAAGTTACCTAACAGTCGCATTAATCAACTTATTGGTGATGACGAAGGAGAACGTATTGCGCAAGTCGTATTAGAGAATATCGAAACTGGTGAAACTTATCAGCAACAATTTGATGACGTGATTGTTAGCCATGGCTTTGACAGAGAGAGTCCGTTATTGGAAGAAGCTTCAACTAAAGTCGATATGTTTAATGAATATCAAATTAAAGGTTTTGGTAATACCACTACGAGTATCGATGGTTTGTTTGCTTGTGGCGATATTGTGCATCATGATGCAAAGGTTCATCTCATAGCAAGCGCATTTAGTGATGCTGGGAATGCAGCTAATTTAGCAAAAAATTATATAGCACCTGATGCACCAACTGAAGGTTATGTATCTAGTCACAATGACGTTTTTAAAGAATCTAATAAAATGGTAATGAAGAAATACTTATAACAATATAAAGCATTCATATTATAAGACAAATCAGACCGTGTGCTATGGTATAGTCACAGATGATTTGTCTTATTTTTAGGAGGGATATTAGTATGATTAATGTAAAGCACGAAGCACCTTCAGTTGAAGACTATTGTAATTTAAGAAAAGCTGCAGGTATGAGTGAAAAGACAACATCAGCGGCAAAAAAAGGCTTAGGTAATGCTTGTTTCGATGTCGTTATTTATGACGATAATCGTGCAATTGGCATGGGTAGAGTTATCGGTGATGGAGGTACAGCATTTCAAGTTATAGATGTAGCAGTCGATCCTCAGTATCAAGGATTAGGTTATGGTAAAATGATTATGACACATGTAAAGGATTACATTGATTCCGTTGCTGAAAGTTCTTCTTATGTTAGCTTAATTGCTGACTACCCAGCAGACAAACTGTATCAACAATTTGGCTTTCAATCTACAGAACCCAATTCAGGCGGCATGTATATATTATATTAGGCAGTGTATTATTAGTAATGCCATCAAAAAGGAGAGAGCTTTGAGGATATTTGATGCGCATTTTCATATTACAGACTATGACTATGACATAAAAGGCAACAATGGATATATGCCACCATCTTTTACTGCTAACGATTATCAACAACAAAGTACTAAGCTCAATATAGCAGGAGGTGCTATTGTTTCAGGTTCTTTTCAAGGATATGATCAACAATATTTAGTGGATGCATTACAAACTTTAGGTAAGGTTTATTGTGGAGTGACTCAATTACCAGTTACAACGACCGATGAAGAGATCGTAAACTTACATAAACAAGGCGTTAGAGCTTTAAGATTTAATGTGCAACGCGGTGGCTCGGAAAATTTGTCACAATTAAAATATTTTGCCCAACGTGTTTATGATTTAGTAGATTGGCATAGTGAATTGTATATAGATTCTACAAAGTTACCTCAAATAATGCCCACAATTGAGCAATTGCCTACAGTATCTATTGATCATTTAGGTTTATCTAAAGCGGGCGTTAAACATTTGTTATCACTCGTCGATAAAGGAGTACACGTTAAAGCCACTGGTTTTGGACGCGTAGATCTTGATGTAGCTAAGACCATGCAATCAATTTATAATATTAATCCTAGCGCTTTAATGTTTGGTACAGATTTGCCTTCCACTAGGGCGCCAAGACCATTCCAAGAACAAGACATTGAATTAATTAAGCTATCATTTGATGACACAGCATGTGAGAAAATTTTATGGCAAAATGGTATGGATTTTTATAAGCTAAGCAAGTAATAAAAGTAGTGAATTTTGACTAGTACAAAGAGTTGGATATAGGTCATTTCAAGTATAAGTTTGTTTTCACAAAAGTTAGTAGAGGGATGAATTAAATGCTGTTGTTTATAACAATGATTTTAATAGGGATACTTATTGGTTTTACTGGCGCTGGAGGGGCAGGTACTGTTATAGCAGTATTAACAGCAATGTTCGGTATTCCAGTACATACCGCATTAGGGACTTCATTGGCTTCGATGATTTTTACATCGTTGTCAGGAACGTTAAGCCACTTAAAGGCACATAATGTTGTGCTGAAAATAGGTATAATCATAGGGTTGTTTGGTGCAATTGGTTCTTTTATCGGGGCACAAATTGCAGGTTTTATCGATGAAGATATACTTAAATATTGTACAGCAGGCATGATGATATTTTCAGCATTTTTACTATGGCGTAGACTTTTTATGACGCAACGTCCATCTAAAACTAGAGCAACAAGCACAGCAATAAATCACGGTACTAATTTAATTGTTAAAGGTGCATTTGTAGGTATTATCACGGGTTGCTTATCTGGCTTTTTAGGTATTGGAGCGGCGCCATTTATCCAAATAGGACTTTTAACTATCTTTGGTTTAACTGCTAAAAAGTCTGTTGGAACGACCATGTTAGTTATATTACCAATTGCTTTTGTAGGTGGTTTTGGTTACTACATCATAGGTCATTTAGATATACCATTATTTATTAAGGTTGTATGTGGAACGATGATCGGTTCTTATATAGGGGCCAAATTAACTGCATATGCGAATGAAGTATTTTTAAAAGTAGTCATGATTGCAGTTCCAATTGCGTCTGCATTGTTACTTATATTAGGTAAACAATAAAGTATAAATGAATGAATAACAAAGACGTTACAAATTATGAAAATTTGTAACGTCTTTGTTGTCTAAAATTATTTAATGTTAGCGTCAGTCGCATTAGTTCTTGAACGTAAGTCGGCTTCAATTTCTTCTAAGCTACGCCCTCTTGTTTCAGGTAAATATTTAATTACAAATATTAAAGCTGCGATACCGATAACCGCGAAGATTAAGAATACTTGTTCAACTGGTAAAACATCAGTCAATATAGGGAATAACTGAGCTACTAATAAACTACCAATTGATAAGATTAATGCTGCAAAACCAGTTGCCGCACCACGTGCACGCATAGGGAATAGTTCTGGTAACATAACCCATAATACTGGTCCCCAAGTGAAACCAAAGAAAATTATAAATAGTGTTAAACATAAGATAATAATCCATGCAGAAGATTGTATACCAATCATCCAAATTAAGATTGCCATAATAAGTAATGACGCAACCATTCCACTATTACCGATAACTAATAACTTTTTACGATCAATTTTATCGATAATAAATATCGCTACGATTGTAATAAGTACATTGACTGTACCGATACCAACTGTACCTAATATTGAAGTTGCATCGCCTAAGCCTGCTTTACTAAAAATTGAAGGAGCGTAATAAATAATAGCATTGATACCAATTATTTGCTGGAACAAAGCAAAAAGTGAACCGATAATCAATGTCGGACGTAACCATGGTGATTTTAAAACATTCCATGTACTTTCAGAAATACGATTTATTTCTTTCATATCCGCAATTTCTTTATTAATTTCACTTTCGTTGAATGTCATTTTCATTACGTCTCTAGCAGCTTGTTCACTTTTATGTTCTAATAGCCATCTTGGACTTTCAGGCATAAAGGCTACACCTATTAATAGTATAAGGGAAGGAATGACTGCTAAACCTAACATCCATCTCCAACCATCGATTGGTGTGAATGCGTAGTTAATTAAGTATGAAGCTAAAATTCCGATTGTAATCATTAATTGGTTTAATGAGCTTAATGAACCCCTTTGTTCTGTAGGAGCCATTTCTGACAAATATACTGGTACGATGGCAGTAGAACCACCAACTGCTAAACCGATAACTAAACGGCCAATAACCAATACTGGCATTGAAGGCGCTAACGCTAAAATAAGTGCCCCGATAATATAGACGATTGCGATAATAAAGACAACACGTCTACGCCCTAACTTATCGGACATTGGACCACTAGCGCCTGAACCGAATATTGCCCCAACTAACATTGAAGCTACAACTAGGCCTTCAGTAAAACTATTGAGTGGAATATCATTTTTAATAAATAATAATGCCCCGGATATAACTCCCATATCATATCCGTATAATAAACCACCTAGAGCACCTAGAAAGAAAATCAATTTTTTGTTTATTTTAATTCCCATATT
>NZ_JAVTDB010000074.1:0-222 GCF_032139365.1 Staphylococcus kloosii
TGCTTAATAGCACTAATTGCATTGTAATAGATGTTATAGAAAATACATTAAAATTATTGTAAAATTAGAACTCAACAAAAAACTAGGCTACTAATATCCTATTGAAATTAGGAAATTAGTAGCCTAATAGACAGTGTTTTCATTAAAAGATTGTTTAAGTTATTTTGACTACGCTAGTACCCGCTTATTTATAAACAATTTTGATATAACTTCTAACTGTTA
>NZ_JAVTDB010000075.1:0-40403 GCF_032139365.1 Staphylococcus kloosii
TGTCGACGATCAAACAAAAGAAGTTAATACACCAATCGATGATATTAAATTAAATGGTACAGATAATAGTAAAGGTAAAGTTACGCACGAAGTAAGTGGCTTGCCGGAAGGTGTGACGTTTGATTCAGAGACCAACACGATCAGTGGGACACCAACAAAGGTTGGTACATCAACAGTTACGATTACAAGTAGAGATGAAGAAGGAAATGAGACGACAACTTCATTCACAATAACTGTCCAAGACACAACGAAACCTACGGTTGAAGATATTTCTAATCAGACAAAAGAGGTCAACACTGCGATTGACCCAATCGAAATACACGCAACGGATAATAGTGGCCAACCTGTGAAAAATACAGTGACGGGCTTACCAGAAGGTGTCACATTTGATCCAGAGACAAACACAATCAGTGGGACACCAACAAAAGTTGGTAACTACCCAGTAACAGTGACATCAAGAGATGAACAAGGAAATGAGAGAACAACTTCATTCACAATAACTGTCCAAGACACAACGAAACCGACGATAGACAATATCTCTGACCAAACGAAAGAAATTAATACTGGCATTGACCCAATCGAAATACACGCAACGGATAATAGTGGCCAACCTGTGAAAAATACAGTGACGGGCTTACCAGAAGGTGTCACGTTTGATCCAGAGACAAACACAATCAGCGGAAAACCAACAAAAGTCGGTAACTACCCAGTAACAGTGACATCAAAAGATGAAGAAGGAAATGAGACGACAACTTCATTTACTATTACTGTTGAAGACACGACAAAACCTACGGTTGAAGGTATTTCTAATCAGACAAAAGAGGTCAACACTGCGATTGATCCAATTGAGATACACGCAACGGATAATAGTGGCCAACCTGTGAAAAATACAGTGACGGGCTTACCAGAAGGTGTCACATTTGATCCAGAGACCAATACAATCAGTGGGACACCAACAAAAGTCGGTAACTACCCAGTGACGGTAACGTCTAGAGACGAACAAGGCAATGAAACGACAACGACGTTTACAATAACTGTTCAAGACACGACAAAACCGACGGTAGACAATATTTCTGACCAAACGAAAGAGGTTAATACTAGCATTGACCCAATCGAAATACAAGCGACGGATAATAGTGGTCAACCGGTTAAGAATACAGTGACAGGCTTACCGGAAGGTGTCACATTTGATCCAGAGACAAACACAATCAGCGGAACACCAACAAAAGTCGGTTCATATAAAATAATAGTGATATCGACAGATGAAGCAGGAAATTCAATAGAAACAAGTTTTGTAATTAATGTCGAAGATAATACGCCAGTTTCTGGCAAAGATGACAATGACATATCAAATCCTAACAGCGATGATAATAATTCAAGTACTAATGGCAGTGAAGATAATAGCACAACGAGTACAACTGACGGTAATGATAATGCTGCATCGCATGTGAATAATAGCAATAATGTAACATCAAAACATAACGATAGTAATGTTAGTACGTTTAGTGATAAAAATAGAGATGAATTCGAGCGAAACTCTGACGATACTATGAGTGATGGTACATTAATAACATCTAATTATGATAATCATGATGATAGTAAGTCGAAAACAAATAGTGAAGTAACATCAGATAAGACTCAAAATAATGATGAAAGAAACAATGATCATCAAAAAAACACAGAAAAGAGTTTGACTGATACTGGACAAAATGATAAAAACTTAACTTTATTAGGTAGTTTGATGGCACTATTTGGTGCTGCATTATTAGGTAGAAAAAAGAAGAAAGATAATAAAAATCAATAGAAAGAAAAGAGACTGAAACATTAACGTTTCAGTCTCTTTTTTTATATAGGCAGTAGATGACTGAATTAAAAATGTGCTTGTATCAAGCTGCTTTCAATTTTAGTCATCCTTGCCGGGTAGGGACTACAAAATCTTTTTATACAAATCAGATTTTTGTTACGCTCTCTTTTATAGTTCATCTACATGTTGTTGCATAATATCGATAAATGCTTGAAGGGCCTTCGTTCTAAACGAGGAATGTTCTAAATAAGCAAATGAACGTTGGAGTGGTAATTTTGCCGTGTTTATAATGGTTAATTCATTACGTTCTAGTTCTTTTTTGATTGTCCAAGTAGATAGCACACTGAGGCCGATACCCGCTTCTACTGATGTTTTGATGGGCTGTGTACTGCTATAATACAATAATTTATGAGGTTCAATCTCTAATAGTTTGAACACTCTGTCCATAGCTTCTCTTGTACCTGACCCATGTTCACGTACGATCCAGTTTTGTTCTTCTAACTGGTCTGTAGTTACATCGGGCATTTGGGCTAAAGGATCATTAGGACTAGCAACGATGACCATAGAATCGACTGCAAAAATGGTCTTCTTAAGAGAATGATGTGTGACCTTGCCTTCGATAATACCTATATCTAGCTGACGTGTTTCGACTAAATGCATGATTTCTTCTGTATTATCTATGGTTACACTAGGCTTTATATCAGGATAGACATGTAGTGTTTGGGAAATGATATGGGGAAGCACATATTCTCCGAAAGTATAACTGGCACCAATTCTTAAAGTGCCGCTAGGAGATTGATTTAAATCATTCACTTGCTCGCGCATATTATCGTAGAGGGACAGGATTTCTTTGGCGTATGTATAAACGATTTCTCCGGCTTTGCTTAAATATACATACTTATTACTACGTTCTAATAGTTTGGTACCTATACGTTCTTCTAAGGAACGGATATATTGGGATACTGCCGGTTGAGTCATGTGATGTACTTCTGCTGCACGCGAGAAACTTTGCTTTTCGGCTACGGTTATAAAAACAGTTAAATATTGGTCCATGAAAAACTACCTCCTTATATAAGTGATTACTTATTATCATAATTATAATAAATAATTTTACTTATAGCTAGGCGCATCATATCCTTGTATATGACGGGAGGTATTGTTATGACAAACACAAAAGGAGATAAACAATACTTTAAAAATTTTGCTGTTGGTATAGCATTTACTTTTATAATAGCTGGACTAGGGTTTCTATTGTCGTTGATTCCTGGACTAAATAACATCGGGCAATTAGCCTGTGCTATTATTTTAGCTGTAATTTATCGGCAAATATTTGGCTATCCTACTCAACTAAAGCCAGGCATTACTTTTTCACAACAAAAGTTATTGCGTTTAGCTATAATTTTATATGGGTTAAAGTTAAATGTCGATGCGATATTACATCATGGTTTGATGTTGATTGTTAAAGATGCGGTCATTATAGCATTTGCGATTGTAGCCATGATTATACTAGCTAAAATTTTTAAAGCAGATAAAATGATTACTTTATTATTAGGCATAGGTACTGGTGTATGTGGTGCCGCGGCTATCGCTGCAATAGCACCAATCGTTAAGTCAGAAGATGACGATACGGCGATTAGTGTAGGTTTAGTCGCTTTAGTAGGTACCGTTTTTGCTATCGGTTACACATTACTACAACCTATCATCCCTTTAAGTCACTCACAGTATGGTGTTTGGTCAGGTAGTAGTTTACATGAGCTAGCACACGTGGCAATTGCAGCTGGACCATTAGGTGGTCAGACGATAGCGATTGCTATGTTAGCGAAGTTAGGCCGTGTGTTTTTACTTGTACCTTTAGCATTTATTTTTTTAGCTTATATGAAAAAGAAAAAGCAACATGATGAAAATACACGCATACAGTTTCCGTGGTTTTTAATCGGTTTTATCATTATGAGTGTTGTAGGTACTTATGTACTCGATAATGTTATTACATTGCCACGTAGTGTTATGACTGGTATCTCCCAAGTGACAACATGGTCGCTCACTGCCGCTATGGTTGGACTTGGATTAAATGTTAACTTACAAGATGTTAAAGACCGTGCATTAAAACCATTAATTGCGATGTTAGTAGTATCAGTTTGTGTATCATTATTAGCTTATTTATTAATTTAAAAATGATTATAAAGATAAAATAAGAGCGGGACAAAAATCTTATTTGTATAAGAAGATTTTGTAGTCCCGCCCCAGCAAGGATGACTAGCGTTGAAAGCAGCTTGATATAAGCGCATATTCAATTCAGTCATCTACTGCCATATAAAAATAGAGCCTGAAGACAATATTATGTCCAAGGCTATTTTTGTATGTTTATTTATTACTGTTAATTTCTGCTACTCACTTTTCATGTTGTTTGTTAAGGGAGGGGAATTTTTTAGTACAGTATTGTAAGATAGTTAAGTATTTTAAAGGTAGCTTTTAAACTTGCTGTGATAGGGATTATCTAACATGTTGTTTAACACTCAATTATAAATTTTATACCTTTTTGTATTAAACTTTAAAAGTAATAAATAGGATTATTGCATGAATTTAAATGCTTAACTGCGTTATTAAATTTATTGGAAAACGCTTACTTTTTAGCAGAAAGGGTAGAATTTATAAAAAAGGAGGTAATGTTAATGATATTTCAAAATCCAACAGAGCAAGATGCACAATACAAAGTAAAATCAAAGTATGAGAACTTTATAGGTGGGCAGTGGGTAGCACCTCAAGACGGCAATTACTTCGACAATATTTCACCGATTACTGGTGAAAAGTATTCAGAAGTACCTCGCTCTACTAAAGCGGATGTTGATAAGGCTGTTGAGGCAGCGCATAAAGCACAAGCTGAATGGGGCAAAAAATCGTTAGCCGAACGTTCACAGTTATTATTAAATATTGCGGACCGCGTAGAAGAAAATTTAGAATATTTAGCTGTTGTTGAAACATTTGATAATGGTAAGCCTATTAGAGAATGTTTAGCTGCTGACTTACCTTTAGTCGTAGATCATTTTAGATATTTCGCAGGCGTTATTCGTGCGGAAGAAGGTGGCATATCACAAATCGATAATGATACTGTTGCCTACCATTATAAAGAACCACTTGGTGTTGTAGGACAAATTATTCCTTGGAATTTCCCATTATTAATGGCTACTTGGAAAATTGCACCTGCACTTGTAACGGGTAATGCGGTCGTCTTAAAACCTGCAGAACAAACGCCAGTGTCCGTCTTGCATATGGTTGAACTTATTGCTGACTTATTACCAGAAGGCCTATTAAACGTAGTTAATGGCTTTGGTGCTGAAACTGGGGAAGCACTTGCAACACACAAAGATATTAATAAAGTTGCGTTTACTGGTGAAACGACGACAGGTAAAACAATTATGAAAAACGCGAGTGATAATGTTATTCCTGTTACATTAGAACTTGGCGGTAAATCCCCAAACGTTTTCTTTAAAGATATTATGGATAAAGATGATAGTTTCTTAGATAAAGCCGTAGAGGGCTTAGTTATGTTTGCACTTAACCAAGGTGAAGTCTGTACATGTCCTTCACGTGCATTAATTCATGAAGATATTTATGAAGATTTCATTAAACTATGTATCGATAAAGTAAATAAAATTAAGTTTGGTAATCCATTAGATGATTCGACAATGGTGGGTGCGCAAACTTCTAATGAGCAACAAGAAAAAATTAAAAAATACTTAAATATTGGTAAAGAAGAAGGCGCAGAAGTACTCGTTGGTGGTGGAATTAGAGAAGAAGATGACGAATTAGGTAATGGCTTCTATATCGAGCCAACAATTTTCAAAGGTACACAAAACATGCGTATTTTCCAAGAAGAAATTTTTGGGCCAGTATTATCGGTGGCAACATTTAAAGATGATGAAGAAGCATTAGCAATGGCTAACGATACAATGTATGGTTTAGGTGCTGGTATTTGGACTAGAAATCAAAACACTGCATATCGTATTGGTAGAGGGATTCAAGCAGGACGTGTGTGGGTTAATAACTATCACACTTATCCAGCGCACGCAGCGTTCGGTGGCTATAAAATGAGTGGTATCGGTCGTGAAAATCATCTTATGATGTTAGAGCATTATCAACAAACTAAAAACTTACTTGTGAGCTATGATGAAAATCCAACAGGGTTATTCTAATTATTAGTCATACCAAGTTGCGCTACAGATGTTAGTATCTGTAGCGTTTTTTAATTGGTATTTTATGTCTTTAAAATGTTGTGAACTTGACTTTTTACGCAATTAATTATAAATTATTGTTATTCTGATTAAATCAAACATTAACAATTAAACAGTGAGAGTGACGCTTTAGCAGACAATTAATATACTTTATTGATTGAATGAAGAAGTTGTCAAAATCATCTGTTTGATCTTTTTATAAACTGATACATATACAGTGCATTTTAATTATACACAGGTAGCAGCGCAAAATGAGTTTATGATAGATGGCAAATAATAGTAGCAAGAATAACAATCCTATGACCCAACTGATTTATCACGGTGAATCGGCCAGGGTAATGTAGGCATATTGTTCTTATGTCACTTAAAATGCTATGCAAACTCAAGTTGTAATGAAGCCGACAATTGTAATAGATGATTTCCATATATTACAAATTGTTGGCTTCTTTTTTGTTGTGTGAAATGAATGGATCAGTCACGACATTACTTTTTAAAGGAGACAATTATATGTTTACGTCGACTGCGTTGTTTACGCTAATGCTCATCTTTATTATTACGCTTATCATAGCTAACGTTAGTGGTCTCATTTTTATTAATAAACGTGTGCCACTTTCATATATACATATACATTTAATATTAGGGACTTTGCCAATTATTGTGTCTTTAATCGCACTTGTACAAACGCGACAAAGTGTATTCATAGGGGCATTTCATTTTGATATTTTAGCGTGGTTGATGGCATTTTTTGTATTAGTTATTGGCTTGATTATCCAACGCTTTTCTATGCAATATTTAAAAGGGGACTTTAATTACAGAAAATATTTTGTCTTGTTTCAAGCCGTAACAAGTTTTGCAGCTATTGCTTGGTTAAGTGATGATTTACGTCTTATGACCTTGTTTTGGGGTCTAACATTAGTCTGCTTAACGTTATTAATGCGTTTGAATAGACGTTGGAAAGTTACGAAAGCAGCTGCTAAAGTTACTGGCCGCTATTTCTTTTTAGGTTGGTTAGCATTGGCCATTGTAGTACTATGGTGCTACTTTATTACAGGAGAATGGAAATTTTCGACAGCATTAACTGCAGCACATCTATCTGCAATAACAGAATGGCAATATTTTGGCTTATCTATTTTAATTATTCTAGCAGTCATCGTTCCGGCAGCTCAGTGGCCGTTTCAGCGTTGGTTGATTGAATCTGTAGCAGCGCCAACACCAGTTTCAGCGATAATGCATGCTGGTATTGTCAATGCTGGTGGTGTTATGTTGACTCGTTTTTCACCATTATTTACAAGTGATGTAGCAGCAATTATTTTGATTGTTATTGCATGCTTTTCAGTGTTAGTGGGTTCAGGCATTAGTTTGGTACATGTGGATTATAAACGCCAACTCGTAGGCTCAACGATGGGTCAAATGGGCTTTATGTTAATTCAATGTGCGTTAGGTGCTTATATTGCGGCAATTATTCATTTAATATTACATGGACTATTTAAAGCAACTTTATTCTTAAGGTCGGGTTCGGCTGTGCAACATTTTGATGTACCAGCAAGAGCACGTGAACGTTTATCTTATATTTGGATTTTGATTGGGCGTTTACTAGCTTGTGTATTAGCAGTAATCTTTTGGTGGACATCGCCAGAACAAGGCTATGGCATTGTAAGTGCACTTATTTTAGCTTGGTCATTATCAGTATCGTGGACGCAGCTCGTTGCATTCGGTGAAGGTGTTATTGGTCGTTTAATAGGGTTAGGTGCGCTCGTGGTTATCGGAATTGTCTATTTAGGCGTACATCATTATTTCTATCACTGGTTAACAGGTATTACAATGCATCAAAATCATCCGTCAATTGTCGTCTTTATTGCAGTCGCTATAATTCTTGTGTTAGGTAGTATTGCCAGTGCTTGGGTGGCACGACATCGCTCATCAAAACTCTTTGCCCAAATTTATTTATGGCTCGTTCATGTTGGAGATGCTAAGACACAAGCTATCGAACGACATCCTAATTATTTAAAGAAATTCTTATCGTAAAGGAGACTTAAATATGGTTAATACGAAAACACAATCTCAAACACATGAATCATCTTTAACTAGTGCACATATTGCAAAGCTAATAGAACAAGCGAGTAATGTGATAGTGCCATTGTCTCCAATTTCTATTTTTGCGGCGCGTCATCCGTGGGTAAATTTAGAAGATAAGAACTTTAAGCACGTAGTGCGCTGGTTAGATAATACAAGAGATGTTGATATTTATCCGGGTACTAAAACAATAAAACAAGCTTATCGTGATGGCGAAATCAGTGACACTATACTAGAGGAAAAGTTAATCCAATGGTTAAACACTAATAGTAGTGAACTATCGACAGAAGAAAAGTATCGCTATTGTACTGGTGCGTTGAAATTTGAAGCTTTGTCAAAAGATATAGTGCAAAAAGTAGAACAAAGTGATGTAACTCGAGTGTCATTAAGCGAATTAATGGATGAAACGCATATGGTTCGTTCAATGCCACCAAGAAGTAAACATATTAAATATAAAAACCCACATACTTACTTACAATTACTCGATTATCATGTTATCAAATGGTGCAAATTATACCTAGATGAAAATCAATCGAGTTGGACATTGCCTAATCGTGAACAAGGTTTCTTTTACGCATGGAAAAAATTAGTCGTACATGATCCTGCGTTATCTAAAACAGAGCGCCAAACTTTAGCAACCTTATCGGATGACCCATATGAAGTTATTGCTGAGGCGTTAACGTCGTTAGACATACCGGAAGCATCGAGACAAGGCTATTTAGAAAGTCATTTATTAGCATTACCAGGGTGGGCTGGTATGTTGTTATGGCAAATGGAACAAGCGCACAAAAAATCTCGCTTAATTACTGAATATTTAGCTATACGACTTGCTTTAGAATGGTCGTTTATCAACCCATATTTACCTGTTGAAACGACCCGTCCGCTTCCTCGACGTTCGTTGCAAACTTTAGTAAGTGAATGGTGTGAGTGGGGCGGTTTAACCGTAACAGACTGGCAACAAATGTCATTGGAACAGCAACAAGAACACCTTGAATTTGCACTTACATTTGATGACAAAACACGACGACAAATGTGTTTAGAAGCGTGGGAAGAAACATATGAAAACCAATTAAAAGAGCGACTTTTAACGGATACTGAAGAGCATCAAAAGGACCAAGTGAAAGCGCAGTTAGCGTTTTGTATCGATGTACGTTCTGAACAGTTTCGTAGTCAATTAGAAAATGCAGGGCCATTCGAAACGATAGGTATTGCTGGGTTTTATGGTTTGCCAATTGCGAGTGCTAAGTTAGGGAGCGATCATAGTCATGCATCTTTACCTGTGATGAATGCGCCACAACATAAGATTAAAGAGTATGCGCGTCCGCACGAAATGAAAACGTATCATGAACGTAAAAATTCAATTAGTGCGCTTATTTATACATTCAAGAAGATGAAACAAAACGTGTTACCTAGCTTATTATTACCAGAGTTAACGGGGTCATGGTTAAGTGTGCAAATGTTGTCGCGTACATTTTTACCTAGACCTATAGGTAGATTTATTCATAATTTTTATGCCCGTTGGTTGCAAAAGCCAAAAACGTCATTAACATTATCTCATGACAAGTTTGGTGTAGAAGAAGGACTACCTGTTGGTTTCTCTACGCAAGAGCAAATTGAATATGTGCATCAAGCTTTAAAGTTGATGGGTTTAACAGAGTCGTTTGCACCGTTAGTCGTTTTCTGTGGTCATGGTAGTCAAAGCGCTAATAATCCATATGCTTCATCATTAGACTGTGGTGCTTGTGGTGGTGCAGCAAGTGGGTTTAACGCTAAAGTGTTAGCGATGTTATGTAATTTACCTGAAGTTAGAAAAGGGCTGAGTGAAGTGAGCGTAAATATTCCGGCAGAAACAGTATTTACAGCAGCAGAACATAACACGTCTGTAGATAATCTGAAGTGGATATATTTACCAACATTATCACGTGAAGCGAAAGCATCTTATGAACATATTGAACAAGTAATGCCACAAGTGAGTAAGCAGGCGAATCAACAACGTATGTTGACATTGCCAACGCTAAAAAATAATATTGCATATCCAGAAGCAGAGGCGCATCGTTTAGCTAACGATTGGAGTGAAGTTAGACCTGAATGGGGATTAGCACGTAATGCTTCATTTATTATTGCACCACGTAAATTAACGCAAAATAAAGATTTAGAGGGCAGAGCTTTCTTACACAATTATGATTGGCAACAGGATAGTGACGGAGCTATTTTAAGTAATATTATTGCAGGTCCAGCTACGGTTGCACAATGGATTAACTTACAATATTACGCGTCGACGGTAGCGCCACATTATTATGGCAGTGGTAGTAAAACAACACAAACGGTTACTGGTGGTATCGGTGTCATGCAAGGCAATGCGAGTGACTTGTTAACTGGATTACCTTGGCAGTCGGTTATGAAATCAGACTTTGAAGCTTATCACGCACCGTTAAGATTATTAATCGTTATTCAAGCGCCTAATGCTTATATCGAACAATTACTGTCTGCTAATAGTGACTTTCAACAAAAGGTTACGAACGGATGGCTACAATTAGCGAGCATAGATAGCGAAGGTGCCTGGCAACATTGGTCGTAATTTATAATTTGAAGTATTGCTTATACATTTAATGAATGAACATGTATAATGAGATTGCATAGATTATTATAAGTTTTAAAGCCATAGGAGTTGTTTCTAAATGCCATTAACGAAAGGTGCTTGTGAATCTGATATCAGTAAAGCTATTACGCAATGGGAAAAGGAATATTTAGGTAGAGGCTCATTGTCGGTAAAAACAGATATCGTAAAAGATATGATCATTGTTGATTTACAAGGTGTGTTAACCCCAGCTGAGTATACAGTATGTGAAACACAAGAAGGTTTAATTTCAATTAAAAGAACAAGAAATAAATTAGTCGAATCGGGCGCAGAAGATTTAAAAGACATCATTCTGCAGCTTACTGGTGAAGCTGTTAAAAGTGTTCATACTGATTTGAGTGCGCGTACAGGTGAACGTGTCATCGTCTTTAAATTAAACAATGATCTCGCACAACAATTTAACAAAGTATAATGAGTTATTTGAAATTAAAATAGCATTATCATTTAAAACCATTTTCGTTTGCGTTTATGAGCTTAGCGAGAATGGTTTTTTTGATTGTTTAATTTGTAGGATTAAAAATATTGATGGTAACTATTAAAAACAATCATTTTTATTAATGCTTATGTAGTATTATAATCATTTTATAACAAAAGAAAGGTGTGATTGTTTGGCTAAGCACGCTTATCGACAACTCGTGTTAGGAATGTTTGCGTTATTTATAGTTATGGCTATTGGTCGTTTTGCTTATACGCCTATGTTGCCATTTATGAAACATACTGGAATAATGAATGATCAAAGTGCAGGTTTGTTAGCAACTATTAATTATTTAGGTTATTTAATAGGGGCGATTATTCCCTTAGGTTATATTTTTAAAAGTAAGGTTATTGATTTAAAGATTTATTTAATAATAAATATTTTGACTACGATATTAATAGGTTTTACAGAACAATATATTATATGGTCTGTATATCGTGTAATATCTGGTATCACGAGTGGGGCTGTATTCGTTTTAGCGTCTAATGTGGTATTAGAAGCGTTAAAACAAGGGCGACGTGAAAGTATTTCAGGTTTATTGTATAGTGCTGTTGGGATTGGAATATTTTCAAGTAGTATTTTTATTTACTTCTTTACAACAGATGCACGCTGGCAGGCGACTTGGATAATTTTAGGCATTTGTTCACTAGTAGGTGGGTTACTTGTAGTGATAGGTATGACAGAGAATCAAACAGTTAAAGAAGACAACGATAGTCATAACCATACAGAGCAACAAGGACAACGTTTTCCTAAATTTATGCGCTACTTTTCCATTGCTTATTTTTGTGAAGGCGCGGGCTATATCATTACAGGTACGTTTTTAGTTGCCATCGTTAAATCAATACCCGCATTGGCTGATTATGCAGCGTTAAGTTGGATGTTTGTTGGCTTAGGTGCAATACCGTCTACCGTAATATGGTCGATGGTTGCAGAAAGAATAGGATATGATAAGGCAATATATGGTGGTTTTATATTACAGATTATTGGTATAAGTATGCCTGTTTTTTCTCACAATAGCATCAGTTTAATTATTAGTTCTTTATTATTTGGTGCAACGTTTCTTGGGTTAACGACGTTATTTATGTCGAAAGGACAACAATTAATGTATAAGGCAAATGGAAAAGCGAATTATGTGGCAACATTAACGGTGATTTATAGTGTTGGTCAAATGATTGCTCCGTCTATTTCGGGATGGTTAATCGGAGACTCTGGAAACTATAATGCAGCATTAATTTTTGCGACAATTATATTAGTAGTAGGTTTAATAAGTGCCGTCGTAAGTTTTAAAGTCACTGAACAAAAAGGTGATATTAATGAATATTGATGATTTAAAAGCATTTAAAAAAGTATGCGAAGTAAAAAGTTTTACACGTGCAGCGGAAGAAATGAACTTTGTACAGTCTAATATTACGGCTAAGATTAAAAGATTAGAAAAACATTATCAAGAGCAGTTAATTTATAGAGATAAAAAGGCAATAACAGCAACACCAGCAGGTCATGCCCTGCTAAATTACACTAATCAAATATTAACGCTAGTCGACGCTGCCGACGCTGAATTGATTGATAATCTGTATAGTGAATTACACATCGGTTCAATCGAAACGATTGCCGCCACGCGTTTACCTAATGTATTAGAGAAATTTAGACAAACTAACAAACAAGCAAAGTTAAAAATAACTACAGCTTCCACTAATCAATTATTATCAAAAATTAAGTTACGTGAAATTGAAGGTGCATTTATTTCGGGCGCTGTTAATGATGAAACAATTGAGGCAGTGCCACTATATGATGAACAAATGTTTGTTATTACACAAAAAGGCTATGGAGACCCTGTACTTAAAACTAAAGAACAAGCAATTATCGTCTTTGGAGAAGGGTGCTTCTACCGTAGTTATTTTGAAGCATGGTTAACTCACCATCAGATCACTATCGATAGTTTAATGACATTAAACACACTTGACGGTATTGTTGGCTGTGTTCAAGCAGGTTTAGGGATTGCCATGTTACCCCAATCAGTAATACCAAAACTAGATAATGATAAATTAGATTTTTATCAAGTGACTACACCTTTTGAACATGTACCAGTCAGTTTTATGTATCGTAAAGATAGCGTACAAACTGCGGTTTTTAATCAATTTAAAACTGTTATGTCAGCAATATATGAGTAACCTTTATTGAGTCTATAATAAAACAGCCAAGCAATACGTGATATAACGCATTGTTTGGCTGTTTAGTTGATTCGATAATTTATCTTGCTTTGATTGTTAAGGAAATAATAAAGGCGATAACCATAAATAATACAATCATTAAAACAACGCCAGGCCAATAAATTAAACTATAGAAATAACCTGCCAATGTACCTCCGATGGATGACCCCATGTAATAGAATAACAAATAAAGGCTTGAGGCTTGTGCATTGTGATGTTCGGAGCGTCTTGCTACTACTGCGCTTGCAATAGCATGCCCGCTAAAGAATGCGTAAATACTAATAGCTAAACCAAGAATTTTAAACGTTAAAAATGGAAGTAGCGTTACACAAATACCGATGGTTAACATGATAATACTGAATTTAAGGGCGTTTATAGAGCCTAATTTTTCACGTAATTTAGCATTTAACATAGAAGAAAGCATACCGATTAAAAATAGTAGATAAACAAAACTAATCACACTTGGATGTAAGTGATAAGGTGCAGATTTTAATTCAAACGAAATATAATTAAATGCTGCAATATTACTTCCTAAAAATAAAAATCCAAGCATAAATGGTTTTAAGAGTCGGATGTTTCTTAAATGGCTCCAGTAACTCATAATGAGTTCTTTAAAAGAAAACTTTTGTTGTTCAAAATGCTGTGACTTAGGTAGTAATATAGTGAATAAAACTGCCGCTATAACACTTAATACGGCAATAGATAATAAACCCGCTTGATAACCAAAGACACTTGAAATATAGCCAGTGAAAATACGGCCAAATGCGCCGCCAAATGCATTGCCACCAATATAAATGCCCATCGCTTCAGGTAAACTTCTTGGTGAAATTTCTTCTCCGATATAAGCCATTGCGATAGAAGGTAGCCCGGCTAAACAAATGCCTTGTATTAATCTAACGGCTAGAAAAGCACCGAAGTCAGTAATAAATGGTTGGACGATAGCCAATAATGATACTGATATAACTGAAAAAATCATAACAGGTTTACGTCCTACAACTTCAGAAACGGCACCGAAAAATAACATCGCAAAAGCCAGTGTTAGTGTCGTAGTGGATAACGGTAAACTAGCCGTAGTTTTATCGACATGGAAGGTTTCTGAAAAGTGAGGTATTAATGGTTGAACGCTGTATAAAATCGAAAAGATTGTAAAACCAGCAATAAATAAAGCGATATTAATTTTTAAATATGCTGGTGTCCCTTTTTCTGCAAAGTTGTTGGAAATCGTTTGCATCGGTGAAATACCTCTCTTTTAAGTAATGATTTTATGTTAGCATGTAAATAACAATAAATAAAATGCATAATTTTCATATAATCAATGCGTTAAGCACATAAGGGAGAACTGAACAATGGAGTGGCACCACTTAGAATATTTTAAACTATTAGCAAAGTTACAAAATGTCTCATTATCAGCAAAACAATTAAATGTCAGCCAGTCTGCTTTAAGTCGTGCAATTAAACAATTAGAGAAAGAAGTGGGCGCGCCATTATTTAATAGAGTTGGAAGATCACTGAAATTAAATAAATATGGACAATCCTTTTTAGTAACCGTTAATACGATTACCCAGGAAATGGATATGTTTAAAAGTGAAGTAACGCAATCCATCGATATGTTAAATGGTGATATTACCATCGGTTTTTTACATTCTGTTGGCCCAACATATTTATCCGACTTTTTAAAAACATTTAATTCGCAATATCCTAATATTAGAGTGAAATTGTTACAAGACCATGCCAAAGGTTTAATTTCCAAATTAGAGAATGGGGATATAGATGTAGCAATTACAATGGTCGCACCTGCGAGTAATAGTGTCTGCTTTATTCCGTTATTACAAGAGCCATTGTTTATAACATTAAATAGTACACACCCTTTAGCCCACGAGAAAAGTATAAATATTGCCGACTTAGATAATGAACAATTTATCTTACTCAAAGAAAATTTTGTATTAAGAGAACAAGTAGACCAAATTTTTTATGATCATAATATAAATAATGTAGAAATTAATTTTGAGAGCGATGAAACATTGACGATAGCAAGTTTCGTAAGTACAGGTTTAGGTATTTCTATCTTACCTAAATTAAAAAACATCCAGTTGCCTAATCTTACTCAAATACCAATCAGTAATTATAAAGCACGACGTACGATAGGTTTATGTTATTTAACACAAGCCGACCAGTTACCTATTGTTAAAGTTACTAAAGAAACCTTATTAAATTATTTTAGTAATTATGATGAAGGCAAAGATTACAATAATAATTAATGTAAAATATAAATTTTTAAGTCAACTGTAATCTTTTATTTATAATTGACATTAGCAAGACAAAAATAGATAATTGTTACATATAAAATAGAATTATCAAAATATTCGCACATCATGATAGGGATGATAGATTATTGAAAATGTTACAGACATTTGTAAAAACTACACGACATTATCGCAAGAAGAAATAGCAGAAATTGTACAACTAGCGACACAATTACAGCGTATTGCAGATTTAAATAGGTCATATGTATTTATTGATTGCTTTTTAAAAGAATCAAACGACCTTATCGTGATTGCTGAAGCAGTACCTTCAAATGAAGCTACTTTATATCAAAATTCAGTAGTAACACAAAATGTGTATGAGAAATTTGAGCCTGCCGTTTTTCGTTCTTTACGCACTGATACAGATGTTCATCATCATAAGGCTGTAACGCAAGAAGGGCAAGTCGTTGAGCAAAATGTGACGCCTATTAAGGTCAATGACAACGTTATTGGTGCTTTAATCATGGAAAGAGATATAACGCGACAAATTAAAAATGAAGAGAAGTTATATGTACTTTCAAGGGCGACCGAAACGATAAGTGAATTATTCAAATATCCAAGTAGTGAACAAATATTTGTGCCAGACATGATTGAAGAAGCGTTGTTTTATCTCGATACGTCATTCGTCGTACAGTATTATAATTTAAAAGGTGAGAAAATGGTTCAAGATTTAACGGATAAACAATGTGATTTGAATATATCTATTTTAGATATTTTCCCAGATTTTGATTACATATTGAACGATGACAGAGTGATTGTGATTGAAAATAAGGCAATCCGCAATAAACACTTTCAAATCAAATGCGTTAAATTATTCACTGATCAACACCTCACTGGATATTTGATGATGTTAAAAGATATTACAGATGCTAAAGAAAAAGAAAAAGCTTTAATTTCCAAAACGGTCGCCATTCGGGAAGTGCATCATCGTGTTAAAAATAACTTGCAAACAGTGGCTAGTTTATTAAGGCTACAAATGAAAATGGACGTACCAGAGGAAAGTAAACATTATTTTCAAGAAAGCTTGAATCGTATATTGTGTATTGCCTCAGTATATGAAGTTATTTTAAGTGAATCAGATTCGGATCATGTAAACACTGCTACACTTATCGAAAAAATTGGTAATGCGCTCGTCTATAGCGAAACTGCTGAGCAAGAGGTTAATATTAGTTATGATATAGATAAGCAATTATATTTACCGTCGCATTTAGCGATAGCAGTGGCTTTAATAGGGAATGAACTAATAACCAATAGTTTACAACATGCATTTAAACAAACTGCCAAAGGGAACATCGTAGTCACTTTGTGCTATGAACAAAGAGCGGCATTATACACGTTAAAAGTTCAAGATAATGGCATTGGGCATGGTCATTATCCAAGTTTATTTGGTTTAAATATTGTAAGTACTATCGCTGAAAATGACTTAGATGGTAATTTTAATATTGTTCAAAATGACACTGGCACATTGGCGCAACTCGTATTTCAATACAAAGGGGAGTAATTGAATATGAATAAAATTATGGTCGTTGAAGACGAATCCATCGTCAGACTTGATATAGTCGAAACATTAAAAGAAGCCCAGTACAAAGTTGTTGCAGCCGTGGGAAATGGGGAAAAGGCAATAGAATATACAGAAAAAACACAACCAGATTTGATTATAATGGATATTAAAATGCCTAAATTAGATGGATTGAAAGCGAGTAAAATTATTAGTAAGCGGTATGATATACCTATTTTAATACTGACAGCTTATAGCCAAAGTGAGTTTGTGCAAGAGGCCAAACAATCCAATATCGTTGGCTATATCATTAAGCCTATTTCTGAATCACAATTATTACCAGCCGTAGAGATTGCAATGGCGCAATCTGAACAAATGAGTAATTTGAAACAACAAGTTACAGAGTCATATGAAGCGATTGAACAACGTAAGCAAGTTGAAAAAGCAAAAGGCTTATTAATGCATAGACAGAATATCAGCGAGGAAGCGGCTTACAAAAAATTAAGAAAATTAAGTATGAACCATCATACAAATATTCAACAGATAGCTATAAAGGTGATTGAACAATTAGGTTCGTAGTTTTGCCACTATACAAGTGAATACGCTCGAGCAAAGGTGCTTATTTGAAAATCAAATAGGCATCTTTTTGCTTTCTATGAGGTCAATAAAAGGGGGACATTATTATGGAACATATAGGTACGGTAATTATATATATCATTATGATTTGTGCAGTTATTGGTGCTTTTGGAGCTATACGTAATCCCGAAGCAGGGGTCGGGAAAGAATTTATGGAAGGGATCTTCACTATCGGTCCTATATTTGCCAATTCAGCAGGTATTATGGCATCTATTCCATTTATTTCAAAATTCATCGAAAATGTTTTTGGTCCATTTTTTAATAAAATTGGTGCTGACCCGGCAATTGCGGCGACATCGATATTGGCGACTGATATGGGCGGTTACCAATTAGCAGATGTACTGAAGCATAGTTACGAAGGCTGGATTATGGCAATGATAGTAGGTTTTATGGCCGGTGCAACAATTGTCTTTTCTATCCCTTTAGGCTTGCCAATGTTAGATAAACGAGATCATAAATATATGGCTTTAGGCATTTTATCTGGCTTGTTAGCCATTCCGTTTGGCGTGTTTATATCAACGTTTATCATCTTAATGAGTCATATGAAAATACGTACTGTAGTTGAAACCACTGGTGCTGCGACACATGTCTTTTCTATTAGTCTTTCAACGGTGTTTGTGAATTTGTTACCATTAATTATCTTCGTAGTTATTACGGCAATCGGATTATATTTCTTCTCAGATATTATGATCAAAATATTTATAATTTTTGGTAAGATCTTAGATGTTTGCATTAAGCTCGTATTTGTATTTTCAGTAGTAGAAATCTTTACCGGATTCTTTACAAATGTGTTTGGTGTTTGGGGCTTCGACCCAATCATGGCCGATAAAAAGGATAACTTTAGGGCATTAGAAAATGCTGGTAACATCGCAATTATGTTATCCGGGGCATTCCCGATGGTTTACTTAATACGTAAATATTTCTCTAATGGTTTAACTAAAATTGGAAGTAAAATTGGCTTGAGCGAAGTAGGTAGTGCAGGAATTATCGCTACAGTAGCGAATATTTTAGCAATGTTTAAGTTAGTTAAAGACATGCCACCTAAAGATAAAGTAATTAATATCGCGTTTGGTGTATGTTCTGCTTTTCTTCTTGGCGATCACTTATCATATACAGCTAACTTCCAACCAACATTAATCCCAGCAGTGATGATAGGTAAGTTTAGTGCCGGTGTATTAGCAGTTATATTTGCATACTTGTTATGTATACCGAAAGCCAGAAAATTAGAAGACATAGATAGAAGAGCGGGAATTATTGGTCCTGATGAATACTTAGAAAAAGAACGATTAGCAAATCCTCATCACGAACAAAAATATACTTAAACATATGAGTATCGACAAAGCTATAGCTAGTTTTGTCGATTTTTTTAATTCGGAGTAAAATAAATAGAGGTTGTGTCATAAATCAAAAAATAGTAACAATCAGATGATTTAAATCAATGCATTTGAGTGCTTCTTTTTATTGAATATGTCGTATTGTTGGCTCACTTTCTTAGGAGACAGCTTCAACTCGAGATATAAATTAAGTCAAAAGAGAACTTAGCTTTATATGAATGGCACTTAAAATAAGAAAGTAGTAGCGCAACGCGCTAACTAAAATCAAAACAATAATTAAAAAGGCAATTGCTATATTATTTCAATAGCAATTGCCTTTTATACTTGTCCAAGCACTTTATGTTCTAGGCGCTATTATTGTTAGTAATTAGACTGACGTTATTTTAAAAATAATTAGCAGTAATACCACCGTCAACGTTAATGTTAGCACCGTTTGTCCAGTCAGATTCATCAGATGCTAAATACAATGCGCAATTTACAATGTCTTCAGGTTTACCAAATCTACCAGTAGGCTGTCTGTCTAAACGTTCTTTCTTAGCAGCTTCGTCAGACACAAGCCATTCCATTAATAATGGCGTTTCAATTGGACCTGGGCTAATCGCATTTGTACGAATACCTTTAGGTCTAAATTGAATTGCTAATGACTTTGTAAGTGATACTACGGCACCTTTTGAAGCAGTGTATGCGTCTTGCGGTACTGAACAGCCCATTTCTGCAACGAAAGATGCAATGTTAATAATTGAACCCGATTCATTCTTTTCCATTTCAGGGATGACATATTTCGTCATAAAGAATATGCCTTTAACGTTAATATTCATTACTAAATCCCAAACTTCTTCAGAGGTATTTACGACAGAATTATCGGCAGAAGGCATAACGCCAGCATTGTTGTATAATACGTCGATCTTACCAAAAGTCGCTACAGTTTGTTCGACTGCTTCTTTAACTTGTTGTTCATTTGCAATATCAACTTGGAAAAACTTAGCTTCTCCCCCGTTATGAACAATGTCGTTAGCTGCTGTTTGACCCGCTGATTCGTCTCTTTCGAAAACTGCTACTTTAGCACCTTCAGCTGCAAATTTTTGTGCTGCAACGAGACCCATGCCTCCACCAGCACCTGTGATGATACATACTTTGTCTTTTAATCTCATAAATGTTACCTCCTAAATATCGATGAATTAGCTTTGTTCGAAATAGCGTGAACGTTCCCAAGTTGTTACAAAGGAATCAAAATCATTTTGTTCAGAACGTGCTGCATGTAGATAGTGTTTAGCTACATCTTCGCCCAATACTTCTTTTACTACATCGCTATTTTTCCAATGATAAATAGCTTCATGTAAAGAAGAAGGGATACGATCCACACTATCTTGTTCATAGGCATTACCTTTTAATTCGTCTTCAAGTGGGATTTTATGTTCAATACCATAAAGTCCAGCACCAATTAATGCAGAATAGGCTAAGTAAGGATTCATATCTGCACCAGAAATACGAGATTCAAAGCGTAATGCATTGCCATGTCCAACTGTTCTATAACCAGCAGAGCGGTTATCGTGACTCCAAGCAATACTTACTGGCGCCCAAGAGTTTGGCGCGAAACGTTTGTAAGAATTAACGTAAGGCGCATACATTAAAGCAAAATCTTTAGTGTATTTGATAACACCTGCTAAGAAATGTTGCATTGTTTCAGACATTGGATTTTCTGCATCGTCGCCAGCGTAAAAGGCATTGTTAGAAGTACCTTTCTCCATCATACTAAGATGAATATGGCCACTTGAACCTGTCCATTCTGCATAAGGTTTAGCCATAAATGTTACTGCTTTGTCGTTTTGGATACAAATTTCTTTCATTCCGTGTTTAAACATAATATGTTGATCAGCAGCTTTTAATGCATGATCGTATTTTAAGTTGATTTCGTGTTGTCCTTTATAGGCTTCACCTTTGGAAGATTCAATAACGATACCCATACGATGCATTTGATGTCGGATTTCTTGGTAGATTGGTTCGTTTTTTGTACCTTGTAACAAGTTATAATCTTCGTTAAGATGTCCTGCAGCTTCTAAATTGGCATAACCCTTTTTATCAATGTTTTCGAAAGAATCATTAAATAAATAAAATTCTAATTCACTCGCAAGGTGAGGTGACAAGCCATGTGCTTCTGCTTTTTTAATTTGACGTTGTAAAATAGAACGTGGTGCAATGCAAATTTGTTCGCTACCATCTTCGGTAAATACGTCACAGAAAACCATTGCGGTTTTATCTAACCATGGCACAATTTTTAATGTGTCCCAATCAGGTTTAGCTAAATAATCACCGTAACCTTTATCCCAGTTCATATATTCGTAGCCTTCATTTGTATCCATTTCGAAGTTAGTACCTAATAAATAGTTACAAAAATGAGTACCTTCTGAAATATCATTTTCTAAAATAAAATCGCCAGTAATGCGTTTCCCCATTAAACGACCTTGCATATCACAAAAACCTAGCACTACAGTGTTAATTTTGTCTTCCTCAATAAGTTGTAGTAATTCATTTTTATCGATATTACCAGCTTTACCGCTAGAATTAATTTCTTTAAACATAACTTCCAACCCCTTAATTTATTTATTCATTTAATGTTAATGAAATATATTTTAATTCTAAGAAGCCATCTAAACCGTGATGTCCACCTTCTCTGCCCATACCGCTTTCTTTTATACCTCCAAATGGTGCTTGAGGTACGCTAAGTTGGGTACCGTTCACACCAATCATGCCGAATTCGAGTTGTTCGCTAACTTTATGAATTGTATTTACATTGTTAGAGAAGAAGTATGCAGCTAAACCGTATGGAGAAGCATTAGCAATTTCGATTGCTTCTTGTTCGTCTGCAAATTCGATAATAGGTGCGACTGGGCCGAAAATTTCTTCTTGGGCGATAGACATGTCTGGCGTAACATTTGTTACTACTGTTGGTTCGTAAAAAAGACCAAAATCAGAAATTGGTAACTTTTTACCACCTGTAGCAATTGTTGCGCCACTATTTTGAGCTTCATTGACTAATTGTTCTACTTTGTTAATCGCGTCTCTATTGATTAATGGGCCGACTTGAGCGTTGTCATCAGTTGCTGGACCAACTTTAAGCTGTTTAACTCTTTCAATGACTTGTTCTGTAAATTTATCTTTAACATCTTTATGCACTAAAACAGTATTGATGCCGTTACACATTTGACCTGTGTTTTCAAATTTATTGTCGACGATGGCATCTGCTGCTGCTTCTAAATCTGCATCAGGTAACACGATTGCTGGAGCGTTACCGCCTAATTCTAGTGAAATGCGAGTAATGTGATTCGCGGCTTTTTGCATTAATGACTTACCGATATGAGTTGAACCTGTAAACGACATTTTCTTAACGCGGTGATTGTTAAATAGTGTGTCTGATATTAAAGATGCACTACCAGTTAAAATATTAGCTACGCCATCATCAATATCAGTTGCCATCAATTCATCGAATATTGCGATAGCAATTCTTGGTGTTTCGCTTGAAGGTTTAACAATTACAGTACAACCTGCTGCTAAGGCAGGTGCAACCTTTCTCGTTACCATGGCACCTGGGAAATTCCACGGTGTAATTAAGCCACAGACCCCAACGGGTTGTTTTAATACGGAAATACGTTGTTGTGGTGAGGAAGGTGGGATGATTTCTCCGTAAATGCGTTTGCCTTCAGCAGCATACCATCTTATGAATTTGGCACAGACTTCAATTTCACCGTATGCTTCTGCGTATGGTTTACCTTGTTCTTCGCACATGATTAAAGCTAAGTCGTGTTGTTTAGCTAATAGATTATTAGCCCACTGTTCTAAAATTTCACCGCGATAATCTGCAGTATATTTAGACCATTGTTGGAATGCGCCATGTGCACCTTCTATACTTTGCTGGATATTTGCTTCGGTAACTTTCGGTACTTGACCGACGATATTACCGTTAGCAGGGTTAACAACTTCTAACGTATCAGTCGTTTGTAGTTGTTGCCCATTAACCCAGTTATGATTTAAATCTTCACTCATAAAAGTGCCCCCTTTACATACAAAAAAAGACGCCTACGTAACTCACTTCGACATGAAGGTAAGCGTTACATAAGCGCCTTTGCTTAGTATATTCACTTAAAATTAATTGTATAAATATTGGAGTCATGCTCCAAGTTAACTTTATTGTATTAAATTATCTAAACCTTGTCAATATTCAGAAAATAACTTATACTTTTTTCAAAATTAATAGACGGAGGGGTATAAGATGAGCAAAACAATAGCGTTACTACAACAATTAATTAAATACGATAGTTCTGATAAAACCGTTGCTAATGAAACAATTAACTTTTGTAAGCAGTGGTTGGCTAACGAAGGGCTCACAGCCGAGATCATAAATAATAATGGCTTTAGTATGCTGATTTGTGAAGTAGGACAAGGGGATAAAACATTAGTATTAAATGGACATGTTGATGTCGTAAGTGGTAAAGAAACCCAATTCGAGCCAGTATTGGAAGATGGCAAACTTTATGGACGAGGTAGTGCAGATATGAAAGCTGGTGTTGCAGCGATTATGGTTGCCATTTCCGAACTAAATCAATTGGACTTAAAACAAACAAAAGTACAATTACAGCTGGTAACTGATGAAGAAGTTGGTGGTGGTCATTGCGCTAATTATTTAACTAACGAAGGTTATTTAGGAGATTTCGTTATTTGTCCTGAACCAACACAAATTGATATTGGTTTTCAGGCAAAAGGTATTTTGCAAATCGATATTGAATTGTCGGGCTCGTCGGCACATGGCAGTCGTCCGTGGGAAGGTGAAAATGCCATTGCCAAAGCTTTTGAAGTGTATCATCAATTGTTAACATTACCGTTTGCGAGTGAAAGTACGGAATTTTACGATGGTCCGTCTATTAATTTAGCTAAAATACACGGTGGAGACGTTTATAACAAAGTACCTGACGCCTGTACGCTATCTTTTGATATTCGCTATTTACCAACGCAAAACAAAGCACAAATACTAAGAGAAATAGAAAGTATTACCGATGGAGCAATTCATATAAATCTTGAAGGCCCACCGGTAATGAATGACAAAGATGAACCTTATATTCAACAATTAGTTACTGCTATAAAACAACATACGAATAAAGATGAAGTGAAATTATTTGGACAGCATGGTTTTGCAGATACACGTTATTTCTCTCGATTTAATGTTCCTGCCGTCGAATTTGGACCGAGTGGTAATCACTGGCATGGAGATGGAGAATACGTTGAAGTTGAATCGGTCGATAATTATAAAGATATTATTGTTACATTCGCGCAAAATATGTAATTTAGAGGTGCGTGAGACTGAAGGGACGCTATAAATGAAACGATGATGTCATTAATTAAAAATATATTCAAAATAAGCCAGACTAAAATTAATGTAATTAAATATATTATTTTGAAAATAAAAAGTGTTTATTTTTTACTTAATTATAGATGCTTACATCATCGTGTTTATAGCTTTTTTAAGCGCTTGTATATGGTTTTTAGCTATTAAAATTGTATTGACATGTATAGGTACATCGGGTATGGTAATTAGCATAATTATTATTTTCTAAAAATTCTAAATTAGAGTTTATGCAGAGTTAATAACGTAGTAATTTAATAATACGAGGGGGCCTATAATTTATGACAGAAACAAAGGTTACCTATAATAATTTTACTTCCGATGTGTTTCAAAATATCGATATAGATAATGAAACTAAAGGCGCTTATGAAGTGTTAAAAAGGGCGTATGACAGTTACGGAGATAACATTATTTATTCTTGTAGCTTTGGTGCAGAGGGTATGATTTTAATAGATTTAATATCAAAAGTAAGACCCGATGCTAAGATAGTTTTTCTAGACACAGATTTACACTTTCAAGAAACATACGATCTCATTGACAGAGTGAAAGAAAGATACCCTGAATTAAATATTGAACTTAAAAAACCGGATTTAACGTTAGATGAGCAATCTGAACAATATGGTCCAGCATTATGGAAGAAAGATCCTAATCAATGTTGCTATATACGTAAGATTAAACCATTAGAAGAAGTCTTATCTGGTGCCACAGCTTGGGTTTCTGGTTTACGTCGTGAACAATCTCCAAGTCGCCAAAATACAGATTTCTTAAATAAAGATGAACGTTTTAAGTCTATTAAGGTTTGTCCGCTTATCCATTGGACATGGGATGATGTATGGCAATACATTGAGCGTCACGATTTAACTTACAATGAATTACATGACTTTAATTATCCAAGTATTGGATGTATACCTTGTACATCAGCTGTTTCAGCCTCTGGAGACTCACGTGAGGGAAGATGGTCTGGATTTGGTAAAACTGAGTGTGGTCTACACACTGTAGATAATAATTCTAAGTAATTGACAGTGCTATTGTTAAATAGCTTATTTTTTAAAACCTAAAACCTAGTATTCTAATTGGAATTATACGTTTATAAAATTTTAATAGTTTAACATCTATTTGCTAAGTGATTTTAAAAAGTTGTTATATATTATATTTATAAAGCGAAATGACTAGTATTGATAGTTTTTTTCGCACTATTCCAATTACAATACTAGTCAAATATTAATATATGAGGTGAAATTCCCTTGCAATTTAGCGTAACGAACAGTCCATTTAATGAAGAGCAAGCAGCACAATTAAATCAACTCGTCCAATCGTTGACACCAGAACAGCGTTTTTGGTTGAGTGGGTATTTAGCTGCGAATCAACAAGGATCTATGACAAGCGATGATACACAACAGATACAACAAGTACCCGAAGCAACACCAAGTACAGAAGCCGTAAAACCAAGAGATATTACAGTGCTTTATGGTTCAGAAACGGGAAATGCGCAAAGTCTTGCTGAATTATTAGACCAAAGGCTAACTGAAAATGGTTATACAGTAACACTATCTTCAATGGATGCCTTCAAAACTAAAGAACTGAAAAAAGTTGAAGACTTATTTATCGTTTCAGCGACTCACGGTGAAGGAGATCCACCAGATAACGCGATAACATTCCATGAATTTTTACATAGTAGAAAAGCACCTAAATTAGAAGGATTACGCTATTCAGTATTAGCCTTAGGTGATGAATCATATGAATTTTTCTGTCAGACAGGGAAAGACTTTGATGCACGCTTAGCTGAATTAGGTGGCGAACGTTTAACAGATAGAGTTGATTGTGATTTAGACTTTGATGAACCAGCAGAAAATTGGATGCAAAATGTTTTAGCAGCACTGAGCGGCCCAGATGATAATCGTGCTGCAGTGGCAGAAACTACTGAAACTGTGCAATCTGCAAAAGAGAAAAAATATTCTAAATCAAATCCTTATGAAGCGGAAGTTTTAGAGAACATTAACTTAACTGGACGCGGTTCCAATAAAGAAGTGAGACACGTTGAATTATTATTAGATAATTATGGTGAAGGATTTGAACCGGGCGATTGTTTAGCAATCATTCCTGAAAATGATCCAGTCATAGTAACACAACTTATCAGCTTACTTGGTTGGGATCCAGAACTGACAGTTGAAATAGACAACAAAGGTAATACTGCTTCCTTAACTGAAGCATTTACGGGACATTTTGAGATTACTAAATTAACGATTCCTTTAGTGAAGAAATTAGCGGAATTAGTGAACGATGACTCACTAAACGACAAATTAGCCGAAGATGGTTGGGTTCAAACTTACGTTGAAGGACGTGACTTAATCGACTTCTTCAAAGCATACAATGCTTCAAATATTCAACCAAGTGATTTGCTAGAAGCGCTAAGAAAATTACCAGCTAGAGAATACTCAATTGCAAGCAGTTACAAAGCAAATCCTGATGAAGTGCATATAACAGTAGGCGCTGTGAGATATAACGCACACGATAGAGACCGCGAAGGCGTTTGCTCAATTCAATTAGCTGAACGCGTGCAACCGGGCGATACTGTGAAAATGTACCTGAAGAAAAACCCAAACTTTAAATTCCCATTTGAGGAAGATAAAAAAGTAATCATGATTGGACCGGGCACAGGCGTAGCACCATTCAGAAGCTATCTTGAAGAACGTGAAGAATTAGACTTAAAAGGTAATACTTGGCTTTTCTTCGGAGAACAACACTTTACGATAGACTTCTTATACCAAACAGATTGGCAAACATGGCTAAATGATGGCATATTAAGCAAACTAGATGTTGCCTTTTCTCGTGACACTGATGAGAAAGTATATGTTCAACACCGTATCGAAGAGAATAGTGAATTATTCTTCAAATGGTTAGAAGAAGGAGCTGCCATTTACGTATGTGGTGATGAGAAATATATGGCTAAAGATGTTAATGAAGCGATTCTTCGTGTCATCGCAAAAGAAGGTAACATGAGCGAAGCAGATGCGGAAGCATACTTAAATCAAATGAAGACAGAGCAAAGATATCAACGCGATATTTATTAAGTTTAGAAAGGGATGAAAGCATGGCTGATTTTAATTCAGAGTTACTAGAAAAACTCGATGAAATGGAACGAATTAAAGCAGAGAGTAATTACCTTAGAGGAACAATCGTCGAAGGTTTAGAAGATCCTATTACGGGAGCAATTGCCGAAGATGATACAAAATTATTAAAATTCCATGGTAGTTATATGCAAGATGATAGAGACATACGTGATGAAAGACGTAAACAAAAATTAGAACCGGCATACAGTTTTATGATTAGAGTCCGTGTACCTGGAGGAACTGCAACACCTGAACAATGGATTGCAATGGACGACATTTCAGATACTTATGCTAACCACACGATTAAATTAACAACAAGACAAGCGTTCCAATTCCACGGTATTTTAAAACGTAATCTTAAATCATCCATGCAAAGTATTAACAACGCACTTATGGACTCACTTGCTGCTTGTGGAGACGTAAACCGTAACGTAATGTGTAACCCCAATCCTTATCAATCAGGCGTGCATGAGGAAGTAAATGACTATGCAACAAAAATTAGTAACCATTTATCACCGCAAACAGGCGCTTATCATGAAATATGGTTAGATGGTGAAAAGGTCTTAAGTACAAGCGAAGAAGTGGAGCCTATGTATGGGCGCACTTATCTACCACGTAAATTTAAAATTGGAATTTCCGTACCACCGTCCAACGATGTTGACGTTTATTCACAAGACATTGGATTAATTGCCATAACAGATGATGACGAAAAATTAATTGGTTTCAATATTTCCGTCGGTGGAGGTATGGGAATGAAACACGGTATGCCAGAAACTTATCCGCAAGTTGGTAAATTACTAGGCTATGTACCTAAAGACAAAATTATTGATGTTTGTGAGAAAATCTTAACAATTCAACGTGATTACGGTAACCGTAAAGAACGTACGAATGCACGTTTTAAATATACAGTGGATAGATTAGGCCTAGAGTGGGTACGAGAAGAACTTAATAGACGTTTAGGATATGAAATTGAAGCAACACGCGATTTCCATTTTGAGCACAATGGTGATCGCTATGGTTGGACAGAAGGAAGTGGCAAATGGCACTTTACATTATTTATTCAAAATGGACGTGTCAAAGATACAAAAGACTATAAATTAAAAACTGCGTTAAGAGCCATTGCTGAAATACACACTGGTGATTTCAGACTTTCTCCTAACCAAAATTTAGTTATAGCGAATGTTGCTGAAGAACAAAAATCTGCCATCCAAGAAATTATCGATGAATATGGAATTACCGATGGTGAAAATTATTCAGGTCTACGTCGTAATTCAATGGCTTGTGTTGCATTTCCTACATGTGGTTTAGCAATGGCTGAATCTGAACGTTATTTGCCATCGCTATTGAATAAAATCGAAGGTTTATTAGATGAAGCAGGTTTACAAGAAGAAGAAATTACGATTCGTATGACGGGTTGTCCTAACGGTTGTGCGAGACCAGCATTAGCAGAAATTGCATTTATTGGTAAAGCACCAGGTAAGTATAATTTATATCTTGGTGGGGGCTTTATTGGAGATAGATTGAATAAATTATATAAAGAAAATATTGGCGAAGAAGAAATTTTAGAAATATTAGGACCGATTTTCCTTCAATATGCAAAAGAAAGAGAAGAAGGCGAGCACTTTGGTGACTTCGTTGTTCGTGCAGGTATTGTTGAAAAAGTTACAGATGGCCAAAAATTTCATAGCTAATATATTTCAAAAATGAGGTGGCATAATGGGAAAAGTATTTTTAGTTGGAGCCGGGCCTGGTGACCCAGATTTAATAACGGTCAAGGGCGTAAAAGCAATAGAACAAGCAGATGTAATATTATATGATCGTCTCGTTAATCAATCACTATTAGATTACGCATCATCTGAAGCAAAGTTAGTGTATTGCGGTAAACATCCAAACCATCATTCATTGCCACAAGAAGAAATAAACGATTTACTCGTTGACTTAGCTCAAAATGGTAATACTGTGACAAGGCTTAAAGGCGGAGACCCATTTATTTTCGGAAGAGGTGGGGAAGAAGCTGAACAACTAGCGGCAGCGGATATACAATATGAAATTGTTCCTGGTATTACATCAGGCGTTGCTGCTCCAGCTTATGCTGGTATTCCAGTAACACATCGTGATTACAGTTCGTCCGTAGCTTTTGTTACAGGTGTAATTAAAGATAGTGTAGATGCTGATGACTATTGGAAAAGTTTAGTGCATGGTCCTGATACGTTATGTATATACATGGGCGTTAAAAAATTACCAGATATTTGTAGCCTATTATTAAAGCATGGTAAAAACGAAGACACACCCGTAGCACTTGTTCATTATGGCACTACAGATAATCAACAAACAGTTACCGGAACTTTAACAGATATAGTGAAACGTGCAGAAGGTATTAAAAATCCAGCAATGATTATCGTTGGAGAGGTTGTTAAATTAAGAGATAAAATTAGTTGGTTTGAATCAACGCAACTTCAAGATGATTTGTTAGAAGCAATAAGTTATTAATTATTGGAGGTAGCGTTATGCGTGGAGTATTATATGTCAGCCATGGAAGTCGAATTGCTGAAGCAACTGCGGAGGCAATTCAATTTATTGAAGCTGTACAACATAAAGTAGATGTCCCTTTACAAGAGATTTGTTTTTTAGAATTAGCTGAACCTACTGTAGCTCAAGGTATTGAAACATTAGTAAAGAAAGGGGCTACTGAAATTTCAGTTATACCAGTCTTGTTACTTAGCGCGGGTCATTATTTTAAAGACATTCCAGCCGAACTAGATGAAGCCAAAAAGCACTATCCTGACCTTACGTTTACTTATGGGCAACCATTAGGCGTACAATCTAGACTTACACACATACTAAAAGAACGTATAGATGAAACAAACGTTGTCCCACATGACGATGCTAAAATTTTAGTCGTCGGGCGTGGAAGTTATAATCCACAAACCAAGATTGATATCGAGGCTATTGCACATGAACTAGGTATAATTACTGGTTTTAAAGATATCGATGTGTGTTATCTTGCAGCATGCAAACCATCTTTTGAAGATGCACTTTCATCCGCGTTAGATTCAGAATATTCTCAAATTTTTATTGTACCATATATATGGTTTACAGGCGTATTAGAGAAACATATTCGACAAACAGTAGATGATTCAAAAGAACATGGAGATATTATATTGTGTGATCATCTAGGACATCACGAAGCGATGAAAGAAGCATTAAAAGATCTCGTTTATGAAACATTAACAACATCACCACAACAATAAAGAAAGGGGGTATGATAATGTCATTCATGCCGTTATTAATAGATTTGTCAGAAAAACGTGTCGTGGTTATTGGTGGCGGTAAAATTGCAGAACGTAGAGTTAAAACGTTACTACAGTATATCTCGCATCTCGACATTGTCAGCCCTCATTTAACAGAAACGTTGGCATATTATAATGAACAAGGTTTTGTAACTTGGCATGCGAAGAAATATGAGTTGTCTGATATAAATAATGCGGATTTTATCATTGTAGCAACGGATAATACAACAGTAAATAATGAGATTAAAGCACACGCGCCGGCACACGCGCTCGTTAATATGGCTAGTGAAGCTAATTCAGGTAATGCAGTCTTTCCCGCAATCATTCAACGAAGCAAATTATCTATCGCTATATCTACGAGTGGCGCCAGTCCAAAACTTACTGCTGATATAGTTCGACAATTAAAAGAGCAATATACAGAAGATTATGGAGCTTACGTAGATTTTTTATATAAATATCGACAAATGGTAAAGCAACTTAATGTTAATGAACTGAAAAAGAATCAATTGTTAAGTGAAGTGTTAGCCGACGAATATAAAAAACCGGCGCAGCAACAAAGAGCATTGAGTTGGCTCAATTCACAAATATGATAGACGAAAGGAAGACAGTGCTAAATGAAAAAATTATTAATATTTGCACTCGCTGGATTCTTTGCGCAAATGATTGATGGATCATTAGGCATGGGCTTCGGTGCAACGTCATCTTCTATATTATTAACGGCAGGTATTACGCCAGCTATTGTTTCTGCGACTATCCATTTTTCTGAAATTGCAACTACAGCAGCTTCAGGTGTCTCACATTATAAATTTAAAAATGTAGATAAAAAGATGGTTGTGAAATTAGCACTTCCAGGCTCGATAGCAGCATTCATAGGCGCAGCACTATTGAGTAAGTTAGACAGTGGCCTAATTAAACCTTTTATTTCAATATTCCTACTAACGATGGGATTGTTTATTATTTATCAATTCGTCTTTAGAAAGCAACATGAAAAAAAGCTAAAAGGCGGCACATTTTCTAAATGGCAAATTATACCTCAAGGCATTATCGCAGGATTTTTAGATACTATAGGTGGTGGGGGCTGGGGACCAGTCAATACCCCATTGTTTTTATCGCGTAACAAAATTGAACCACGTTACGTAATCGGCACCGTATCTGCAAGTGAATTCTTTATTACTTTATCGGCATCAATTGGATTCATTATTTTCTTAGGATGGCATCTTATTGATATTGGTTTAGTCATTGCCTTAGCTGTCGGTGGTGCCATAGCCGCGCCATTTGCAGCATGGATTGTGAAAATATTGCCTGTATATTTATTAGCAGTTTGCGTTGGAGGTATTATTATTTTCACAAATATTAATACATTATTAAGTACCTTTGTAGACGATCCTGTGGTAGGAAACATAGTGAAAATTGTAGTTATCGTCTTATGGTTTGCTTTAGCAATATTTACGTTGTATCAAAATAAGCAACTACCATTCCTGTCCCCTAAAAAACAAACTAACAAAATTGATCAAGCCAATTAACTAAAAAGGAGTAGACAAAATGACATTATCTAAAGCATTACTTGAAAATACAATTAAGCCACATGGTGGTGAACTTGTTAATAGACAAGCTGAAGGAACGCGTAAAGAAGAACTTATCTCAGCAGCACAAACATTTCCATCGCTAACTTTAAATCCTTGGAGTTTATCTGACCTAGAATTAATCGCTATAGGTGGTTTCAGTCCATTGACAGGATTTATGGGTGAAGATGATTATACGAATGTCGTTGAAAATTTACATCTTGCCAATGGTTTAGTGTGGAGTATCCCTATTACTTTACCAGTTACTGAAGCGCAAGCTGATACTTTTGAAATTGGACAACAAGTTGCACTATATGGTAAAGATAATCATTTATATGGTGTGTTAACGCTTGAAGAAAAATATACTTATGATAAAGAGAATGAAGCTCAAAAAGTTTATGGAACGACTGAAGTGGCTCACCCTGGCGTCCAAAAAGTATTTGAAAAAGGTAATGTTTATTTAGCAGGTCCTATCGAACTCGTAGACCGTCCAAAACATGATGAGTTTGTTGACTTTCATTTAGATCCTTCTGAAACAAGACAATTATTTGCAGATTTAGGTTGGAAAACCGTAGTAGGCTTCCAAACTAGAAACCCCGTTCACCGTGCACATGAATATATTCAAAAAGCAGCTTTAGAATCTGTAGATGGATTATTGTTAAATCCTTTAGTTGGTGAGACAAAATCTGATGATATTCCTGCCGATGTACGTATGGAAAGTTACCAAGTCATTTTGAAACATTACTATCCTGCAGAACGTAATAGATTAGTTATTTATCCTGCAGCGATGCGCTATGCAGGTCCAAGAGAAGCTATTTTACATGCGACCGTACGTAAAAACTATGGTTGTACTCATTTTATTGTAGGTAGAGATCACGCAGGTGTAGGCGATTATTATGGTACTTATGACGCACAAGAACTGATTGCACAATATGAAGACGAATTAGGTATTCAAATATTCAAATTTGAACATGCGTTTTATTGCACGAAATGTGACAACATGGCGACTGCTAAAACTTGTCCTCACGATCAGTCTTATCACGTCCACTTAAGTGGTACGAAAGTACGTGAGAAACTACGTAACGGTGAACGACTACCAAAAGAATTCTCAAGACCAGAAGTTGCGGATGTATTGATTAAAGGATTACAAGAAACAAAAGCATAATTTAGGAGTGAAACGAATGAGCGAAGCAACAAATATAACATGGCATGATTCGGAAGTAACGAAAGCACAACGACAACAACGTAACAATCACAAAAGTGCTGTAGTATGGTTTACAGGGTTATCGGGTTCAGGTAAATCAACGGTTTCAGTAGCGTTAGAAAAAGCACTTTTTGAGCAACAAGTGCATACTTACCGACTAGATGGTGACAATATTCGACACGGCTTGAATAATAATCTTGGTTTTAGTCCTGAAGACCGTAAAGAAAATATTCGACGTATTGGTGAAGTAGGGAAATTAATGGCTGATGCAGGGTTATTAACGATGACTGCTTTTATTTCACCTTATGAAGAAGATAGAGAACAAGTACGTGCAACATTAGATGATGGTGAGTTTATTGAAGTTTATACGAAATGTAGTCTAGAAGGTTGCGAATCGCGTGATCCTAAAGGTTTATATCAAAAAGCACGTGCAGGAGAAATACAAGGCTTCACAGGTATCAATGCACCGTATGAAGTACCTACTAATCCTGAAATTGTTATTGATACAGAACAATTATCGGTTGAAGAAGCGGTAGAAGAAATTATAAATTACATGAAGGAAAATAAATACTTATAGAAGTAAAAAAATAGAGCCTGAGACATGTGTCTTCAGGCTCTATTTTTTAATCCTGTGATTTTGCCGTGCATGCTTGCCTTGATTTAGGATAGTATGGTTCGAGTCTGTAGTCTCTCACTCATACGATTCACCAAGGCGTCAGCACGATGCAAAATCGTAACAAAGCTTAATCTTATCTTGTTTTTATATTGATAGTATGTGACTTTATGACTGGATTGAAAATGCGTTTGTAGCAAGCTGTTTTCAATTCTAGTCATCCTTGCTGTGGCGCGACTACAAAATTTTTTTATAACTATAAGATTTTTGTCGCGCTCCCTTTTCATTTTAAAGAAGTTGTTAACGGATTTTGTTTTAGTTGTTACATATTTTGATAATAGTATTAAAACTATGATTACTCGTGCTATTATGACGTTTTATTAAAATTGATTTCATATATTATACTGCGAAACTTAATCTTGGTACGAATGTTTCGAAGTGAATTTTGCTTTCAGGAACATTTAAAGTTTTTAAGTTCACGATCATAGAGTTAATAAATGATTGTCCACCACATACATAAATTTCTGTATCTTCATCGATAAGTTGTTGTAAATCTTCTGCGTTAATGTATCCCTCTGTATCGCGATAGTGTAATTTTAAGTTGCTGTTATCATCTTGTTGTTCAATTGTTTTTAACACGTCTTCAAATGCAACGTTATCACTATCAGAAGTTACTTGAACGAAAGTTGAAGGTGTAAGTTCAGAAACTGATTGTCTAAACATAGATACTAATGGTGTTACACCGACACCTGAGCCCAAGAATAACTGTTTGTTTTCGCTGTTTACAATACCGAAGCCACCCACAGGTGCTGAAAGTAAAATAGTATCACCTATTTCAATGTCATCGTGAAGAATTGTTGATACTTCACCTTCGTGTTCTTCTGAAACGTCTCTACGCACGCCAAATGTTAAATAGTCTTCGTCACCATCAACGATTGAATAATGTCTTTTCGCTTTGTAAGGTAATTTAGGACTATCAATATCTACTGTAATATATTGACCCGGTGTAAATTGACTTAAATCGATAGCGTCAGATTTTACTGTGAATGATTTAATAAGGCTAGTTTCTTGGTTGATATGAGTAATTTCAAATGGCTTAAAACCTGACCAAGCCATTTGTTCGTATACTTGTTTTTCTAATCCTATGAATGCGTCAGCTATTTCTTGATAAGCTTTACCCCGAGTTTGGATAACTTCACTGTCATCAGTAAGTCCAGTAACTTCTTTAATGGCCCATAATAAATTTTCGCCAACGATAGGATAGTGGTCTGGAAGAACTTGTAACGCACAGTGTTTGTATACCACTGGCATAATTACAGGTACGATGGGTGATAAATCATCAATGTGTTCTGCAGCTGCTAATACTGCCATAGCTAAAGCTGAAGATTGTAAACCTTTTTTCTGATTTGTTTGGTTAAACACATTTTTTAATTCAGGATGTTCATTAAACAATCTACTATAGAATTTTGAAGTGATTGTTTGACCGTGTTCTTTAAGTAGTGGTACCGTTTCTCTAATTGTCTGTATTTCTTTTTCTGTTAACATTTTGAATACCTCCTCATTGATTACAACTACATTATTAACATAAATGAGAGCACATACAATAAAATAAAATGAATGTCACAAAAGATTCGAAAAAATTTGACAAAATTAAAAACTAACTACATATTTATTAAATTAATCTACATAGTTAATTAATAAAATTGATTTACTGTGAATCATAGCTTACGTAATTTTAAAGCTAATTACGGTTGAATTGAGCTATATGGAACTAAAGTATGATTGTTAAAAAGTAGCAAATTTGATTAACTGATGATAATACTCAAATTTTAACAATAAAATATGTTTTACAGTCGACTTGCATGGTAATATAAATTTTTAGATGAATTTACTTCAATTTAATATAGAAATAAAGGAGCTCCACATAATGAAAAAGATTTTCGGGATGATTATCCTCTATGTACTGTTGATTGCCTTATTAATTGCAATAATTACTGGCAGCATAAGTGGTATCGATCAAGCAGTATATCAGGCGTTACATAAATACTTAGATAATGACTTTTTAAATCTTATTTTAAGTCTGTTATCAACTATATTTGAACCGTTTAATTGTTTAATTATGGTCCTTATAATTTTAGCTATACTATTCTTTGTTAATAGAGCTAAATTTTGGTTACTAGGATTTTGGAGTTTTTGTGTATTCTTAATTGGTACTATTATGAAATATGCAATTGAACGACCTAGACCATCTATGCATTTTGATGGTTATAGTTTCCCTAGTATGCACGTATTAAGTGTTTGCTTAGTAGTTAGTTTAGTTATTTTAGTTACGCACAGTAGTTGGGCTAAAGTGATTGGTGTGCTACTGATTGCAGGTATTATCGTATCAAGAATCTTTGTACATGCGCACTATTTTTCAGATACCATTGGTAGTTTGCTTGTCATCGGCATTATGTTGTTAACGTTAAACCATCAACATTTACATGCATTATCACGTAATAAAAATACAGAACCTGAGAAAGATACTTATAATAAAAGAACTGTTTCATATTAAATGAACAAATTGATAATGATTAACAGCGCGGGACTGAAATCTTAATGATTTGAGTCCCGCTTTTACTATGTCTAATGCAATATAAATTTACTGACTAAAGTGCTATGTAAACATGTTAGAATACTTATATGTGAAAAATATATGTTCATGTTTAAGAAAGGTGTGTAACTATGACAATTGTAGTGTTAATCCTAATTGGGGTGATATCAGCTATAATAGGTTCGTTAATCGGTGTAGGTGGCGGTATAATTATCGTACCGACATTAGTTTATTTAGGTTCTAAAACAGACTTGCTTACAGGTATTACGACACAAACAGCAGTCGGTATTTCATCGTTAACTTTAGTCTTTACAGGCCTGTTTTCGATCATAGCTTATCGTAAGAAAGGTAAAAATACGATTGATCTTAAACACGGTTTTCTATTTTCAATTGGAATTATTCCCGGTTCATTAGTAGGTGCATATTTAAGTCGTTTTTTAAATGATGTATACTTCAATATTATTTTTGGAATATTTCTATTTATTATTTCAATTGTATTAATAGTTAAGGATTATTTAGCGGCTAAAAAATCTTCAGATGCTGAACAAAAGGTCAACACACCGGTAGCAATAATCTTTTCATTCTTTGTTGGTATTAGTGCAGGTCTCTTCGGTATCGGTGGAGGCGTCTTAATGACTCCGTTAATGATTATTGCATTTAATTTTTCTCCACACGTGGCAGTGGCTACTAGCATGATTATTATCTTTACTTCAAGTTTAGCAAGTACATTAGGGCATGTCGTGCAAGGGCATGTCATCTGGCATTATGGCTTAGTATTAATCATTGCAAGTTATATTGGTACTAAAATCGGTGTGACAATTAACCGTAGTATCGATTCAGCCAAGTTATCAAACTTACTCAAAATAGTATTGATATTAATGAGTATTTATTTAATTTATAAAGGCTTTAGCAGTCTATAAAATTCCAGGCGTGTATGTAAAATTAAAGAAAAAATAATTAAAGTGAGCTTAACTATTGCAATATTGCTCTGATATAATTATTATACTCTATGTGGAATTAAATTAAGTGTAATTTATTATTAGAAAGAAGGAAGTAAAGTGACTGTAAATAATAGTTTTAGTGAAGTGTTAAACGGAAGAAAATCAATTAAATTATTTGATGAAAATTATAAAATCCCCCACGAAGAAATGGAAGAAATGATTCGTAAAGCAACAATGGCGCCATCTTCTGTTAACTTACAACCATGGAGATTTGTAGTTGTTGAAAGTGACGAAGGTAAAGACAAGTTACGTCCATTAGTTCAATTTAATACTAATCAAAATGATACTTCATCTGCAATGGTCGTTATTTTTGGAGACAAAGAGAGTCATGAAAATGGTGAATTTATTTATTCCCAAGCAGTTGAAAATGATTTAATGCCTGCAGATGTAAAAGAGCAATTATTATCTAAAATTAATGAAGTGTATCAAACATATTCAACACAAAAAATTAATGATGTCGTAAAAATTGATAGCAGTTTAGCAGCTATGCAATTTATGTTAGTGGCGAAAGAACATGGCTATGATACAAATCCAATTGGTGGCTTTGAAGAAGATCAAATCGCTGAAGCATTAGGTTTAGATTCTGAACGTTATGTGCCAGTCGTTATCATTGCAATTGGTAAAGCAGCAAGAGAAGCACGTGCTTCTTATAGAATGCCAGTAGATAAAGTTATGCAATACGTATAATTAATTAAACAATAAGAGCCTGGGACATATATTGTCTTCAGGCTCTACTTTTATATGGGCAGTAGATGACTGAATTGAAAAGCGCTTGTATCAAGCTGCTTTTAACTTTAGTCATTTTTGCTGGGGCGGGAGTAAAAATCCTCTTACAAATTTAAGAATTTTGTCCCGCTCCCTTATTTTTATTGTAATCTATCTAAAGCGATATCCGTAAGAGATTTTGCAGCTACAAGGAGACAGTCTTCATTAACATCAAATTTAGGATGATGATTCATATAAGGATCTTCAACGTCATATGGTTTACTACCGACAATATAAAAAGTACCAGGTACTTTTTGAAGATAGTATGCAAAATCTTCAGATCCGGTAACAGGTGGAATTTCCATTAAATGTTTGAAGTAATCTCCTTTACTTTCTGATAACACACGAGCAACATTATCTGTTTCAGTAGGGTGATTGTATAACACAGGGTAACCAAATGTATAATCTAAGTCATAAGTAACATCAAAACCAAGTGCAACGCTTTGCGCTATTTTATCAATTTCTTGATACATAAATTGTTCCAATTCGGCATCTAAATAACGCGCAGTTCCTTTGATTGTTACTGAATCTTGAATGACGTTGCTAGCGCCAGGTGCTTCAAATGCACCAACAGTCACGACACCCATTTGTAATGGGTCAATTCTACGAGAGACTATGGTCTGAATTGAATTGACAAAATTTGTACCGGCAACAATCGCATCATGCGTTTTATGAGGGCTCGAAGCATGTCCACCTAAACCATTGATTTTAAGTGTGAACGTTGAACTTCCAGAAAATGCATTGTTTTTATTGTAAAGAATTGTATCGGGTGTTACGGCAGGGACGATGTGAATGCCATATACTTCATCTAAGTCATCTAAGGCGCCCGAATTTATAATTTGTTGTGCGCCACCAGGTGGTTGTTCTTCAGCATGTTGATGAATTATTTTAATCTTGCCAGCAAGCTGATCTTTAACTTCGATTAAAGCGTCTGCTACACCAAGTAGATAGGCTGTATGTGCATCATGACCACACGCATGCATAACGCCTTCGTTTTCAGATTTAAAAGGTACATCTGTTTCTTCATTAATTGGTAAGGCATCAAAATCAGCGCGTAACCCAATCGTTTTACCAGGTTTACCACTGTCAATTTCTACGATGATCGCATGCGCATCTTGCACAGGTTGCGTTAATTTTACATCTTTACCTTCATAGAACGACTTGATATACTTTGCAGTATTTTCCTCTTGAAAAGATAATTCAGGATGACGATGTAGATGACGACGATGTTCAATCATCTCTTGCTCTTTAGTTTCTAAATTTGAAATAACTGTTCTTTTAGACTCATAAACATACACTTCTTTCTTAAATATAAATTGAAGCCCTCTAATATAGATGAATCAATGTGTTCATGTTATAAAATTAAACTCATTTAAAGAATTTTAGATTAATTATATATACAATTCAAATTAAATAGTAAATAATAGGAAAATAAAATGGTAGCAAGTTAAAAATTAAATCACTTTGAATAGAGAAGGATATACGTTTTATTCGGAATTGATAGGAAATAATAACTTTATTTTTACTTAAATAAGATAGGTTGAATATAAAAAATCCCCCTTACTATTTGTTTAACAGTAAGGGGGTTTAAAAAATGTTACAGTGAATGTTTTAGTTGTCTAAATTTAATAAGCTTATTAATTAAAAAAGTTTTGCATCTCGATTTGATAAAT
>NZ_JAVTDB010000076.1:0-112909 GCF_032139365.1 Staphylococcus kloosii
TTAAAAATTCTCTGAATAACTAATTTATATAGAGAAAAGACCCAATTTCTATCAAAAAGGGTCTTTAATAACAACATATTAAAATATTATTATATGATTTTTACTTATTTATCACATTTTTACATTAAAACTCTGTTTATTTTGTATTGTGAAAGTATTATCCTTTAAATTTCGCGCTATTAAATCGTTCATTGTCACATTTTCTGTGCCATGCACAACTGTGTTTTCTAAATATTGACGGAAATTACGATAACAATAATCTGTCATGCTTACGCGATACATATGGTCCAGATTAATCTTATGCAATGTCACTCTGTCAAAAGGATCTGCAGTCATATCAACTTCATAATCTATACCTTGCCAAAATGTACATAATGTTTCATCAATAATTGTCACACTGAGTGTGCCATTTGTAAATTCAATATGTGCATAACTATATTCCAACATATCTTTAATTTGCTGTCCTTTTAGTGTTAAATTAATTGGAATATCTGGATGTGGATAAGCATTATACAAATCAACGTTTGCTACTTGTCCTGATAATCCTTCTTCACCACTTTTAGGTAAATGTACACAAGAGATTTCAAAATCATAAACGAGTCTAATACTGTCATGTAACAATTGCGTAAATGGGTGTGGCTGTGTGATAACATCTTCCAAACCATTCACCTTAGCATCGATATCTTGAGCAGAAATAATTGCTTCACTCCAATGTTCGACTGCCTTTCTATCATAATATGTTTCGGCTAATAATGCTTCATCTTCTTCATAGTCATTTAAGTCGATAATTTCAGAAGTTATGTCTTCTAATTCAAAAGAACTTGTGCGCTTTTTAAAATCAACATTAATATGGACAAGGTTCTTGGCATTTTGACCAGCTTGAACGTAAACAGTTTGTTCATCTTTACCAATAAAAGTTTGATGTTGATGCCCCGTTATTAATAAATCTATCACACCGACTTCTTGCATAATCTTTTCTGCCTCATTAACATTTTGTTCACGTTCGTTAGATGATTTATTTAACTGATTAATACCGCCATGGTAAATGACGATTAAAAAGTCCGGCGCTTCTACTTCATGAATATATCGAATCCAACGTTTGGCAGATAATAATGTTTTTTCAATCGCCACATCTGGCTCCATTTCAAAATACTCACGATCCATTAAACCATCAGAAGTCAAACCTACAATTGCTAGTTTAATACCTCCTATTTCTTTAATGGTATATGGCGTAGAAAAATATGGTTCGCGTGTTTGTTTGTATTCGATATTTGCTGATAGCCATGGAAATCTAGAGAGCGACACAGCTCTAGAGAAAAATGATAACCCAAATTTAAATTCATTGGGACTTATACCACTAGCATCATAACTCATCGCATTCATTAACTTAATCATTGGATGACGTTTATATGGTGCAACGACCGCATAATAAAAAGCTGCTAAAGAACCCGCTAAACTACCACCACTATCTAGTAATAGTACCTCTTTACCTTGTTCTCGCATTTGTTTCACATACGTTCCAGCACGATAAATGTTAGAACCATGTTGCCCGTTTAAAAAGTAGCTGTGCATATCCGAAGTCGCAATAATGTCTATAGATATTTTTTCACTCTGTGTCATATATCTCGCCCCTTTATCAATGCTAGTTTAACATGTTTTCTTATTATTTGGATAGCAACAATAATGCGTTGATATAAAAAATAACCAATCAACACTTTGCTCAATGAAAGTTGTTGATTGGCTATTTACTTTAAAAATATTATCATAATGTCACAATATTAACCGATTTGTATGCGTTCTTTAGGATAATGATATTTATCAGGTTCTCTTCTACCAGCTATCATAATAACGAAACTAATCAATCCCACACGGCCAATAAACATTAAGATCATTAATATAACCTTTGTTGCCCCGTGTACATGATCTGTTACGCCTAGCGATAACCCACAAGTACCGAATGATGACATCACTTCGAAGAACGCTTGTAAAAATGTTAATTTCCCTTGCTCTATAATTAAAATAAGTACTGTACTAATAAACGTTAAAAATGAAGCCATCGTGAACACTGCAAATGAACGTTGAATATCTGTAGTATGAATTTCACGATTGAATGCTTTAATAGATAATTTTTCAGTGTTGTTATTAAAGTTTAATAGGAATAAGACTAATATCGCAAATGTCGTCGTGCGAATACCGCCACCTACAGAACTCGGTGAAGAACCAATAAACATTAAGAAGCCCATAATTAGGTTTGTTCCTTCACTAAAGTGACTAACATCAATAGTTTGTAAACCTGCACTTCTAGTCGTGGCTGATTGGAATAGTGCATAAAATAAACTTTTGTGCCATGACATATTATGGAAAGCATGATTATGTTCAATTAGTAAAATAATAATCACACCAAAAACAAATAAAAATAAATAAGTCACAGTAGTAATTTTTGCAAAAAGTGAAAATCTAAAGTTCGGTATTCTGTTTTTAATATAAGCCTTAATTTCTAATAATACTGGGAAACCAATGGAGCCAAGTATGATTAAAAACATAACAATCGTTTGTACAAAATAATCATTAGCATATGGTATTAAAGATTGTCCTGTAATATCTAAACCACCATTAGTTGTTGCTGATACAGAAACAAAGAGCCCCTGCATAATTGCATATTCTATATCAGGTGTGTCTCTATAAAAATAAAATGTCAATAATACTGCACCGATAAGTTCAATAATCAACATTGTTCTTACAATGTCTAATATCAATTTTACAGTACCACTCATTGTATCTTTATTGTTATCTAGCATAATGAGTTGACGCTCGCGAATACCAATTTTTTTACCTAAGACCACCCATAATAGCGTACCAATAGCCATGACACCAATGCCACCTATATTCAATATAATCATTATGATGACTTGACCAAACGTAGTATAAGTTTCTGCTATATTAATGGGTGAAAGACCAGTAACACTTACTCCTGATACAGCTACAAATAATGTATCTATAGGATTTACATGTGCACCTGCTTTATGTACAAAAGGTAAATTTAATAATAAAAACGATATGATAATCGCAACTAAATAGTACATCACTATCCCTTGTTGAGGGCTGGATCTTTTAAATAATTGATTGAAAATGGACAAAGCGTTACTTCACCTCAACGTTACTTCAGTTTAAGCTTGATATTTTTTAATTTTCCATCACGATAAATTTGAGCTGATAAAGGTTTCAGATCATTTTTATGACTGAAAATAATTTGTCTATATCTAAGCGTGTCTTCCACTTGTTTTCCATCTAATTTTACTATGACATCATTTTTTTGCAACCCTGATTTATCTGCAGGGCCTTCAGGCTTGACTTCCCCTACTACTACGCCATTATCTACTTTACTAGGTAAGTTTATTGATTGCTTAGCTATATTATCTAATTCATTTGTACTAGCAATTTTAACGCCTGTATTAGGATAATTAACTTTACCTTTTTTCTCAAGTTGTTCGGCAATCGACTGAACATGATTCACTGGTATAGCAAACGCCATACCTTCAACGTTTTTCATACTTATTTTCATAGATGCAATACCTATAAGTTTGCCATCGCTATTTACAACTGCACCACCTGAATTACCTGGATTTACAGGGGCATCCATTTGAAATGCGTCCATTAAAACGTCATAATGTCCATCTTTATCGATATCTACCGGCACATGTCTGTTCAAACCAGAAATTATCCCTTTAGACACTGAACCTTTGAATTCAGTTCCTAACGGATTACCAACTACGACAAGGGGTTCCCCTAATATTAAGTTTTTAGAATCGCCCATTTTTATAGCTTTAACATCTGAATCTTGAGTTAATTTTGCTTTAATTACTGCAATATCTGACCATTTATCAGTTCCTAAAACCTTACCTGTAACTGCTTTATTTTCACCATATGTAATTTTTTGTTCCTCTTTATCACCAACAACGTGAGCATTAGTAATAATAAAAATGGAGTCGCCCACTTTCTTGTAGACGACGCCGGATCCTAACTCACTATCTTTTCTAGCTTCCTTAGTTTCCTTTTGCACAGAAGATGAATTATTGCTGGTATCATTCTCAACAGTTACTACTGAACGAATCGCACTATTAGCACTTTTCATAGTAGCTGTATATTTAGGCTTATGATGGGTATTTGATTTAAATAATGCGTTACTTTCGTGACCATTATGATCTACATTATTAAATATAGCGTTCATTAACGTTAACAATACAATAACGCCTATGACAATTAATAGTTTCGCCCAGTTTTGAGAAAAGAAAACTTTCGTACGTGAAGGTAAATTGTTCTGGTTAGTACTATTTGATTTTGCGCCATATATTTCAGTCGAATCATCCTCAGGTTCTTTATAATGTTCATCATCTGAAATAAATTGATTAACTCGTGATTGCTGTGATGCTTCAGTGTAGAATGGTTGATTGCTCTCTTTTTTATGGTTTTCTTTCGCTACCGTTTCACCTTCATTTGTTGACGTATCGCTGAAGCTTTTATCATCTTTAGACTGATGATTGTCAGCCATCGTACCTTCATCAGTAGTAGCATCAAGCTGCTTATCATCGTCTGCAACGTCGTGTTGTTCGGTTATTGGTTGTTCTTGTTGTTCATTAGCTGATGATTTATCTAATTGTTCTTCGCTTGTATCTCTACTAGCTGTATCATGCTTTGTTTCATCCAAATCAGTTGCTGGCGCTTTATTACGTTGTTTGGCAATTTCTTGTTGATGTTGTATTTCTTCTTGCGTTAGTTTTTCGATACGTGATTTTTGTAAATTTTCTTTCACACGTTCTTTATTGTTTTGTGCTAACGTCGCATCTTTTTGAGCTTGTTGCTCACGGAGCTGTTGTTCTTGTTTTACACGTTGTTCACGTTCTTCATTATGAAAAAACTGGCGGCGTGAGCGACGATACTTATTTCTTGGTATTACATGTTTTTTATCTTTATCCACCATTATTCCCCCTATCTTACACGCTTCATTAATTTATATTATGACATATAAAGTTAAAAATTTCTGCATTATACTATGTGAAATATTTTTAAAATTGCACAACATCATTACTTTCAACATAATCATAAAATTTTTACTGTGGTTGCGCAATATTATTGATAAATTAGAGGTCATAATAAAACCCTGACAACACGAATGTTGTCAGGGTTTTTAAACAGTTATTATTATTTGTTTTGTTTTTTATTGTGTCTCATTGATGATAACCAGCCAATGATTACGAGTAATATCATAACTGACCAGAATATCGACTGCCATAACATACCATGTGGGAATTCATGTGGTAGTATACCAATATCTTCGTGCGCTAACACTAATACGACTAATTTAATACCTACCCAACCTACAATGGCAAAGGCAGCGCCTTCTAAACCCGGATATTTATTGAGTAATTCAACAAACCAAGTTGCAGCGAAACGCATAATGATTACGCCAATCATACCACCTAAGAACATAACAACAAATTGACCTAAATCCATACCACCGAAATGTATGCCGACTGTCGGAATTGTCATTGCAATTGCCAACGCAGCAAGCATTGAATCTATTGCAAAGGCGATGTCTGCAAATTCCACTTTAAAGACTGTGCCCCAAAACGCTTTAGGGCTAGCTTTAATTTCTTCTCCATCCTCACCATAGTGGTGATCATCACCGGATTCCGGTTCTTCTTTGTCTTTATGCTTAAAAAATTCATAGAGGTTTTTAGAAGACATATATAGTAAATAAAGTGCTCCGGCTGCTTGAATAAACCAAAAATTTGCAATAATACTAATTAAAAACAACGCGATAAATCTAAAGATAAAAGCACCTAACAAACCGTAGAACAAAGCCTTTTTACGTTGTTCTGGTGGCAGATGCCTCACCATAACTGCCATAACTACAGCATTATCTGCTGCCAATAGACCTTCTAGGAATACCAAAACTACAAGTACCCACAAATAAGGTAAAATCAAACTCGGATCCATGAATTACAACTCCTTTATTTTTGTACATAAAATAGAGACCTTAGCAATATAGACATAAACGCCGAAAAGCATAAATATATCTATAGCAAAGGTCTCACTCTGTGAATATTTATCCACCCGCTTCACCGGAAAGTCATACTTTCGTAATGACGATGATAGCGACTTATATAAATTCAAGATTAATACTTCGCTTGATTTTATTAAAAGTTAAGTTACTCCCCTCTGACTATACAGTCATCGGTCTTTAATTTTGTAAGCTCATTATACACAATGTAGTTAATTATAACAAACTATATAGTTTAATTTCTGGAAACTTATCTTCAAACCATCTTGTGGCAAACTCATTTTCGAATAAGAAGACATATTGGTCATAGCGATCTTTAACTAATATAGAACGTGTAGAGTTCATCTTATCTTGAATATCTTCTTCATTTTCAATCCAACGTGCTATTTTACGACCCACCGGTTCCATTACTACATCGACGTTATATTCATTTTTTATTCTATGTTCAAATACTTCAAATTGTAGCTGCCCTACTGCACCTAATATAATTTGATTTGTGTGTAACGTCTTATAGTACTGAATGGCACCTTCTTGTACAAGTTGCTCTATACCTTTATGGAAATGCTTTTGTTTCATAACATTTTTAGCAGATACTTTCATAAAGATTTCAGGTGTAAATTGTGGTAATTCTTGGAAACTATATTTTTGATTTCCTCCAACTAATGTATCACCTATTTGGTAATTCCCTGTGTCATACAAACCAATAATGTCGCCTGCAACAGCGTGATTTAATGTTTCTTTATCATCCGCCATAAACGATGTAGAACGAGTAATCTTTTGTTTTTTCTTTGTGCGTTGTAATGATACATCCATACCACGTTCAAATGCACCACTTACAATTCTCATAAAGGCAATTCTATCTCTATGCTTTGGATCCATATTGGCTTGTATTTTAAAAATAAAGCCAGAGAAATCTGTATCAAATGGGGATACAGAAACATCTTCTTTTGTTTGTCTTGCATTTGGCATCGGTGCATGATCGACATATGCATTTAAAAAGTTTTCTACTCCAAAATTAGCTAATGCAGAACCGAAAAACACTGGCGTTAAATCTCCAGATAATAATGCTTCTTCATCAAAGTTTTCGCCCGCTTCTTCAACTAACATTAATTCTTCGATTGCTTGCTGGTATGCGCTATCGTTAGTAATAGCATGATCCTCTTCTAGTTCGTAGTCTTCATTTAAATGAAGTATGTTTTCTTCATCTCTAAATGGTTCGATTGTTTTGTCTTTGCGGTCGATAATACCGAAAAAGTTTTGCCCCATACCAACAGGCCAGTTCATAGGGTATGTTTCAATTTCTAATGTTTCTTCAATTTCCTCTAATAATTCGAATGGCTCTTTACCAACTCGGTCTAATTTATTAATAAAAGTAAAGATTGGAATACCTCTCATTTTACAAACTTTAAATAATTTCAACGTTTGTGGTTCGATACCTTTGGCACAGTCAATAACCATGACTGCACTGTCTACCGCCATTAATGTACGATAAGTATCTTCAGAAAAGTCTTCGTGACCAGGTGTATCTAAAATATTAATCTTATAATGATCGTAATCAAATTGCATAACCGAACTCGTAACTGAAATACCACGTTCTTGTTCTACTTTCATCCAATCACTCGTTGCAAACTTGCCACTTTTTTTACCTTTAACGGTACCGGCTTCTCTTATGGCACCACCAAATAATAATAACTTTTCAGTTAACGTCGTTTTACCGGCGTCAGGGTGAGAAATTATCGCAAAGGTTTTTCTCGATTCTATTTCTTCTTTAATACTCATCTATATTCTCCTTTAATACTTCTAACCATTCAATGATTTGATTGGTGATATGTGTAGATTTTTGTTCATCGAAAATAGTAAATAAATGCATTATAAATTCTTCTTTAATACCTATTGTATCTAATAAAGTTGATACTTCTACAGACCAATTATAATCTGGTATACCTACGAAATAGACATTATTTTCTTCGTTAATATATAAATAAACTCGCGTTTCATCTTTTAAATATCTAATCGCCACTAGGACCACCACCAAATTTTTCATAAGCTGCTTCTAGACCAATTAAATCATCTCTGTGAGGTACTTTAATATGCCCTGGCATAATTTGATACGGTTCCCTACCTTTAGAAGCAAGTACAACTGTATCACCTGGCTGCGCTATTTCTATCGCATGTTTAATTCCTTCTGCACGATCATCAAATTCTACATAATTATTGTGTGTCGCTCCTTTAGCTAATTCTGCAGTAAGCATTTTGGGGTCGTCATTAGCTGGATTATCAGGTGTAAAGATAACATAATCCGCTCGACTTGCAACTCTACCCATTTCAGGTGTTTTAGTTAAATCACGTTCACCTGCCATGCCACATAAGAATATTAATTTTTGTTGCGCAAATGGTTTAACCGCATCGATTAATTTATCCATACCGTCAGCAGTATGTGCGTAATCTATAATTAAATCTATAGGTAGTGATGGATCTAATACTTCTAATCTACCTTCTACCGGTTCTAAATACTCAACCGCATTAATCACACGTTCTAAACTGACACCTTTACTCCATACTGCAATAATAGCTGCCATTATATTGGCAATATTAAATTTACCTACATAAGGGGATTTAACAGTATAGTCACCAAATGGCGTTGCTAAATCGAAGGTCACACCTTGTAAAGTTTCATTTATATTCTTGGCCATAAACTGTGCTTCATGGTCTATACCATAAGTAAACACTTCAAATGGCGTTACAGTACGTAAATACTCTGAAAAGTCATCATCATTGTTAACAACAGCATATTTGTCTTTAGATAAATCTTCACCTAATTGACTAAATAATAATGATTTAGCATGACCATAAGCTTCCATGGTGCCATGGAAGTCTAAATGATCTTGCGTTAAATTTGTAAAGATGGCAACATCGAATTCTACACCACGCAAACGTCCTAATGATAAGCCATGACTTGATACTTCTAACGTCATTGCTTCAGCTTCAGCCGTTACAGCCTCGTTTATTTTTTTAGTTAGTGACACAGTTTCAGGCGTAGTATTTGCCCCTTTAGTCTTTGTTTCATTAATTTGAAAGCCATTGGTACCTAAATAAGCACTACCTTTATTTAACTTTCTATAAATATGATGAATCATCGTAGCAACTGACGTTTTACCATTTGTGCCTGTTACGCCATATGTAATAAGTTGTTGGCTTGGATAATTAAATAGTTCATTTGCTAATAAACTAGCTACGCGTAATGTATCAGGTACGATTACTTGAGTGACGTCACCAGTAACCGTAACTTCTCTATCAACCACTACGATTTTACAGCCTTGTTCTACCACATTTTGACAAAATTTATGACTATCTACCGTATATCCTTCAGACGCAACAAAAATACTATCTTTTGTCGCAGTTCTAGAGTCCGTTGTTATATCATTAACGTCACAATCTAACATTCCAATTATTTGTTTAACTTTGATTTTTTCGAACAGTGCATTCGCATTCACCATCAATCGCTCCTTTAATTCGCTTATAGCTATTATACACTTTTTCACTTCATTTTATAATGATGAATTATTATTGTTAAAATTCATCTGTAAAATACTTATTTTTTCCTATTAATATGTTAGTTTAACTTAATGTTAATTTATGGTCATTAAATTTGTAGATTTTGTGTAGCGAATGATTTTGGCATTACTTTTAATGACAATAGTGATACGCTAATACTAAATTATTTAAATTTCGTACTTAATAGTATGAATTATTTCAATTCATCTTGTAAAATGATATAATCTTGACAAAATGTGCTTATTTTCTTTCTCGTAACAAAAAATTACGATAAGATAAAGATAAGTTAAATAAATATAATGGAGGGTGACTGAAATGGTTACTCAAAAGAAAAAATTATTGATAATTACTGGTTCCTTTGGTAATGGCCATTTACAAGTTACACAAAGTGTTGTCAATGAACTTAATTCGATGAACCTTGAAAACTTAACAGTCATTGAACATGATTTGTTTTTGGAAGCTCACCCGATATTAACGACTATATGCAAAAAATGGTATATCAATAGTTTTAAATACTTTAGAAATATGTATAAAAACTTTTACTATAGTAGACCAGAAGAATTGGATAAATGTTTTTATAAATATTATGGGTTAAATAAATTAATCAATTTATTATTAAAAGAGAAGCCGGATTTAATTCTATTAACATTCCCTACGCCGGTAATGTCTGTATTAACTGAGCAATTTAATATTAATATTCCAATTGCAACTGTAATGACAGATTATAGAATGCATAAAAACTGGATTACACCATACTCAGAAAGATATTATTTAGCAACTGAAGACTTAAAAGACGAATTTGCTTCTATCGGTATACCACAGCATAAAATAAAAGTTACTGGTATACCTATTGCTGATAAATTTGAAGAAGATATCGACAAAGAACATTGGTTAACACAAAATGGCTTAGATCCAACCAAACCAACTATCTTAATGTCTGCTGGTGCTTTTGGAGTTTCTAAAGGATTTGATCAAATGATCAAAGAGATATTAGCACAAAGCCCGCATTCTCAAATTGTTATGATTTGTGGTAAAAGTAAAGAATTAAAGCGTAACTTAGCTGCACAATTTAAAAATTACGCTAATGTTTTAATACTAGGCTACACACAACATATGAATGAATGGATGGCATCTAGTCAATTAATGATTACAAAGCCAGGTGGTATCACAATATCAGAAGCTTTGACACGTCAAATACCAATGGTCTTTTTAAATCCTGCTCCAGGACAAGAATTAGAAAATGCACATTATTTCACTGACAAAGGCTACGGCAAGATTGCTTATACGCCAAATGATGCAATTAATATCGTATCAGACTTAACAAATCATCCAGAACAATTGGCAGCTATGGCTAAACATATGGATGAATCTCGTGTAAGTTATTCAACTTATAAATTATGTCGTGATTTATTAGATTTATTACATCACTCTACACAATATGAAGAAGTGTATGGAAAGGTACCTTTATATGCAAAATTCTTCGTTAAATAATTTTAAACAAAGTAACAATTTCATTATTATGCTTGTCATCTTATTTTTAATGGAATTTGCTCGTGGTATGTACATATTAAGTTATTTATCACTACTACCCACGGCAACTACTATAGCGGTAGGTATTACATCTACTGCTATTTCTATTCATTTTATTTCGGATGCGGCAACTAATTTTGTTATTGGTTTTCTACTCAAAAGATTTGGCTCTAAAATAGTATTAACATCTGGATTTTTACTCGCCTTTGCTAGTTTATTTTTAGTTATTTGGCTACCAACCAATCCTATCGTTTTAATTGTCAGCGCAATGTTGCTCGGTATCGCAGTTAGCCCGATTTGGGTTATCATGCTTGCTAGCGTCGAAGAAAAAAGCCGTGGTAAACAAATGGGCTACGTTTATTTCGCATGGTTGTTAGGTTTACTTGTTGGTATGATCGTTATGAATCTTATCTTTAAGTTCGATCCAACAAACTTTGCATTTATGATGTCCTTAGTAGTTTTAATCGCATGGATATTATATTACTTCGTCAAAATTAGACTAACTAATTATAATACGCGCCCTGTATCAGAACAATTAGGACAAATTGTAGACGTTACTAAAAAGCATTTAATTTTATTTCCAGGTATCTTGTTGCAAGGTGCTTCAATAACTGCTTTAGTACCCATTTTGCCTATTTATGCTACGAAAGTTGTTGGCGTCTCTACTGTCGAATATACCATCGCCATTATTATAGGTGGCGTCGGTTGTGCGATTTCAATGTTATTCTTATCCAAAATCATTGATAACAACGGCAAGACATTTATGTATGTCATGATTTTTGGTGGATTTGTGTTATACGCCATTATGATATTTGCACTCTCTCTTATTACAAATATTTATATAGTATGGGGATTAGCAATATTTATCGGTTTAATGTATGGCTTATTATTACCAGCATGGAATACGTTTATGGCTGGTCACATACATCCTGATGAACAAGAAGAAACATGGGGTGTCTTTAATAGTATTCAAGGCTTTGGTTCTATGATAGGACCTATCGTTGGTGGACTTATTAAAGAATTCACTAAAAGTGTTAATAACACATTTTATTTCTCAGCAGCAGTCTTTTTACTACTGGCAATATTTTATGGTTATTACTTTATCTCAAATAAAAGCAAGCAATCACATTAAAAACATACTAAGATTAGCTATGTTTTTTTATTCAATACTTAGTATTGTTGGCTCGCTTTTTTATAGAACAGCTGAAGCCTATAGTCTTCAGCTTGTCCTGCCCCTCACAAGTTTCGCCAAGACACGTCACGTTTATATATAATTTTACATTAAAATCAAAATAGACTTGGCTTTGTATGAATAGCATTGAATATAATAAAAGTAGTAGCACGACGTGCTAACTATAATCACAACGATAATGAAAAAAGCAATTGCTATATGATTTCAATAGCAATTGCTTTTTTCTATTCAAACTTATATCGGGAATTAAGCAAAATTAAACGTTTCTTCAACTTCCCATTTTTCATCAGCATCATTGTATTTAACTAATGATAATGATTCAATTGTTTCTTTATAATCAATACCAGCTAATTTTAGCTGTCCATATATATCTTCAAATTCTTGGCTAGTCAAGCCTTGTGCAATTGTAAAATGTGGCACAAATGGATGCTCTGCTCTCCCATAAAAATCTTCAGTATTAAATTTATCGAACAATTGTTGTAATGCATCAGTTTTTTCAACTTTGAAATAAATTACATTATTAATTGGGGCAAATGTAGATGCTTTCGTCGCATGTACATCGATTGCCGGGCTACCTTCAATTCGTTTTTTAATGTCCTCTTTTACTGCTTCATATTCACTATCATCAATAGTAAAATGTCCCTTTACAGTAATGTGTGGCATAATCGTTGCGTAGTGAGAATCATAACGCTTTCTGTATGCGTTTACCTCATCTTGCAATGCCTTTGACGGAATTAATGCTAATCCTAAAATCATTGAAATTCCTCCTTTGTTTAACATATTATCATTATATCAAATTTTAGAAAATTTCGTTACTTTAAACATCAATTAGTCTAAAAATTTATATATATTTAAAATGAAATATTATCCGACAAAAAATATGTCAACATATCATTTAGTAATGGCTTCCATGATTTCCAACGATGTCCCCCATCGTATTCTTCATAATGGTAACTAAGGTTATATGCATTTAATAATTGATTTAATTCTCTATTCGGCGTTAAAAAGTTAGCCCGTTTACCATTTGTTGGTAATTTAAAATCATCTTCTTCCAAGCCTACAGCATGCCATATAGATAAACTATCTTTAAGCTGACAGCGTTCCAATAATTCTGTTATCACATCATCGTGTTGAGGACTCAATACGCCAACTTGACTAAATATTCTTGGATATGAAAGTGCAGTAATCAATGCGACACTCCCTGCAAGGCTATCACCGAATAAAATACGTCCATTACCAACTTTAAATGTAGGAAAATGTTGATCAACATATGGCAAAATTTCTTTCGCCATCGCTTTAACTGTTAGCGGCGTTCTCTCACCTTGTGGATGAAATTCGGCTCTTCTTTTGTCTACTGTTTCATAGTGAAAACCAACTATAATTGCACGTTCTACTTTATTTGCTTCTCTTAACTTTTCATAAGTTCTATGAATTTGACCAAAGCTGAAGAAATCTTTGCCATCAAAACAAAATATCACTTTGTATTTGAATAGCGATGTGTAATCTTTAGGTAAGTAAATAGATAATGTGACATCTCTTTCTAATATTTCACTTTTAAAATCTATTTTATTAATCTTTCCTGCTTGAAATTCGGTCATAAATATAGCGCCTCCTAGATATCTTATCGCTATTGTATCAAGAGACGCTATAATTTAAAATATTCTATTTTTGATTGCTTTCCTTTTTTAAACGATTTGGATAATCGTGAAGCCAAAATACTGCGTTAGGTAATTTTTTAGCGTCTGGTTTATAAATTGCTTCTTTACCACTGCCCAATTTTTTCTTCTGGATTTCATAGTCTTTTAAGGCGCTGATAGCTGGCTTATGCAATATCCAAATAGCTATAATATTTAACCAAGCCATTAAACCTACACCTAAATCCCCCATGCCCCATGCAGCTTCTGCTGTTTTAACCGCACCAAATACTGTGGCAGCAATCAAGACAATTCGCGTAATATTTATCCAAATTTGTGTGACAGTATTGCTTTGATTGCGTGTTAAATAACTAATGTTAGTTTCAGATATATAGTAATAAGCTAGTATAGTTGTAAAGGCAAAGAAGAATAACGCTATCGCAATAAAGTAAGAACCAATACCTGAGAAGTTTGGATCAAAATGGAAATTACTTCCCTGGAACGCTTTATCAATACCCGCTTGCGCGTACATGGCTGTACCTGTGTAATCTTTACCACCATCAGACATAGGCTGGAATATACCATTATTTTCTATTAATCTAGGTCCACCACTACTCGTAGTGCCACCATCAGTAACATTATATGTACCGGATAATAAAATAATCAGCCCAGTTGCCGTACACACAAATAATGTATCAACATAAACAGAGAATGCTTGAACTAGACCTTGTTTAGCTGGATGTGATACCTCTGCCGCAGAAGCCGCGTGTGGCCCCGTACCTTGACCAGCTTCATTAGAATAAAGGCCACGTTTAACTCCAATTTCTATCATCGCACCAACAATACCTCCAAATGCTGCTTCCATCCCAAATGCAGATTTAAAGATCAGTGCGAACAATGCTGGAACTTGATCAACATTTATAAAAATAATGATAACCGCCATTAGTATGTATGCGATAGCCATAAATGGAACGATAGCTGTTGCCGCATTTGCAATTGATTTAATACCACCGAATATAATTAAAGCTAATAACACAGCTAAACCAATCGCAATGATCCAAGGGTTTAAACTAAAAGCGTTTTTCATAGAACTTGCAATGGCATTTGACTGCACACCTGGTAGAAGCAAGCCCACTGAAATTATAGTAACAATCGCGAAAATTAAGCCGTAAATTTTACCAACTTTACCTTTAATCCCATATTCAATATAGAATGCAGGTCCACCACGATATTCTCCTTTTTCTTCACGTTTGAAAATTTGTCCCAACGTAGATTCGATAAATGCACTACTGGCACCTAGAAATGCAGTAGCCCACATCCAGAAAATAGCACCAGGACCACCAATATATATTGCCGTTGAAACACCAACAATGTTACCTGTTCCAACACGACCTGCTAATGACAATGCAATTGCTTGGAAACTAGATATACCAGTTGGTGATTTCTCCCCTTGAAACATTAAACGAATCATTTCTTTAAAGTGTCTGACTTGGAAAAAACGCATCATTAGTGAAAAGAGTATCCCTGTAAGTAATAAGCCATAAACAAGTGCTTTACTCCATACAATATTATTTAACCAAGTTACGAAATTCTCTAACATAACTTCATCCCCTTTATTATATATCCCTTATGACATATTTTTTATTATTATACACACAAACTATAATCCGCACAATGTATTTATAAAGTTATATTTTTTATAATGAATTTTATAATTTATATCCTATTTATGTTATAATTTTGCCACACTCTTGATATATAAAAATTAAAATTACAACAATTGATTCACTTAACAATTTTATGCATTAAATTACTATATTTAGGGAAATTGTTAAAAAAATTCATTCATTTTCAATACTAAGTTGTCGATTGCTGTGATTAATAGTTATGTATTTTCAAATAAAAATTTTATTTTAATCTTTATTGATTTTCGACTTTTGTTAACAATGTATATAAGATATACTTAGCTATAGTAAATTTTTAGGAGGCACCATTTATGCTAAATAAGGTGTGGTTTAGAACAGGTATAGGTTTAATCATACTGTTTCTAATCATCAAATTAATTATGGAAGTGCATGTCATTTTCTTACCATTCTTAATTATCATGCAATCCGTACTAATCCCTTTTATACTTAGTGGATTTTTATTTTATATTTGTTTACCATTTCAAAAAATCTTAGAAAAAAATAATGTTCCTAGATGGGGCAGTATATTGATTATTTTCATCGGCCTTATCATTATTATTGGTATTGTCGTTGGAATCGTCGGACCACTTATAGTTGATCAAATTAATAACTTAATCCAACAAATTCCATCGTTACAACATGAAGTCCAAAATCTAATCAACTATGCATTAAGCCAAATGGAGCGATTACCAAGTGATGTCACGGAAAGAATTAATAAAGTCGTGAAATCAATGGGCGATAATGTCACTGGTATTTTATCAAATTCATTAAGTTATATTACGTCATTTATTTCAACTTTATTCTTACTCATCATGGTTCCTTTCTTCTTAATTTATATGTTGAAAGACCATGAACGTTTCATTCCTTTTATCGCAAGATTATTTAAAGGTGATAGAAAAGTATTTGCTGTAGATTTATTAAAAGATTTAAATGAAACTTTAAAATCTTATATACAAGGTCAAGTAACAGTAAGTTTAATTCTAGGACTTATTCTGTACATCGGTTACTCTATCGTTGGATTAAAATATACATTACTACTAGTAATGTTTGCAATTGTAGCTAACATGATTCCATTCCTAGGGCCATGGATGGCCTTTACGCCAGCTGCAATTATTTCAATTATCCAAGGACCAAGTTCATTTATTTGGGTTTGTATTATTACATTGATTGCACAACAATTAGAAGGTAACGTTATTACGCCAAATGTTATGGGTAAATCATTAAACATTCACCCACTAACAATTATCGTAGTAATACTAGCTGCAGGTAACCTTGGCGGATTCGCACTCATATTAGTAGCTGTGCCATTATACGCAGTGATTAAATGTATTGTACGTAATGTCTTTAACTATCGTCAGAAAATCGTCGATAAAGCTAATAGCAATGTTGTGGATTAGTCGTAATTAAAATAAAGCAGATGACTACTTTGAATTTAAGTAGTTATCTGCTTTTTCTTTTTGAGTAAATTAATAGGTTTAAAATAAACTTTACATTTAAGCTTGATATTTCAAAAAAATATAGAGTTTGAGACATAACTTCTAACTCAAAATTAAATAACACCTCATTCTACTGATTTATTCAGTAAAAACGAGGTGTTATTTTTGATAATATACGATTTTGTCGTGCATGCTTGCCTTAATTTAGGATAGTATGGCTCGAGCCTGTAGTCTCTCACTCATACGATTCCCTCAGGCGACAGCACCTTACAAAATCGTTACAAATTTAAAGTTTTATACAAAAAAGTACGCTCGTATAATTTAATTAATCATGACAAAAACCAAATTAACGAGTTGCCTTATGTATAGAGATAACAATATGTCTCAAATAGCTCTACCACTAGATATTGAAGTATTGATTCCAGAAAATGATATTGCACATTGTGTGAATCAAATTGTAGTGTCTATACCTAATGAAGAATTCTACAGATATTAGAACTTTAATCCTATTTTTAAATAACATCACAAATAACTATTTTGATTTACCTGCGTACATTGCTGTAGATGCTAGTTATGGTAGTGAAGAAAACTATAAAAATGTATTAGATTCTTTTAATCGAACACCACTCATAATATACACTATGTATTTAAAAGAACAAACGCAGCAATATAAAGAAAATGAATTTAACACTCAAAATTGTACTTATGATGAAATAAGATATGTCATTACGGGGGAAATCCAATGTTAAACGCGAACTTGGAATAGTCTTGATGACAACAAATATAAGAAAAATGGTAGCTCTAAGAGCTACCATAAAAACTTTAAAAATGAAATACAGTGGAAATTTAATTTTACTAATGAATTTCCACTGTATTTTTACTTTCTATAATATTTCTGTATCAAACTCGTTTTGATTTTATTATTTGATTGCGTGGAAACCACTATCAACGTGGATGTTTTCGCCAGTTACACCACTTGAGAAATCACTTAATAAATAAGCTGCTGTTTTACCTACTTCTTCTTGGTCTACATTTCTTTTTAACGGTGCACGTTCTTCAATCTCTTTCAAGATAGTATTAAAACCGCCAACACCTTTCGCACTTAAAGTACGTATTGGGCCTGCTGAAATAGCGTTAACTCGAATGTTATCAGCGCCTAAGTCAGCAGCTAAGTAACGTACGTTTGCTTCTAAACTCGCTTTTGCAACACCCATTACGTTGTAGTTTTGAACGGCATATTCACCACCAATATAAGTCGTAGCCACGATACTACCACCTTCTGGCATTAACTTTTTAGCTTCTCTACCTACGATTGTTAATGAATATGAGCTAATGTCTTGCGCTAATAAAAAGCCGTCTCTTGATGTATCTGAAAAACGTCCACGTAAGTCTTCAACATTACCAAAAGCGATTGAGTGATAAACACCATCGATGTTACCTACTTCTTCACCAATTTTAGCAAAACCGTTAACTACGTCTTCATCATTTTGTACATCAATTTGATACATATGTCGTTCTTTTTGATCTAATTGCTCTACTAATTTTTCTAATTCTTTTTTACTACGCTCTTTACGATAAGTAAAAATTAAATTTGCACCTAAACTGTCTAAAACTTTTGCTACGCCGAAACCAATACTACGTTTATTTGCAATACCCATAATGACAAAAGTTTTGTTTTCTAAACTAATCATGAGATGAACTCCTTTTAATTATTATTTTTATATAGCAACTACTATTTTTATAAGTACCTTTGCTATTACTCATAATTAAATGCTTAATTATAACACTATATATTTTAACATTGCTATGAAAGAATGAACAATTCTTTATTATAAGAAAGACAAAATAATTTGGATGTTTGTATGAATAACAAACATCCAAATAGTAACCTTTTTAATAATATAATTCTAATTCGCGTTTTAATTCATCCACATATTCTTTAGAACCTGTAACGATTAATCTATCACGATAACGTAATTGCGTATCACCATGTGGCACAATAGATTCGTTATTTCTAATAATTCGTACGAAAATAATGTCACCATCGAATGGGAAATTACGTAATTGAATTTGATCATATTGATGATTTAACATCGCAATTTCATATAATGATGTTTCTACGTTACTTAATAAGTTAAGCATGTTAGGTGTCTCAATAAGTCCTTTTAGTAAAATTTTATTGCTCATGTAACTACTAAATACTTCAATACCTTGATCATGTAATTCAGCATCTTCAGAACTAGATTCTAAACGACAAATAACACGCTCGACACCTTTCTCCTTAGCCATTAAAGCAACTTTTCTATTGATTTCATCATCATTAGTAGAACAAACTACGATATTTCGTTTAAATAAGCCAAGTCTATCTAACATTTCAGGCTCATAATCAGCAATTTCAATCATTGAAATCTCATCTGCCAATTTACGTTGATCACTTAAATCAGTTCTATAATAAAGTGATACTTGATATAAATTAGAAGCAAGATTTTGTGCAATTGGTATTGTTAGCTGATTTTTACCAATCATGCTCACTTCGATACGTTTCGTTACTTCATCTGGTATCGGGAACAATTTTTTAAAAATAATTGGCACAATTAAACATGCAATCACTGCACTTAAAATTAAAATTCCAGATATTTCAGGTGTTATCGTATGTAATTGTTCAGCGATTTTAGCTGAAGCAATAACAAGCGATAATGTCGATGTTAAAAGAAATGCTGAAGAAATCGTCGTCTTCTGATCAAACCATCGTCGAATATAAAATACTGGAAGTAATTTTGATATTAAAAATGCAATAAGTAAAATTGGAATGATCACTAATATTGATGGCTCTTTAATTAACGATGGGATATTAAGGTCAACACCTACCATAATGAAAAAGATAGGGATGAAAAAACCGTAACCAAACGAATCTAACTTATCGACTAAGTCTTCATCAGGTCCCAATAACGAAACAATTACGCCAGCGATAAAAGCACCTAAAATATTTTCTGCACCTACACCTTCTGCAAGTGCCACTAATAAAATAATAAGTGCAAAGACGGCTCTAATACCGATTTGCGTCGTACCGTCCATCAACTTTTGTAAAAATCTTGCGCGTTTAAATATACCGCCAAGGAAATAAAATATAATGGCAAATATAACTAAAATACCGATTAGCCATAATGAGCCACTACCTGTGGCATGAAGAGCGCCGTATGCAGTTAATAATATCATCGTTACTAAATCTGCTAAAACGGCTACTAATAATATAAATTGTCCTATAGTCGTTCTCATTATATTCATTTCTTTTAACGTTGGCACGACAACGCCTAACGATATGGTAGAAATAATAATAACCATTAATAATACATCATCGATAAGTCCAAACCATTTGAATAAGTAAGCTAAAATTACTGATACAATCATAATTAAAGCAAATACCGTAATAGCTAATTGGAAATGGCCAGGCATCTTTTGTGTGTCTGAGTCATTACTGTTGTTGTTAGTTGACTTCTTTTTAAAAGCTTTAAAATCAATTTCTAAACCACTTAAAAACATTAAAAAGATAAAGCCTAACGTTGATAGTATTTTTAACATTGAGTCTTTCTCAACTAAATTTAAAAATGAATGACCTATAATGATACCCATGACGATTTCGGCAACAACCACGGGGATAAAATTAATTCTAAGTCTATTTACAAGGATCGGTGTAAAAAATGCTGCTAATACAACGATAACGAGTGATAAAAACTCCATGTTGCCTCCTTAAGTTAAATAAGTCATAAATGATGTCGCTAAACCAAAATAAATCAGCATACTTACAATATCATTTATCGTTGTGATAAATGGACCACTTGCAACCGCTGGGTCAATATTTAATTTATTCATTACCAATGGTATAACCGAACCAACTAGTGTTCCTACCGTCATTGCAATCGTTAAACTCAAACCGACGATAAATGCTAAAAATGGTTGTCTATATATAATGATAATGATTAATATTAATATCAATGCACATACAAAGCCACTTAACATACCACTACCTGCTTCTCTTATAGCAATTTTAAATTTGCTTTTTTCATCAATTTCACCTGTAGAAATATTACGTACAGAAACTGCTAATGATTGCGTCCCTGAGTTACCAGACATCCCACTTATAATCGGGATAAATGCAGCTAAAAGCGCTACTTGAGATAATGTATCTTCAAATGAGCCTAAAATGGACGCCGTTATCATACCAAGGAAAGTTAAAATAATTAGCCATGGTAAACGCTTTGTAGCAGTTTTTAAAACAGAATCATTCGTTGCATCGACGTCAGAAACACCGGCTAAACGAGAGTAGTCTTCACTCGCTTCTTCGTCCATTACGTCTAAAATATCATCAATCGTAATAATACCTAGTAGATGATCTTGATAATCTAATACCGGCATTGCGATTAAATCATAGTCTCTCATTCTTTGCGCTACATCTTCTTGGTCCTCTGCGACATTAGAACTAATAACACGTTCACTCATTATATCTTCAATATAAGCATCATTTTCAGCAATAATTAAGTCTCTTAAAGATAAGACGCCTATTAACTTTTTATCATCATTAACTGCGAAAATAACATAAATTGTCTCCGCATCTGGTGCTTGATCTTTTACTTGAATCAAAGCTTCTTTAACTGGCATTGTCGCCTTTAAAGATATGTACTCAGTGGTCATAATACCACCAGCAGTGTCTTCGTCATAATGTAATAACGCTTTAATTTCTTTCGCGTCTTGTTTATTCATTAAAGTTAATAAACTAACTAACTTTTGTTTAGACAACTGATTCATTATATCTACTGCGTTGTCATAAGACATTTCTTCTAATACTTTACTAGCATAAGTAGCATTCATCGTATCAAATAAATCTTCGTATGCTTCTTCATCAATTTCTAATTGATCAAAGAAATCTGCTACTTCTTCAGGAGATAAGACTTCAAAAATACGTTGCCTTATATCATCGCTACTATCCTCAAAGTACTCACTTTGTTCATATGTATGCATAGATAAAAATTCGGTTCTAAATTTATCTATCTCATTATCTAATAATAATTTATCAAGTAATTCTTGATCATAAACTGTTTCATCATCTAATTTTACTGACTCATTTTCGTTATACATATGTCTCACCTCCGCGCTTTATTTTAAATTATAGCATATCAAAAATTGTCATCATCGACGTATCTTTATCAACAATATTTATTTGCTCATTCGTGATAGGATGTAGGAACGCAACTTGATAGCACTGTAATAATTGACGTTGCATATCTTTACGTGTACTACCGTATAAATCGTCACCTACAAGTGAATGCCCGATATGTTGGAAATGAACTCTAATTTGATGCGTTCTTCCCGTCATTAATTTAACTTCACATAAACTATACCCATTTTTTTGCTTTAATGACGTATAACTTGTGCGAGCGTATTTACCATTAGGTGAAACTAGTCGTTGAATAATGCTTGATGGATCACGTGCAATAGGCGCTTCAATAACGTCACTACTTTGTACATTACCATGACAAATACATAAATAACGTTTGTCGATTGATCGTTGTGACATTAAATGATGGATAAATCCGTGTTTTGTAAAAATAACTATACCTGAAGTATTTCTATCTAATCTAGTAACGACATGCGGTATAACCTCATTGTTCTGCCAAGTATATGCGTATACTTGTTCCAATAAACTTTCATGTGGATGTTCTTTAGATGGCGCGATATTTTGATGCGCAGGTTTGGCTACAATAATTAAAAAATCATCTTCAAACAAAATATTTAATGGTGCATCAAATGGCGCGATATTTTTACTCGGAATTTCTTTGGGTAATTGTACTTTTAATTGGTCACCCCTATACATCACAGCACGAACAGTAACTTGACGACCATTAACTAGTAAAGCGCCATTATTTTTAATGGCGCTCATTGTTGTTTTTGAATATGAATGACGTTGCAAAAAGGCTTTAACCGATTCTTCACCTTGAATATTATAAAGAAAGTGCACTATTCATCGTCTCCACTTGAGATAAATGAATCATGAACTCTTTTCCAAAAAGGAAATGGTCTAAATCGAGCAAAGCGAACTTTTTCATTTGCTACTCTAAATTGAATCGCATTAACATTTTTATGTTTAATACTCACATGATCAATTGTAGTTAAAATCGTGTCATGATTTACCGGAGTGATTAAACAAGTATGGTGTTTAGGTAAGACAAGTGGTGATCCAACCGTTCTGAAGACTCTATTATTAATCGACGCAATTTCAGCTATTTGCATTGCTTCTAGAGATGGATGTATTAACGCGCCGCCCAACGCTTTGTTATACGCCGTAGATCCAGATGGCGTGGACACACATAACCCATCACCTCTAAAACGTTCAAATTGTTTACCTCTAATATTAACGTCCACAACAAGTGTAGAACCATTTTCTGTTTTCATCGTTGCTTCATTCAAAGCTAAATATCGGGTTTCATAACCATTGTCATTATAGCGTACAATCAATTCTAAAAGTGGGTATTCAATAACTTGGAACTGAGAGTTATTAATCTCAATAATTAATTTTTCAACTTCATGTGGTAGCCAATCGGCATAGAAACCTAAATGACCAGTGTGTACACCTACAAAAGCACAACGAGATAACATATGACTGTATTGATGAAAAGCTTGTAATAGCGTACCATCTCCACCTACAGAAATTACTATTTCTGGATTTTCAGGATCTTCCACCATTTGAAAGTCTTTCATATGATTAATCATCTTATGCTTTAAAGCGTTTGATTTTGAATCCCCTTTAGACAAAATTGTATAACGCATGCTTACACCCCACTAGTCATTATTGTGCTTCTTAGCTCTTTTTTTTGAGTAATATTTTTGAGCTTCTTGTATCTCTTCTTTAATTTCGGACATTTCTTCATCTAACAGGTATGCCGCTTCGGCAGCTCGCTCTAGCCTATGTTGTATTTCTGGTGGGTAATCTCCATCGTATTTATACCTTAAAGTGTGTTCTATTGTTGCCCAAAAATTCATCGCTAAAGTGCGTATTTGTATTTCTGCTAAAATATTTTTCTTCCCTGCTAATGTTTCAATTGGATATTCAATTATTACGTGATAAGAGCGATATCCACTTTGTTTAGTATTACTAATATAGTCTCTTTCTTCTATGACTCTAAAGTCTTCTCTTTGTCGTAATAAATTAACGACAATATCAATGTCATCAACAAATTGACACATCATTCTAAGACCTGCAATGTCATACATTTCTTCATGCAAGCGATCAAAAGGAATGTTACGTTTGTTTGCCTTATCGATAATGCTCGTCATCGGTTTAACTCTACCTGTGACGAATTCTATCGGTGAAGCATTTTCTCCTACTTCATATTGCTTCCGTAACCCCTTTAGCTTAATTTTTAATTCATCTACGGCTTGTTTGTATGGAGATAAAAATTGGTCCCATTGATTCATCGTGCTTCACTCCGCTTCACTATAATTCAAATATTTCTTCTACTTTAGCAACAAACTCCTTACCATAGTTTGAATTACCCTCTATATTATCTAATATGTAAGTTAGTTCATTATTAAATTCTTTTAATTCTATATTGTCATTAACTATAATTTTCTTATCTTTGTTTTCATGTATCATTGACCATGTTTCTTGAACAAAAATCAAATATGAGTATGATTGCCCATCATCTAGTATATACGCGAAGGCATAGTTATCACTATCAACAAGCATTTGACCTGCTTCTACTAACCCTTCTGTAGATTCTTCTGTATAACAATTTATACTATCTTCTGTTATCTTAATTTCATTAACATAAATTCGCATGCTTGCTCCTCCTTATTCCTACTTAGTTTAACATAATTTTCCACGACATAACACGTGACATGACCATTCTATATTATAACTTTTAGCAACTATTTTGACATTAAAATTTATCATATTTTAATGAGTATTGCTTTTAAATTAAAAGTAAATTTTGCATAATATTAGTAAAGGAGTGACAACAATGGCCACAAATAACGAAATTGAATTCAAGCAACTATTAACGGCAAAGCAATATAATCAATTTGCACAACACTATTTTCCAAGTAAAGAACCCTTCACACAAACGAATTACTATATTGACACTCCAGATTTTCAATTAAAGTCACATAAAAGTGCATTACGTATTCGTGTTAAAGACGGTGGAAATGAAATGACATTAAAAGTACCTGCCGACGTCGGATTACTTGAATACAACTTTGATACGACGATTAATCCTGAAATGAACTATCGGCTTACTTTGGATGACTTACCTAATGATATCGAAAGTCAACTCAAAAAATTAAATATCGATTTGACTGCATTAGTTATATTGGGCGATTTAACTACAGAACGTTTAGAAACACCTGATGGTCAAGATTTAATCGTATTAGATAAAAGCACTTATTTAGACACAGAAGACTACGAATTAGAATTTGAAGTCGTTGACTATGATTCAGGTTTAGCAAAGTTCAATGCTATTTTGGAAAACTTTGGCATAGTCTATGAACAACCTGCGAATAAAGTACAACGTTTCTTCGATCGTAAGTCCCAAATATCTAATTAATTTCACTATACGTACAGAAGTCGAATTACTTCCAAATGTCAATATTCGTGTTATATTATTATATATATAAATTGAGTATGGTGATGAAAAAAATGACACAAACACCTTATGAAGTAATTGGTGCAGAAGCATTATACGACCTTATAGATAACTTTTATGCTCTCGTTGCGCAAGATACGAGAATAAATCATCTATTCCCAACGAATTTAAGTGAAACAAGTCGTAAGCAAAAACAATTTTTAACACAATTTCTTGGAGGTCCTAATCTTTACACGCAAGAACATGGTCATCCTATGCTTAAAAGACGCCATTTAGAATTTACCATTACACACTTCGAACGTGATGCATGGTTAGAAAATATGCACCAAGCAATAACAAACGCGCAACTACCAGCAGGCGTCGGTGATTACTTATATGAACGTTTACGGTTAACAGCCAATCACATGGTAAACTCTGAAAATTAATTGTAGGTGAAATGACATGACTCAAGAATTAAGACTCATACAAGCGAATAGTCGTGAAGATGCTAATCTTTCACCTGTAAGCAAAATTGAAATTTATTCTTTCTTTGACCCATTTAGTCAAGAATGCTTTAAGCTTTCAGCTATACTATCTAAATTGCGTTTAGAATACAAACAATATATCCGCATACGCCATATATTAAATCCTTCTTTACGCATACTGACCAAATGCCAAGCGCAGAGTAGTTCTGATTTAGATAATATTGCTTTAGCATACAAAGCAGCAGAATTACAAGGTAGGATTCGTGCAGAACGATTTATTCATTTACTGCAAAATGAAATTATTCCTAAAAAAGATATAATAACTGAATCTATGGTTAATAATTGTATCTGTAATGCAGGATTAGATAAAGACGTGTTTAAAGAAGACTTGCATAACGCATCGATTAAAGAAAGTTTACAAGTAGATTTGCATATTGCAAGAGAGATGGATATTGAAGAAGCCCCTTCTCTAGTATTCTTTAATGAAGATGTACAAGAAGAAGGATTAAAAGTCGAAGGTTTATACCCATACCATATATACACTTATATCATCAATGAACTTATGGGCACGTCGATAGAAAAAGAATTGCCACCAAGTTTAGAAACATATATTGAACAACAACAACTCGTAACTAAAGAAGAATTATTAACGATATATGAATGGCCTGAAAAGGTATTAAATAAGGAATTGAAAAAGTTAGCAATTCAACAAAAAATTGAAAAATTAAGTGCACCAGAAGGAAATTTTTGGAGATCTAAAAATGAAAAGTAGTAGTGCATAAATAAATGGAGCGAGACAACAATCTTATTTTTATAAGAAGTGTTGTCCCGCTCCCATTTTTTATATTTATACAAAAAAACGCCGTGTCTGATTACACGGCGCTAAACAAAGGGGATGGGAGAAATTTTTCACTTCAAACAAAGGGGTATGTTTGTTATGTGATTAATTTCATGTACTTAATATAACACGCCCATATACCCTTTTCAACCTAAAAATTCCAATAAATTTTATTTGTCATAAACTCGTCAAATTGTAAACGAATACATTCATGTTAAGCTTTCATAAGTTTTTCAAAAGCGTCTAATTTTTGTTCAAAGACTTCACATGCCTGTTCAATTGGTTCAGGAGTTGTCATGTCTACCCCAGCATTTTTTAGTATTTCTATTGGATAATCTGAGCTACCTTTTTTCAAGAATTCATTGATATAACGATCCACTGCAGGTTGCCCTTCTGTCAAAATTTGATGGCTTAAACTTTGTGCTGCACTATAACCTGTTGCATATTGATACACATAATAATTCATATAGAAGTGAGGAATTCTTGACCATTCTTTGCTAATATTCTCATCAGTTTCCACTGCATCGCCAAAATATTGTTTATTTAATTTTGCATATTCTTCATTCATGCGGTTAGCAGTTAATGGTTCTCCTGCTTCTTCAATAGCATGAATTTTATGTTCAAATTCTGCAAACATTGTTTGACGGAATAAAGTAGCTCTAAAACGTTCTAATTCTTGGTTTAACAATAATAAGCGACGTTCATCGTCTAAATGTTTGTCCATATAGTCACTTAACAATGCTTCGTTACAAGTAGAAGCTACTTCAGCAACAAATATTGTATAATCACTAAGATTAGAAGGTTGATTTTGACGACTGAAATAACTGTGTGCTGAATGTCCAAATTCATGTACTAAAGTATATAAATCTGAAACTGTATCAGACCAGTTAAGTAAAATAAATGGATTTGTTAAATGTCCGCCAGAAGAATAACCACCTGAACGTTTGCCTTTATTTTCATAAACGTCAACCCAGCCATTATTTAGACCTTCATTGACTACATTCATATAAGTTTCTCCCATAGGTTGTAATGCTTTTATCATCCATTGTTTAGCCTCTTCATATGGCATTTCAAACTTCACGTTTTTCACAAGTGGCGTATATAGATCATACATTTTCATGTCATCTAAACCTAAGAGTTCTTTACGTAATTCAGTGTAACGATGTAATAACGGTAAATATTTATGAACCGTTTTTACCAAATTATCATACACTTGTTCTGGGATATGATTACGACTTAATGCTGCTTCTCTTGCAGTTTTGAAATTATGTGTACGCGCATTAAAAATATTTTTCTTAACTTCACCTGCTAATGTCGCACTTAACGTGTTGTTGTATGCACCATATTGCTTATAAAAATTATCAAATGCTGATTTTCTCAATACGCGATCATCTGACTCTAAACATTTAATAAATGTACCTTGCGTAAGTGGATGACGATTACCTTCACTGTCGACGGCATCTTCGAATTCTAAATCGGCATTACTAAACATACCATAAACATTATCTGGCGTTGATAAAGCATCTTGTGCTTCAGTTAACATCTTTTCTTTATCTGCAGATAGTACATGCGGTCTGTTTTCATTTATTAGTTGTAAATCAAATTCGTAACGTTTTAACTTGTCATTTTCACTAATAAACTGTTTTATCGTAGCCTCATCTATTTGTAAAATTTCTGGCACTAAAAAACTCCAACTTGAACTAAATTTAATGATTAGTTGATGCGCTCTCGCTTCAAATCCTGTATATTTATCGTTTGCTGTATCTTGGTCTTGTTTTAAATGAGCGTATACGTACACTTTTTCAAGTTTAGCTTCTGCTTCATCTTCTAATGCTAAAGCTTGATAAAGTGTTTCGGCACTATCTCCCAAGTGTCCTTTAAATTGTTCTTCTTGTCCTAAATAAGATTCTACTTCTTTAAAAGCTTCTTCAAAAGCTTCATCAGATTCAAATATTGTAGTTAAATCCCATGTATATTCAGGATATTTACGCTCTTGTTCTTCTCTCGTTAATTGTTGACTCATAAAGTAAACCTCCTAATAGCGAATTATATTAATTTTCTCATGACATTGCTATTTTTGCACGTCATTACTGCTAAAATTAACAAACTGTCGTTTAAATTGTTGTACAAGATTATTAACTTCGCTTTTATAATCAATATTTGTATCTGCAAACTGCCTAAATTTGATCACACTTGTAAATTTTTCGTAGGAGTAGATATTTAATTTTAACAATTTATATAGTTGTAATTGCCAACTTATAGGGTGTGTTTTCAAAAATAGTTGTTCAGAGAAAATAATATTTAAGTTTTCACAAACCCATTGATCACTTAGTTTCAAATTATACATTACGCTGAGATTTGGTTCTAATACTGAACGCTTTTTTCTACATTGAGTTAAAAATTTCATTCCATACGCACTACTTAATTTATAAGTTACTTTTCTCATATAGTTAGGTTGAAATATTTGAGTTAAGCCATCGCCCTTTTTTTCAGCAATAAATTTATTACCACCAATAGCAATGATATTGTTAAAACAATATAAAGCATGTTTTTGAGCATTCCATAAAAATAGTTGAGATTTATATGGATTGATACAAGCGGATTGAAATGCATTAAGTGATATCACACTTTTATCTTTAAACGTATCGTCTATAACCCATATGACGATATAACCTAACTTATTATAGTCATCTGTTCTAGTTTGTAACTGTGTTACTGTAATCGGAGAACATTGAATTTCTAAAATGATTTTATTATTTATTAAAATGTCAGGAATTTGATGACATGCTTTTAAATAAGGTTCAATTTGAACGGCCATACCTAAATCTTTAATAGCCCGTCCTAAACTATATTTAGCCTGATAATGTACATACGACTCTTCTTTATACGCACAACTGATTTTACGGTGCGCAAAATGAGCCCTTTTATATTTTCCTTGCTTGAGCATTAATTTTTGATAACATAACGGGCAATAATAATTACGATCTTTCGTGGCATTAGTGGCATGTTCGATAGTGCCTCGTTTCGTCTTACCGTATAACACAATCATCACCTCTTAATGTTACACGTGGTTATTGGCACCATTACTTTATAAAGATAAAAAAAGAGCCAAATATTTGGCTCTTCTACGTGTTTATATCAATTTATTGTACTGTATCAGGGAAATAACGACGTACTTGAGAAGTCACGTTATGACTCATAATAACCTTAGCATAATCATTTAAATACACTTCAGATTTATCTGTAGGAGAAGCAAATTCTAATAATTGGCTATAACTATCGTTGATAACTTCTTGGTCTACTGACTTATCAAAGTATATTGCATAATAATATTCATTATTAAGACTGAATAGTAAGTCTTCAAACTCTGATACATTGATATTGTTATGATAAGCATAACTAATAACTTCCTCTAAGTCATTAAATTTCACTATAACTGTGCGTATATTTTGTCGCTTAGACTCATTTTGTTTTTTACTATCATCGCTTGAGGCTTCACTTTTTTGTTCTAATAGGTCTTCTAGACTTTCTTCTTGGTCAAATGTTTGTGATAAGATATCACTAACTTGATAGTCCATTTGTTCATTGGCTTCTTCTTCTGACATATTCATTAAATCTTCATTCTTAGATTTAGAAATTGTAACTTCTACGCCTTTTTCAAAAGCATGAACTTGAATCCATAAAGGACCCTCTACGACAAAGTCTTCTTCTTCATTAACTTCTTCCATCATATTCCAAAAAAATTCTTCTCCACGCTTACGATTAGTCCATAAATCTTCGCGTTTAAAACCTCTAGCTTCTATGTCACTATACGTAATAAATAATTTAACTGTTGTATCGTCAACACGCTCTATTCTCATATCATCTCACTCCTTACAGTCGATGAATAGTAATCATATTGTAGTAGAACGTAGTAAGAATTACAATAAATTTGTTTGATTAATTTTTACTATTTTCTATCGATTCCTTATATTAACATATACCCCAAAATATACCAAAAAAACAGCACTCATCATCCCGGTGCTGTTACAATTAGTTACGTTATATAAGTGATTTATATTTCAAACTATACAATAAAAGCCATAAAACTACGAATTAAAGATTAAAATCATCAAACGTTGTCTTATGACTCCTTATTATATATTAAAATTAATCAACCAGACGTTGCGCTTCTTGCAATTGGAAAGTACGGACTTTTCTTGGCAAGAATCTTCTGATTTCGTCTTCATTATAACCAACCTGTAAACGTTTGTCGTCTAAAATAATTGGACGACGTAATAATCCAGGATTATCTTGAATAATTGCATATAAGTCTTGAAGTGGAAGTGCATCAATATCCACGTTTAATTTTTGGTAAGTTTTAGAACGTGTAGAGATAATTTCATCTGTACCATCTTCAGTCATTTTTAAAATTTGTTTAATTTCATCAATTGTTAAGTGTTCAGAAAAAATGTTACGCTCCGTATACGGAATGTCATGTTCTTGTAACCATGCTTTCGCTTTACGGCAAGATGTGCAACTTGGTGAAGTAAATAATGTTACCATACATCTCACTCTCCTATTATCATGAATAAAATTCATTGTTTAAATTATTTATATGATTAAGATTTAGCTGAAAACGAGTTAAAATTTATATCTTAACCTTACATAACTATATTATAATGCCCTAAGATTAAAATTAAATGAGAATTTCTTTAATTTCTAAATTTTTTTAGAAATTAGTAAAATTTCTTTGTCTAATTTACACGTAGAAACACTATGTATTAAGTGTAACATAACTTACAAATGATTGAAATACTGTTATAATGTATAATAAATTAGAAAAAATAGAAAGTAGGCATCATTAATGGAAACTCTTTTTTCAGGTATCCAACCTAGTGGTATACCAACAATAGGAAATTATATCGGTGCATTAAAGCAATTTAGCGAAGTACAAGATGACTATAATTGTTATTTTTGTATCGTTGATCAACATGCCATTACGGTACCTCAAGATCGTTTAAAACTACGTAAGCAAATTCGACAACTCGCAGCAATCTATTTAGCCTCAGGTATTGATCCTGAAAAATCAACGCTATTTATTCAATCTGAAGTTCCTGCACATGTACAAGCAAGTTGGATGTTAACGACAATTGCATCTATAGGTGAGCTAGAACGCATGACTCAATTTAAAGATAAATCACAAAAGCAAGTTGACGGTGTCCCAGCAGGATTACTTACATATCCACCACTTATGGCTGCTGATATTGTAATTTACAATACGAATATTGTGCCTGTCGGTGAAGACCAAAAACAACATATGGAATTAACACGTAATTTGGTGGATCGCTTTAATAGTCGTTATAATGATATCCTTATTAAGCCTGAAATACGTATGCCAAAAGTTGGCGGTCGTGTAATGAGTTTACAAGACCCAACTAAAAAAATGAGTAAAAGTGATGATAACCAGAAAAACTTCATTTCATTATTAGACGAACCTAATGTTGCAGCTAAGAAAATTAAAAGTGCAGTCACAGACTCTGATGGTGTGATTAAGTTTGACCGTGAACAAAAACCTGGCATTACGAACTTATTATCTATTTACTCCAGTTTAACTGATGAATCTATAGACGAATTAGTCGCAAAATATAAAGATTCAAATTATGGTACATTCAAAGCCGATTTAGCAGAAGTCGTCAAAGAATTCCTTACAGCTTTCCAAGAAAGATATAATGACTATTATCATTCAGATAAATTAGACGATATATTAGATGATGGTAGAGACAAAGCACATAAGGCTTCATTCAAAACATTAAAGAAAATGGAAAAAGCAATGGGTTTAGGGCGCAAAAGATAACAAACATGAGGGAGCGGGACAAAAATCTTATGTTTATAAGAAGATGTTGTAGCCCCGCCTCGGCAAAGATGACTAGCGTTGAAAGCAGCTTGATGCAAGCGCATTTTTAATTCAGTCATCTACTGCCAATATAAAGGTAGAGCCTGAAGACAATATGATATGTCCAAAACCCCTTTTTTAATTTAAAAACCCTTCGAGAAAATTCTCGAAGGGTTATTTTAGTTATTTATCTTTTTTCTTTTTGCCTGTTTTTCTATCGATGCTTTTATCAATGTAAGCATCTTTGAGTGTATAATCGCCACCAAATTGATGGTAATGAATACCTTTAACTTGTGGATTAGTTAAATGGGCTTCACCTTTTTGATATATAGGAGCGATTGGTGCTTCATGTAAAAGTAACTCTTCAGCTTTTTTCATTGCCGCGTTACGTTCTTTTGGCTTTTTCAATAACGGGCCATTCGCTTCTTTAGTTAATTTGTCATATTCTTTACTACTCCAACCAGTATTATTTTGAGAATTACCAGTTGTCATTGTATCTAAGAATGTTAATGGGTCTGGGTAGTCAGGTCCCCAACCTGATAATGATGCTTCGTAGTTGCCTGACTGTTCTCTTGTTACCCTTTGTTTAAACGGTAACTGTTTAATTTTCATCGTTACACCAGGTAAATTCTTTTCAATTTGAGATTTAATATACTCAGCCGAAATTTTTGAATCTGGCGTATCTTCAGTATTAAGTGTAAAGGTTAGATTTTTGATACCTAAATCTTTTTTAGCTTTTTCAAGATTCGTCTTAGCTGCTTTAGGATTATAACTTAATGGTGACTTAATTGTGTCAGCAAAGTCTTTACCATCTGGCGTTGTCGCAGTTAATTTAGAAGTGAAACCATCAAATGGTGCTGAACCATCATTTTTAACGCTATCAACATAACCTTGCTTATCAATTGCTTGTGAAATCGCTAAACGCATTTGTTTATTTTTAAATGCTGGTATTTCTTTTTGATTTAGTTTAATGAAGAATGTACTTGCCAATAAACGTTTCGTAAGTGCGGGCTTACCTTTATATTTATCTACTTGATCAGCTGTAATACCAGTATCATCTGTAGAACCTGTTTCAAATAGTGAGGCACCTGCTTGTTGGTCTTTAAGAATTTTATAGTTTACTCGATCTAAACGGACGTGTTTCTTGTCCCAATAATCATTGTTTTTTACAAGTTGGATTTTATCTTCAACTCTCCAATCTTTTATTTTGAATGGACCATTATAAACTGTTTTATCAGCTTTTGTACCATATTGTTCACCGTATTTTTCTACCGCATGTTTATTAACGGGCATAAATATACCAAACGATAATAACTCATCAATATAAGGTATCGGTTTAGTCAATTCTACTTTTAGTGTATGGTCGTCTACTGCCTTAACACCTAAATCTTTAACTTTCTTTTTACCCATATTTACTTCTTCAGCATTTTTAATATCATACATTATGTAAGCATATTCAGCACCTGTATTAGGATTTATAGCTCGTCTCCAAGAATAAACGAAATCTTGAGCAGTAAGTGGCTCACCGTTAGACCATTTGGCATCTTTACGTAATTTAATTGTTAGAGTTTTACCACCATTTGATTTTTTGGGCATTTCTTTAGCAACACCTGGTATTGCCTTATCATTTTTATCTAATGTATATAAACCTTCAAAGACTTGGTTGAAAATTGTGAAAGATACATTATCTGATACTTGAGATGTATCTAAAGATGCCATATCTTGTGATATAACTTTTCTATATACTTGTCCCTTGTCTGAATAAATACCGTTTCCATTACCACAACCTGCTAGAAAAGTTACAAATGCAATTATTATTATCGGTAATTTGAATTTTTTCATCGAACTCCCCCTTCCCCTTTATTGTTGAGTTTGCGTATATGCCGCTGTTAAATTGTTCGCTTCGTCGTTAGTAACAAACACATAATGTCCTGGTGTTATTTCTTGCAATGAACGCTCATTATTTTTTGATGCATCTTCTTTATAAACGATTCTTTTACGTTCTTTTTCTGAATCAGGATCTGGTTGTGGAATGGCTGATAATAAAGATTTCGTATAAGGATGTAATGGATTGTGATATATCTCATCTGAAGGTCCTAATTCAACAATTTTCCCAAAGTGCATTACCGCAATTCTGTCAGAAATATATTTCACCATTGATAAATCATGGGCAATGAACAAGAACGTAATACCATGTTCGCGTTGTAGTTTTAATAATAAATTAACAACCTGCGCTTGAATTGATACGTCTAAAGCCGAAATCGGTTCATCTGCAATTATAAATTCTGGTTCTACTGCTAATGCACGAGCAATACCGATTCTTTGTCGTTGGCCACCTGAGAATTCGTGTGGGTATCTATTCGCATGTTCTTTACTCAAACCTACTGTTTCCAACATGTCATAAACACGTTTTTTTCTTTCTCTCGTAGAGGAAGCTAATTTATGAATGTCGATACCTTCGCCAACTATATCCATGACTTTTAATCTAGGATTTAATGATGCATATGGATCTTGGAAAATCATTTGAATTTTTTTATTAAATTTCAATAAATCTTTTCTATTTTTAATCTTTTGAATGTCGACGCCTTCATATAGAATTTCGCCATCCGTAATATCATTTAATTTAATAATCGCTTTACCAGTCGTTGATTTACCACAACCTGACTCGCCAACTAATCCAAATGTTTCACCTTTATAAATATCAAATGAAATATTTTCAATTGCACGTACTTCGTTTTTCTTTCCTGCATTAAAATATTGTTTAAGATTTTTAACTGCTAATAAAGTTTCATTATTATTGACCATCGAACGACACCCTTTCTACCTGTTGAGGCTTATCGTAATTATTAGGCATGCTACGCAAACGTTGCTGTACCATTAAAGGCGGGTCAACATGTGGCGCACGTTCATCTAAAAGCCAAGATTTTACAAAGTGTGTAGGTGACACTTTAAACCACGGTGGTGTTTCTTTAAAATCAACATCCAATGCAAATTTACTACGTTGCGCGAATGCATCTCCTTTAGGCGGATGTAATAGATCCGGTGGTGTTCCTGGTATAGCTAATAGTTCTGTATCAGCACCAGTTGTTAAGTCTGGCATTGATGATAATAGTCCCCAAGTATAAGGATGCTTAGGATCATAAAATATTTCACTCGCATCGCCAGTTTCGACCATCTGTCCACCATACATAACGGCTACTCTATCAGCAATATTTGCGACTACACCTAAATCATGCGTTATAAAGATGATTGAAGTATCAATTTTATCTTGTAACTCTTTCATCAAGTCTAAAATTTGCGCCTGCATTGTTACGTCTAATGCTGTCGTCGGTTCGTCTGCAATAAGGATTTTAGGTTCACAAGCTAATGCTGTTGCAATAACAATTCTTTGTCTTTGGCCACCAGAGAATTGGTGCGGATAAGCGCCAAATCGTTGTTCTGCATTAGGTAAACCAACTAAATTCAAAATTTCAAGTGCTCTTTTTTTAGCTTTAGATTTTGTATAATTTCTATGTTTCATCAGTGGTTCCATGACTTGTTTACCAATTTTCATCGTTGGATTTAATGAGGTCATAGGATCTTGGAAAATCATCGAAATATCTTTACCACGCAATTTAATAAGTTCTTGCTCACTCTTTTTCGCTAAGTCTTCGCCAAGAAAATCTATCTTACCTTTTTTAATTCTCCCGGCGTCTCCTTGGAATAATTTAGTTATCGCCTTTGTTGTTACTGATTTCCCAGAACCAGATTCCCCTACGATAGCTAAAGTTTCTCCCTTGTCTAAATAAAAATCTACACCTCTTACTGCTTGCACTTCCCCTGCGCCAATGTCAAAGGAAACATGCAAGTCGCTCACTTCTAATATTCTTTCTGACATAATAAATGCCTCCTTTGTTATTTACGCATTTTAGGGTCAAACGCATCGCGTAAGCCGTCACTAAATAGATAGAAAAATAAAATTAATAAACTTAAAATAATTGCCGGTATAAATAATTCGTGTGGGTTTATGAGTAACATAGAACGTCCATCGTTCACGAGCGAACCAAGAGAAGTTCTAGGCGCCGGAACACCAATACCGATAAAACTTAAAAATGCCTCGAAGAAGATTGCACTTGGCACAGTAAACATTGAAGTTACAACTATTGAACCTAATGTATTAGGCAAAATATGTTTAAAAATTAATTTAGTCTTTGAACTACCTAATGTTTTAGAAGCTAATACAAATTCTTGTGTTTTTAATTTTAAAAATTCTCCACGTACGACACGGCTCATCCCTATCCAACCGGTAATAGCCATCGCTAAAATAATTGTCCAAATTGATGGTTCAAATATTAATACGAATAAAATAACGACGATTAAGTTAGGTATTGAGGCAATAATTTCAATGATACGTTGCATAATATTATCAATTCTTCCGCCAAAAAATCCTGAAATCGCACCATAGACCACACCGATAAAAATATCTAATAAGGCAGCCACGACACCGATAAACAATGATACTTGTGTCCCTTGCCAAGTTCTTGTCCATAAATCTCTTCCTAATTGGTCTGTTCCAAACCAATAGTTTTGTTTAACGCCAGCCTCTTTATAAGCATTTACACCTTGCGCGCCTTCACCATCGAATGGTAAAAAAGACACTTTATCTAACACTGGCACTTTAGGTGGCAAATTTCTTCCTTGCACATTTTGATCTGCATAACCATGTGAACTAATCATTGGGCCAACAAATGCTAAGATAATAATTACAATTAATCCAATCATCCCAACTACAGCTAATTTATTTCTTTTTAATTGGCTCCAAGCATCTTGCCAAAAGTTTTTACTTTCTCTTTGAATCTCAGGTTCTTTCTCTATATCTGTATTACTACGTACAAAGTCCTCGGCCATAATAGCATTTGAGGCATTTGCCATTACAGCGTTAGAAGGTTCATTATTTTCGAAATTATTTTTATTTTCTGACATTATTTCTTACCTCCTTGTACACGTATACGTGGATCAATCACGCCATATAATATGTCTACAATGAAGATAGAAACAATGAATAATGTACTAAATAATATAGTTGTCGCCATAATCACTGGAAAATCGTTTGTAGTTATAGAACGAACAAATTGATCCCCTAGACCAGGCACACCAAAAATATTTTCAATTGTTAATGTCCCTGTCAAAATTCCTGCTAACATAGGTACGATTATTGTAATAACTGGTATCAATGCATTTCTTAACGCATGTCCGAATAATACTCTCATCGTAGAGTTCCCTTTCGCTCTAGCCATTAAAATATAATCGGAACTTAATACCTCTATCATCTCTGCTCTTATGTATCTCGCAACGGTTGCTAAAACAGTAGCTGAAAGTGCTAATGATGGTAGTACAGCTGTTGAAATGCCTTCCCAACCTGCTACTGGAAACCAATTCAATCTTACTGAGAATGCGTATTGTAATAATACGGCTAATACGAATGATGGTACTGACACTGCAATAACCGATATTACGGTGGCAGTATAGTCTACCCAAGTGTTTTGCCGTACCGCAGCAACTACTCCTAAAAACAGACCTAACACAATGCCTATAACCATTGCTGAAAGACCCATTTCCATCGATGGTACTAATCTGTGTTTAACTAAGTCCCAAACTGGTTGATTATTATATTGGAACGAATTACCGAAATCTCCAGTTACAACGTTTTTCAAATAATGACCATACTGTACTGCAACTGGATCATTCAACCCATATTTTTCATTCAGTATGTGTTTTTGTTCATCATTTAATTTTTGATCATTAAATGGTGAACCTGGCATAAGCTTCATTAGGAAAAAGGTGATTGTAATAATAATAAACAATGACAACACCATATAACCTAATCGTTTTAAAACATATTTAATCATAAATTCATCCCCCTTAACTTTTCAAAATTAACATTCCTTTCATAATTTTCAGAAATATTAATATTATTATATATTTCTTTTACGTATTAATCAATATAGTTTTGCTTCACATTATTAAAGCAAACAATTTATATCAACGAAATATTTTTGAATTATCAGCTTATTTTATTCTTCATATAAAAATCTATTCAGTTTTAATTTGCATTCGGTTACAATTAATATACTAAGGTTTGGGAGGATTTTTATGCAGTTACTACGTACATTAATAATTTGGATTTTATTAGCGCCACTATGTTCTTGTTTAATATGGTTTTTCAGCGAAAAATCTTTTATAGATTTTTTAAATATATTATTTTATACATCAGCCGTAATAAGTATCATTACTTTCGTGCTCATTATTGTACAAGATGGTGTGTTTGACGTAACAAGTTATGGTTTCCGTAAATTAAAATATCAATTTTCCACAAAAAAACAGCGTGCATCTATGTCAAACGATGACTTTTTCAATCCGCAACAAGTAAAAAAAGACAATTATATCGTCACATCATGGGTCAAATATGCCTTTTTGATCAATTTAAGCTATTTTGCTATTACTATTATTATCAGTTTCTTAATATAAAAAATGGAGTAACGACATCGTATTGATATCGTCACTCCATTTATTATTATTAGCTTGATTCATCTATATTAGGATTCATAAACAAGGCATAGTATAACAAAATAAAGCCTATTAATACTACAGCAGCAACATAGATGGACATCATCCAAGGCGCTAAAAATGCACCAAGTATTAAACCGAATCTAGCTAAAATTTGCGCTCCATTGTTAGAAACCATATTAAAAGTTGCGTATGTACTTCTTTGAACGTTTGGAATCATTAAGAATCGACGTGCATTTTGGATAGGAGAATAAATTAATTCACCTAACGTCGCTATTATCGCAAATAAACACAGCACCCATACATTATTCGAAGACGTCAGAATAGCATAACCAAGCGTATACAATACGATACCAATTTTAAAAACGTCTTTTTTAGAAGTACTTGCTATCATTTTATTAACAGTAAAAGTCAAAGTCGCTACCACAACTGTATTAATAATCATAATTAACGTAAACATTCTTACGCCATCAACCGTAAACCCAAGTAACTGAAATGGTTCGAATTGTTTTTTTAATCTCACGACAACATAAGAATTTAAGCTTAATTCCGCCATCATAACCATTAAATAGCCTAATGTTAATATCATGTAATACTTATCTTTGATTACTATGTGATAGCTTTGTAAAAAGTGCTTTAATTTTGACGTTAAATCATCTTTTTGTTTAAATACTTGTCCTACTTGATAAAATTTAGCAAATAAATACCAACTGATTAACATAGCAACTAAAAATAATATGAATAACAACCGTTTATGACTTAAATATAACAAAGCACCTATCATCATGCCGATAGCCGTGCCAATATTAAACATCCAATACATTAATTGATAAACATATTCTCTTACTTCTTCATAAATTGCATCCATTACGGCCGCCTCGAAAACAGGTTCACTCGCAGCGAACAATAATTCGAAAAGAAAAATAACAATGCAGAATATGACCAACCCAATACCATCCATCGTCACAGTTATACTTAGAATAATTAAACACACTGCATACAAAATATGCGCCCAATTTAATACTTTCCTCCGCGACAAATTATCACCTATGTAACCACCAATAAAAGTGACCAAGAAACCAACGATAATATTGATGATTAAAAATGTCCCTGCAAACACCGCATTAACTTTACTCGTTAAATAAAGTGCGATAAATGGCATAATCGCCTGACTCGCAATAATAAGCACAAAATCGGCCAGTAATCTCGTTTGTAAAGTTGTAGATAATGTAGAAAATCTCCCCATGTTGTATACACCTCTGTACCGCCCTTTAGTAGTTAGCTTATCTTATCATTAATTACGAGTTATGAAAACATGCTTTATATCGCACAATTAAATGCCACTTTAATGCTATAAACTAAAAAGGAGCGGGGCAAAAATCTTATTTTTATAAGAAGATTTTGTAGCCCCACCCCGGCATGGATGACTAGCGTTGAAAGCAGCTTGATATAAGCGCATGTTCAATTCAGTCACCTACTGCCCATATAAAAGTAGAGCCTACGGACAACTATGATGTCTCAGACTCTACTTTTATATCAATTATTCACTAAATTTTTTAAATACTAATACAGCGTTGTGCCCACCAAAGCCTAAACTGTTACTCATAGCATAAGTAATGTCTATGTCTTGTGCTGTGTTAGGTACGAAGTCTAAATCACATTCTGGATCAGGTGATTCAACGTGAATTGTTGGCGCAATACGACTATCTCTAATAGATAATGCTGAGAAAATTGCTTCAATACCACCTGTTGCACCCAATAAGTGACCAGTCATTGATTTCGTTGAACTCACTTTAAGTGATTTAGCAGCGTCACCGAATGTATTTTTAATTGCTTGTACTTCTGTTAAATCGCCTACTGGTGTACTCGTTCCGTGCGCATTTAAATATTGAATATCTTTAGCTTCGATACCAGCATCTTCAATTGCTGCTTGCATTGCACGTGAACCGCCTTCACCTTCTGGTGCTGGCGCAGTAATATGATAAGCATCACCTGTTGAACCGTAACCCACAACTTCTGCATAAATATTAGCCCCTCTTGCCTGAGCAGCTTCTAATGATTCAAGTACAACTATTCCAGCACCTTCGCCCATAACGAAGCCATCACGACCAATTTGGAATGGTCTACAAGCTGTTTCAGGGTCGTCATTTGTTGATAATGCACGACTTGCGCTAAAGCCAGCTATTGCCATATCAGTAATCGGCGCTTCGGTACCACCTGTGATCATGGCATCAGCATCGCCACGTTGTATAATTTTGAATGCTTCACCAATTGAGTTGGTTCCAGTTGCACAAGCTGTAACTGTTGAACCATTAGGTCCTTTAGCACCTAGGTCTATTGAAACTTGTCCTGTCGCCATATCTGGAATTAACATCGGAACGAAGAAAGGACTAACACGTCTAGGTCCTTTATTTAATAATGTATTATGCGCATTTTCAAATGTTTCCATACCACCAATACCAGCACCAATCCAAACACCGATATTGTTAGCATTATCTTCATTAATTTCTAACTTAGCATCTTGCACCGCTTCTCTAGCCGCAACTAACGCATATTGAGTGAAACGATCCATACGTCTCGCTTCTTTTTTCTCAATAAAGTTCTCAATATTGAAATCCTTTAATTCACCTGCTAAATGCACATTATAAGGATCTGTATCAATGCGAGTTATTTTATCTATTCCGTTAACGCCATTCAAAGCATTTTCCCAAGAAGTTTTGGCATCATTACCAATTGGTGATAAGACACCTACACCCGTAATAACGACACGTTGTGCTTTACTCATAAATTTACCTCCTATTTACCCCATCTTAATGTAATGGCACCCCAAGTAAGGCCACCACCAAATCCTACAAAAACAAGGACATCATCATCTTTTATTTTATTATTTTCTAATTCTTGAGCCACACTTAATGGTATCGATGCAGCAGACGTATTTCCATATTTATTTACAGAAACACTCATTTTAGATTTATCTAGTCCTAAACGTTCACGTGCAGACTCCATAATACGTATGTTAGCTTGATGCGGCACAAACATATCAACATCTTCTGGTTGTAAGCCTGCCTTAGCAACAGCCTTATTCGAAGCCTCGCCCATAATTCTCACCGCGAACTTAAATACTTCTCGACCGTTCATGAAAATTTTACCATTTTCTGGATTTAAATATAAATATTCTCCACCTGAACCATCTGAACCAAGTTCATAACTTAATATGCCTCTACCCTCAGATACTTCACCAATTATAGCAGCACCGGCGCCATCGCCAAAAAGAATTGCTGTCGAACGGTCTGTCATATCAGTTATTTTAGATAATTTATCAGCACCTACAACTAAAATATTTTTATAATCGCCTGATTTTATAAATTGTTGCGCATTAATTATAGCGTACATAAAGCCACTACAAGCGGCTAATTGATCCATAGAAGCAACTTTACCTATGCCTAATTTAGTTTGCAACATGTTTGCTACAGTTGGAAAAGCGTAGTCTCCTGTTGAAGTAGCAACCATAATCATATCTATATCAGTCGCTTTAATTCCAGCGTCTTCAATTGCTTTTAAACTTGCTTTGTAAGCTAAATCAGATGTATCTTCATCTTCATTGGCCCATCTTCTTTCTTTTATACCTGTCATTTTTGAAATCCATTCGTCTGAAGTTTCTAAAAATGATTCAAAATAGGCATTGTCTACAACATTTTCAGGTGCGTAAGCCCCAAAACCTTTAATACCCACATTCATGGTCGTACACCTTCTTATTTTCGATTTTAATACCAGGTATTAATTTAACATAAATTTTAATCTAAATACAAGAACTTATCTTGCTGCAAAAGTAATTATGCTTTATACATTATAAATTACACGCCCTATTATCTCAAAGCAAAAATAACGATGTAAGCGATTTATACTATACAAATATCACTCTTTTAATTATAATGTAATTATATATAAATTATTGGAGGCATTACTAATGAAATACCTCGCAGTATTGGTTTGGGCAATCGTATTATTAGAAATGGTTAATTTTGTCTTAAATAGTCTAGAGGGTGGCGGAGCATTAAACTTTGTTACACCTATTATTATCGCTGTTATTTTCACCATTCTTATAATGTTATTTGATTTAGTAATCAAACCTAAGAACAACCAAACTAAAAATGAACATTAATAAACACCAACATGTTAAACATGTTGGTGTCTTTTTTGTACTTACACATTAGTTGCTTCGTTATTTTCTATGTCGAAAGTTAATCCATCTTCAGTTAAATCAACATTTACGACAGTTCCTTCAGGTAAGTTTTCTCTTATCATTTTTCGTGCTAATGGTGTTTCAATTTGAGATTGAATGAAACGTTTTAATGGTCGTGCACCAAATTGTGGTTCGTACGCTTCTTTACCTAACCATTCTTTCGCTTCATCTGAAACCTCAATAGATATGCGTTGATCTAATAATCTAATGTTTAATTGTGTTAATAATTTATCTACAATCATACCCATATCATCGACTGATAATGGTTTGAATAATACTATATCATCCATACGGTTTAATATTTCTGGTTTAAAGTATTGATTTAAACTCTCCATCACAGCCTTTTCAGTTGTTTCTGTAATAACACCAGTATCTTTCACATTCTCAAGTAAGACTTGTGAACCAATGTTACTCGTCATAATAATGATTGTGTTTTTGAAATCAACGTTTCTACCTTTAGAATCAGTTAAGCGACCGTCATCTAATATTTGAAGTAACACATTGAATACGTCGCTGTGAGCTTTTTCTATTTCGTCTAACAAAATTACGGAATATGGATTACGACGCACTGATTCGGTTAATTGACCACCTTCATCATGGCCTACATAACCAGGAGGCGCTCCAATTAAACGTGACACTGAATGTTTTTCCATATATTCACTCATGTCAATGCGAATCATATGCTTTTCTGAATCAAATAAAGTTGAGGCTAATGACTTAGCTAACTCAGTTTTACCTACACCCGTTGGTCCTAAAAATAGGAAACTACCTATAGGTCTTTGAGGATCTTTAATACCTGCACGCGCTCTTACTACTGCGTCAGATACTAAGTCTACTGCTTTATGTTGACCCACAACGCGTTCATGTAAAATATCAGCTAAGTTTAAAAGTTTTTCGCGTTCTGTTTCAACTAATTTTGAAACTGGAATACCTGTCCAAGCACTGACAATATCACCAATTTCTTCGTCAGAAACGATTTCTCTTATAATGCGGTCATTGTCTTCATTTTGTTCATCTTGAAATGCTGCTTCTAACGCTCTTAATTCTTTTTCTAATTCAGGAATTTTACCGTGTTGTAATTCTGCAGCACGTGCTAAATCATAATTATTTTCAGCATCTTCTAGTGCTTTTCTACTTTCATCAAGTTCTGTACGTTTTTCTTGAAGTTTTGCAATTTTTTCTTTTTCCTGTTCTACACGAGACGAAATTTCAGCTTGTTTTTCTTTTTCGTTAGCTAATTCTTCTTGTAATTCTTGTAAACGTTGTTTGCTCGCATTATCAGATTCATTTTTCAGTGCACTTTCTTCGATTTCTAATTGCATTACGCGACGATTAACTTGGTCTAATTCTGTTGGATTTGAACCCATTTCAGTACGAATCGTCGCACAAGCTTGGTCGACTAAGTCGATAGCTTTATCCGGTAAGAAACGATCTGTAATATAACGATCTGACAATTCAGCCGCAGCCACTAATGCACGGTCTTGAATTCTAACACCATGATATACTTCATAACGTTCTTTTAGACCTCTTAAAATAGAAATTGTGTCTTCAACATCTGGTTCTGAAACATTTACTTTTTGGAAACGACGTTCTAATGCAGAATCTTTTTCGATATATTCACGATATTCATTTAAAGTTGTCGCACCGATACAATGTAATTCCCCTCTAGCTAGCATTGGTTTTAACATGTTGCCAGCATCCATTGCTCCTTCTGTTTTACCTGCACCAACGAGCATGTGTATTTCGTCGATAAATAGAATAATTCTGCCATCTGAATCTTTAACTTCTTTAAGTACTGCTTTTAATCGTTCCTCAAATTCACCGCGATATTTAGCGCCGGCTACAAGTGCGCTTAAATCTAATTCAAAGATTGTTTTATCAAGTAATGATTCTGGAACGTCTTTACGTACGATTCTTTGCGCTAAGCCTTCAACTATCGCAGTTTTACCTACACCAGGTTCACCGATCAATACTGGGTTATTTTTCGTTTTTCTGCTTAAAATTCTTATAGCGTTTCGAATTTCTTCATCTCTACCTATAACAGGGTCCATGTTACCTTGACGGACCTCTTCAACTAAATCACGTCCATATTTCTCTAGAGCTTCATAGTTTACTTCTGGATTTTGTGATGTCACGTGATTCCCTCCTCTAATTTTTTTAATAATTTCTGTTACTACTTCTGCTTTATTTGCTACTGCTTGTTTTGTTGTGTCGTCTATTGCTATTGCAGCTAACAGTAGATGTTCCATAGATATATATTCATCATCATAGTCTTTCATATATGATTCGGCTTTAGTCAAAAGCTCATTTGCTTTTGGACTAATGTACTGTCCGTATTGAATATTATCTCCTTGCACAGAAGGATAATTTTTTAATTTATTTTCATATTGTGTTGTCAATTGTTCTGTATCAATATTGGCTCTTTCTAAAACATTATGATATAAACTATCAGTTTCAGACATTGCTGATATGAGTATGGCTTCAATTTCAATATTTTGTAATTCATATGTTTGAGCTTGCTCAACCGCATTTTGTAATACGCTTTGCACTTTGTAGGTCATTTGATTTATATCCAATATTTTCACCCCTATACAATTAGCGTTAGATCAAATTATTTTTGACTTTGACTTTCTTTGACCTTAGTTTTATTATAGACCCTTTTGTATAAAGAATCAACTCGAAAGCATTAAAAATTACATCATTCTTATCATATTTATTTCCTCATTACGATATATATAAACCGGTAACGTTTAACGTACACGATTACCGGTTTACTGTTATTTTTTTAGCGCATTAATGATTTGTTCTGTTAACGCATCTACACCTTTTTGTTCCAAATGGATGCCGTCTGGAGCAAAGTATTCAGTATGACCTTCTGAAGCTTCATACCAATTTATTAATTTAACATTTGAATGTTCTTTAGCAGCTTGAGCTAGCACATCATTCACATGTTGTTCGTACGGTCTTGGCACTCTAACATTAATTAAATAAATATTTGCCTCACCTAATCTTTTAATTAATTCATTTAATTGACGCTTACTAAAATCTCCATTCGTACCCAATTCGAGCACAACTTGGTCACCCTTTTGACTTTTATCTTTATACTGACTAGTAACTAATGGCAATGCTTCATATAAGTTTCTTCCTACCTTGCCATCTATATCTGCATGAGGTACTTTGTCTTTGAATGTATCTCCAATATCTACCATTACAGAATCGCCTAATAATAATGGAGATAAATCTTTTACATCTTTTTTAGATGTCGATTGCTTATCTGTAGCTTCATTGTTATCTATATGTTTGGGTTTTACAAGTTTCTTATCATTATGAGTTGACTGAAATGTTGTTTTTTTATGTGTTATATCATCTTTACCTAATTTGTCGAAAGCGCCTAAAAATACTAATATCGTAGGCACACAAACACATAATGCAACAATTGTTCTAATTAAAGAACTCTTTAATAAGCGGTTAAAGCTAAATATACGGAATCCATGTTTTCTAAATGGTACTTCTATATATCTGTATGATATTTCTGCAAAAGCGACAGTTAGCATCATATCCAAAACAAAGACATAAAGCGGGTATTGCCCTGCTACGTAATATGAATGAATAAAGCTTATTATAGGAAAATGACAGAGATATAAACTATATGATCTTTGCCCTATGTATACAAATGCTTTATTGCCTAATACGCGAGCAAAAATATTTGAAGGATGTACGGCACTTGCAATAATTAATAAAGTAAGGGCTGAAATCAAATAAAAGCCACCATGATAAATCCACGCACTGTCATCCTCCACAGTGAAAAATAAAGTTATTAAAATAAGCAACGCACTTGTTCCAACAGCACCAATTATTATTTGTAAAATTTTTGGTGGTTGAGCATTTAATTTAAATGGAGGCCAAGCAAAAGCTAAAATCACTCCTAATAATATTGTTTGTAAACGTGTATCAGTACCGAAATAAACACGTGAATTTCCCGTCGTCATTAGTGAAATTGTGATCATCAAAATGAATGATAATAGCGACACAATCCATAATATAAGCGTTACTTTTTTATAACTTTTAAATTTAAATAATAATAATATTAAAATGAATGGGAAAAATAAGTAAAACTGTTCCTCAATAGCTAATGACCATAAATGTTTCAATGGCATAAATGCAAATTGTTCAAAATAATTTACATCAGTTACTATGTACCACCAGTTTGACATATAGAAAAGGGCTGCAAATGCGTCGTGTTTAATTTGGACAATGTGAGAAGGTTTAAAAATAAGAGTAGCTATGATAACTGTAAAAATTAAAATCAACACAGCTGGTAATAGTCGTTGTATACGTCTGAGCCAAAATTGCTTTATTTTAATCGTTCCTGTTGCTTCATATTCGCTAAGTAATAAGCTGGTAATAAGATACCCAGAAATCACGAAAAAGGTATCAACACCTAAAAAGCCACCACTAAGCCATTGCTTATTTAAGTGATAAATTATAATACCAATAACGGCAATCGCTCTTAATCCATCTAAACCAGGCATATAGCGTTTAGGATAACGTTTACGATTGTTAGTTGTATTGTTTGTTTTCATTAATAAACATCTTTCCTTAAAATTTATTGAATGTCAGGCATTTATAAATTGTAATGTTTTTGTAATGAAATTGCAATTATTTTAATGAATTGCACAACTAAAATTTAAATCTTCTACTTTTAAACATAAAAAGCTTAGATAATAATCACAAATGACTGCAATTATCATCTAAGCTTTATCATGTATCAATTAAATTATTATCCAATACCTAATGCTATTTTTGCATAGCGAGACATCATTTCTTTATCCCATGGTGGATTCCATACGATATTTACTTCTGTGTCTTGAATTTCAGGTAATTCAGCTAATACCATCTTAATTTGATTAATAATTTGCGGTCCAAGAGGACAGCCCATAGAAGTCAATGTCATTTCTACCGTACATAAACCTTCATCGTCTACATCTACTTTATATACTAAACCTAAGTTAACGATATCAATACCTAACTCAGGGTCAATTACCATTTCTAAGGCATTTAAAATATTATCTTTTAAACCTTCATCCATTTGTCTCACCTCTTTGTATTTAATCTTACTTAACAATATATCAAATATCTTACAAAACGCCAATAAAATGCTATGATGTTGTTACAATCTAATATACTCATTTCAAGGAGAAAGTTATGCAACCTTATTTAATTTGTCTAGATTTAGACGGAACGTTATTAAATGATGAAAAAATCATTACACCTTACACAAAAAAAGTACTAACTGTTTTACAAGCACAAGGCCATAAATTAATGATTGCTACAGGTCGTCCATACCGTGCAAGTCAAATATATTACCATGAATTAAATATGGATACACCTATCGTCAATTTTAATGGTGCGTACGTTCACCACCCTAAAAACAAAGCGTTTAAAGAACAACATCAAGTACTTGATTTAAACTTAGCTACAAGTATCATTCAATCTTTAAAAGACTATGGTGTTAGTAATATGATAGCCGAAATTAAAGACCATGTATTTATCGAAAATTTTGACCAAAAATTATTTGACGGTTTTTCAATGGGTAATCCTAAAATAGAAACTGGTAATTTACTACAAAATTTAAATACGTCACCTACGTCAATTTTAGTAGAAGCTGAAGAAGTAATGATTCCTAGGATTAAGCAAATGTTATCAAGCTTTTATACAGAAAGCATAGAACATCGTCGCTGGGGCTCACCTTTTCCAGTAATTGAAATCGTAGGTAAAAACATCAACAAAGCACGTGGTATAGAAACATCAACATCACACTTAGACATTGATCAACAACACATTATCGCCTTTGGTGACGAAGACAATGATTTAGAAATGATTAAATACGCAGAGCACGGCATTGCTATGGGTAACGGTTTAACTGATTTAAAAAATATAGCCAATGCTACTACATTTACTAATAATGAAGATGGCGTTGCTCATTATCTAAATGACTTCTTTAAGTTAAACATTAAACAGGAACAATATATAAATAGTAAAGTATAATTTTAGAATTTTAACATTTATTACCAATCACTAAATTTTATACTTACCATTAGTAGGAGGTTATTATATGACCGAGATAATTGTCGTAGGCGCTGTAGCGGGAGGTGCAACTGTCGCAAGTCAAATACGTAGAATAGATAAACAAAGTAACATTACTATTTTCGAAAAAGATAGAGACATGAGTTTTGCCAATTGTGGTTTACCGTACTATCTTGGCAATGTCGTCGATTCAAGAGATAAACTACTTGCTACAACACCTGAAGCTTTCTATGAAAAGAAAAATATTACTGTTAAAACGCACCATGAAGTTACCGCGATTGATGATGTAAATCAAACAGTGTCAGTTTATAATCACTTAACTTCAGAAAGCACAATAGTACCCTACGATAAATTAATATTAAGCCCAGGTTGTAGTGCAAATACGCTACCTTTAAATAGTGATATTGTATTTACTTTACGCAATATGGAAGATACTGACGCTATCGAAAACTTTATTACCACTAATAATGTTCAAAGTGCCTTAGTCGTAGGTGCTGGCTATATAAGCTTAGAAGTTTTAGATAATCTACATTATCGTGGAATTGACACGACACTTATTCATCGTTCAACTCAAGTCAATAAATTAATGGACCAAGATATGAATCAGCCTATTTTTGATGAATTAAACAATAGAAACATCACCTACCATTTAAATGAAGAAATAAGTAAAGTTGATGGCAATAAAGTTACCTTTAAATCTGGAAAGGAAGCATCATACGACATCATTATTACTGGTGTAGGTATTACACCAAATTCTGACTTTGTTAAATCATCAAATGTACGACTTGACGATAAAGGATACATCCCTGTCAATGATAAATTCGAAACTAACGTGGAGAGTATATATGCATTAGGCGATATTATTACATCACATTATAGACATGTGAATTTACGTGCACATGTACCACTTGCTTGGGGCGCACATCGTGGAGCAAGTATCATTGCTGAACAAATCGCTGGTAACAGTGATATTCGGTTCAAAGGATATCTTGGCGCTAATATCGTTAAATTTTTTGATTATACATTAGCTAGTTCGGGCGTAAATCCACAAGAATTATCAAACTTTGATTATGAGATGCTTGAAATTAATGCTGGTAAGCATGCGAATTATTACCCAGGAAATAGTAAAATACACTTGCGTGTGTATTTCGATAAACAGACTAGGAAAATTATTCGCGCAGCAGCAACAGGCTTAGCGGATGTAGATAAACGGATAGACATTCTAACAATGGCAATGATGCATGGCCTAACCGTCGATGAATTGACAGAAGTTGAAACAGCTTATGCCCCACCTTATAGCCATCCTAAAGATTTAATTAATCTCATTGGTTACTCCGCGCGTGAAAAATAAAATATTTATAATCAATTTCTACTTTTTGTAGAAATTGATTTTTTTGTATTTATTTATAAACATTGTTTTATACATTGTCAAAAGCATTATAGATGAAAAAAAACAATCAACGCATTTATAAATCAAATACATTGATTGCCATTTAAAGTGGTCACAATATCCACACTTTTTAATTATAGCCCGAAAAGCTTTGTTATTGGTCCCCATGGTAAAATAACGCCTAATGCCATAGTGATGACGATAACAATTATTGTCCACCATAACAAACTTGTCGTCGGTTGCCCTTTTTTTCTTTTAATTAATGTCACTTCCATTAAAGCAATTGCTGCAAAACCGCCTACCATTTTAAATGTTAATAACATATGGCCTCCACCATTGCTTCCAGCTGAAAACTCTTGGATAAGTAACCATAATCCTGAGAACAACACCAAAACCATAAATAGTCTTAACAACATATGTACTGGTTTATAGAAAGGTGTTGGCCCTTGCGTCTGTGATAAGTTAAAGTAAGCAGCGAAAAATAAAATAATCGCTAATACCCAACTTAGTATGTGCATGTGTATCATGCTATCCCTCCACACAACTTTATCTTTCTACAGCTATTTTATCATATATCCCCTATTACTCAATCGGTCTTTTTGATTACTGATGAACAAACGATTACGAGACGGAAATATTTTGGCATGTTATAACCTCTATACATAAGGCACCTCGTTAATTTGTTTTTGTCATGATTAATTAAATTATATGAGCGTGCTTTTTTTGTATAAAATTGGAAATTTGTAACGCTTTTGTAAAGTGCTGACGCCTGAGGGAATCGTATGAGTGAGAGACTACAGGTTCGAGCCATACTATCCTACATCAAGGCAAGCATGCACGACAAAATCGTAGATTATAAAAAATAACACCTCATTTATACTGAATAAATCAGTAGAATGAGGTGTTATTTAATTTGAGTTAGGAATTATGTCCCAGACTCGTCATATACCCATTATTCATCTATAGCAATATAATTTGTTAATGTGCCAATATTATCGATTGTTACTTTTACTTCATCACCTGGTTGTAAAAATTGAGGTGGATTCATACCTGCACCTACACCAGCTGGCGTTCCTGTAGCAATAATATCTCCCGGATGTAAGGCTACATATTTAGAAATTTCTTCTATAAGTTCATCTATTTTTAAAATCATTTGGCTAGTATTGCCATCTTGACGTATTTCGTTATTTACTTTAGTGACGATATTAACGTCTTCAGGTGTTGGTAATTCATCTTTAGTTACGATATATGGTCCAATTGGGCAACCGCCTGTTAAACTTTTAGATAAGAAAGCTTGCGCATGCGTTTTTTGTGCAGTACGATCAGTCACATCATTGATTATAGTGTAACCATAAACATAGTCTAAAGCTAAGCCTTTAGGAATTTTTTCACCATCTTTACCGATAACAATACCTAACTCACCTTCATAATCTAATTGATCAGTAATATCTTTATGATTTGGTATTGTGCTGTTATCACCAGTTAATGAAGATGCCGCTTTAGTAAAGACATATAAACGTTGAACTTCATTATTTAATTCATTAGCATGATCTTGATAATTACGTCCAAAAGCAATCACATTATTCGTTGGTGTTACTGGTGGTAAAAATTCTATATCTGAAAATGGCACTTTATAATTATCACCATTACCACTATCTTCAGCAGCGACTACTGCTTTTCTAACTTGTTCTTGGAAATCAACTAATTGATTTTGTTGTAAACCATTTAACAACGTCTTCGGATGAAATTCACCTTCAGCAAAGTCTGCAAATACACGTTTTAAATCCCATGCTGCTTCTTCACGTTTTACTTTAACGCCATAGGATGTTTGTCCTTCATGTCTGAATGATAAAAATTTCATTCAATATCAGCTCCTCAACTTTTAACTTACTTCATATTATAACTATAATTTTAAGTAAATAACAAATAAATGAATAGGTTGAAATCATTAAAATTTAACATCAAATCTAATGAATAACACAATCGTATCCTATTATTATTCATCTTTCCCTAAGTTCAATTTTTTATGCGTTAATTTTTAAAGAAAATGTATATTTCGGTGTAATTTAAACGCTCCAGAAGTATTCGTAACTATCAGTTAACCTTTATTCATCTAATGATAATTGACCATATTTAAAGAAATATAAATAACCTTTCACTTCTGTATTTAATATTGTTTCTAAAGTGTTTTTATAATAAGTCATTTGTATGTTATAACGATTTCTTAGTTGTTTACCTATTTCTTCATCGGTCATACCTCTACGTCGATTAAAAGCGTCTGTTTTATAATCTACAAAATAATACAAACCCTCTTTTACGAAAATTAAATCTATCATACCTTGAATTATAGAACTATCTGCTTCATCCTCTGGTACGTGATCAACTCTGCCTTGATTTACAATGAATGGTAATTCTCTATATACTGCGTCGCTATTAGCGATAGCTAAATATAAATCACTGTCAATAAATTGTTCTATTTCAGTAATGTTGATGTCTTGTTTAGCATCTTCAGCTATGATGTTTTTGCTAATTAAGTCATCGATATATGCGTTCACTTCTTCAGTATTTAATCGTTCTGCTTTGAACGGTAAATGTTGCATAACCGTATGCATTAAAGTTCCAATTTCATTTGCCTTACGCTTGGTATAATGATTTAAAAAGTTTGGTCGTTCATACGTAGTTGAACCAACACGATATTGTCTAACACGATTGTAATCCGTACCCGCTTCTTCAGTTTCGAGTTGTCGCTTCAATTCTGAAACAGATTGTTTAGACGCTTTATGCATGTCTTTTTGATATGGATATTCATAACTTAATTGTTCATGAATTTGCGCTTGTAACGTTTTATCATTTGTTGCTTCGTTTAATATATCATGAACAGTACGTTGCGATGATGTGTCAGCGACATATTCACTAGCGATATCTTCATAATTGTGAATGTTAATATTCACATTCGGTCTTATACTCGCGTCTAACGCATCGATATCTTTTTCGAATTGAAGATCTGCTGGAATAGCAGTTGATTGATATTTTGCTAATATTGTGTAGATAAGGTCTATGGGTCGCTGAGCCGTCAATCTATAACTCACAGGTAAATAATCATTGGAAACTGATACTTGCTCCCATTGTTCCAATTCTTTACTATCTTTCACTCTACCAATCAAATACAATTGTTCTTTTGCTCTCGTTAATGCAACGTAGATAAGTCTCATCTCTTCAGAAATTAATTCTTTTTCTGCAATAGCTTTTAAAGTAACAGAAGCCAACGAAGGATAACTTACGTTTTGTTGGACATTAAAATAACTCATTCCTAAACCATATTGTTGATTTAAAATGACAGGTTTACTTAAAGCGTCCCTTCGGAATTTTCTTGAAAGTCCTGAATATATTACAAATGGGAACTCTAGTCCTTTACTACTATGGACTGTCATCATTCGTACTACATCATCATTCGGTCCAATTACATTTTCTTCACCAAAATCTTTACCGCGCTCTATTAATTCGTCAATAAAACGAATAAATTGATACAATCCTCTGAAACTTGAGTTTTCAAATTCTATTGCTTTATTAAACAAACCATATAAATTAGCTCTTCTACCTTTACCGCCAATTAATCCACTAAAATATTGAATAACAAAATGATCATTGTAAAATTTATCAATTAATTGGTAAACTGGATGACTTTGACTATAGGTTTGATACATAGCTAAGTCGTCCATAAAGTATTGCAATTTTTGTACGAGCTTTTTATTAGCAAGTGCATTATTCATATAATTATGAATTGATTGATAGAAATAATCATCGTTAGGGCTAAACACTCTAATATTAGATAATTCATCTTCAGTAAATTGATAAATTACAGAACGCATTAACCCAACTAAATAAATATCTTGCAAAGGATTGTCGACAGTTCTTAAAAATGACAATATCAATCGCACTTCAGTCTGTTCGAAATAGCCTTCTTTGCTATTTACATGGAAAGGAATGTCATGGTCCTTAAAGGCTTGTTGGATACGTCTAGCCTGACCATATGATCGTTCTAAAATCACAATATCTTTATATGTAGGTTGACGATACTTGCCTAACTTCACATCATAAACTTCACGTTCGTTCATAATTTGTTGTACGTGTTGGACGATGTATTCAGCTTCTTGCTCAGCACCTGTTAAATCAGATTCACCATCTTCTATTAACATGTCTAGGTGCAATGGTACATTAGCATCATCAAAGTTGGCACCATAATATAATTGTGCTGCTTCATCATATTCAATTTCACCTACTTGGCTATCCATCATATGCTTAAATAAATAGTTAGTCGTGCTTAATACTTCTTTACGCGATCTGAAATTTTGGGACAAATCAATACGTAAACCACTATTTTTACCTTCTACATTAAAGCGATTATACTTTTCTATAAACAAACTAGGGTCAGCCTGTCTAAATTTATAAATTGATTGTTTGACGTCCCCAACCATAAATAAATTACCATTATGATCGTTTCCTTTTTTAATACAAGCTAAAATATGCTCTTGTACTCTATTCGTATCTTGATATTCATCTACGAGTATTTCATCAATTTGTGTAGCTAATTGTTGTGCTATTTCAGATGGTGTACCGTCTTCATTTGTTAATATTTTCAACGCAAAATGCTCATAATCAGCAAAATCAATAAGATTACTAGTTCTTTTTTTGTGATTAAATTGTTCAATAACATCGGCTGTAATTTGAGCCAAATAACGCACACGTGGTTTTAATTGTTGCATATCGCTTTTAAGACTATCTGCATCTCTTGAGAAATAATCATCCTGCACTTTTGTCACTAAAGACTTGTAGTTGTCATAATGCGCTTTAGCACTATCATATGCTGCTATGTTTGCTTCATTAGCTTCTTTAATTTTTTTATTTTTAGCAGGAAAACGCGGCTCAAATTGATGGTTCGCAATTAATTCAGTGTTTAATACGCCATCTTCCATGGCTTGCGTTAAAAATTGACGTTCTCTTTGCACAACACCTACTTGCTTATCAACCTCTTCTAACATCATAAATAAATCATAACTTTTATTTATTGATTCTTCTGCCGAAGTTAAAAATATTTTAGCCAAGTCACTGAGTAATTGTAACAAGTTGTCTTGTTGGTCTTCATTGTGATATGGTTCTGCAAGCGAATTTAACCATTCAAAAGGATAAGGATTGGCTACACTAAAGTTATATAACTGTTTAATAATTTCTCTCAGCTGTTCATCATTTCTATCGGATGACAGTTGTTCTGTTAAGTCTACAAAATCAGCATCTAATTTGTTATAGTGCTGTTCTAACACTTCATCAATTGTTTGTTCTAATAGTAATATGTTTTCCGCTTCGCTACTCGTTCTAAAGTTTGGATCCACATCTAACACATCATAATGCTGTTGAATTAATTTTAAACAAAAGCTGTGTAATGTTGAAATTTGTGCTTGGTGAATCTTGACGCGTTGACTTTTTAAATGTTCATTCGACGGGTCTTCTAAAGCAGCTTCTTTAATTCTATTTTCGACTCGATGTTTCATTTCACGCGCACTAGCATTAGTAAAGGTAACGACGAGCATGCGATCAACATCTAATTCATCACGTAATATGCGTTGAATAATGCGTTCTACTAATACCGCAGTTTTCCCTGAACCAGCGGCTGCAGCCACTAAAATATCTTGATTTTTAGCATAAATACTTTTCCATTGATTATCGGTCCATTGTGCATTACTTGGCTTTGTTGGTATATTAATCATTTTGCTCGTCTTCCTCACTTTCTATCTCAACTTGTTGAATTGCTTCAAGAGGGTTGATGGTTTCGTCTACTTGACGGTAACGTTTTTGATCAATCATACCATCAACGTGACAGACAGATTTATAGTTACAATATTGACATGGTAATGTTTGATTATATTTAAGTGGAGCGACTTCTGTATGACCATCCATAATATTCGTTGCAGTATCTATAAAGTTTTGTTTATTATGAGCAATAAATTTATAAATCGTTGATTCGTCTGCCACTTTACTACTACTTTTAACAGTGCCATCTTTTTTCAATCCTACTGGTACAATGTCGGAAGTATAACTTGGTTCAATTCTATCATCCAACGCATCTAATACATTGGTATCACTGTTTAATAACCCATTTAATTTAAATGCAGTTAAAAATTCGGATGTCCTTTTTTCTTCTTGCAGTTCTTTCCAAGCTAATTTAATTCGTGGTTCATGCACGTGGAAGTATAATAAGCCGCCCGGTTTCGTAACTTTATTCAACCCTAAACGCGTTTTATTTTGCAATACAATATCCATATACGTCATCATTTGCATTTGCATGCCATAGTATACTTTTGTTAAATCTAAAGTGCCACTATATTTTGACGATTTATAATCGATAATATTAACAAAGCTTTCATCATTTTTGGTGTAAGTATCAATGCGGTCAATTTGACCTCTAATATTGATTGGCACACCTTGACGTGTCACAAGGGGTTGCGCATATAGTTCTTCATTATTTTTAGGATTTTTTCTAAAGCTTGCTTCAAATTTTGTCGGAATAAATTTAGAATGGCTGCCTTGATACTGAAGTGCCGTTAATGTCGTTTCTACTATTGCGCCAATACGTTGAGATAAATAACGATAATATGCCGTGGAGTTAAGCACATTAAATTGCACTTCCGGTAATATTTCTTCTAGTGCTTTTGTCGTCAATTCATGGATTGCCTTATGTGTTAATTTGTTAAATTGACCGTTAACTTGCTCTGAAATATACTTTAATACTTGGTGGAAAATATCTCCTAAATCAAAGTTTTCTAATTTGTATTTAGTGCGTTCATTCAAACGTAATCCATGTGACGCAAAATGTTTAAATGGACAAGCCAAATATCCTTCGAAACGAGACACACTCGCATTAATTTTCTCTCCATATAATGATTTAGATAAAGATTCACTTAATTGCACCGTTTCATTATCATAAGTTAATGCCGTTAGTAGATAATCTAAACCTTGATTTAAACGTTCATCATTTTGCATAACTTGGTATGTATCTAACCACGTTTCAGCGACAATTTCATCATCTAACCATGCTTTTAAAGCTTCAAACAGCGCAATTTTCGTTTGATGTGGATGCTCCATTAACGTTAAAGGATTCATTTGATGTAAATGATGTATATTTTGAATTTCTAAATTACTATACAGTGCTTGAATTTGTGTAATAAAAGGACTCAGTTCCTTTTCATCTCCACTTGTGCCCATTAAGCTATAAGAAAATGTGACATCTGTATGTGCTCTTGTCATCGCAATATAACACACGAAAGCCTCATCCATTTGTAAGATGTCAGCTGTAGGACTTAGTTCAAGTTGGGACTGTGTTTGGAAATATTTCTTTTCATCATCTGTCATTAATCCAGATGCTTGCACTGATTGAGGTATGACCCCGTCATTAACACCAACAAGGTAAACTTTAGCTTTATTGTCTACTTTAGCTAAGTCCATTGTCCCTACACTTACTTGATCTATCATTTGGGGAATCATTCTAAACTCTAACTGTTCTAAACCAATATCTAACAGTTCTAAAAATCTTGTTTTCGACATTTGTTGTTCTTTGAACACAGAAACTAAATCATCTAATGTTTGAATAAATCCATTCCATACTTGGTCTAACTCTTCCGCTTCTGTATGTAGTTGTGTAGCATCTAATCTATCTCTTTCTGCCATTAGTTGACTCGGTAAGTCAAAAGATTCGATTGCTTCATAAAATGAACGTGCGAAATCAACCGCAGTTTGCGCATCGCCCAATCGTTCTTCAAACGCCATAATTTTATTAACGACATTGTCTTTCAATTTAACAACACGTTCAAAAGTTTCACGTTCCTCATCGGTCAAAGGTTGACGCTTGATGCCCATCTTATTAAAACGTTCAATATCAAAATATTTGTCATCTAACCAACGCTTACCATATATACCTCGTTCTAACACGAAATTTTCTAAGATACTAATAAGATAATCACTATGTGCTACATTTTGAGTTAATACATCCGTTTTAAACAGACGCATCAACGGTTCAAAACGCCAATTCGTTTGTAACACTTCGATTAACGAGCGGAACATTTCCATTACCGGATGATGTGTCATCGGCTTTTTCAAATCAATATGATAAGGAATATCATATTGTGGAAAGATTGACTCTATTAAATAAGCATAAGATTCATCTCTATATAAAATTGCGATATCTTGGAACCGTCTGCCTAATTCCCTATTTTCACGTAAAATTTGACGTGCTATTTCATTTATTTCTTCACGCATATTAGACGACTCATAAATTTTAAGATGTTGGTGTGATTGTTGTGGTTCAAATTGTAAGGCGTTAAAATTTTGTTCTAAGTGTTGTAAATCTTTATTCTCAAATCTTTGCTGTTGTGAAAAAGTCTTGATGTTTAATGAAATATTGAGTTCTTGAGCGATTGCTTCGACATGTGTTAAAGATTCTGATGGCTTTCTATATAAACTAAATGGATCTTTATCACCATCTGTTGTCAAAAGAATTGTAACTTGTTGACATTGCTTAACTAATCCTTTAATAATTTCATATTCTAATGTAGAAAAATTGTGGAAGCCATCTATATATATTTGTGCACGACTTAACCATTCAGATTGATCCATCATAGTGATAAAACGTTGTAATGTATCTTCAGTAGAAACATATTGACCATTAATACGGTGCTCTAATTGTTTATAAACTAAAGCGATATCCTGTAATTTATGTTGCGTTCTTGTTTGTAAGTTGTTTTCAGCAATATATGCTTCTAGTTGTTGTGGAGAAACTGCATATTTTTTAAAATCTTGAATTTGTTCATATAATTTTTCACTAAAACCATAATATTTAACTTGTGATTGATATAACTTCAAATCATTTTTATGTTGTTGAATAATATCATAAATCATCATTTGTGTAGCAGCTTTTGATAATTGTTCTTCCATTAGTCCCCCAACTTCTTGAAAGACACGATAGCTTAAACGCTCAAAGTGTAGCACTTCGGTTCTTAAACTCCCATTCAATTCTGGATCATTAACAAATGCTTGTTCTAGTTGGAATGTATTTTGTGTTGGTGCGATTAAAACAATAGGATCGCCTAACGGATTTTGTTTCATATCCGCTTTAATCGTTTCTATCATTTTATGAGATTTTCCTGTTCCTGCTCTTCCTATATATGCATTTAATTCCATGAACTCGCTCCACTCCTTTGAGTCATATTTTAACACATCAAGCTAAAAAATCATTGTGCGCTATAAGTATAAAAAAGAAGAATTAGTTAACTTTAAACTTGTACATGTCAACTAATTCTTCATTATTTATTATTTATTATAATTCGTATCTGGATCGAAGCCAAATTTAAAATCACTAAATGGCCAAAATCTAAATGATACTTTACCTACTACTGTATCTTTATCTATTAAACCGAATGAACGACTATCTTTACTTACTTCACGGTTGTCACCTAACACTAATAATTTACCTTTAGGTATTTTACTACCATGCGCATTTGGTAAATCTTTCGTTTTGAAACTTCCTGTAATGTATTCATATTGCTTATGTTTTTCATTGTAGTCTAGGTATGGTTCTTTTACTTGGTGACCATTAACATATAATTTATCTTTTTTATATTCGATATTATCTCCTGGCGTTCCAATTACACGCTTAACGTAGTCATCAGTTTTATTAGCATGGAATACGATAACATTACCTTTTTTAATATCATTAAATCTATAGTCAAATAAGTTAACAATAACATGTTGACCATCTTTTAATGTTGGATCCATCGAGTCACCTTTCACAGTATATGACTTTGCGACAAAATTGATAATGAATAATACCAATGCTACTGCCACAACGATTGATATAATCCATTCAGTTATTTCTTTTTTCACGTTTCACACCTCATCTATTTATTTAAAATCTACAGTGAATGCCTTAAATGGGTAATACCGTAAAGATACCTCACCAATGATATCTTTTTTATTAATATAACCAAAATTTCTTGAATCGTCTTTATTTTGTCGTTGATCATTCAACACAAAATAATTGTTACTAGGTACGATATCACTTTCAGAACCTTTAATTTGACGTAACACCAAATTATCAATGTTATTGCTTTTAATATACGGTTCATCTACATGTCTATCATCACGGCGTAACTTTCCATTTTTAAAGACGATAGACTGACCGGGTTCCCCAATAATTCGTGCAACATAAGTATGTCCATTATGATGATACATAATAATGTCGTTGTTTTTCAATAGGTTAAAAGTCGTAGTTATTTTATTTACGATTAAACGATCTCCACTCTTCAAAATAGGAGTCATATTGCTATTGTGCATAACTATGCCTGTAATTACAAATGCTTGTAGCAATAAAACTATAATAATCGCAAAAATAATAGAAATCAAATGATTTATTATTTTTTTCATGGCGTCACTCCTTTGATGAATGCATAAAGTGTTTTTCTAACTTTCTTCCTATAAACCAAACAATAATTACAACAATCACGACAAGCGTTATACGTATAGGATTAGTAAATAATGTAGCTATATCTTTTCCTAACCAACCTACAAGACTAATCATGACTAATTTTGATAATGCTAATACCCAAAAATAATGTACAGATTTAATGTTTGTAACGCTAGCGATTAAATTCACTAAAGCACTCGGTGTAAAAGGAAAACAAAACAAAATAAATATTGGTATAACGCCATGTTCATCAATATACTTAATTAATCTTTCTGCAGACTTACGTTGCTTTAGTCGTTTCATATATTTAGAATTAGACAATCTCCGAAAGATTAAAAACATAATAAAGCTACCAAGCACTGTACCTAACCATGCCAGTATCATTCCTATTGCAAAACCATAGGCATTTACATTTACTATAACAAATACTATCAACGGTAAAATAGGTATAAATGCTTCAATAAATGGTAATAAAAATCCAACAAGATACCCCATACTTCCAAATGCATCAAACCATTCATTAACTTGTTCAGTCGACATTCAATCAATCCTCATCCCTACTATTGATTTATATTATATGTTTTTTTGTAACGTTTTTAAATACTTAACACTTCATGTATAAATAATTCATGCTGCAGTAGTAGTCCCTTTTCGTATGTATGTCTGATAAACGATATAAAAAAGCGATGACATCATCTAGACTGTGTAGATTCTATCACCGCTCTTATTTTATTTATCTATATCTTGCGTTTAATATAATCGTTAAATTATAGACGTTGTTCTAATTCTTGTTTTTTATCTTCAAAGCCTGGTTTACCTAATAGCGCAAACATATTTTGTTTATATGCTTCAACACCAGGTTGGTTAAATGGATTAACACCTAACTGGTAACCACTCATCGCACATGCAAGTTCGAAGAAGTAAACAACATAACCAAATGTTTCTTCGTCTAATTTAGGAATATTCACAACTAAATTAGGAACACCACCATCTGTATGAGCTAACAAAGTACCTTCGAAGGCTTTAGTGTTAACTTCATCGATTGTTTTGCCAGCTAAATAGTTAAGACCATCTAAGTCATCTTTGTCTTCGTCAATCGTAATATTATGTTTTGGATTATTAACTTTAACTACTGTTTCGAATAAGAAACGTCTACCTTCTTGAACATATTGACCTAATGAGTGTAAGTCAGTAGTGTAGTTAGCACTTGATGGATATATACCTTTATAATCTTTCCCTTCAGATTCACCAAATAATTGCTTCCACCATTCATTAAAGTATTGCATAGAAGGTTCATAGTTAATAAGCATTTCAGTTGTATAACCTTTTGCATATAAAATATTACGGATTGTCGCATATTGATATGCAATATTATCTTCTAAGTTCTCAGAAGAAAGTTCTTCTCTCGCTTTAGCAGCACCTTGCATCATCGTTTCAATATCGATGCCTGCTACGGCGATTGGTAATAAGCCTACTGCAGTTAATACTGAGTAACGTCCACCAACGTCATCAGGAACGACGAAAGTTTCATAGCCTTCGTTTGTAGCTAATTGTTTTAAAGCACCTTTTTCTTTATCAGTTGTAGCAAAGATACGTTTTTTCGCTTCATCTTTACCATATTTGTCTTCTACTAATTGTTTAAATAATCTAAACGCTACAGCAGGTTCTGTAGTTGTACCTGATTTAGAAATGACGTTTACTGAGAAATCTTTACCATCTAAATAATTTATTAATTCTTGTGTGTAAGAAGAAGATAAATGATTACCTACAAATACAATTTCAGGATATTCATCACTATTTCTAAATGATGAAGTCAACATTTCAATTGCTGCACGAGCACCTAAATAAGAACCACCGATACCAATAACTACAAAAACATCTGAATGTGCTTTAACGCGTTTAGACGCTTCTAAAATACGTGAAAATTCTTCTTTATCATAATCAACAGGAAGATCTATCCAGCCTAAGAAATCATTGCCAGCACCTGTACCTTCGTGAATAGTATGATGAATTGCTTTAACGATATCTTTTTGTTGTTCTAATTCATGTTCGTTAAAAAATTCTAAAGTTTTACCATAATCTAACTGTATATGAGTCATGTAAATTGCCTCCTGTATATTGGATTCATATATTATTTTACTCACTTTGTAATTAGTATTCAAACAACTAGCCTATCCCATATTTATATAGCAAGAAAAACGAGTTAGTTAAATGTATATCACATTTTCATATTATATGCATAAAAATATACATTTTACTCACTCTACTATAAAAGCATTACTATAAATATATATCATTCAAATGCTAGAAGGAAAAACAGCAGAAAATTAAAATATTTGTATATTTATGTAAAAAAATGGTTTAATTTTCATTTACTTTTTGTTATTCTAGTTTTATTAACTTACAAAATAAAAATTACAAATGAGGTGTCTTATATGAAACAAAAAATAGTTTTAGCATATTCAGGCGGTTTAGATACAAGCGTAGCAGTACATTGGTTAATCGAGAAAGGCTATGATGTAGTAGCTTGTTGCTTAGATGTTGGCGAAGGAAAGGATTTAGACGTTGTATATCAAAAAGCATTGGATATGGGCGCTGTAGAATGCCACATTATTGATGCTACAGAAGAATTTAGTCAAGATTATGTCTCCTATGCAATCAAAGGTAATTTAATGTATGAAGGTGCATACCCGTTAGTATCAGCACTTTCAAGACCATTAATTTCAAAAAAATTAGTAGAAATTGCTGACAAAACGGATGCAGTTGGTATTGCTCATGGTTGTACTGGTAAAGGTAATGACCAAGTTCGTTTCGAAGTATCTATAAAAGCGCTAAATCCTGAATTAAAAGTATTTGCGCCAGTGAGAGAATGGGCATGGAGTCGTGAAGAAGAAATTGACTATGCAATTAAACACAACATCCCTGTACCTATCCAACATGACTCACCGTATTCTATCGATCAAAACTTATGGGGGAGAAGTAATGAATGTGGCATATTAGAAGATCCTTATGCAACACCACCAGAAGATGCCTATGATTTAACGAACGCTTTAGAAAATACGCCAGATCAAGCTGAAGAATTAGTGTTATCTTTTGAAAAAGGGTTACCCACAGCTTTAAACGGCGAAACACTTTCATTAACTAAATTAATCTTAAAATTAAATAAAATTGCGGGTAAACATGGTATCGGCAGAATCGACCACGTAGAAAATAGACTTGTAGGTATTAAATCGAGAGAAGTTTATGAAACGCCGGCTGCTGAAGTTATCGTTAAAGCACATAAAGCGCTAGAAACAATTACCTTAACTAAAGATGTTGCTCACTTTAAACCAGTTATCGAAAAACAATTGTCAGAGCAAGTGTATAATGCTTTATGGTTCTCACCATTAACAGATAGCTTAAAAACATTCATTGATAGTACACAAGACCACGTTACTGGTGAAGTAAGAATCAAACTTTATAAAGGTAATGCTGTCGTTAATGGTAGAAAGTCTCCATTTACTTTATACAATGAAAAATTAGCTACGTATACAAAAGAAGACGCATTTAATCAAGAGTCTGCAGTAGGTTTCATAGAAATTTACGGTTTACCAACACAAGTAAATTCTATGCTTCATGGAGGTTATCACAATGAGTGAGAAAGCTTGGGGTGGCAGATTCAAAGAAAAGCCTGAAGATTGGGTTGATGAATTTAACGCATCTATTCACTTTGATAAGACTTTAATTAAACAAGACATTGAAGGTAGTATTGCTCATGCTAAGATGTTAGCCAATCAAAATATCATTGCTCCTAAGGAGAGCGATGATATTGTTGCAGGCTTAGAACAAATATTAACTGATTATGAAGCAGGCAATATTAAATTTGATGTATCGTTAGAAGATATTCACTTAAATATAGAACATGAATTAATTAAACGTATCGGTGATACTGGAGGAAAATTGCATACGGGACGTAGTAGAAATGATCAAGTTGCGACGGATATGCACTTATATACAAAAGAACAAGTCTCAACGATTATCGAATTAATTACGTCATTTCAAACAACCATCGTAAACGTTGCAGAACAGCATGTTGATACTATTATGCCTGGATATACTCATTTGCAAAGAGCTCAACCTATTTCGTTTGCGCATCATCTTTTAACTTATTACTGGATGTTGGAAAGAGATAAAGGTAGATTTCATGATAGTTTGAAAAGAATCGATATATCACCACTTGGTGCAGCCGCTTTGAGCGGCACAACTTACCCTATTGATCGTCAAATGACACAAGCGTTATTAGGATTTGATGCTTTATACGAAAACAGTATGGATGCGGTTAGTGATAGAGATTACATTGTTGAAACGCTACACAATATTTCTTTAACTATGGTCCACCTATCTCGTTTTGCGGAAGAAATTATTTTTTGGTCTTCAGCAGAAGCCAATTTCGTTACTTTATCCGATGCATTTTCTACTGGTTCTTCAATTATGCCACAAAAGAAAAATCCAGATATGGCTGAGTTAATCAGAGGTAAAGTTGGTCGAACTGCAGGTCATTTAACAAGTATGTTAATGACTTTAAAGGGCTTACCACTTGCGTACAATAAAGATATGCAAGAAGATAAAGAAGGTTTGTTCGACGCTGTTCATACCATTAAAGGTTCTTTAAGAATTTTTGAAGGTATGGTTGATTCAATGACTATTAACGTTGACCAATTAAAAGAAACTGTAAACAATGACTTTTCTAACGCTACAGAACTTGCAGATTATTTAGTTACTAAAGACGTTCCCTTTAGAACAGCACATGAAATAGTTGGCAAAATTGTATTATGGTGTATACAAAATAATAAATATTTATTAGATGTACCACTTGATCAATACCAAGAAGCCCACTCTTCGATTGAAGAAGATATATATTCTTTCTTAAAACCTGAAAATTGCGTTAGTCGAAGAATCAGTTATGGTTCTACTGGTCAAGATGCAGTACAGCAACAATTAAAAATTATTAAAAATCAATTGCATTAAAAAAATGGAAACGGAACAAAAATCTTATTTTTATAAGAAGTTTTGTAGTCCCGCCCCAGCAAAGATGACTAGCGTTGAAAGCAGCTTGATACAAGCGCATTTTTATTTCAGTCATCGACTGCCCATATAAAAGTAGAGCCTGAAGACAATGAAGTCTCAGGCTCATTTTTGCATGTTTGTTATACAAAACATGCAAGTATTGAACTATTATCAATACTTGCATGTCGTTTAAATATTATGCCCAACCACGGTAACGTGCTGCTTCTGCAGTCCGTTTAATACCTACAATGTATGCAGCTAAGCGCATATCAATTTTACGATTTTGAGCTAATTCATAAATTGTATCAAATGCTGTGATTAATTTTTCACGTAATTTTTCGTTAACTTCTTCTTCTGTCCAGTAATAACCTTGGTTATTTTGAACCCATTCGAAATAAGAAACTGTAACGCCACCAGCACTTGCTAGTACGTCTGGTACAAGTAATATGCCACGTTCAGTTAATATTCTAGTACCTTCTGGCGTTGTAGGACCGTTCGCAGCTTCTACTACTACGTCTGCTTTAATGTCATGTGCATTATCAGCAGTAATTTGGTTTGCAATCGCTGCAGGAACTAAAACATCACAATCAATTTCAAATAATTCTTTGTTTGAAATCGTTTCTTCAAATAGATTAGTAACAGTACCGAAACTGTCTCTGCGGTCTAATAAATAATCAATATCTAAACCTTCAGGATCATGTAATGCACCATAAGCATCTGAAATACCTACAATTTTAGCACCCATATCATATAAGAATTTAGCTAAAAAGCTACCCGCGTTACCAAAACCTTGAATAACTACACGAGCACCTTCGATTTGTTTATTTCTTCTTTTAGCCGCTTGTTCAATAGCAATAACTACACCTAATGCAGTAGAACGGTCACGTCCTTGTGAACCACCTAATACAATTGGTTTACCTGTAATAAATCCTGGTGAGTTAAATTTATCTAGAGAACTATATTCATCCATCATCCATGCCATAATTTGAGAATTTGTAAAAACATCCGGTGCCGGAATATCTTTAGTAGGCCCTACAAATTGAGAAATCGCTCTAACATATCCACGAGATAAACGTTCAACCTCATGAATACTCATTTGACGTGGGTCGCAGACGATGCCGCCTTTACCGCCACCATATGGTAAGTTAACAATTCCACATTTTAGTGACATCCACATTGATAATGCTTTTACTTCTTCTTCATCAACATCTGGGTGGAATCTAACTCCACCTTTAGTTGGTCCTACAGCATCGTTATGCTGTGCACGGTAACCAGTAAAAGTTTTAACAGTCCCATCATCCATTCTTACTGGTATTCTTACTTGTAAAAATCTTAATGGTTCTTTGATTAAGTCGTACATTCCATCATCAAAACCCAATTTGTGCAAAGCTTCCTTAATAATATCTTGTGTAGAAGTAACCAAATTATTATTCTCAGTCATGATTCATTTCGCCTCTTTTTCGTAACTAATGATTTCGCTTTCATAGTAATTGTAACATAACTTTTAGCTTTTTAAAGTGTAATTACTATACTAGTTTGATGAACTTTTATGCTATTTAAAAACTGCTTTTACTTTGTCTAATGCGTAGTCAATTTCTTCCTTAGTAATAACTAAAGGTGGTGCAAAGCGAATAACCGTATCGTGCGTTTCTTTACATAGAATTCCTTGCTCTTTTAAAGCTTCACAATAAGGTCTAGCGTTTTCGTTCAATTCAATTCCTATGAATAAACCACGACCTCTTACTTCTTTAATAGCAGGATGATCAATCTTTTGTAACGCTTCTTTGAAATAGTTACCCAATTCTAATGAACGGCCAGGTAAATCTTCATCTATAATAACGTCTAGTGCAGCAATGGAAGCAGCACAAGCTAATGGATTACCACCAAATGTAGAACCGTGAGAGCCAGGCGTGAATACGCCTAATACTTCTTCGTCAGCTAATACAACTGAAATTGGTAGTACACCGCCACCTAATGCTTTACCTAAAATATAAACATCTGCTTTAACGTCATCCCAGTCAGTCGCAAATAATTTACCTGAACGACCTAAACCTGCTTGGATTTCATCGGCAATAAATAAAATATTATGTTTATCACATAATTCTCTAATTTCTTTTAAATAACCTTCTGGAGGTACATTAATGCCTGCTTCACCTTGGATTGGTTCGATAAGGACAGCAGCTGTATTTTCATTAATAGCAGATTTTAATGCTTCAATATCACCAAAATCAACTTTACGGAAACCTTCTAATAAAGGACCATAGCCACGTTGATATTCTGCTTCAGATGATAAAGAAACTGGTGCCATAGTACGGCCATGAAAGTTGCCATTGAATGCCACAATTTCTGCTTTATCTGGTTCAATATTTTTTACTTCATAAGCCCAACGTCTTGCAGCTTTAAGTGCAGTTTCAACCGCTTCAGCACCAGTGTTCATTGGTAGTGCTTTTTCTTTTCCTGCAAGTTTACATATTTTTTCATACCATGCACCTAAGTTGTCGCTATGGAAAGCTCTAGATACAAGCGTTACTTTATCAGCTTGATCTTTCAACGCTTGAACTACTTTAGGGTGTCGATGTCCTTGGTTAACAGCTGAATATGCAGCTAGCATATCCATATATTTATTTCCTTCAGGATCTTTTACCCATACCCCTTCAGCTTCCGAGATAACAATTGGTAATGGAACATAGTTATGCGCCCCATAATGATTTGTAACCTCGATGATTTCTTCTGATCTTGTCATGATATCTCCCCTTTAAAGTTATTATGGGCTATAAAGCCACAATCAATCATATCCTTAGCATAACGTATTTAGTGGATAACTGAAACTATTTTCCTAAGTAAATCTTAACCTTTAATGATAGTGTTTCAATGTAATGAAAGTAACTTTGAATAAACGATATAATAATTTGTATATTTATCTATAAGAAATTTATTTTGACACAGACAAACCTTATTTTTATTCAAAAGTAATGATTATAAAATTATCATTATTTCAACCTATTTTGTTCTATATAACACTCCCTATATTTTAAAATCCAATCAATTTTGTTCGATTAAAGACCACATAAACTTACAAGGTAACTATGAATAGAAAAATAGTAACATCGATAATAACTAATAATCTTTGCATGAAGCTAATTAATTTAGTTGCGCTGTTGACCAAAATAAAAAAACAACTTATTTCATTCTGAATACATCAGTGAAATAAGTTGTTTTAATTTAGGCTTATATTTCAAATCAAACTTGCGATTTATTGTTCATCTTTTCTTGGTAAAGGATAAAATCCTATATTAAATTGGTCCCATAATTTTGGAGGTAATTCATGTTTATCAGTTCTTTCTGGATCGAAGTATGACACGATGTCATCTTCTTTACCATTTTCAATTTTACCAACAAATTGATAGTCTAATAAAATTTCTCTACCTAAAGCAATTAAGTCAACATTACCTGATTGGATAGCTTCTAATGCTTGTTCTGCTGTGAAAATAGAACCAATACCTATTAATGGCATACGTCCGTCTATCCATTGATGTAATAACTTAACTCTTTCTTCACCAGCATATTTACCATCGCGCGTCTTAGAATGAACATCCATTAAAGATACATGTAAATAATCTAAAGGTTTTTCTATAAGTGTTTTAACTAATGATTCAGTAATTTCCATACTGATGCCTGGTGATTCTGCTTCTTCAGGTGAAAATCTATAACCAACGATAAATGAATCGTCAGCATATTGTTCTTTAGCTTTTAACACTTCATCTACCACTGCAGTTGGGAATTTTAATTTATCTGTTCCCCACTCGTCAGTTCTTCTATTGTAATATGGTGATACGAATTGATGAATAAGATAGTGATTGGCACCATGTATTTCCACGCCATCGAATCCTGCTTGAGCTACTCTTCTTGTTGCTTCACCAAATGCTTTAATTGTTTCATGAATTTCATCTTCAGTTATTTCACGCGCATCATGTTCTTCTTGTTGGCCAAAACTTTTAAGTGAAATTGGTGTAGGCGCAGCTACATCTCCACCAGGTGTTAAGTTTGGTAATGCCTGCGCTCCACCATGGTGAATTTGAACAACTGCTTTAGCACCATTTTTTTTCATTACGTGTGCTAATTTTTTCAAACCTTCTAAATCTGTATCATGTGCTACTGAAGGTTGGCCAGGGAATGCCTTACCTAAATCAGTCACATTACTTGCTGCTGAAATAGCTAAACCAACATCTTGTGAACGTTGTTCCATGTAATTAATTTCGTCTTCTGATGCCGTACCGTCATCGTTTGATGATATGTGTGTTAAAGGCGCTAAGACAAATTTATTTTTCAAAACTACTTTATTAGGCAAAGTTACACTTTCAAATAAAGGGGTAAATCTTTCATTCATATTATTTTCCTCCTTAATGATTCCATTACTATAGCACGCCAATATTAACGATACTAGTTAACTGCTTATTCATAATAACTGAAAAAATAATTGAGGTGAAATTATATGCTTGCGCATACATATTAGAAAGTAAAAAAACTAACACTTCTTATTAAAGTGTTAGTCTCCCAAGACTCTTAATCTTGTTTCATATCGTCTTTCGACTGTTTTATCCAAACCGGTAAGCGTTCTTTAATTGTTTGAAACCCATATTTTTCAGTTTCTTTGATTTCATCCAATACTGATTGCTTTTCTTTTTTACGCTCATAATTTTTGAAATAATCATTATCTTTTAAAGACAAATTCAATTTACCTTCATTATCTATAGAAATAACTTTAGCTCTAACAATTTGCCCTTCCGATAAGAATTTTTTCAAATTATGCACATAATCATCCATGATTTCAGATATATGGATCAAGCCTTCAATATTATCAGGGGTTTCAACAAATGCGCCATACGGTTGAATACCAGTCACACGTACTTTAATGTGTTGACCAATTTTATAATGATGATCCACCTTGATAACCCCTTATATCGTTATACTTAACAATCTAATAATAGCATAAATAATAATAAGGGACTAATGTTTAGTGAAAAAATTACTTCATTTGGTAAAAAATAGTACTGTTTATAAAATCATGCTATAAAAAAGCCGAAAACTAAATGTTTCCGGCTACTTATAATATGAAACGCATTATATTTATAACTTTAAAATGTTTGAACTTTATTTTTATTTATCTAAAACATCAATTGAATCGATAGTAATATCATGTAATGGTTTGTCTTGAGGTCCTACTTTAGTGCGCGCAATATCTTCTAACGTAGTTTCACCTTCTATTAATTGGCCAAAAACTGTATGTTTTTGATCTAACCAAGGTGTACCGCCTTTTTCTGCATATCTATCGACAATTGGTTGTGGCCAACCACCATCTGCTAATTGACTTAACATTGATTCTGGCACTTCATTCATTTGAACGATGAAAAATTGTGACCCATTTGTGTTTGGTCCCGAATTCGCCATTGATAACGCACCATAAATATTGAAAGCTTCTAGAGAAAATTCATCTTCAAATGGTTTACCATAAATACTTTCGCCACCCATACCAGTAGCTGTAGGGTCTCCACCTTGTACCATAAAGTCATTAATTACACGGTGGAAAGTAATGCCATCGTAGTAACCATTTTTAGCGTGCGTAACAAAGTTTTCTACAGTTTTAGGTGCTACATCAGGTAATAATTTGAATGTCATATCACCTTTATTTGTATGCATCACTAATTTAATTTCATTGTCTTTTACTGCGTTATCTAATTGAGGGTAGTTTGTCATTTTAATTCTCCATTTCATGTTAATATGATAATAGTATTCTAACATAAATGAAAGGAAGTATTGAATATGTTATACCGTTTTGCACATAAAACTGGCGTTTACGGCGTTAGTATCGTAGAAGAACAAAACAATCAAATATTAGTACAAATCGAACAAGTCATTAAACACCCTAAACAAGGTGATTTACATAATCCTAAAGCAACAAAAAATGTATTTTTTCATGAACGTAAAGCTTTAAGTCAATTCGAAAAGCGTTATACTTCTCAATCTCAATTGAAAGAATTTAACGAAGAACCGCTTCCTTATGTCGAATCATTGCAACTTGCAATTAGTAAATTAGAAGAACGCCTACAACACAAGCAAGATGAATACGCACGACGTTCATTAGAAAATTTACAAAATTTAAAAGAAGATTATTCTATTCAATATAAAGAAAAATTTAAATAAAAACACTTACTTTCTTCTTATTTAATAGTACACTGAAATCCTTTATATATAAGCGATTGACGTTTTTCAGAATAGTATTAATCATGTATAATGTTGTTATATACTTTTTTAAGGGAGGCATATTTAATGAGCTTGTTGCATATAGCGGTATTGTTACCGTTAATATTTGCCCTCATTATTCCTTTTGTGTATCGACTTCATAAACGGATTCATTTAGGCTGGTTCGTATTACCAATACCATTAGTCTTATTTATTTATTTTATCTCATACATAAGCACAACAATGTCGGGTGATACCGTTTTACTAGAAGCAAACTGGATGCCAAAGTTCGGTATGAACTATGATCTTTACATAGATGGTTTAAGTTTATTATTTAGTTTGCTTATTACTGGAATTGGTACGTTAGTCGTGCTTTATTCAATCAGTTATTTAAGTCGAAAAGAACAATTAGGGAATTTTTACTGTTATCTATTATTATTCATGGGTGCAATGTTAGGCGTGGTCTTATCTGATAATATCATCGTTCTATATTTATTTTGGGAATTAACGTCTTTTTCTAGCTTTTTACTTATCTCATTTTGGCGTGATAATTCAGCGTCTATATACGGTGCACAAAAATCAATGCTCATTACAGTCTTAGGCGGGCTATGTTTGTTAGGTGGTTTGATTTTATTATCAATAGCCACACACACAACAAGCATTCACGAAATGATTGCCAATGCAGACAATATTCAAACTAGTCCGTATTTTATTTTATCAATGGTACTTGTATTAATTGGTGCTATGACAAAATCTGCACAATTCCCATTCTACGTATGGTTACCAGATGCCATGGAAGCGCCAACACCTGTAAGTGCTTATCTGCATTCAGCAACTATGGTTAAGGCTGGTTTATACTTAGTCGCACGTATGACCCCGATTTTCGCAGTTTCTCAAGGTTGGATTTGGGCAGTGACGATGATAGGACTTGTGACACTTTTCTGGGCTTCTTTAAATGCCACAAAGCAACAAGATTTAAAAGGTATTCTCGCCTTTTCAACAGTGTCGCAGCTTGGCATGATAATGGCAATGTTAGGTATCGGAGCTGTTAGTTATCATTTTGAGGGTTCTGATAGTCAAATTTATAGCGCGGCATTTACTGCAGCTATATTCCATTTAATCAACCATGCTACATTTAAAGGCGCACTCTTTATGATTACTGGTGCTGTAGACCATAGCACAGGTACACGTGATGTAAAAAAACTTGGTGGCCTCGTGACTATCATGCCTATTTCATTCACACTGACTTTAGTTACAGCTTTAAGTATGGCAGGTGTGCCACCGTTCAACGGCTTCTTATCTAAAGAATCTTTTTTAGAAAGTGTTATTGAAATCACACATGTTAATTTATATAACTTAAATTCTATTGGTCTATTATTACCCATCGTCGCTATTATCGGTAGTATTTTCACATTTGTGTATTCTGTAAGATTTATCGGTCAAATTTTCTTAGGTAGTTATCACGAAGATAAATTACCGAAAAAAGCACACGAATCATCACTATTAATGCTAATATCTCCTACTATCTTGGCTTTATTAGTTGTCGTATTTGGCTTTTTCCCTAATTTGATTACGGGTTCAATCATAGATCCTGCAGTCAATTCAATTAGTAAATCTGTAAGTGAACCAGCAGAATTTCATTTTTTCCATGGCTTCACACCAGCATTTTTCTCTACACTCTTAATATATGTGTTGGGAATTATACTTATTTTGACATTTAGTTATTGGGTGCGTTTACTACAAGCACAACCTGATAAATTAACAATCAACTACTGGTACAACAATAGTGGTCAATCTGTTCAATCATACTCTAGTAAATTTACAGATACTTATGTTACAGGATTTACACGTAATAACTTAGTTATTATTTTTCTAACTTTAATTATAATGTCAGCTATTGTGTTATTTGTTTCACCTGTTTCTATTAATTTTAAAGATGTCAGCAATATTAGAGGATTTGAAGTCGTTATCGTTATATTAATTTGTGTAGCTGCAACGATGATGGTCTTAGCACATTCCAGACTCTTTAGTATTTTAATGGCTAGTGCTATTGGATATGCTGTAGCGGTATTCTTTATTTATTTTGGTGCGCCAGATTTAGCGTTAACGCAATTCGTAGTAGAAACTATTTCAACAGCATTGTTCTTATTATGTTTCTATCATTTACCAAACTTAAATCGTTATAACGAATCTAAAAGCTTCAAAACAGTCAATGTCTTAATATCAATTGGCGCAGGTTTAGTAGTCACTATTATCGGTTTAATTGCTTATGGAAATAGACATTTTGCATCTATCGCTAATTATTATAAAGCACACGTTCATGATTTAGCTCATGGTAAAAACATGGTAAACGTCATACTTGTCGACTTCCGTGGTACCGATACTTTGTTCGAATCTTCTGTTTTAGGTATAGCAGGCTTAGGTGTGTATACAATGATTAAATTACGTTCTAAGAAAAATACAAGTATTAAAGGAGGTAATAATAATGAACAGACAGAAAAATAATTTAATTTTTCAATATTCAGCTATTGTTATCTTCTTTTTAATCGTCATGTTCGGACTTTCACTGTTTTTAGCAGGACATTATACGCCGGGTGGTGGCTTCGTAGGTGGCTTACTACTTTCAAGTGCACTGGTTATCATTGCAGTCGCATTTGATATTAAAACAATGCGCAAAATCTTTCCTTGGGATTTTAAAATTTTAATTGGCATTGGTTTGTTATTTTGTGTAGCTACACCTATGGCAAGTTGGTTTTATGATAAAAACTTCTTTACTCATAAACCATTTGAAATACCACTTATCATTTTAAAGCCAATGCATTTACATACAGCTACGTTTTTTGATTTAGGTGTTATGTTTGCAGTAATTGGCACAGTTATGACTATTATATTATCGATTGGGGAGAATGAATAATGGAAATATTGATGATATTTGTTTGTGGCTTTCTCACTGCAATGAGCGTCTACCTCATTCTCTCTAAAAGTTTAATCCGTATCATTTTAGGGACAACGCTACAAACGCATACGGCAAATTTATTTTTAATCACTATGGGCGGCTTAAAACAAGGTGGCGTTCCAATTTATGAAAAGGGCATCACTCAATATGTTGATCCTATCCCACAAGCCCTCATCTTAACAGCAATAGTAATTTCATTTTCTGTAACAGCATTCTTTTTAGTGCTTGCATTTAGAAGTTATAAAGAACTGGGCACAGATAACGTCGAACAGATGAGAGGAGTGCTTGAAAGTGATAGCGAGTAACTTACTTATGTCAGCATTGGTAATCCCATTGTTGACAAGTATATTGTTAATTTTTCTTGGCAAACGCCCCATGATCAAACGTTACATTGCCTTAGGTGGCACGTTAATTACCTTGTGCTTTAGTTTAATAAATTTATACCACGTCTATAAAGATGGTCCAATCAAACTTGAACTCGGTTCTTGGAAGGCACCTTATAGTATTGTCTTTGTTTTAGATTTATTCAGTGGTTTACTTATTGTTACAAGTTTAATCATCACCGCATTAATCATCTTATATTCATATAAAACAGTTGGTATCGAACGGGAAAGATTTTATTATTACTTCGCAATTATGTTTATGATTACTGGTGTTAACGGCGCGTTTATGACTGGAGATATTTTTAACTTATTCGTATTCTTCGAAGTCTTTTTAATATCTTCATACATTTTATTAGTAATTGGTGGCACGCAAATACAATTAAGTGAAACGATTAAATATGTACTGGTTAATGTAACTTCTTCGGCCTTTTTCGTTATTGCCGTAGGTATGCTTTACTCGGTCGTTGGTACATTAAACTTAGCAGATATTAGCGACAAACTTAGCCAATTATCACCAAAAGACAGTAACGTCGTAATTATCATATTCGTCGTGTTTATTTTTGTTTTCGCTACTAAAGCTGGCGTATTCCCAATGTACATATGGTTACCGGGAGCTTACTATGCGCCACCAACTGCGATTATCGCTTTCTTTGGTGCATTACTAACGAAAGTCGGGGTATACGCTATCGCTAGAACAATAAGTTTATTTTTCCGCGATACCTCATCACTACCCTACTACCTATTATTATTCTTAGCTATATTAACGATAATATTCGGTTGTTTAGGTGCTATTAGTTACAGTGATATTAAGAAAATCATCCTATATAATATTATGATTGCTATTGGCGTTATATTAGTCGGTGTGGCAATGATGAATCAAGCAGGTATGATGGGCGCGATTTACTATACGCTTCACGACATGTTAATTAAAGCGGGTCTATTTTTCTTAATTGGTGTTATTTATAAAATAACTGGCTCTTATGATTTGAAGCACTTTAGTGGGTTAATTAAACATTATCCTATTTTAGGTTGGACATTCTTTATAGCAGCATTAAGTTTGGCAGGCATACCTCCATTTAGTGGTTTTTATGGTAAATATTACATTGTGGAAGCAACTTTCCAAAAAGGATTTTATTTAAGTGGTATTGTCGTCTTACTATCAAGTTTAGTCGTATTATATTCAGTCGTACGTATTTTCTTAAAAGGATTTTTCGGTCTATCTTCTGGATATGACTATAATCCAAAATTACAATATCGCAGTACATTAACAATTTCTGTTGTTACCATTGTACTCACAATCATTTTTGGTTTATCAGCAGACGTATTACAACCAATGATTAAAGATGCAGCATTAACTTTCTATGACCCAAGTGAATATGTATCTCACGTGTTAGGAGGTAAATAATATGGCCATTCAAATATTAGTCAACTTAATGTTAGCCATTCTGTGGTTCTTCTTAACAGGCAGTTATACGTTAAATAATTTTATTCTAGGTTATATATTTGGGCTTATTCTCGTAATACTTTTACGCAGTATTTTCCCTGGTAGATTGTACATCGTAACGTTATATAAAATCATTAAATTAGTCGTCGTTTTCTTTATAGAACTTATCAAAGCAAATCTTGATGTTATCAAAATTGTGACCAAGCGCAAGATTACTAATGAGCCCGCATTTTTCACTTATAACACTGATTTAAAAACAGATTGGCAAATCGTACTCTTATCTACGTTAATCACTTTAACTCCAGGTACTATTGTCTTAGGTATAAGTGATGATCGCACAAAAATTTTCGTCCACTGTATTGATTTCAGTACAACAGAAGAAGAAACCGAAGGCATAAAATCATCACTTGAAAAAGTGGTAAGAGAGGTAGGCGAAACAACATGAATTATTCAATTATTATAATTATCGCACTTATCATCGTGTCGTTATCGATGTTAGCAATGCTAATTCGTGTAATTAAAGGCCCTTCTCTTGCCGATAGAGTTGTCGCGTTAGATGCCATGGGCATTCAATTAATGGCTATCATCGCATTATTTAGTATTTTTTTAGGTACAACTTATATGATAGTAGCTATTTTATTAATAGGTATTATCGCCTTTTTAGGCACAGCGGTATTCGCCAAATATATGGATAAAGGTAAGGTGATTGAACATGATAACGACAATAATCATTAGTATTTCCCTTATATTCGTTATCTTAGGCGCATTAATTAGTGCCCTAGCAGCCATAGGTATATTACGTTTAGAAGATGTATACTCCCGAGCTCATGCAGCAGGTAAGGCAGCAACGTTAGGTTCTATCTTCCTATTAGCCGGTGTGTTTTTATTCTTTATCGGTAAAGAAGGCTATGCAAATATGCAGTTAATAATAGGTATCTTATTCATATTAATTACAGGTCCACTAGCCAGTCATTTAATTATTAAAGCTGCATATAATTTAGAAACACCATCATCTAAACGACTCAAACAAGATGATATTCCAGAAACTTTGAAAGATAAAAAAATATAAATATTTAAACGTCTAAATTACTTGGTACCCTTACTAAGTTAATTTGGACGTTTTTTATTGCTTTTTTTTATATTATCCATTATTATAAATCGTAATTATTCCTATTTAAACAAGGAGTGTATTTATGCAACAATGGACTATTATTGGTGGTGGCATTCACGCTGTTACTATCGCCCTCAAATTAAGATCTATGGGGCTAGCACAACATCAGTTAACGATTATTGACCCACATAATAATTTATGTGAACAATTTGCCGAACGAACAAGTAAAATTAATATGCCCTTCTTACGTTCACCATGTGTACACCATGTACATCCAGATCCTTTTCATTTAAAACAATTTGCTAAAATTAATCAGTATACCAACTGTACCTTAGGAAAATATCAACGACCTCAAACAGAGATGTTTATGGACCATATACATATGCTCATACATCAATTTAATTTAAATCATTGTCATATATCAGCCTCTGCAACTGATATTTCACGTATTGATAACCAATGGTCAATATTACTAGATAATAATACGAAAATAACTACTAACAATGTCATCATTGCATTTGGTAGTTATCATGATAAAAATATACCATCAATATTTCAGCAACAACCTGACATTCAACATATATTCGATGATAATCATATTAATTTCGAAGGAAGTTCTCATGTTGTTGGGAGCGGTATTTCCGCCGCTCATATAGTAAATAAACTACTAAAACAAGATGAGCGTATCGTTCATTTATGGCTAAATAAAACGCTCTCGATTCATGATTTTGACGCAGATCCAGGTTGGTTAGGCCCTAAAAAAATGACTTACTTTGAATCCATTACTGATTCTCATCAACGTTTATTACTACTTAACAAAGAACGTCACAAAGGGTCTATGCCAAGGGAATTGTATTTAAAATTAAAACATTATCAAGAACAAGGTCGATTGATTATTCATCAAGATAAAATAAATGATGTGAAGCAACATCACATCATTACAGACGCTAACAAAATATTTTATGATCATATCATATTAGCCACAGGATTTAGTAACAGCATATATCAACTACCACTTATTAAAAAGTTAATTTTAAACTATCATGCACCAATGGCTAAATGTGGTTTACCACAATTAACAGATGACCTAGCTTGGCTACCAAACTTGCATGTTAGTGGTGCATTAGCTGATTTAAAATTAGGACCTTTCGCACGTAATATTGCCGGCGGTCGAGAAGCTGCTAAACGCATAGCAACGGTATATCATAGAAGTGTATACGCGAGTTAAAAATTCCTATTTAAAAAGGCTGAACAATTAAGATTTAATTGTTCAACCTTTTTATTAGCCTTTACGTTCTTTGATTGCCATTGTACCTCTCATGATACAAATTAATCTGTCCGTATCGTCTTTAATTTCGATGTTCCAAACTTGTGTCGTTTTACCTTCATGGATAATCGTTGCGGTGGCATAGATTGTACCTTCCACAGTAGAACCAATGTGATTAGCATTCATTTCTAAACCAAGCGGTATATAATGATCAGTATCTATAATATATGCTGCTCCCATTGAGCATGCAGTTTCACCTAATGCTAAACTTGCACCTCCATGTAAGTAACCAAATGGTTGTTTAACCTTATCAGTGACTGGCATAGAAACGACCATTAATCCATGCTCTTGCTTTTCAATCTTCATCTCTAAAGCATCTAACATCGTACTCATCACGCAACACCCCTTTTATTAACTTACTCATTATAATATCATAGCGGCTATTGTTCCGAAAATGATTAAAGGTACGTTATAGAATATAAAATTAGGTACACACGTATCACGCACATGGTCATGCTGTCCATCAACATTTAAACCGGCTGTTGGACCTAAAGTAGAATCACTCGCAGGTGAACCTGAATCACCAAGTGCACTCGCTGTACCGATTAATGCGATAAGTGCCATTGTACTTAAACCTAAAGATTCGCCTAACGGAATAAATAACGTTGCGATAATCGGTATAGTCGCAAATGAAGAACCAATACCTAATGTCACGATTAAACCGATTATATACATTAAAATAATACTAAGCAGTTTGTTACCGCCAGTAATATCACTTAAACTATGTACTAATTGGCTAATGTCTCCTGTCTTATTCATAACCCCGGCAAAACCATTAGCTGTCAAAATAACGACACCAATGTAAGCCATAATTTGAATACCGTCGACAAATTTTTGATCCAAATCTTTCCAGTTATAAGCTCCAGAAACAAAGAATGTTAAGACACCCGCTAAGGAACCAAATATCATAGAATCTGTTAGCGTTTGAACTGTAAACGTTGCGATAATGGCAATGATTGTAATAACAATGACATAAGGTTTTAAAGTTACTTCTGCTACTTCACTTTCATCTTTATGCTCAATATATTTTCTTGGTTTACGATAATAAATTAAACCTACAATTAAACCTACAATATACCCCATTGAAGGTATAATCATAGCTTTCCAAATCATACTCATTTCTATTGGATGATGTGCCTTCGTAAATCCTTTCAAAATAATTTGGTGGAAAATTTGACCAAAACCAAATGGTAGTAGCACGTATGGGAAACATAGTCCAAATCCTATAATCAAGGCAATTTGACGTCTATCAATATTCAACTCATTAAATAAACTAATTAATGGTGGTATCACTATTGGAATAAATGCAATGTGTACTGGTATTACGTTTTGACTCATAATACTTAATACTAATAATGCAATCATAATAATTACTTTAACTTTGACACGTGACATTTTCGAATTCTCAGCACGTATTGCTTTAATAATTTTTAACACAAGGTAATCTGTAATACCACTATAAGATATTAAAGCAGCGAAACCTCCTAATAAAGCATAACTTAGTGCAACCTCAGCACCATCTACAATATTTTTACCGAATACGGTCACAATATCTGCGACACTCATTCCGGCTATCAAGCCACCCACTAGCGCACTAATGAATAAACTAATAACTACATTTAATCTACATAAACATAGAATAATCATTACTACGACGGCTACAACGACTGCATTAAACACAATTCAAAACTCCTTTACCACATTATCGAACTAAAGCATCATGAAATTTATATTATCAATCTGTATTACCTTTGTCAATAAAAATAAAACAAATCATAATCAATATAAAAAGTTGAACTACTACCTTTATTACTTAACACTGTATCAATACTTATCTATTTATTAATTTAATTTGTATTGTCAATATGTGTATAAGTTAGATATAGTTCAACTTATGATTTTATATTATAAGCTTCTTAACCACTGTACGATTGTAGGGATCATATAACCCGTTGGCCCTTTAGGACCATTAAATGATGCTTTATGTGTCGTAGCTGGACCAGCAATATCAAAATGTAAATGGGGTGTATCACCAGCGAAATGGCTAATAAACGTAGCTGCAAATAATGCTTTACCGTGTCCATTTGTATGATTTACCAAATCAGCGACATCTGTTTGTCGGATTAAACGTTGCTCTGTTGCCGTCATCGGTAATTCAAAGACCAACTCATCCACTTCACTAGCATGTTCTAAAATCGTAGCTAACGGGGCTTTATCATTATTCTTAAAAACTGCTGCTTTATCTTCTCCTAATGCTACTACAGCTGCACCTGTTAAAGTAGCAAAATCTAATATAACTTGTGGTTTAAACTGATTTGCATAAAAGACTGCATCTCCTAATACGAGTCTACCTTCTGCATCAGTATTTAACACTTCCACTGTTTCACCACTCAACGCCGTGAAAACATCGTCTGGTTTCATTGCTTCACCATTTATCATATTTTCCGAAGCTACGATAACACCAACAATATTAATTTTTAATTTAAGTAAACGTGCCGCTTCAATCATGCCAATTACATTTGCAGAACCACACATATCATATTTCATAGTCTGCATACCTAATTTTGATTTAATTGAATAACCACCAGAATCATACGTAATACCTTTACCTACTAATGCAATCGGTGCCTCATCACTTGATGTTCCATTATAAGTAAGCGTAAATACGCGCGCAGGATTACTCGAACCTTTACTTACTGCGTGAACTAGTCCAAAACCTTCATTTTGTAATTGCGTTTCATTTTTAACATCCAATTGTACTACTGTATCTTTAAAATGCTCAGTTAATACTTCTTCATAATAACTAGGTGTTAAAATATTAGGAGGCATGTTACTATAATCTCTTGCTAAATTTATCGCCTGGCCTATTGCTTGCCCCTGTTGCACAGAAGTTATGATGTGTTGATTCTCACTATGTAAATTGATTACTAATTCATAAGGTGCTTTTTTCGTCGTTTTATAATTATCAAATTCATATATTGCACGCATGCTTTGTTGTCCTAACAATTCTGCTATTCTTTCTATTGGCAATGCTTTTGCGTCAAAGCTATCAAATAACACTGATGCTGTTGTTACATTTTCAGCTTTTAAAAATTGGAATAAATTGCCAAATACTTCTGCAATATCAGATGACGCCAATTGTTTTAAATTAGCTAATCCAATGGTTATCAGTCGGTACTTCTTATCATTAATTTGCAGTTGCGTCTGATATATTTTTCCTACTTGACTTCCGACTATATGATCATGTTTCAGCTGTGATAAGTCTTCTGTAATATCTACGTCATCTACTACAATAGGTTGCGTTAATTGATTTAAATGTCCTGCTACTCCAACGATCAACGTTTGATCAAATGCTTTGTCCTTTGTGTTAAATTGAATGTTCATTAATATCATTCCCCTTTAATTAAAAATAAAAAGCCTATCTTAATCAGATAGGCTTTTTGTTACACAGCATATCCTAACTAGATACTACTGTCGTATTATTAATTTAACAATTAAAATTTACCTTTTTTGAATGCAAGGCCGATACCGCCTAATTTAAATACAGCACGTGTATCGATAACTTTCTTCATGAAAGCAGCTTTTTTACCAGCAATATCTCTACCATAAACGATACCTACACCGTCATTAGAACCTAATGAACATACAGTACCTCTGTCTACGTAAGTAAATTCTTGTGTTGGTTGTCCTTCAAGAATTTGTTTGATATTTTTAGCAACGTGCTCACCTTGTTGCATAGCGATTTGAGCAGTTGTTGGTAATGGACGTTCTTCACCAGCAGGAATAAATGCTGCACAGTCACCAATTACGAAGATATCGTCATGACCAGCGATAGTTAAATCTTGTTCGTTTACAATTCTACCACGTTTAACGCCATCAAATGATTCTTCCATTAATTGACTACCACGTACACCAGCTGCCCATACAGCTGTATTAGCTTCTAATTGTTGTTCTTCATCATTAACTTTAACAACGAAACCTTTTTCGTTACAAGCTACGATTGGTGTTGCAATTTTGAACTCAACGCCTTTATTTTCAAGGTAGTTAACAGCGTGGTTAACAAGGTCGTCTGAGAACATTGGTAACATTTTAGGCGCAGCTTCTACACAAGTGATTTTAACTTTGCTTTGTTCAACACCATATTTATTACATAATTCAGGAATGCGGTCTGTTAATTCACCTAAGAATTCAATTCCAGTGAAACCAGCGCCACCTACTAAAATAGCTAAATCACGATCATCTTTGTCTTTAGATGCTGCGTAATTTGCAAATTTGTCTTCGATATGACGAGCTAATCGACGAGAAGTTAAAACATTTTCGATTTGGAAAGCGTGATCTTTCATACCTTTGATACCGAAAGTTTCACTTTCGAAACCTAAACCTACTACTAAAATATCGAAATCAAAAATACCTGCATCAGTTTCTACTTTTTTAGCATTACGGTCAATTTTAGTTACTTCTGCTTTTACAAAGTTTACTTTATCTTCGTTAATTACGCTTTTAACTGGGTAAAGTAAATCTTCATAGCTAATCGTACCAGCTGAAGCTTCATGTAACCAAGTAGCTTCATAGTGGTAATCATTTTTATTGATTAATGTAATTTCTGCTTCGTCAGCTGAAATTTGTTTTTGCAATTTAGTAACAGTTTGTAAGCCAGCATAACCAGCACCTAAAACTAGAACTTTTTTACGATTTTGTGCCATTTTATTCACCTAAGCTTTCATAATTTTTTCTTGCAACCGTCTTTAGTAAGACCTAATAAGAGTAATTCAACTCATTAAAGACAATCTTTCATCCATTAATAATTTTATATTTTTTAAGGTATATTTTCAAGCACTTACATGCATATTGTTTATTTTTTCACAAATCATTCCAGAAAAAAGTTGGAACAGCCATACTCTAATAGTCAACTTAGCCTCTATCTATAACAACTTTACTGTTATTCATTAGGGTCGTGACCATTATAACGTGATGGTGTCCCAACTCAATATAATTAACAATCTTCTGGTGATCCCGCAACTTTAGCAGTTCTAAATGAACTACCACAACCACATGATGCAATAGCATTAGGGTTATCTATTTGGAAGCCGCCACCCATTAATGATTGTTTGAAATCTACAGTCGTCCCTTCTAATACGGGTTTATCATCTTTATCGACTAATACTTTCAAACCGTAAAATTCAAATACTTCATCGTTGTCACCTTTAGATTCTTCGGCTGACATACCGTAAGTTAGACCAGTGCATCCACCACCGTTAACTTTAATCTTTAAATATCCGTCTGACATATCATTTTGTTTAAGCATGTCTTTAACTTCATAAGCTGCTGCTTCAGTCAAATTTATAACTGCCATAATGTGTCCCTCCTAAAAAATCCAAGTTTCTTCTATATGTGCATAAATTTTTTGTAATAAATCATCTGGTGATTCACCTTCAACGATATCACCATTTACCAATGCATACAAGGTACTTGAGCATAATCCACAATTTTGCAGACACCCATATTCTAGAACATCTACAACCGGATCATTATCAAGTTGGTTATATACATAATCTCCACCTTTCGCCATGTTCGAAATGCAGAACTCTACTATTGGATTCATAATACACCTTCTTATTAATAATCAGTTATAACATTATAACAACTTTCACTTCTAATGACTATGTTCTTGCTTTGCTTCATCTCATTAAATTTTCAAACTAACATATTTATAAATAAATATTAATAATTTCTAGAGAAATGGTTATTTATCAACTTTTTCGAGTCTATAATCATCTTTTCTTTAAACGATTTTGATTACTATAATCATTTAATTTTTGACTAACATGTGTCTAAGTTATTTGTAGAACAATTAAAAAAAGCATATAATATAAGCGAGTCATTTATTTTGAAAAATGAGATGGTCACTGACACCTATTTATTTTTCACCTTAGCAAATAGATTGAAACTTTTAGACTTAAATGTATTTTATTCAAACGGGCTGAAACTGAGTACAATGTCTTTTGTTGAAATCTGTAAACACATTTATTATTAGAGGGGTATCAAAATGAAGAATTTAGTTTTATTAGGCGGCGGTTACGGCAACATGCGTATTATGTCTCACATTTTACCAAACGCCTTGCCTGACAATTACTCACTAACACTAATCGACCGTATGCCGTATCATAGTTTGAAACCTGAATTTTATGAATTGGCAGCAGGTACAAAATCTGATAAAGAAGTGCGTATGAATTTCCCAAATTCTGAACGAGTGAACATCGTTTACGGGGAAATCAATGATATTAATTTAGAAGATCAAATCGTTACAGCCGGACATACAAAAGTTGATTATGATGAACTAGTTATCGGCTTAGGTTGTGAAGATAAATATCATAACGTTCCTGGTGCAGAGGAGTATACACATAGTATTCAAACATTATCTAAATCTCGTGAAACATTCCATCATATTAGCGAACTACCAAACGGTGCTAAAGTTGGTATTGTTGGTGCAGGTCTTAGTGGTATCGAATTAGCGAGTGAATTACGTGAAAGTCGTGAAGATTTAGATATTTACCTATATGATCGTGGTGAACGTATCTTATCTCGTTTCCCAGAAAAATTAAGTAATTATATTGAAAAATGGTTTAAGAAAAACAATGTGAACGTCGTACCAAATTCAGATATTAACAAAGTAGAACCTGGCCGTATCTATAACTGTGATGTCCCAGAAGATTTAGATTTAATCGTTTGGACAGCGGGTATTCAACCAGTCGAAATCGTTAGAAATTTACCTATCGATATTAGTAAGAGTGGTCGAGTTATTTTAAACCAATATCACCAAGTGCCAACATATCCTAACGTTTACGTAGTTGGAGATTGTGCAGAACTACCTCATGCTCCAAGTGCGCAATTGGCAGAATATCAAGGAGACCAAATTGCTGATGTTATGAAATTACAATGGCAAAACAAAAAATTACCTGAAAAAATGCCTGAAATTAAAGTACAGGGCTTCCTAGGCTCATTAGGAGATAAAAAAGGATTTGCATACATTATGGATAGAACTGTAACTGGACGCTTAGCTTCCATATTAAAATCTGGCGTACTTTGGATGTATAAATACCATAATGGTTAAAAAAAGACTGCTCATTTAAGAGCAGTCTTTTATTGTGCTTCAAGTTTATTTACAAATCGAGTTAAATCTTTTAATTGGATATAACCGTCAGCCACATATTCATCATTCATTGTTATAAGTGGATAAAACAATTCATCTTCTTGAATTTGTTCGATAAAATGCTGATCATGATCTGATAAATTATCATCATCATTTTCTATATCAATATATGTGTATTCAAACTGAATGTTTGGGTATTTCCTAGCTAATAATGGTTGTAACCATTCATACGTGTTTTTAGACGTAGGTGCATTGACACAACTTGCACATACATTTTCCGCTCCATACACGACGACACTCACCTTGTTCAAGTTAAATCCCCCTTTAGTTTCAATTATAGATTTTTCTTCCATTTTCTATTATAATAAATAAATGAGTACAAGTTGAAATTTTTTTACTTGAAAGGAGGCATATGTATGCCAACTGAGAACGCAACTATGTTTGATCAAGTAGCTGAAGTCATAGAGAGATTACGTCCATTCCTACTACGTGATGGAGGAGATTGTTCCCTAGTCGATGTAGAAGACGGGATTGTTAAATTACAATTACACGGTGCATGTGGTACTTGTCCAAGTTCTACTATTACTTTAAAAGCTGGTATTGAACGTGCATTACACGAAGAAGTACCGGGTGTTATAGAAGTAGAACAAGTATTCTAACCGACATTAAATATACTAAGAGCGCTCAGCTTAATGAGCGCTCTTTTTTATATTTTTGTGTTTTTTCATGCATATGATGGTTGATACATTGGTTAATATAAACCCAACCTTTCCAACCAATATGAACAGCATCACTAATAACAAAAGGTTCATAATCTTTGTCTGTCATGTCATACAATTTACCTTCTCGTGATGTGACAGTATGATTAATTTTTTTATAAACACCTTGTCGACGTTCAGAGTCTATACCAATATGATCATACCATTTACCATTTGCTGGAATGCTAATGTATTGTACATCCGCACCAGCTGCACGCATTGTATCTACTAATAATGCTAAATCCGTAAATTCTGGAGAGTGTTTATTAAATTCGTAATTTCGATTAATTTTTCTTTTACGTGATTTAATCAAATCCCAATATTTATCTCTAATACCAAAGTTATTAGATTTAGTATGTTCACCGCCATATGCTTCTGCATCTTTCCTCATAGCCTTCCACGATTTGTAGTTATCGTTAAGTGGTTTAACGTTTTCGAGTGGTGAGGGTGCCAAAGGATAAGCTGATTTAATAGCCTCTATTTTTAATAATTGGTTTGCTTTAAACGAAGAAACATAGGAATGTTTGATGTTATCCGGATTTTTAGCTACTTGTCTTAAAAATGGTTTGTTTTGAACATTTTTAAAATGTAATAGCCTTTTAGCATAACGTTGCTTAAGCTCTGGACTTAAATTGGGCTGTTCAAACAATTTATCTATTTGAGTTTGAGAAATCCTAGCATTGAAATTAACATTAGTTAAGCCGTGATTTGTAAACCACTGTGGTGAGATAATAAAAGCTAGCTTCTTACCTTTTAAATTATTATATTGAGACGCTAATCCAACGGCATTGATTAAATCAGTTGAACCGCCAGTACCGATTAAATACGGTTGTTGTGGCGCGTATTTATGATTATGCATCACAACTCCAGGATTAAATGGATCATCTTTACCAAGTTCACTCGATCCATAAATAGGGTAATAATGATTCGATTCAAATAATTTATTTTGAATGAGGGTTCCTTTTAACACTTGTTCATTCAGTGACAATCTTTGATCAGCTACTGCTTTATTTGAGATTAAACTTGTAAACCAACTTGCAGGTAATAGTAGAAAAACGCCAAACAATACTAAGCTAACCAATATAGGAATGTATGGTTTTAACTTCATTTTTGTTGTTCAAGTACTGCAACAATTTTATTTGGTGTCGCCCATTCGTCTCTGTCGAAGTCCATAATAGAAACTTCAATATCTAATTTATTTTGAATCTCTAGTAAGAGTTCCACAGTTTTAAACGAATCAATAATACCCTCTTCAAAAATTTCGATATCTGGTTGCTCTTTCACGATGTTATTTTCTGATACATCGGCTAATAAATCTAATACTTGTGCTCTAAATTCCATATAAATTCCTCCTAAAAATTAAAACAGTTTACCTGAAAAGATAAGAAAACCAAAAGCTACAAAGTGGAACGTTATGACGATACTCAATGCTTGAGTAAATTTATTTTGCCATCTAGGCGGATGTTGTTTTTTCCAACGCTCGTAATAGCCATAACCTATAAACATCAGGCCATGATATAAACCATAAGCAATATAATGTGCTTCTAAACCATGCCAAACTCCCATAATAAAAAAGTTGATGAAAAATGCGATATTTGACATTAAGAGTTGGCTTTTAAACATTCTTTTTTTAGACATATAAAATAGTGCGCGCATATAAATACAATCTCTAAACCAAAATGACAATGTCATATGCCATCTATTCCAAAAATCTTTAATATTTTTGGCTTTGAACGGTCGATTAAAGTTTTCAGGTGATTTCACTCCGTATAAATAACTAAAGGCGATTGCAAACAAACTATAACCTGCAAAATCAAAGAATAAATACATACTATAGGCATACATATATAGCCATTTGCCGGTAAACGTAGTTAATTCTATTGTTAATGGCGCAACGGCATATTTTTGAATTAAGTAAGCAATAATATATTTATATAAAAAGCCCATCATAATATAATGAACCGCTTTAATTAGTAAGTTATTATATTCTCCACCAGTTGGGACTTTTTTATCGTCTTTGACAAAACGTTTATATCTATCTATAGGACCAGACGAAATAGTTGGAAAGAACGAAATAAATTGAATTAGTTTCCAAAATTTAACTTCTTTAATTGAACCATCTCGTATTTCCATAAGTAATTGCACGCTTTTAAAAGTCACGTAGGAAATACCTAAAAAGCCAATGAATGACACAACTTTACTTTCATGTAATAAAATTTGGTAACGTCCTAACCATGAGCTTTGTATAACTTTTACCAATACTAAAGGTAAAATAGATAAAGTTATGACGACTACAAATTTTGCGAATGAATTATGCTTCGCCTTTGTTTTCCAATAAGTCATAATGATACATACTTGCCATATAATATAGATAATAAAGCTTACAAGTTGCGTACTAATATAGCTAATTCCAAATAAATTATGTTTATGAGAAGAGAAAATAATTACAAGCATAAAGAATGTAGACAAACCATTATATATGTAACTTCTCTTACCCATAAGCCCCAATATGATTACTGGAATTAATACAATGAGAGCTATTAAGAAAAAGGTGAAAGTTCCATAAGGTATCATGTTGTAACCTCAGCAATCTGCTTTCTATCTACTTTACCATTCACTGTCATAGGCATTTGATCAATGACTTCGAATTTGCTCGGAATCATATATACCGGTACATATTGTTTTAATTGTTCTTTAATTTCATGAGATAACTCATTAATATCAACATTTTGTGGCGTATTCTGCGTTAACGTAATAACACCAATAATTTTTGATACTTTATCTTTGTTATACACTGGCACTACAATAGCTTCTCGTATTTTATCAATATGTCTTAATTGAAATTCAATTTCTTCTAATTCGATGCGATAGCCGTTCAATTTAATTTGATAATCAATACGTCCTTGGATAAACCATTGCCCGTTTTTTTGAACTGCTTTATCTCCTGTATAATAACTTCTAGTGTGACCATTATACTTAAATACTTTTTTACTTCTATCTTCATCTTTAAAATAACCAGCACTTACACAATTCCCCGTAATGACTAACTCACCTTCTTCTGTTATATCCAAAACTGTGCCATTTTTCGGGACACCCACTGGAAGTGGATTATATCTATCGATGATATCTTTGGTGATTTGAATACTAGTAATCGCTACAGTTGCTTCAGTTGGACCATAAGTATTGTAAATTGTTGCGTGTGGGAATTTATTATTCAATATTGTTGCCGTTTTATGCGCTAATATTTCTCCACAGAAATAAAATTGTTTTAGTTGAGAATATTTTTGTTCATCAAAATGTGGCAATAATAAACACATTTCTAAAAATGACGGTGTTGAAACCCATACGTTAACGTCATTATTTTCAAGTAACTCATTTAACAATTTAGGTTTGTTAATCATATTTTTATCAACTAGGTTAAGTGTACCTGCAGATAGTAAACATGGATAAATAGCCATAACCGATAAATCGAAAGAAAATGGCGCTTGATTTAACCATTGTTGGTGTTCACCTGCTTGATTTAACTCAATCACCCAGTCTGCAAATTCATTTAAACTACTATATTTTATTTGCACTCCTTTAGGTTCACCTGTTGAACCACTAGTAAAGATTGTATAAACAATATCATCGCTTGCAATATGCGCTTCATAATGTTCAACAGTAGCCAGTTGACGTAAAGATGCTATAAAAATTTCTTCGCCAATTGCTAATGTGAGTGACTGCGAAGTCGTATTGAAGATATATTGTGGTTCTATTTTATTAATAATCGATGCGACCCTATCTTCAGGCAAAGACGTATCCACTGGTACATAGCCGCATCCTGCTTTCATACTTGCTAACATTCCTACAATCATAAATGGCGACATATGTCCATATAATAACAGCGGCTTGTTAGCATTTTCTATACGCTTTGCTAATGCGTTAGAGTGTTGTTCTAGTTCTTTATAAGTTAAAATTTCGCCATTATATTTGACTGCTGCTTGATCAGGGTGAAATGATGCGTGTTGTTTAACTGTTGTTAAGATATCCATCTCTTTACTCCTCTTTAAAATTCATTATAAATAAAGTTATTGTGGGTATCGCCTGACCCATATATCAAATATAAAGCGATTAATATTATAAAATACAATACAGTTAGTCCTGTTGCCTTCACAGCACTATATTGCAAGAATTTAAGTTTAATTTTTGACATTGTCCACCTCGTAATAAAATCAACGATTCATTCTCACAATTTAAATGACGAAAATTTACAATCGTTGTCTATCATCATTCTTTACAAATTCATTATACATTTTTTCTTATAACTTTACAATTGTATAAATATTTTACATTGTTGTTAAGACGTATATTACCTAACCTAACGACAAAATGCGTATCGCAATATATTTATTGCCGCTATATTTATAACATAATTATAAAAGGCTTTCAAATAAATTTTTAAAATATTTTTACATATTCTTTACATATTTATATACGTATTTAACGTAGCTCCATTTATTTTTTTATTCGTATAGACTAGTTATACAAAATTTTATTATAAAAAAACTCAGTCTCAGGTTGTAACATTCTTGTAAAATTTGTAAAATTATGACCCAAAATAAATAAGCAGCCCAACTACATATGTTGAGCTGCTTTACTTTATATTTTTTTATTGATTATTTTCTAACCGGTGTTAATGGTGCTTGTCCGGCTAATACTAATTTAATATTATCTATACATAATTGAATCATACGATCTCTAGTTACAATAGATGCACTACCAATATGTGGTACGATGACAGCATTTTTCATATTTAATAATGGGTTGGCCATATCAATTGGCTCTTCCCTTAAGACGTCAAGTCCACAGGCCCATATCTGCCCTTCATTTAGTGCATGAATAAGTGCATCTTCATCAACAACGGCACCTCTACCAATATTAATAAATACTGCTTCTTTTTTCATTTTTTCAAATGCTTGTTTATCAAATATATCTTTTGTTTCTTCGGTAAGTGGTGCTGTAGATATAATAAAGTCACTATTTTTTAGTAACGTATCAAACGAAACGTACAATGCACCTAATTCTTCTTCAGCATCAATATGTCTAGAACGATTGTGGTACATAATATTGGCTTCAAAACCTTTTAACCTACGGGCTACTGCTTTACCAATATCACCCATACCAAAAATACCAACTTTAGCTCTATATAAATCTTTGCCTGCTAATAAATATGGGCTCCAACTTTGCCATTGACCATCTTGTACAAAACGTTCTGCTTCAACAATTCGACGCGCTACACTTAACGTTAATGACACGCCTAATTCAGCTGTCGTCTCAGTTAAGACGTCAGGCGTATTCGTAACAACAATATTATGATCGTGAGCTAATTGTACATCTATATTATCAAAGCCCACCGCCATATTTGCTATAATTTTCAAATTTGGGGCAGCGTTTAAAGCTTCTTCATCAATTTGCTCTGATAAAGTTATAAAACATGCGGTCGCCTCTGACAAAGCTTTTAAAAACTTATCTCTTGGCATAGGCGTATACGCATCATCCCAAAGTTCAACTGTATCAATCGCTTCTAACTGCTCAATAAATTTTTCTGGTACTTTTCTTGTAACAATAATTTTACCCATCCCAATCGACCTACCTTTCTAATTCGACTATAACTTCGTTTAAATCTTTAAAAGAGTACGTTGGTGGTTGCTCTTTTTGTTCAATTTCTTCTAATGTTGTTACCCCTGTTTGTACGTGAATCGTATCAATATTTACGTTAATACCTGATAAAATATCTGTATCATATAAATCGCCTACCATTGCTACTTCATCTTTAGGAAGATCTAGCACAGCCAAGGCCATATTCATTATTACTGGTTCTGGTTTGCCAATAAATACGGGTTCTTGTCCTGTTGAAACTGATACTACACTAGTTAAAGCACCGTTTCCAGGCATAAAACCTCTTTCTTTCGGTATAGAAACGTCTTTATTTGTTGATATAAATTTGGCTCCGTTGCGTACCCCTAATGTCGCAGTGCCTAATTTTTCATAAGTGATAGCTTCATCAAGACCTATCACAACATAATCGACAAATTCATCATCTTTAAGCTGTAACCCTTTATTATTTAGTGCAGTTTTTAAACCGTTGCCACCAACCATATATACCGTTGCATCTTGTTGTTCGTTAGAAATGTAATCCGCCGTAGCAACTGCTGAAGTAATAATATCATCAGCTGTAGCCTTTATGCCTAATCTATTAAGTCTTTCGGCTACTTCAATAGGTTCTTTTGATGAATTATTAGTGACGAATAAATAAGGAATATTACGTTTACTTAAGTAATCTATAAATTCGACTGCACCGTCAATAACGTCATCGCCTTTATACATTGTGCCATCCAAATCTAATAAATACGCGCTATACTGCTTCATTTAAGTTATTCTCCTTTATCTCCGAATGCTGTCACTGGTACGTTTTCACTTTTTAAAAAGTTTATTACTTCTGCAATAAACTGTTGATAATAAGGCATTGCTTGATCAAACAGAGGCATTAAATTATTATCTTCAAGTTGATCATAAAAATGAACAAATTGTTTTCTTACATCAATCGTTTGATTAATTTGTTCTTGTGTTGCGGTTGAAATCACTTTTTCCAAAGCTAAAATATCAATAACATCTTTATAATTACCTGGATCTCTTAAAATAAATCCATCAATAATCATGTTACCAATATCCACAGATGATTCAATTAGCATTTGAGCAATACGTTCAAATGCATATGTATTGCCTTTATTATTTTCATAATCCTCGGTTAATTGTTGAATATAATTTAATTTCGCATTTAATTGTTCTTTATTTACAAAGTACATAACCGTCACCTCTCAATACTTCAATAATATCACAATTTTGAAGTTAAATTCATTACTGGTTATACTGAGAACTAAAGATTTGCAAAAATAAAATATAGAAAGAAGGTCGTTTTATGATAGATATGTATTTATATGATGATGACGAGTCTGCACAAGTGCAATTTGTTGGGTTTGTTGGCGAAGAAAGTCGTTATGATTTGATGCTAGTGCAAACCGATCGTCATTTTGGTAAAACCATAGTATTAAATATGCAAACGAATAAATTTGGCATTATAGGAACAGATGATTTAGAAGAAGAAGGCTATATTGCTTACATACTAGGTGTCAATGAAGACGAAGGTAATGAATTAAATGCCTTTTTATCAGAAAAGATTCAGTAAAAATTAATTAAGTAATGCATTTAAATGCAAACAAAAGGCAATTTCTATTTGATGTTGATAGAAATTGCCTTTTTAAAATATAAACTAATAATATTTCTTAATCTCTCTATGAAAGTATTAGTTATTCTTCAGTATTTTGAATTGTAGGTTGAATTTTAACATCTTTTAATTTATCTTCCGGAGTTTCTTCTACAGATGTTTGCTCTGACGTATTATTTTTCGTTACTTCGGCTGTCACATTTTGAGCAATAAAATATGGGCACCCAAAGTTACAATACTCTAGCAAGTAATCTTGAATTGTTGAGAAACGTTTACTTAACTCAGCTTTTTTATTGGAATCTTTGTAGAAACCTTTTAGGCGAAGCTGGTCATAGCCGAAATCACCTACTACAAAGTCGTATTTATCTAAAATATCAGAATAGCGCCCAACAAATTTTTCTTCATCAAAACACTCTCTATATTCTTCAATTAGTTCAAAAAACTGATCATTTACTTTTATCATTATATTTCACCTTGATTTTATATTAGCTCAAATATGTTACAACATTAGCTGGCTATTGATAAGACATATTGTCACAGGTTAGACAGTAACTAATTATTTTAATTTGTTACTATAAAGACTTAGTCCACCATATGTCAAAGATACATACGTGTAAACTAAGTCTAAAATTAAATCCTATTTAATTATTGTTCTGCGTTTAGTTGGGCTTCACCAAGACGTTGTTTTTCTTTAGCCGCTTCGTTTACTTGTTCATCTGCGTGATATGAACTTCTTACAAGTGGGCCGGCTTGACAGTGTTTAAAGCCTTTATCCATAGCAATTTTACGTAATTTACCAAATTCTAATGGTGTATAGTATTTTTCAACTTTTAAGTGTTTACGTGATGGTTGTAAATATTGACCGATGGTTAAAATATCTACGTCATTGGCACGTAAATCATCCATTGTTTCATAAATTTCTTCGTAAGTTTCGCCTAGACCTACCATAAAGCTAGATTTTGTAGGTATTTCTGGTTGTAATTCTTTTGAACGTCTTAAAAATTCTAAAGTTCTATCATAAGTGGCACGTGCACGAACTCTTGGCGTTAAGCGACGTACTGTTTCTATATTGTGGTTTAAAATATCTGGTTTAGAAGCCATTAATGTTTCTAAAGCTTCGTAATCTCCCCCCATATCTGAAGGTAATATTTCAATCGTTGTATAAGGGTTGCGGGCACGTACTTTACGTACTGTTTCAGCATATACGTTTGAACCCGCATCTCTTAGGTCATCTCTTGCTACTGCTGTGATAACTACGTGTTTTAAGTTCATTAATTCTACTGATTCAGCAACTCTTTCGGGTTCACCTAAATCTAATTCGTTCGGTAATCCTGTTTTAACAGCACAGAATCTACAAGCACGGGTACAAACCGCACCTAAAATCATAAATGTTGCAGTTCGACGTTCACCCCAACATTCATGTATATTTGGACACTTTGCTTCTTCACAAACTGTATGTAAGTTCTTTTCACGCATCATTTTCTTGAGGCCAGTGTAATTTTCATTCGTGTTAAGCTTTATTTTTAACCAATCTGGTTTACGTAATATTTCTTCATTTTTAGTAGCCATAACAACGCTTACCCTCCTGTATAAATATCTCTAACTATTATAACTAACTTTACACCAAATTAAAACGTAATTGAGGCATAAATTAATATTGTAACAATTTCTTCTTAAATATATCTCTTAAAAAGTCCGGCATCAAGTATTCTATTTGTTGATCTTTTAACATTGGAAAATATCTTCCAAATGTATACATATCAACAGTCCCTAACGTATAAGTATGGTCATCAATAATTTCTTCGTCAGCGATAAAATAGCGATTTTCAGATTCAATGAAACCAACGTTATATAGGATATATCCACCAAAGATATTTCCTCTAAATCCTAAACCTTGTGCTTGCACGTTAATATATTCTTGTTTTTGACTTTTAAATACAACTTCTTTTAACACTTTACCTGAAAGTTTAATTCTAACTGCATTAATTGGATGCGGTAACATTTGATGGATGTCATATTCTGTAACGATCTTATCGTCTATTGCATTTACGATTAATCCTGCATTGATTATCGTACAATCTGCACCAGTAAAATATTGTAAACTTTCTGCAAGCAAATATGCTGTTTCACTAATGAAGTTTGTTTCTCGTGGTAGAGATACAGGTCTATCTGTAACAGGCTCATCCATTAATACTTGCCCTTCTTCGGCAAAATGTGTTTCTGTTTCAGGTAACGTCTCGAGAGGATGAATCGTAGCTTTTTTGGACGTTACTTTGCTGTTGTTTATTTCTAAAGTTACTTCGCCTAAATAGTTACCATACTTTCCTGCCGCTGCCATTAATACACCATTATTGACTTCGCCATTTTCAAAATAATGATGTGTATGACTTCCTAAGATCACATCTATCTCAGGCATTTCTTGGCATAATTTTTCATCAAAAAAGACACCGACATGACTCATAATGATCAATACATCATATTGACCTTTATTGGCATGAATTTCATCTTTAATGGCTTCTAACGGATTTGTTACAACCCAATCTAATGCTCTATAAAACGGCGTAAACGGTGCAGTAGCAGCCACAAATAATATACGTACGCCATCGATAGTCTTTATATAAGATGACGAAATATTATGTGGTAAATTTCCCTCTTTATCAAAAACATTAGCACATGTCACTGCAAAATGTGCGTCATTATATAAATTATTCAGTGCCTCGTGTGATATTGTCATGCCTTCATTGTTACCAATTGTTGCTATATCGCAATGTGCTTCATTTAATAAATCTACGTTTTTAATCCCCATCGTTGCTTCAGTCACCGGTGCCGATAAATCTACGTGATCTCCAATATCTAAGTACAGAGAGGGGTGTGTTAATTGTGGTCTTACATCAGCTAAATACGCAGAAATTCTTGAATATTCGTGTAGATGACTATGTATATCATTTGTATGATAAATAGTTAATTGCATCTATATCCTCTCCTGATAACTTACAAAGTTACAAATTTAAACTTCAGATAATGCTCTATAATACTTCACTAAAATAAACGTAATTGTTGCGGTGCCAAACCATCATAATCTATACCTAATATGGTCTGATATGATTTAGCGTTGTTCGCTGCGTGTCCTCCAGAATTATTGTTAAACACAACGTAAACTTCGCTAGCTTTTTGATCCAACACTTTTACTTTATTTGCTAAATTAGTTAATTCTTCTTGGCTATAATTATATAAATAACGTACATCACGCCACTTTTCATCTGTCATGTCTTGTTTGGTCCAACCATGCGTATTACGTCCATGGTATCTCACAAATGCAACGCTATTAGTAATTCTGTTCACTAATGGTATAGAACCTTGTCCTACTTGAGGTTCATCACATACAGAATGGATAATATTTTGCTCTGTTAAAAATGACAATGTTTGTTCTTTAAAATCATCAGAAAACCAAGATTGATGTCGGAATTCAACGCAAATAGGAAATGCCTTTAATTGTTCTCTAATGAACCTAATGTATGTAATATTCTGAGCAGTACAATCAAACCATGGTGGAAATTGAACTAATACCATCGCTAATTTGTTTTCTTGCTTTAATGGTTGTAACATTAGTTTAAATTGGTCTATTAATTCTTGCCTAGAATCTGCGTACTCTTTATAGTCTGCATGTAAAGTTAGTGCTTGATGTATTTTTACTATGAATTTAAATTTTTCGGGTGTTTCTTTAATCCATTTTAAAATATTTCTTTCTGGTTGAATGGCATAATATGATGCATCAAGTTCGACAATTGGAAAATGACTCGCATATTTTTTTAGCTTATCTGATTTCCGTTGTAGATCTTCATATAATGTATCATGATCACCCCAACCAGTGAGTCCAATATTTATCATTCATATCACCGACTACATAATACCATACATATAATAATTCATTCACTTGTTTAAGCTTAATAACTCGCTTTTCATATATAAAAAGCACCACTACACTAATGCATAATTTTCAGCTAAAAACTATCTTTCAATGTAATGGTGCTTATCCAATTATTATTGTAATACTTTTTTTGATTGCTCAAGGATGTGTTGCATTAAGTCATCAACACTAACTGCTTGAGCGAGTCTTGGACTTTGTCCACTCCATAAATGCGTCATATCGGCATCGCCTTTTTGCACGGCAGCCTTCCGAATAGCATTTGTTAGCTGATTTTGTATAGGATAACTCGGAATGGCGTCGTCATAATTATTCATTTCATGAATAAATTCATTATCTATACCACGAGCCGGCTTACCACTAAACACAGGTGTAACTACCGTATCTGTTTCTTTACTATTCAAAATAGCGTTGCGTAAAACGTTATTGGCACCACTTTCTAATGTAGTCAAAAACGCTGTACCCATCTGTACGGCTTGCGCGCCTAATGCCATACTCGCAATTAAACCTCTGCCATCCATAATGCCACCAGCAGCAACTACGGGTATAGAAATATTATCGACAATTTGTGGTACTAATGACATCGTACCTACGAGGGCGCCATTATGGCTCGTGTCTATAAACGACCCGCGATGACCACCCGCTTCACTACCCTGTGCAACGACAATATCAATACCTGCATCTTCGTTAGCTTTGGCTTCGTCAACCGATGTAGCAGTCCCTAATAAAGTAATGTCATGTGCTTTTAATTTGGCAATAGTCCCTTGATCTGGAATACCAAAAGTAAAAGCGACAATAGGAACTTGCTTATTAATTATAATGTCTATGGCACGTTCAAATTGTTGTTGTTCAGTGATATTCACAACGGGTTCTTCTAAATTAAACGCCTTGCGATAAGGTTTAAGCCAAGCTTGCATATGTTCTATGAGTCCATTATCTATTTCATTATTACTTGGAACGAATAAATTCACTGCAAAAGGTTTAGTCGTTAAGTCATTTACAGCATCAATTTCACTTTCCAGTTTTTCACCATCAAAGTAACCGGCACCGATCATACCTAAACCACCTGCATTACATACCGCAGCGACTAATTCTGGCGTTGTACTCCCAGCCATACCTGCTTGAATTATTGGATAATCTATATTTAAACGTTTGGTAAGTTGTGTTGATAATTGCATCTTTAACACCTCACGATCAATGGCTAATTATTTTTCTTTATGTTTGAAGATAATTTTTCTTCTTCTTCTTCGTCCATTTCATCTTCAATTTCCATGCCAAGCATTTCCTCAATTAAATCCTCATGAGAAACGATACCATCCGTTCCACCATATTCATCTAGTACAATTGCTAAATGTTTACGTGTTACGGTCATTTTTCTTAATACCCACTCAGCTTTATTATGCTCGTTAACAAATAATGGCACGGAGGTATAATCAATAATGGATTTATCTTGTTCATGATTCCACGCTAATAAATACTTAGAATGAAAGACCCCAACTATATTATCAATGTCGCCTTCGTAAACTGGGTACCTAGTATATGGGTTGGATTTTACCGTTTCATATACTTCTTTATAGCTCGCATCGTCCGAAAATGCAGTTACATTGATTCTTGGGGTAGTATTAACATCATTGATTTTTAATTTATCAAAATCCATAACACCTTGAATACGTTTGCTCTCCATCTCATTAAATGCACCTTCGCTACCAGCGATTGTTACAAGTTGTCGTATTTCTTCTTTAGAATATTTTTGATCATTTTCCTGATTTTTTGTTAATGCGTGGTGTATACTATCCGTTAATCCATTTAGAATCATCGTGATCGGTTTAAAAACCATCGTTATTAATTTTAGTGGACCATAATTAAATCGGCCGACAGCATTCGGTATTGATGCCGCAATAGATTTCGGAAAGACTTCACCTATTAGTATAACTACGATAATTGACAGTATAATTGTCCCAATAATATTTAAGTTATGATTAATTGCGACAATAGTCATTAGCGTTAAAATTAATAGATTCGCTATTGTGTTGCACACTAAAATTGTCGTGATAAAATCACTGGGTTTATGTAAAAAATCTAATAATTTTTGTGCTTTTTTATTTCCTTGTTGTGCTTCTTCACTTAATTTAATTTTGTTTATAGCAGTCAATGCTGTTTCACTACTTGAAAAGAAAAACGAGGCAAACAATAAAATGATTATCGATATAACCAAAAAGCATATCCCCTTCGTTACGTTTTATTTGCTGTTTGAATTCTTATTCCCTAAGACTTTGACTAAAAACTACTTTATTGATGAAATAAATTCATTCTAACACACATTGTTCTTCATAAGAATGTATTTGTACACTACATAGTTTAACACGATAGCTATACTCATTGTTAAACATAACATGGCATAAAGCAAAATTGATTTATGTTCTCATATTGAAATTTGCACATTGTTCAATTGCTATAACGATAAAAAAGAGGCGCCCCAGAGGCACCTCTTCATATTATCAATAAACATTCAGCTCGATTTATTAACCGATTGAACCTTCCATTTCGAATTTGATTAGACGGTTCATTTCAACTGCATATTCCATTGGTAGTTCTTTCGTAAATGGTTCAATGAAGCCCATTACGATCATTTCTGTCGCTTCTTCTTCTGAAATACCACGGCTCATTAGATAGAATAACTGTTCTTCAGACACTTTAGACACTTTCGCTTCGTGCTCTAATGAGATGTTGTCGTTAAATACTTCGTTGTAAGGAATAGTATCTGAAGTTGATTCATTATCTAAAATCAACGTATCACATTCAATATTTGAACGTGCACCTTTCGCTTTACGTCCGAAGTGAACGATACCACGATAAACAACTTTTCCGCCATCTTTAGAAATAGATTTTGAAACAATTGTTGAAGACGTATTTGGTGCTTTGTGAATCATTTTCGCGCCGGCATCTTGTACTTGACCTTTACCTGCAAAGGCAATTGATAAAGTACTACCTTTAGCGCCTTCACCCATAAGCACACAGTTAGGGTATTTCATTGTTAATTTAGAACCTAAGTTACCGTCTACCCATTCCATATTACCATTCTCATAAACTAATGTACGTTTAGTAACTAAGTTATAAACGTTATTAGCCCAGTTTTGAATTGTAGTATAACGCACGTGAGCATCTTTATGAACAATAATTTCAACGACCGCTGAGTGTAATGAACTTGTTGTGTAAACTGGTGCAGTACAGCCTTCTACGTAGTTGACTGAAGCGCCTTCGTCAGCAATAATTAGCGTACGTTCGAATTGACCCATATTTTCTGAGTTAATACGGAAATATGCTTGTAATGGTGTGTCTAATTTAATGTTTTTAGGAACATAAATAAATGAACCACCAGACCATACAGCTGAGTTTAATGCAGAAAACTTATTGTCAGCAGCAGGTACTACTGAAGCAAAATACTCTTTGAATAATTCTTCATTTTCTCTTAAAGCACTATCTGTATCTTTAAAGATAATACCTTTTTCTTCAAGTTCTTTTTCCATATTATGGTAAACAACTTCAGATTCATATTGCGCAGATACACCTGCAAGGTATTTTTGTTCTGCTTCTGGAATACCTAATTTATCAAATGTACGTTTAATTTCTTCTGGAACTTCATCCCATGAACGTTCAGCGTGTTCAGATGGTTTTACATAATACGTAATATCATCGAAGTCTAATTCAGATAAATCTCCACCCCACTGTGGCATCGGCATTTTGTAAAAATACTTCAATGCTTTAAGTCTGAAATCAAGCATCCATTCTGGCTCTTCTTTCATATTGGAAATTTCTTTAACGATGTTTTCTGTTAAACCTCGTTCTGATCTGAAAATGGAAACATCTTCTTCGTGGAAACCATATTTGTAATCTCCAACATCAGGTGCTTTCTTAGCCATGTTAATCACTCCTTTTATATATTTAAAACCTCATCGTGCGAGTTATATTTCTATAAGATTGTAACACGTTGCATGGTATATTCATTTATGCCACTATCAAGTTACATTAAACATTTGCTAGTTTAATCACTTTAGCGTATTCATGTTGTTTATTCTAGTTTGAATGGCATATTACACTTTGTCAACGTATTACAATGATTATTCTTCTGTTTTACCTTCTTTTTCAACTGTGCCTTTTTCTAATGCTTTCCACGCTAATGTTGCACATTTAATACGTGCAGGGAATTGTGAAACACCTTGTAGCGCTTCAATGTCACCCATATCTTCAGTAATGTCGTAATCTTCACCAAGCATCATCTTAGTGAATTGTTGGCTCATTTCCATAGCTTCTGCTAAAGTATGGCCTTTAATTGATTCCGTCATCATTGAAGCACTAGACATAGAAATAGAACAGCCTTCTCCATCGAATTTAGCGTCTTTAATTACATTATCTTCGATATCAAACGTTAAATTAATACGATCCCCACATGTTGGATTGTTCATATCTACAGTCATCGTACCATTATTTAATTTCCCTTTATTTCTAGGGTTTTTATAATGATCCATAATGACTGAACGATATAATTGATCTAAATTATTAAAATTCATATGAGAAAAACTCCTTCGTTTGCTTCAACGCTTCAACTAATTGATCAATATCTTCAGTCGTGTTGTAAATATAAAAACTAGCGCGTGCAGTTGATGATTGGTTTAACCATTTCATTAATGGTTGCGCACAATGGTGACCCGCACGTACAGCTACGCCTTCAGTATCAACAGCTGTAGCTACATCGTGTGGATGAATATCTTTAATATTAAAAGTAATTACTCCAGCACGACGATCTTTTGGCGGTCCATATATTTCTATACCATCAACAGTAGACATTTGTTCATAAGCATACTCAGTTAATTGTTTTTCGTGCTCATGAATTGCATCGAAACCTAAATTTTCTAGATACTTTATCGCTTCGCCAAGACCAATAGCTTGTGCAATTAATGGTGTACCTGCTTCAAATTTAGTTGGTAGGTCTGACCATGTTGCGTCGTAATTACTTACGAAGTCAATCATGTCTCCTCCAAATTCAACAGGTTCCATTTCTTGTAATAAATTTCGTTTACCATATAAAACACCTATTCCTGTCGGTCCAAGCATCTTATGGCCACTAAAACTATAAAAGTCGACATCTAAATCTTGCATATCTAAAGCAGAATGAGGTGCAGCTTGTGCGCCATCAACACTTATAACAGCACCATGTTCATGTGCTACTTCAGCTATTGCTTTAACATCGTTAATCGTACCTAATACGTTTGATACGTGAGCGATAGCTACAATTTTAGTATTATCATTGATTGTTGCTTTAACATCTTCGATATCTAGTTCGCCATCAGCTGTCATCGGAATAAATTTAAGTTTAGCATTAGTACGTTTAGCTAATTGTTGCCATGGGACGATATTGGCATGATGTTCCATTTCGGTAACAACAATTTCATCTCCAGGTTGTAAATTAGCATCACCGTAACTACGTGCAACTACATTTATTGATGCCGTTGTACCACGTGTGAAGATAATTTCTTCAAAGTAACGTGCATTTATAAAACGTCTAACCGTTTCTCGTGCACCTTCATATGCATCAGTAGCTAATGAACCTAATGTGTGTACACCACGATGAACGTTAGAATTATACTTTTTATAATAATCGTCAAGTACGTTTAACACTTGAACGGGTGTTTGACTTGTTGCTGTAGTATCTAAATAAGCGAGACGATTCCCATTAACCTGTTGGTTTAAAATTGGAAAGTCTTTAATAATTTCTTGTACATTTAATGATTCGGTCACATTACCCACAGACCTTTCTTAATTAAGAATCTCTGATTAGACCTTAGTTGAAGTTACTAACATGTACTTCATACATTTTATATCAATCACTTTTTCATAAGGTGACTGTGCTAAGGCTTATTACTTGTTTACTTTTAATTCGATTACTTCACGTAATTGACGTTTAACATCTTCAATAGGTAACTCTCTAACTACAGGGTCTAAGAAACCGTGAATAACAAGTCTTTCGGCTTCCCTTTGTGAGATACCGCGACTCATTAGATAATAAAGTTGTTCTGGGTCAACACGACCAACTGATGCAGCATGTCCTGCTTCAACATCATCTTCGTCGATTAATAAGATAGGGTTAGCATCGCCACGTGCATTTTCAGATAACATTAAAACACGAGATTCTTGGTTCGCGATTGATTTTGTACCACCGTGCTTGATGTAACCAATACCATTAAATACTGATGAGGCATTTTCACGCATAACACCATGTTTTAAAATATAACCGTCTGTTTCTTTACCATATTGAACAATTTTAGAAGTAAGGTTTACTTTTTGATCACCAGTACCTACAACTACTGATTTTAATTCACTTGTTGAACGGTCACCTACTAAGTTAGTAGTATTATCAATAATTTGACTACCTTCGTTCATTAAGCCTAATGCCCAATTAATCGTAGCATCTGCATCTGCAGTACCTCTGCGAATAATATGACCAGTAAAGCCTTTATCTAAATAGTCCACTGAACCGTAAGTAATATTTGAGTTAGGTCCTGCAATTACTTCTGATACAATATTAAGCTGGTTTCCTTCACCACTTGCAGTTGAAAGATAGTTTTCAACGTAAGTTACTTCAGCACTTTGTTCAGTAGCAATGATTACGTGGTTATAAAAACTAGCATTTTCATCATCGTGTAATACGACATATTGAATTGGATGTTCTACGACTACGTTTTTAGGTACATAGACGAAGACCCCACCATTCGTTAGTGCTGTGTGTAAAGCAGTAATACGATGTTCATCAACAGAAACCGCGTCTTTCATATAATATTTTTGTACTAAATCAGGATGGTTAACTAGAGCTTCTGATAAGCCTTCTACAATTACGCCATCTTTTTTAGCTGATTGAGAAACACGTGTAAAAGCTAATGAATTATTATGTTGGATAATCAAGTTTTCTGATTTATCAACATCGATAATTGCGCTTACTTCTTCAGGTAGCGCATCTAAATCGTCATACGTTTCACCTGTTGTTTCAAATTGTTTAAATGAGTCAAAATCCCATCTATTTATTTTAGTTTTATCTGGTTTTGGCATTTCTAAAGTTTCAGTTAGTTTTAACGCTTCTCTACGTAATTCCGTCATCCACGAAGGTTCATTATGGGCTTGTGAATATTCAACAAGTTGCGCTTCAGAAATGTTCAAAGTTTCAGTCGTCATACTATTTTCCTCCCATTAAGATGATTAGTTGTTGCCTTGATTTGGATATACTGACTAGTAAAAATCAGTTATACAAATTAATATGAGTTGAGACTTATTCTGTAGCACCGAACTCTTCTTTAACCCATTCGTAACCTTCTTCTTCTAAACGCTTAGCTAATTCTGGTCCGCCTGATTTAACGACTTTTCCGCCGAACATTACGTGTACTTTATCAGGTGTAATGTAGTTTAATAAACGTTGATAGTGCGTGATGATTAATGAACCAAACTCATCTCCACGCATTTCATTAATACCTTTAGATACTACTTTTAACGCATCGATGTCTAAACCAGAGTCGATTTCGTCTAAGATAGCGAATTTTGGTTCTAACATTAATAATTGAAGAATTTCGTTACGTTTTTTCTCACCGCCAGAGAAACCTTCATTTAAATAACGTTGAGCCATATCTTGGTCAATGTCTAAGAAATCCATTTCTTTATCTAATTTTTTGATAAATTGCATTAAATTGATTTCTTCTCCTTCTTCACGTTTAGCGTTAATTGCAGAACGCATGAAGTCAGCATTTGTAACGCCTGTGATTTCTGAAGGATATTGCATAGCTAGGAACAAACCAGCTTTTGCACGTTCGTCAACTTCAAGTTCTAAAATGTTTACGCCGTCTAAAAGTACTTCGCCTTGAGTTACTTCAAAACTTGGGTGCCCCATAATTGCAGATGATAATGTTGATTTACCCGTACCATTTGGTCCCATAATTGCATGAATCTCACCAGTATTAATTGTTAAATTAACACCTTTTAAAATTTCTTTATCTTCAATAGACACATGTAGGTCTTTGATCTCTAATGTTGATGGCATACATATTCCCTCCGTAATAAATAATATGTTTTCCTTACTAGTTTATAATAATTTTAATCTGCAGTCAAAAAACTGCAAACGTATTACATCGTCTAATTATAACGCACTTACTAGCTAATATAAACCTTTTGGCGTGGTATTTTATAATAATTATTATAAAGCAACAATTTTTATTAAGACTTACTTTCTAAAAGTAACTGATAATGATTAAACGTTTGTTCTCAATAGCTAAACGCTTCTTTAAGTTAAGCTTTCAACTTAATATTTATGACAACGAAACATGTGCTATAACCATTTACTTTCTTATGTGCAACGCTCTATTTGATAGTAGTGAAATATTACAAAACACTCCCTTTCCATAGGATAAGGGAGTGTTTATTTCTATATTATTTAGCTGGTACAACTGCGCCGTCATATTTCTTGTTAATATAGTCTTTGATTTCTTTAGATTGTAAAACTTCCATTAAAGCTTTAACTTTCTTATCATCTTTATGACCATCTTTAACTGCAATTAAGTTAGCATAAGGATTGTCTTTAGACTTTTCTAAAGCGATTGAATCTTTACGTGGGCTTAATTTTTGATCAATAGCAAAGTTTGAGTTGATAATTACTGCATCCGCTTTTTGATTTTGATAAATCTTAGGTAAGTACTCAGCTGATTGTTTATTATTAAATTTAATATTTTTTTTGTTTTCTACAATATCGCTAAATTTAGCGTCTTGAATTTTCACGCCTTTTTTAACTTTAACTAATCCAGCATCTTGGAAGAATTTAATGAAACGACCTTCTTCAGCTGGGTTATTTGAAACATAAACTGTAGCGCCTTTTGGTAAATCTTTTAAACTTTTATATTTTTTAGAATACACAGCCATTGGTTCTAAATGAACATCTCCAGCTGATTCAATTTTATAGTGCTTGTCTTTTTTCTCAGTATTTAAATATGGTGTGTGTTGGAAATAGTTAGCGTCGATTTCGCCTTTATCTAACAATTTGTTAGGTGTTGTGTAATCGTTGATTGTTTTAATTTGTAAATCATAACCTTTATCTTTTAATAAAGGTTTCGCTTTTTCCAAAATTTCAGCATGTGGTGATGGAGATGCACCTACTGTGATTTTTTTATCATCTCCGCCTTTACCACAAGCTGCTAATACGACTGCTAAAATTGCAACTAACGCTAAACTTAAAAACTTTTTCATGTTAAGTCCCCTTTCATCTTACCTTTTATCGATTTTATTTGTAGCCCAATCACCAATGAATTGGATAATAAATACTATGATTAAAATTAAAATTGTTGAAACTAAAATGACATCATTTTGGTTACGCGTAAATCCAGTTAAATATGCTAAATTCCCTAATCCTCCTGCACCAATGACACCTGCGATTGCAGTTGATCCAACTAAGGCAATTGCAGTAACGGTAATACCTGAAACTAATGCTGGCATCGCTTCTGGTAATAGTACCTTTCTTACGATCGTCCAAGTATTGGCACCCATAGACCATGCCGCTTCAATAACACCCTTATCAATTTCTTTGAATGCAATTTCAACTAATCTAGCATAGAATGGCGCTGAACCTATAATTAATGCTGGCAACGCACCAGTTGGTCCACTAATTGTCCCTAAGACTATGCTTGTAAAAGGAATGAGTAGCAAAATTAAAATAATGAACGGAATTGCTCTAAATAAGTTAACGACAAATGACACGATTGAATAAAACACTTGCGCAATTTTGGATTTACTTCTCGCTGATAAAAATAATAGTACGCCTAAAATAATACCGAAAACAAACGCAAAAATAGTCGAAATCACTGTCATGTATAACGTTTCGTATGTTGCTTGCCAAACTTCAGGCCATTGTACATTTGGCATAGTTATCATCTCTTGCAAAATTTCTCCAAATGACTTACCCATGACGTAACACCTCCACTGATACTTGTTGTGACTCTAAGTTTTCTTTGAAAGTGTCGAATTGATCAGTACCTACATTTGGCAAATGTAATACTAAAAATCCAATTGATCCATTTTTACTATTTTTAATATTTGCTTCTAAAATATTCACATCAATATTATGCGTTTTAGTTATATATGAAACGATGGGTTCTGTAGTATTATTGCCTACAAAATTTAATCTAACTATGTAATCTCCAGGTTGTAATGCACCTAAGTCATCGATAGATTCATCAAAATCATCATTCAAATCGTCTTTAACAAAACGTTTTGTCACTTGATGTTTAGGGTGTTCAAAAACATCATTAACTGCTCCTTGTTCAATCACTCGTCCACTTTCCATTACAGCAACTTCATCGCAAATACGACGAATTACATGCATTTCATGAGTGATGATTACGATAGTTATATTGCTTTGTTCTTTAACTTTCAACAGTAAATCAAGAATTTCGTCTGTCGTTTGAGGGTCTAATGCACTTGTCGCCTCATCGCAAAGTAATACAGTTGGCTCATTTGCAAGCGCACGTGCAATACCTACACGCTGCTTCTGTCCACCTGAAAGTTGCGCAGGATAGGCGTTTTCTCTTCCTTGTAAGCCAACAAGTTCGATTAATTCTTGTGCTCTCTTTTTAGCTTGTTGACGTGATACGCCAGCAATCTCTAAAGGGAACGTAATATTGTTTAATACGGTCCTAGACCATAATAAATTAAAGTGTTGAAATATCATGCTTACTTTTTGACGTTTTTGGCGTAATGCCGATTTAGACAATTGTCCTATATTGTCTCCATCAATAATGACATCACCTGATGTTGGCTGTTCTAAATTGTTTAAAAGTCTAACTAAAGTACTTTTTCCCGCTCCTGAAAAACCAATCACGCCAAAAATTGAGCCAGTTTCTATGTTTAAATCAACATGATCGACAGCAAGTACTTCTTGCTTTTTCGTCTTATAACGTTTGACGATTTGATTTAACTCAATCATTGTGATTGCCTCCTTGATATGCTCGATAAATTAAAAAATGCTTCCTCTATCTTATCCAGAATAGAGAAAGCAATATACCCTCTCTCATCTTTTAAAGTTAGTTTAACTTTATGTGAATTGGCACCATTTCTATTAATTAGACGGTTGCCGGGTTTCATAGGGCACATCCCTCCACCTCTCTCGATAAGAGTTACATAATTTAATTATTTTTAATCCTACCATTACACTAATGTTTCGTCAATTACTTTTTAAATTTTCTAACAAATAAGGAACGGACTGAAAAGCGTATAATCTTTTTAGTTCCGAACCTTTTGACATCACCATTAAAACAGGCACTGACTGAATTTCATATTGCTGACTAAAATCAGGATGTAAATTCAAATCAATCTTAGTGAGTGGTAATTTTAAAATGTCGTTCGCAATATCTAACATTCTTTCTGAAACTTTACACGTACCACATGTAGGTGTATAGCCAAAAATTAAGTGCTTTTCTTCATTGAAATGTTCTTCTACATTAACTCGTTGCTCTTTTGTTACGTTCATGTTATCAAACTTACCCTCTCAGCTATATTCTCTAATTGTGCTTTGTCTAACTGTTCCTCGTCTTTAACTATAAAGCCATTTTTTTCTAATAATCTAGATAAATATTGTTTTGGACATCTTGCCACTTCACAATATTGTTTATCTACTTTTATATGTTTACTTTCACTTAAATATCTTTTGAACCAACTACGAATTTTTTCGCCTTCATCATCTGAATCAACTAAGATGAATACTTGTTTATCGTAAAGTGTATCTATCATACTATCAATTTTATCAATACTCATTGTACCGTTAGTGCAAATGATTTGTACAGGCTCATCAAGCACTTTGTTTACTTGCATTTTATCTGATTTACCTTCAACGACAATTACATTATTTAATATAGTCATGACATCCACCTTCTCAAAGTCGATTATCTATACGCTATTATACTATTCCACGATGTATTCACTCATTAAACATGAATTATGATCATACGGCCAAAAATATGCTTAAGTTTTAATAAATTTTGTAGTAATAATAAAAACTCCCAGATATATATATCAAGGAGTTCAACTTTTTAATTATTCGCCTATCATTTCTGAATATTGTTCAGCTGATAATAAACCGTCTAATTGACTTTCATCAGTAATTTCTATTTTAACCATCCAAGCTTTCTCGTAGGGTGATTCATTAACGAATTCAGGGCTATCTTCTAATTCTTCATTTGATTCTAAGACTTTACCTGAAATAGGTGCATATAATTCTGATACGGTTTTAACTGATTCTACGCTACCAAAAGTATCTCCTTCATTAATTTCATCATCAACCTCTGGTAATTCGACAAAAACGATATCTCCTAATTCGTTTTGTGCGTATTCAGTAATACCAATTGTTGCTGTATTACCCTCAATTTTAACCCATTCATGATCTTTAGAATATTTTAATTCGCTCGGTACTGCCACAAGTATCCCCTCCTATATGATTTCACACTTTTATGATGCCATATGACAATGCTTAAAGGCAACTGTTTATAATAAAAATAAAATAATAAACGACATGTAGAGATAAAAAAAGTGCCTAATATATAAACACCTTAATTTCGACATCTATTAATTACAACCAAGTTTCTTTATAAACTTCTTCATTAAAACCTACTGTGGCTTTATCTCCAGATATAGCCAATGGGCGTTTAACAAGCATACCATTTTGAGCTAACAAGTCTAACTTATCATTGTCTGACATTGAGCTCAACTTATCTTTTAATTCTAACTCACGATATTTTGCGCCGTGTGTATTAAATAATTTGTTCACTTCTAAGCCCGTACGTTCAATGATTTCTTTAAATTCACTTTTTGTTGGCGTGTGTTGAACGATATCAATAGGTTCGTAACTCACACCATATGCTTGTAAAAATTTAGCAGCTTTTTTACAAGTAGTACAATTAGGATATTGGTAAAATTTAATCATATTTCTGTACCTCCTATACGTTATTATCACTAATATAGCAGAATTATATTAAAAACGCTCTTAATTTTAAGCTTAAAGTTTTTAATTAATATTAATTATTCGTTATAATAAAAAGTAATAAATTATAAAAAGGAGCGTTATTATGCAACCTATTAAAACAAATGAAGATTTTAACACTACTGTAAATAGCGATAATCCAGTAATTGTTAAATTCGAAGCTGGCTGGTGCCCTGATTGTAAAGCAATGGATATGTGGATTGATCCAATACAAGAAAAATATAACGATTACAATTGGTATACAGTAAATAGAGATGAACTTGAAGATGTTGCCGCAGATAATGAAGTCATGGGTATTCCTAGTTTATTAGTATTTAAAAATGGAGAAAAATTAGCTCATTTACATTCAGCAAATGCGAAATCACCAGAACAAGTTGAGTCTTTTTTGGCTGAGACTTTCAATTAATTCATCTTTTAATTAGATAAAAAGTCTAGGACAGAAAACCTAGCTCATAATAAACGATAACTCATTTCAATGATTGAATCTGTTAGAAATGAGTTGATTTTATAGAAAAAGAAAACTTTGGTAGAATTCTTCATTAGGTATAGACTCGACAATTTGATTC
>NZ_JAVTDB010000077.1:0-15468 GCF_032139365.1 Staphylococcus kloosii
TTAAAATTCCAGCTAAGTGTAGCAATCTTAAAATCACAAAAATATAGCGTTCATTTAAACAAAGTGATTTAAAACATCACCATATTAATAATTGATTAGTATCGTGATGTTTTGAATTACGTAAGTTGTAATGGGACAATTAAATCTCGTAGCAGATTTAATATTACAATTATTAAACTTATATTTTTGTTTCACAATTTATAATATGGCTCTTGAAAAAGGATTTTCTAGGGGCCTTTTTCTTTTTGAAAGTGAGGTGAACGTAGTGGAGCAGTTTTATCAATTAGGGTGGACACTTGATTCAGCGGGCGGTGCTTCAGGTGAAGCTTATATGGCTGAACAAGATGGGCAAAAATTATTTTTGAAACGTAATTCTAACCCATTTATAGCAGCATTATCTGCCGAAGGAATTGTACCGAAATTAGTGTGGACAAAACGTATTGAAACAGGTGAAGTTGTAACTGCACAGCATTGGAAAAATGGCAGAGAACTTTCATTTAAAGAAATGCATCAAAAGAGAGTTGCGCACTTATTAAATAAAATACATAATTCTAAAACTTTACTAAATATGTTGAAAAGAATGGAAATGGAACCCATTACGCCAGAAATTATGCTGCGTAAAATTAATGCTTCATTATCTAGAGAAGTATTAACACATCACGTAGTTAGAAAGGCATTAACATATTTAGAAGAACATATACCTAATTTAGATGCACGTTTCTTTACAGTAGTCCATGGTGACGTTAATCATAACAACTGGTTGCTATCAGACCACGATGAATTGTATTTAGTAGATTGGGAAGGTGCAATGATTGCAGACCCAGCTATTGATTTAGGTATGTTGCTCTATAACTACGTAGCCGAAAGTCAATGGCCAGAATGGCTTGATACTTATGGAGTTAAAGATACGTTTAACTTACAAAAACGAATGAAATGGTATACCGTTATTCAGTCAATTGGTATGATTCAATGGTACGAAGAACAAAAAAGATATAAAGATATGAATACGTGGCTTAAGTTTCTTAACGAAGTAATGGAACATAACGCGTTTATTTAAGGAGTATTAATAATGAGAATGCGATATAAGCCTTGGGCAGAGGATTACTTAAAATCTCATCCCAATATTGTTGATATTGATGGTAGTCACAATGGTAAAATGACTCAATGGTTCGATAAAGAGCAACCAATATATATCGAAGTAGGTTCAGGAATGGGCCAATTTATTACTACAATGGCTAAAAACAATCCTGATATAAACTTTGTCGCTATTGAGCGAGAAAAAAATGTAATGGTCAAAATCTTAGATAAAGTTTTAGAACAAGAGCTTAATAATATCAAACTAATTTGTAATGATGCAGGCGAATTAACGGACTTTTTTACTGAAAATGAAGTTACGCGTATCTTTTTAAACTTTTCAGATCCGTGGCCAAAAAGACGTCATACGAAAAGAAGATTAACTTACGCTACTTTTCTAAACTTGTATAAAATTATTTTAATAGAAGATGGAGAAATTCATTTTAAAACTGATAATAGAGGCTTGTTTGCTTATAGTTTGGAGAGCATGACTCAATTCGGCATGTATTTTACGAAAATAAATTTAAACTTACATCAAGAGGATCATGAAGATAATATTGAAACTGAGTATGAAAGAAAATTCTCAGATAAAGGTTCTCGTATATATCGAATGGAAGCTAAGTTTCATAAATAAGTAGTAACGTTGTTCATTTTAATGAACAACGTTTTTTAATGTCTAAAAATGTTAATTATATAGTTAAATGCGTATAATAAAGATAATAGAAACTATTAATAGGAGGCTAATTATGAAATTGGGTCATTTTAATATTCATCAATTAAATGGTGGTATTACAAATATTGATGGTGGGGCTATGTTTGGCGTGGTACCTAAACCATTATGGACAAAAAAATATAACGTGAATAGCAAAAACCAAATAGCATTACCTACATATCCAATTTTAATTCAAACTAACGATAAGCTCATACTAATCGATACTGGAATGGGCAATGATAAATTAACTGACAAGCAAAAGAGAAATTTCGGAGTGGATTACGAGAGTCATATTGCTTCGGATTTGGAAGCACTTAATCTTAATGTTGATGATATAGATATAGTTATAATGACACATATGCATTTTGATCACGCTTGTGGTTTAACTACAAAAGATGGCGCTGCGGTGTTTAAAAATGCCACACATTACATTCAGCAAGATGAATGGCATGAGTTCCAAAGCCCAAACATTAGAAGTAAATCTACTTATTGGGATAAAAACAATGGTAGCTTTCGTGAAAAGTTAATTCTTTTCGACAAAGAAATCGAAGTTTATCCAGGTGTGAAAGTATTTCATACAGGTGGTCACAGTTTCGGACATTCAGTTGTTACGATTGAAAGTGAAGGAGAAAATGCTGTCCATATGGGAGATATTATGCCAACAAATGCACATACTAATCCATTATGGGTAACGGCATATGATGATTATCCAATGCAATCTATAAGAGAGAAAGAAAGATTGACACCATATTTTATTCATAATGATTATTGGTTTTTATTCTATCATGATGAAAATTATTTCGCGCTTAAATATGATAAAGAAAACGCTCAAACTATCGTTGATTCAATAAAGCGCAAATAAAAAATGAGGTAATGACTAAGTCGTTACCTCAAATTCGTTTTCAATGATATCTATAACTGTTCCTGTTTTAGCATCAACGTAGAAATCATAATAAGTAAAACGGTCATTATTAAAAGTTGTGATGCCACCACGGTATACGGTATAAACTGCGTTGTCTTTTTCATAAGTAGTGGGTTCTTCTAAAATATATGAACCTACAACGTGCATAAAGTAAGTTTTAACTTCATTGATAACTTTGTTTGGATTTTTAAAGTTATGAGTTAATAATTTTTTGCTTAAAATAAGACTACTAATAAGCATAATACCGAGCACAGGTATAATAATAAGCCATGATTTTTTGTTTAACATATTTAACTACCCCCAAATAATCATAATATTAGTTTATCATAATGCAAATGATATAATAACTATTAAGGAGTGAATGATAGTGCAAATTGATAAAAATAAGACTTTAGAACGAATGAAAACATTAACTGAATTACATGGAGCGCCTGGTTTCGAAACTGATGTCAAAACTTACATTAAAGAACAACTCACACCTTATGTAGATGAGTTTGTATACGATCGTATGGGTGGCGTATACGGCGTTAAAAAATCTAAAAAAATTAATAGTAAGCGTGTAATGGTTGCTGCTCATATGGACGAAGTTGGTTTTATGGTAACTCATATTACCGACAATGGCATGCTTAAATTTACAAACTTAGGTGGCGTTGCTTCTGATATATGGCAGGCACAAAGATTAAAGGTTAAATCAAGAGCTGGAGAAGAAATATCAGGCATTGTCTCTAACATTCCCAAACATTTTAGAACAGGTTCAGAAGGTGCTCCTAAAATTGAAGACTTAATGTTGGATATAGGTTGTGAATCAGCAGACGAAGTCCGGGCTAGAAATATCGAAATTGGTGATTCTATAGTGCCAGATACACCTTTTACTCAACTTTCAGAGCATAGATTTAATAGTAAAGCGTGGGATAATCGTTATGGTTGTCTTATTTGCATAGAATTACTAGAATTGTTAAAAGATGTTGACTTAGATGTCGACTTATATGTTGGCGCTAATGTACAAGAAGAAGTTGGACTACGAGGAGCTAAAGCTGCGGCTGAATTAATCAAACCTGATGTTGCTTTCGTGGTAGATTGTTCACCTGCTAATGATATGAAAGGTAAAAACGAATTATCTGGTGCATTAGGTGAGGGGACTTTAATCAGAATAAAAGATGGAACGATGATTTTAAAACCAACGTTCAGAGACTTTTTATTAGATGTAGCGTCTACGAATAACATTAATCATCAATACTATATGTCGCCAGGTGGTACTGACGGTGGTGAAATTCATAAGGCAAATGAAGGTATTCCAACGGCGGTTATCGGTGTTTGTGCACGATATATTCATAGTACCAATTCGGTATTTGATTATCGAGATTATGAAGCTGCTAGAGCTTTATTATCAAAAAGTATTGAAAGTCTGAATGATAATAAAATTGAAGCGTTACAATATCAATAATTTTTGAGGTGGAACAATGAAAAATTTAGAAAATGACCAACAATTTGAAGAGTTAAAACAACAACAAACTGTATTTTTATTTACTGCGGATTGGTGCCCAGATTGTAAAGTTATCGAACCAGACTTACCGCAATTAGAAGAGAAATATAATAACTATCAATTTATTGCTGTCGATAGAGATCAATTTATGGATATTTGTATTGACCATGGTATTATGGGGATCCCTAGTTTCTTAGTATATAAAAATGGTGAACAGTTAGGTAGCTATATCGGAAAAGAACGAAAATCAATTGCACAAATAGATGATTTCTTAGCTTCATTATAAAATGTAGTAGATTATAGTAGACTGCAAAAGTTATAAAACTATACCCTTAGAACACATATTTTTTCTGTTCCTAAGGGTATATTTATTGTAAAATATATAAAGGCATTAAATTAGGAGTGTTAACTTATGAATGTATTTCTAATGAGAGATAAGTTAAAATCACGTTTAGAACATTTAGATGTTAAATTTAATTTTAATCGTGAAGATGAAACTTTACGTATTTATAGAACAGATAATGGTAAAGGCGTTACGATTAAGCTTAATTCAATTGTAGCTAAATACAAACAACAAAACGACAAAATTATAGATGAAATTGTGTATTATGTGGAAGAAGCAATTGGACAAATGAAAGATACTAGTTTATCAGAACTAGATGATATTCAAGTTATGCCCGTGTTACGTTCTCCAAGTTTCGATAAAGAGAATAAAGACGGTATTAAATTTGTAATTGATGAACATACTGCAGAAACTAACATTTATTACGCATTAGATTTAGGTAAATCTTATCGTTTAATTGATGAGACCATGTTGGAAGAACTTAATATTACACAACAACAATTAAAAGAAATGGCATTATTTAATGTAAGAAAGTTAAAGAATTCGTATACTACTGATGAAGTAAAAGGTAATATCTTTTACTTTATAAATTCGAACGATGGCTATGATGCGAGTAGAATATTAAACACAAGTTATTTAAATGACTTTGAAAAACAATGTGAAGGCGAGATGTTAGTCGCAATTCCGCATCAAGATGTCTTAATAGTTGCGGACATTAGAAATAAAACGGGTTATGATGTTATGGCGCATTTAACAATGGAATTCTTTACTAAAGGGTTAGTACCGATAACATCATTATCTTTTGGCTATGACAGTGGCCATTTAGAACCTATATTTATTTTAGGGAAAAATAATAAACAAAAAAGAGACCCTAATGTAATACAGCGATTAGAAGCAACACGTAAAGCATATGAAAATAAAGATAAAAAATAAGGAGAATATAGTTTATGAACCTTTTTTATAATAAAGAAAAAGTAGGCGACGTTGCCTTTTTACAAATTGACCCACAAGAAGGACCATTTAATTATGAAACTAAAGGTGATATTGTACAAATCACCAAAAACGATGATGTAGTTGGCTATAACATTTTTAATGCATCTAATATCGTTAATATTGAAGGGAATGGACATATTAAATTAACAGATGAAATAGTAAACAATTTCAATCAAGCAATCAAAAACGCTGGTTTTAGTAATGAATTAGATGCAGATTTATCATCTAAATTCGTAGTAGGATATGTAGCAACAAAAGATAAGCATCCATATGCTGATAAATTAAGCGTCTTGTCGGTGGATGTTGGAAACGACAAACTTCAAATCGTATGCGGGGCACCTAATGTGGAAGCTGGACAAAAAGTTGTTATAGCTAAAGTTGGTGCTGTTATGCCAAGCGGTATGGTTATTAAAGATGCTGAATTAAGAGGCGTTGCATCTAGTGGTATGGTATGTTCAATGAAAGAACTCAACTTACCTGATGCCCCACAAGAGAAAGGTATAATGGTCTTGTCTGATGAGTATGAAGTAGGGCAACCGTTTTTTGAATAAAATTAGGAGGTAATGTCAATATGAGCTGGTTCGACAAATTATTTGGAGAAGAAAAAGACTCAAATGAAGACTATCTAAATAACAGAAATAAACGTCGTCAAAAAGCTAATCAAAGTGATGAGCAAGACACATTACTTCCTCAGAATAATGATGTATATGATCGCCCGAGAGGTAAATTTAGATTTCCAATGCGTGTCGTTGAAGAAGCTACACAGCAAGAAGACAACGAAGGCCATACTGCTCATCAAACTAGCGAAGATATACATAATTATCGAGACGAATCTCAAACTTATACACAGGTTGATAATAAACGACACAGAAGACGTCGTGTGGACGTGAGTAAGGAACAACAGCGTCAAACTAAAAATGACGATGTACAAAAGCATGATTATAAATCTAATGGTAAGAAATCACACGTAAGTATACAAACAGAAGTATTAAGAGCGCAAGCATCTTCAAAAAATACGGAGCATACCTCAAGACATTCTGATTTTAAAGCTACTGAGATACCATCTGCGATATTTGGTACTAAAAAAAGACGTCAATTAAAGAATGGTGTTATTCCTTCAGAGGACGAAGCGGGTACGATTGATGACAGTTATCAACAAATTGAAAAGAATCAACAAGTTGACACAACTACATCCAAATCAACTACAAACGCGAATGTTACTGAAGCTAATAGATCTTCAAATCAGTACGATTCTGATGAAGTCACTGACAATTTTGAGAAAGATATACAATGGGATGATGTAGAAACAAATACAGATACTGTCAATGCAACGTCTCAAACTCAAACTGCGAAAAAAGATAATACGATTAATATGAATAACTTTTATGCTTCTCAAATTGTTGAAGAAATTAGAAGAGAAAGAGAACGAAAAGTTTTAAAAAAACGTCAATTCAAAAAGGCGTTGCAACAAAAAAGACAAGCGCAAGATGATACAGAAAAAGACAGTATCCAAAAAGCAATAGACGAAATGTACGCTAAACAAGCGCAACAATATATTGGTGACAGTTCATTAGATGATAGTGATAAGCAATCACAAAATGATGACTTATCAGTAGAAGACGAATCTCAAAATGAAGGAGAAGACGAATCACGTCATATTTCTGATGAACATAATCATTTCAAATATGAGGAAGTTGACTTAAATAACGTTAGCGATGTACATACTGTTCAAGATGCGGATGTAGAAGTCAATTCAAGTGAAACTGAAACGTATAATACGAAAGAGATACCTCAAACTTCACCAGAAAATAGTGACGATATTGAAGAAATTGCAGAGACTGATGATGTTACTTATCAGCACACTGATAATGAATTAGAAACTGATATCTCAGAAGCGAAATATCGTGAGTTAGCTGAAACTCACGATGACGCTGAACCACAAGATTCAGACGAAAACAATGTACAGTTAGACGAAGAAAATACGACGGTAAATGAGCCGAAGTCTGTCGAAAGTGACGATAATAACCTTGTTGAAGACAAGTCTAATAGTTCGTCTCCTACATATAAGGGTAAGTCTGAATATCATGATGTGAAAGAAGAAAATCAGAGTAAAGCACAATCGTCGAAAAATACTTCAAATAATAAAAACGCAGCGATTAAAAAAACAGCTAAACCTTTCAATGTAGTAATGACACCATCAGATAAAAAACGTATGATGGATGCACGTAAGGCAAAAAGCGTGAGTGTTCCCAATTTAGAACCTGAAGTTACTACATCATCTACAAATGAAAGTAGCGAAGAAAATATAAACAATAATACGCTAATTAATGAAGATTATAATGATGATTCGTCTTTAAGTGAAGATGCTGTAACACAAGTTAACACCGACAACAATAAGGAAGTTGGCGCGTTTAATAACGATGATTCTACTGATATTATGGACGCTCAACATAATAATAATGACAATAATCAAGCGAAGTTAAATAATGACAGTGAACAGCAAAATTATGAAACAAGAACGATCCGAAGAGGTCCAAGCTTGAAATTACCTGACGTATCCTTATTAGATAAGCCTGAAGAACATAAAATTGATAACAATTGGATTGAAGAAAAGAAACAAGAATTAAATGATGCATTTTACTATTTCAACGTACCTGCAGAGGTTCAGTCTGTTACTGAAGGGCCAAGTGTTACACGGTTTGAATTATCAGTAGAAAAAGGCGTCAAAGTGTCTAGAATAACCGCCTTACAAGATGATATTAAAATGGCACTTGCCGCTAAAGATATACGCATTGAAGCACCGATACCTGGAACTAGTTTAGTAGGTATAGAAGTGCCCAATCAATCTTCTACAAAAGTAAATATTAGGTCAATTATTGATACGGAAGAATTTAGAAGTGCAGAATCTAAATTAACTGTAGCAATGGGGTATCGTATTAATAATAAACCGTTATTGATGGATATTGCCAAAACCCCTCATGCGCTTATAGCGGGTGCGACAGGTTCAGGTAAATCTGTTTGTATAAATAGTATTTTGTTATCACTTATATATAAGAACCACCCAGAAGAGTTAAAATTATTACTTATCGATCCTAAAATGGTAGAATTAGCACCATATAATGATTTACCTCATCTAGTTTCGCCAGTAATTACTGACGTCAAGGCAGCAACGCAAAGTTTAAAATGGGCTGTTGAAGAAATGGAACGTCGTTATAAACTATTTGCTAAATACCATGTACGTAACATTACAGCGTTCAATAAAAAAGCAAATTATGAGGATAGGATGCCTAAAATTGTTATAGTTATTGATGAATTAGCTGATTTAATGATGATGGCACCACAAGAGGTAGAACAATCTATCGCACGTATCGCTCAAAAAGCGCGCGCTTGTGGTATTCATATGTTAGTAGCTACACAGCGTCCATCAGTTAATGTTATTACTGGACTTATTAAAGCTAATATTCCAACGAGAATTGCCTTTATGGTATCATCTAGTGTGGATTCTAGAACGATTCTAGACAGTGGTGGTGCAGAACGTTTACTAGGTTATGGTGACATGCTTTATCTAGGAAGCGGTATGAATAAACCAATTCGTGTTCAAGGTACATTTGTTTCAGATGAAGAAATAGATGATGTTGTTGACTTTGTTAAGCAACAACGAGACCCTGAGTATCTTTTTGAAGAAAAAGAGTTATTGAAAAAAACTGAAAGTGCGCCACAAGATGATTTATTTAATGATGTATGCAACTTTATGGTACAAGAAGGACATATTTCTACATCGTTAATACAAAGACATTTCCAAATAGGATATAATCGTGCAGCAAGAATCGTCGATCAATTAGAACAACTCGGTTATATTTCAGAATCAAATGGTTCTAAACCTAGAGATGTTTATCTAACTGAAACTGATTTAAATGAATTAAATAAATAAAAAAGGGAGTGTTTAAATGACACATTATCATTTTGTCGGTATAAAAGGTGCTGGGATGAGTTCGTTAGCACAAATCATGCACGATCTTGGAAATGAAGTTCAAGGTTCTGACATTGAAAGCTACGTCTTTACAGAAGTAGCACTTAAAAATAAAGGTATTAAAATTCTACCTTTTGATGCAAATAATATTGAAAAGGACATGGTGGTAATCCAAGGTAATGCATTCCCTGATACACATGAAGAAATTGTAAGCGCACATGAATTAAAATTGGATGTGATACGCTACCATGATTTCTTAGGACATGTTATAGATCAATATACTTCAGTTGCGGTTACTGGAGCTCATGGTAAAACTTCAACGACTGGCTTGTTATCTCATGTTATGAATGGTGATAAAAAAACATCATTCCTTATCGGAGACGGTACAGGATTAGGTATTCCAGCAAGTGAATATTTTGCTTTTGAAGCATGTGAATATAAACGTCACTTCTTAAGTTATCATCCAGATTATGCAATTATGACGAATATTGATTTTGACCATCCGGATTACTTTAAAGATATTGATGATGTAGTAAATGCCTTTCAAGAAATGTCTCATAATGTAAAAAAAGCTATCATTGCTTGGGGAGACGACCCACATTTACGAGGTATTCAAGCTAATGTACCAATTTATTATTATGGTTTTTCAACTAATGATGATGTTTACGCCGATAACATCCAAATTAGTGAAAAAGGTACACAATTTGACGTTTATATAAATAATAAATTTTTCGATACATTCTTATCGCCTCAATATGGTGATCATAATATTTTAAATGCGCTATCTGTAATTACTATCAGTTATCTTGAAGAGCTTGATATCGATAACATCAAAGAAGCGTTAGAAACTTTTGGTGGAGTAAAGAGAAGATTTAATGAAACAAAAGTAGTAAATCAAGTACTTGTTGATGATTATGCCCATCATCCAAGAGAAATTAGTGCTACAATTGAGACAGCAAGAAAAAAATATCCAAATAAGGAAGTCATCGCGGTTTTCCAACCACATACTTTTAGTAGAACAAAAGCGTTCTTACAAGAGTTTGCTGATTGTTTAAGTAAAGCCGACCACACATTCTTATGTGAAATATTTGGGTCTATTAGAGAAAATTCAGGCAACCTAACGATTCAAGATTTATTGAAACGTATAGACAGTGCACAATTAATAGACGAAGATAGTGTTTATTTATTAGAACAATATAGTGATGCTGTGGTATTATTTATGGGTGCTGGTGATATACAAAAAATTCAGCGTGCATATATGGAAAATCTCGATGTTGTTAATGAATTTTAATATGTTTATGTTAAAATGAGTTGGGTATTAAAATAAAATAACAACATATGTTTACTAGGAGGCGTTTTTGATGGAATGGATTTTACCCATTGCTGGAATTATCGCGGCAATAGCTTTTCTGATTTTAGTAATTGGAATTGTTGCAGTATTAATTTCAGTTAAGAAAAACTTAGATCACGTAGCTAAAACACTTGATGGTGTAGAAGGTCAAGTTCAAGGTATTACACGTGAATCAACTGATTTACTTCATAAAGCTAATCGTTTAACTGAAGATATTCAAGGTAAATCAGAAAGATTGAACTCAGTAGTTGATGCTGTAAAAGGTATCGGTGACTCAGTTCAAACATTAAACGGTTCGGTTGACCGCGTAACTAATTCTATTACGCACAATATTTCTCAAAACGAAGATAAAATTTCTCAAGTAGTTCAATGGTCAAATGTTGCAATGGAAATTGCAGACAAATGGCAAAATAGAAGAAATCGTAGAGAAAGTGCAAACTACAAAACAAGTAGCGTAGCAAACGATGCTAATCATAGCTATACTACTCGTGTAGAGAATAAATAACTTATATACTTACACAAACAAATGCACTTAAATGAGGTTGTTACTTTATTTAAGTGCATTTGCTATAGGAGGAAATCATTATGACATATTATAACCGTGATAATTATGAAAGAAATTTAGAGCGTTATGAAGTTCCTGAAGAGTATAATAATGAAGATAGAAGTAATTTTGTCTATGGATTTGTAATTGGTGCAGTTATCGGTACGGCAATCGGTTTAGTTACTACAAAATCAAAACGCAACAAAGGTTTTGAGCAAAGTACGAGTGAATTTAGATCTAGTATTATTAAACAATCAGAAGAACAACGTCAGGCAGCAGAAAATGAAGTTAATCATATTAAATCTTCAGTTAGTGATTCAGAAGTTTCAGCTCAAAAAGCTGCTATTCAAGAAGAATCTGCTGAAAACAATTTATCTAACCCAACAAATCATGAATCGACTGATAACTCATCCAATACAGCTGCAACTGTAGGCGGTGTAGCTGTTGGTGCGACTGCTGGTACTACGGCAGGTTTAGCTGCTAATAAAGCTGAGTCTGATAACCAACAACAATCTAAAGAAGGAACGCCTTCTAGCAAAGAATTAAGTGCACAACAAAATGCAATTCAAAAAGAATCTTCACAAAATGATTTAGCAGATCCATCCGTGTCAAATGATGATAATACAACTAATGCAGTAGCCAGTGGAGCTACGGCAACTGCTGGAGCTGGAGTTACGGCAAGTAATGCTAGTGACAGCCAAGCTACAACAGGCAATACACAACAAGATGAAGATACTGTAGCTCCAACAGAAGATAGTAATAAAGTAAGTGCTAACAAATTAGCTCGTGCTGCAAAAGAAAAACATGAAGCGATGTTTAATGATAGTGTTGTTGCACAAAACACTAAAAAATTATTACAACCTGAACAGCCAACTAATGGTAAATTTGACGGAGGCGTGCCTAATTTAGTTACAAAAAGCAGTAACGTGAATGACGATGACTTTAAGTTAACCGATACAAAAGCTGCTACAGCTGCTGCGGCTGGAACTGCGACAGCAGGAGGAGCAGCCGGAGCTGCGTCAGTTGCTTCTGAAAATGACAAAGGCTCAAGTAATGCTAATACTAATGCAACAACTAAAGATAATAACAAATCAGGTAATTCTGCGACAGGTTCAGCAGAAAAAAGAGTTGAACAGACACATGAAACAGTGGTTTTTAAAGATGGTCATATTGTGCATGACAAAGCCTCTAATAACTTAGCTTATAATAGTAAAAGTGAAGCGACAGATAGTAATGTGGAGTCATCAAAAGAAACGAATTATAAAAAGAATAGACCTTCTCAAAAAAATTCAGGTGAAAAAGCTTCAAGTAAAATAGATAAAAAGACATTTAATGATTAATACGTAAGTATAAGTTATTAATACGACTTATTGATATATAAGTTGTGATATTAAAGACAAACCTAACTTAAACGTTAAGTTGGGTTTGTTTTTTATTTCTGTGACAACAAGCATAAATTCCAAATAACGTTAATGAATGGATTTACAAAAGCACAAAAATAAAATGTCGCACAAGGTGTATAATTTCCCCTGGTAAGTGACAGAAAATTCAGTTATCATAAGAGTTATTCTATTTTAGAAGTCAAAAAAGAAAATCTATACTTGAACTTCGAGTAAGATATTGATACAATAATTTCCAACATATATTTTACTGCTTTAAAGCAGAATAATATATACAGTTTAAATATTTTCATAGAGGTGAATAAAATGTCAGATAAATTAAAAGAATACAGAGATGAAATTGTTGAAATAAACGATGAAATTCTAAAACTATTATCTAAAAGAGGGAAAATCGCTCAAAAAATAGGGGAAGAAAAACGTAAACAAGGTACACTTGTATATGATCCTCAACGTGAAAAAGAAATGATTAATGTGCTTTTAGATAATAATGAGGGTCCGTTTAATGATAATGTGATTAAACAATTATTTAAAGAAATTTTTAAAGCCTCTACTGATTTACAAAAATCAGAAAATGAAAAACATTTATATGTATCAAGAAAATTAAAACCAGAAGATACTATCGTTCAATTCGATAACGGCGGTATTATTGGCGATGGCAATAAATCATTTGTCTTTGGCCCATGTTCAGTTGAATCACAAGAACAAGTCGATGCAGTAGCAGCTGATTTACATGCTAAAGGTGAGAAATTTATTAGAGGTGGTGCTTTTAAACCACGTACATCACCATATGATTTCCAAGGCTTAGGCGTAGAAGGATTAAAGATACTTAAAAATACTAAAGATAAATACGATTTAAACGTGGTAAGTGAAATCGTCAATCCAGCAGACTTTGAAATCGCTGATGAATATTTAGATGTTTTCCAAATTGGTGCGCGTAACATGCAAAACTTTGAATTACTTAAAGAAGCAGGACGCACTAAAAAACCTATCCTGTTGAAACGTGGTATGTCAGCTACTGTTGAAGAATTTATTTTCGCGGCTGAATACATTGCAGCACAAGGTAACAACAACATTATCTTATGCGAACGTGGTATCCGTACTTACGAAAAAGCAACTAGAAATACATTAGATATTTCTGCGGTACCTGTGTTAAAACAAGGGACACACTTACCAGTAATGGTTGATGTAACGCACAGTACTGGTCGTAAAGACATTATGTTACCAACTGCCAAAGCAGGTTTAGCTGTTGGAGCGGATGGTATTATGGCTGAGGTTCACCCTGATCCATCTGTTGCTTTAAGTGATAGCGGTCAGCAAATGGACTTAAAAGAATTTGATAATTTCTATAACGAAATTAAACCCTTAGCAGATATGTATAACAGTAAAAAAATTAAATAATTTTTCTTAAATTATTCATCATATACCCTTATTAAATGCTAAATTTATTTTAGCAGACTAATAAGGGTATTTTTGTGGTAAAAGGTGCCATGATAGCTTTGACAGTATTGTGACATTAAAACAAATTTGTTTGCGTCGAATATAAAATATGGTAAACTTTGAAAATGTGATGAAAACAGGATATAATAATAATTAAAACGCTTACAAGGAGGAAGTTATGACTGTTACAATTTATGACGTTGCGCGCGAAGCAAGAGTTTCAATGGCGACAGTTTCACGCGTAGTTAATGGAAACCAAAATGTTAAACCTGAAACGAGAGACAAAGTTAATTCAGTAATTGAAAAATTAAATTACCGCCCAAATGCTGTAGCCCGAGGCTTAGCAAGTAAAAGAACAACAACGGTAGGTGTAATAATTCCAGATATCTCTAATGTTTATTACTCACAATTAGCGAGAGGTCTTGAAGATATTGCTACGATGTACAAGTATCATTCAATTATTTCAAACTCTGATAACGATCCTGTTAAAGAAAAAGAAATTTTTAATAACTTATTAAGTAAACAAGTTGATGGAATTATCTTTTTAGGTGGTACGATTTCAGAAGAAATAAAAGAGTTAATTAACAAATCTTCTGTACCTGTAGTTGTATCTGGTACGAATGGTAAAGATGATGGTATTGCTTCGGTAAATATCGACTTTAAAACTGCAGCTGAGGAAGTAACTGAAGAATTGATTAACAATGGTGCCAAAGCGTTTGGGTTCGTTGGAGGCAATTATTCTAAAAAAGCACAGGATGAAGTGCTAATTGGTTTAAAAAATGTATTATCTAAGCACAATTTATCATTGAATGAAAACCAAGTATTTAATGGTAATGAAACATATAAAGATGGTATTCGTGCATTTGAAGCATTGGATAAATCAAATTTAGATGCAATTTTATCTATTAGTGATGAACAAGCTATCGGACTTGTACATAGTGCACAAGACGAAGGCGTTAATATCCCTGATGATATTCAAATCGTAAGTTTTAATAATACTAGATTGGTAGAAATGGTGAGACCGCAATTATCTAGTGTTATCCAACCGTTATATGATATCGGTGCAGTAGGTATGAGACTGTTAACAAAATATATGAACGAAGAAGAAATTGAAGAACCAAATGTTATTTTACCGCATAGAATTGAATATCGTGGTACAACAAAATAATATAATTACAGTGAAACCAATCGATTATTAGAATATATTGATTGGTTTTTAATTTTTACAGGCTCATATTT
>NZ_JAVTDB010000078.1:0-138763 GCF_032139365.1 Staphylococcus kloosii
TTAAATTTGTTTTTACATTTAATATGATTAGTTAACCTTTATTAAGAGACATTGTTATTTTAACAATATAGAGATGTTACATATAATACGTTAAATGGTATGTCTGAAAGATTGTTAAATCAACATTTTAGACGTCCAGTAGTCTTAGTCAGAAGGTGACATTTTTCGGTTGGAAAGTAGTAAAATATTGTAGTCGTTAAGTAAAGAAAGGGACTTGTCAAAAGTAAGTGAATGATGTATTAATTAATTTAAGGTGTTGAGTTAGGAAAGGAAAAAATTAATGTGGAAAAATTAGTATTAGGCATTGATATTGGAACGAGTTCAATCAAGATCTTAGCAGTTAATAACAGAGGTAATATCATTGCTGCTGCGAGTTCGCCATTAACGATTCAACATGCTTATCCTGGTTATAGTGAACAAGATCCCGATGAATGGGTTTCAGTAACTATTGCAACGATGCACAAAGTTATAAATGATTTAAACCAAATTCACTTTGATTTTGAAATAAATGGTATATCGTTTTCTGGTCAAATGCATGGTTTAATTGTGTTGGACAAAGCGTACAAAGTCATTAGACCTGCAATATTGTGGAACGATACGCGTTCTACTGCCCAATGCGAAGCAATTAAATCGCAACTAGGTGACATTGTGTTGGGAAATCCAGTGTTAGAAGGCTTTACGTTAACTAAATTAATGTGGTTAAAGCAACACGAACCAGAGCATTGGTCTAAGACGAAAGTATTTTTATTACCTAAAGACTACGTGCGCTTTAAATTAACAAATACAATCAATATGGAATTGTCCGATGCGTCGAGTACATTGTTATTAGATCCAGTGACAAACCAATGGTCAGAAAAAGTTGGTAAACAATTTGGGGTTACGAATATTTACCCAGCACTGGTTACCTCGGATACACAAGTTGGGTATTTAAAGCAGTCGATTGCCGACAAGTTAGGCATTACGAATAAAGTTGCAGTATTTGCTGGTGGTGGCGATAATGCTTGTGGTGCTATTGGTGCCGGCGTCATTGAACCTTGTCAATCATTATGTAGCATTGGGACGTCAGGCGTGATTTTGTCATGCGAAGCAAAGCAAGATGCCGAATATGGTCATAATATTCACATGTTTAAACATGCGGTGAATAATTTATCGTATGCTATGGGTGTGACGCTCTCGGCTGGCGATAGTCTGAATTGGTTTAAACGACAATGTGGTCAAAATTATTCTTTTGCTGAAATTATGAGATGCGCCGAACGATCTAAAATAGGTGCTCAAGGGCTTATTTTTGGACCTTACTTAGCCGGAGAACGCACGCCACACGGTGATGCTAATATTCGTGGTAGTTTTATTGGACTAAGTGGCTTGCATTCATTTGATGATATGGCTCGCTCAGTCATCGAAGGCATTACTTATTCCTTATATGAATCCATAGCTTACATGCGCACGCAAGGTAAGCATATAACGGAAGTTGTCGCTATTGGTGGCGGTGCAAAAAGTGATTTCTGGTTACAACTGCAAGCAGATATATTTAATGCAAAAGTATATAAACTTAAACATGAAGAGGGACCATCTATGGGTGCAGCAATGATCGCTGCTACAGGTTTGAAATGGTATGATGACATCGCCTCATGTGTTGAGCAATTTATCCATAAAGATAAAATATTTGAGCCAAATAAAGAACGTCATGTTGCTTACCAAAGTTATTTTGATGTATATCAAGCAGTTTATAATCAAACGCAGCCCTTAACTAAAAAGTTACTTGAGTTAACTAAAGCAAATGCGCACAATTAATCACAAAGTAGTTTGCAATTTCTAAAATCTTGAGTTACATTAACGTTATTGGTTCATTGATTTTTACAACACAAAAGTTAACAATTTTATATAAACCACTGGAAGTGCCTTTTTAAAAGGCTGAGATCGAAATCGTCATTTCGAAATTCCCCGAACCTGATCCAGTTCATACTGGCGTAGGAAAGTGGCGTTACTTAGACGATTTTTATATTTGAGTATAAACGTTATTTTTCTATCCAGAAAAATAACGTTTTTTTTATTTTATATAGAGGTGAATACCAATGCTTATAGCTATCACACCATACAAAATATTAACTCAGCTAGATATTGAGCATTATAAATCAATTTTAGAATATTACGATTGCTTAATTATACGTACCCCTATGACGACATCTCAACTTATTGATTGGATAACTACAGCTATTGAACACGGTATTAGTAAAGATAAATTAACTGTACATAGTAATGTAGATGTATTTATTGCTTGTGCTATGACGTCTATTCATTTCAGTGAATATCATAGTGCACTAAAAAAATTTAAAACTCAACATCCTCAAGCAGTAGTGAGTATGTCTACACACAGTGAAGAAAGTGTTATTTATGCAGAACAACAGCGCTGTGATTATGTATTGTTTGGTCATGTTTTTCCCACACCATCCAAACCGCATCAAGCACCTAGGTCGCAACGTGAAATGACACAAGTACTAAACAAAGCAATTAAAGTTATTGCACTCGGTGGCGTAAATGTTCGCACTTTACCGCATTTGCCACGAGGTTTTGCAGGCATTGCTGGTATTTCATTATTTTATAACAGTAATAGTCAAACTTTACGAAAAGTTATAGAGGAGTGGTCAAATTATGTTTGATGTACTCATTATCGGTTCCGGTGTGATGGGCATGTCTGTTGCACGTAATTTAAAACAACATAAGTTGAGTATAGGTATTATCGATAGGGATATTGATGGCATGCATGCTTCTTATAAGGCAGGCGGTATGTTAGGTGCCCAAAATGAGTTTTCTAACGATAGTCCAACGTATCGCTTGGCTTTGGAATCCCAACAATATTTCAAACAGTTGCGTGACCAGCTGCGCTCGGAAGTTGGAAGTGATATTGAATATAAAGAAACAGGATTGATTAAATTAGCTTTTGAGCCAAAAGACAATAGCAAAGTAATAGCACAACATAACTTTTTGGCACATGGTAATCCTGATGTGAGACTGTTAGATCAACAAGAAGCTCATCGTTTAACGAGTAATAATCTTAATATTGAAGACATCATGGCATTATATATACCTAATGATCACCAAATCAATGCGAATAAGTATACAAAAGCTTTGTATCAATCGCTAGAAGTGAACAACGTTGAACGCATCCAACATACAGAAGTGCTAGCAATTACAAAAGGCAAAGGCATATATAAAGTGGTTACGAATAAAGGTAATTATTACGCGCCAAAAGTTGTCGTTGCAGGTGGCGCATGGAGTCATAAATTAGTGCAAGCGCAATTAAAAGATCGTCAATTAACAGGTGTAAAAGGCGAAGTTGTATTGATGGAACAAGAAGATTTAGGCTTGCAGTCGACGTTATTTATGACGAATGGTTGCTACTTAGTACCGAAAAATAAAAATAGAGTACTTATTGGTGCTACAAGTTATTTTGATGACTATTCAGTAGGTGTCTCGCAACGTGGTGTAGATTGGTTAATCAATAGCGCTACCCAACATATACCTAAACTAAAATATGCGCGTACACTCAAACAATGGTCAGGCGTTCGTCCGCATGTTGCCAATGAAATTCCAATAATGGACGAAGTTGACGAAGGATTATTTGTTATTACCGGTCATTATCGTAACGGTATTTTATTATCACCAATTGTAGGTGAACTTATGAGTAAATGGATACTTACAAATATAAAACCATCAATTTTAAATGATTTTACAGTAAAAGGATGTGTATTGAATGGAAGTCATGATTAATGGTGACACATTTAAGTTTGACGAACAATTATCGTTATTAGCATTATTACAACAACTAGAAATTGATGAACAACGCGTTATTGTTGAACATAATAGCAAGTTAATTAAGCAAGACGCTTTTGCATCACAAGTAGTTTCAGCAAATGACAAATTAGAGTTATTAGAATTCGTTGGAGGCGGTTAATATGTTTAAAATTGGACAATTTGAAATAAAGTCTAGATTATTACTAGGTACTGGTAAATTTGAAAATGAAACTATACAAACACAAGCAATTAATGCTGCAGAAACTTCGGTTTTAACTTTTGCGGTAAGAAGAATGAATTTATACGACAAAAACTTACCTAATCCGTTAGCAAATATAAATTTACAAGACTATATTACTTTCCCTAATACAGCAGGAGCAAAAACAGCAGAAGAAGCAATTAGAATTGCGGAAATAGCTAACCATGCTGGCGTTTGTGACATGATCAAAGTAGAAGTAATTGGGGATGATGAAACGTTATTGCCTGACCCATTAGCTACGTATGAAGCATGTGAAGTTTTATTAGAAAAAGGGTACACTGTATGTCCTTATGTATCTAATGACGTCGTATTGGCGAAGCGTCTCGTAGAGTTAGGTGTACATGCGATTATGCCTTTAGCATCACCTATTGGTACGGGAAGAGGCATTAATAACCCGTTAAATCTACGCTACATTATCGAAAAAGTAGACGTACCAGTCATCGTTGATGCTGGCATTGGCTCTCCTAAAGATGCATGCCATGCGATGGAACTAGGCGCTGATGGCATTTTATTAAATACTGCTATTTCAAGTGCACAAGATCCTGTTAAAATGGCCGAAGCTATGAAATTAGGCATTCAAGCAGGTAGATTAAGTTATGAAGCGGGCAGAATACCAGTTAAATATACTGCACAAGCATCAAGTCCTGTAGAAGGTATTGGTTTCCTATGATAAACCGCTATAATCGTCAATCGCGGTACCAACGTTTTGGCGAGCAAGGTCAACAACATTTGCAGACAATGCATGTCATGATCTTAGGCGCAGGTGCACTTGGAAGTAACATTGCAGAAATGTTAACGCGAATGGGTGTACATGAAATTTCGATTATTGATATGGATATCGTAGAGTTAAGTAATATACACAGACAAGCATTATATGATGAAGCAGATGCACAACAAATGTTGCCTAAAGTTAAAGCTTTAAAAAGTAAATTAAATAAAATCAACACGTCAGTTAAAATCAATGTTCTATATGAAGAACTGACTGCCACAAATATTGAAAAAATACTAAGTGATTATAATCCAGATATTGTGATGGATGGTATGGATCATTTCGAAATTAGGTATCTTATTAACGAAGCTTGTTATAAATTACAAATCCCTTGGATTTATGGTGCGGCTGTAGGTAGCAAAGGTACGGTTTATGCTATTGATTATAAAGGACCGTGCTTCAAGTGTTTATTGCAAGCAGTACCAAATACTGGTGAAAGTTGTGCCATCAACGGCGTCTTACCACCGGTAATTAATCAAGTCGTTAGCATGCAAGTGTCAGAATTGATGCGTTATGCTGCAGGTGAAGGATTTTCAAAAAAGTTAATTACGATTGATACGTTTGATTTAAAACAACAAGCAATCAATATTGATAGGTTAAAAAATGACCAATGTCACGTTTGTAAACAAGGTAAATATGAATTGCTAAATAAGCCTCAGTATAGTCAAATCGAAGCAATGTGTGGCAATGCATATTTATTTAGATTTAAGAAACAGGCATTTGATTATGCAACTTTCTTCCCAGGTCGTATTATTAAAGAAAATGCATTTGCTAAGTTAATGCAATATAAAGATGTGAATTGTACACTCTTTAGAGACGGTCGTATGAATGTGCATGGTATTAAAGATGACTCGACAGCGCGACAATTATATGAAGCATTTAATAAACAATTAAAATAGATGAATATAAAAATGAGTGATAAGCAGCTACATAAGCTTATCGCTCTTTTTTATAGTGAAAATGAAGTAACACTAAAAACGAAAATAAGTGAAAATAAATAAAAATAAATTTGCATTATAAGAAAAAATCAAATAGAATATAATAAATAAATGAAAGCGTTTTCCGAAGTGTGAAAGACTCATTGTATCTTGTTATTTGGAAAACAAAAATGATAAAGGGGTGTCGTTACTTATGCATAATAAATTGGAAAAAATGGGTATGCCGCCAACACTGCTATGGGGATACATTGGTGTGCTTATCTTTATGATGGGTGATGGATTAGAGCTAGGTTGGATAAGTCCATATCTACAAGAACATGGATTATCGGTACAACAAACAGCAGCCTTAACTACGAGTTATGGTGTTACGATAGCAATTGGTTCATGGCTTTCAGGGGTTTTAGTTGAAGTTATAGGACCTAGAAAAGTTATGTTAATAGGGACAACGTTATATATTATAGGACATGCAGTCTTTGCTGGAATTGCAGTACCTTCAGGGCAATTTGAACTAATGATTCCTACATATGCGATTAGAGGTTTTGGTTATCCTTTATTTGCGTATTCATTCTTAGTTTGGGTGGCTTACCGTTCCCCACAAAAACGTTTAGGCGCAGCAGTAGGTTGGTTCTGGTTCGTCTTCACAGGTGGCTTAAGTGTATTAGGTTCATTCTATTCTTCATTTGCAATTAAACAAATTGGTTACTTTGGTACATTATGGACTGCCATTATTTGGGTGCTTATTGGAACAGTACTTGCTGTATTCGTTAACAGAGATAAATTTTCATTAGAAGATCGTGAAGGTGGCGCTAAAGAACATATGAGAGAAATATTTGCAGGTATTTCTATTTTATATAGAGAACCTCGTGTTGCTGTTGCGTGTATCGTACGTATTATTAATCAAGCAGCACAATATGCATTTCCATTATTCTTACCACTCTATTTATCTAAAAGAGGAATTGAAACAACGACTTGGTTGAATATTTGGGGAACAATCTTTATCGCCAATATTATCTTTAATTTAATTTTTGGTGCATTAAGTGACAAAATTGGTTGGAAAAATACGATTAGCTTTATCGGTGGTGTAGGCTGTGCGGTCTTTACATTAGGCTTATACTTCTTACCGGATTTATTTACAGGTAATGTCTTTGTAGTCGGTCTTGTCGGCTTCTTATGGGGGATGTGTTTAGCAGGCTTCGTGCCAATTTCTGCATTAGTACCATCACTTGTTGGTGAAGGAGATAAAGGACCAGCTATGGCAATATTAAACTTGGGTGCAGGGCTATGTGTATTCGCAGGACCAGGACTTGTTTACTTATTCTATAGTACAATTGGCGTCAAAGGTATGATGTTCCTTATTTTCGGTCTTTATGCAGCTAGTGCAATTATGACACGCTTCTTAAAAACACCAGAAGAACGAGCGCGCAATAGTAAAAGAAAACAAGCAACGTCTTAATAAAATATTCGAAAAAGATGAGTGCTAGCACTCATCTTTTTTTATGCTTTAATGTATATAAAACTGTGTATTATAACACTTTTTTGTAATTGGGTGTTAACAAGAATGTTGTTACTGTTTGATTTGTGTTGGAGTTGAAGAAACTTATTTTAATACATTCATTCAATAATATACAATAAAAGGTATAAATATACTTGATTTTTATAACTTCTCTCGTTATGATAGTAAGTAATCTTACAAATATTGGAGAGTGATTTAGATGGGGCGTACACAACAACACTAAAACAATTGCAAGACTTTAAAGGTAAAAGTTTTTTAAAAACTTGTGATTTTTCTTATGATGAATTAACTACATTAATAGATTTCACAGGCGAATTAAAAGAAAAGAAAAATAGAGGGATTCCACATCCATATTTAAAAGGAAAAAATTTAGCGCTACTTTTTGAAAAACCATCTACGCGTACACGCTCGGCATTCAGTGTTGCAGCATTTGATTTAGGTGCTACGGCTGAATACTTTGGTCAAGGTGATATTCATTTAGGTGCTAAAGAATCTACCGAAGATACTGCTAAAGTGTTAGGTAGAATGTATGATGGCATCGAGTTTAGAGGTTACAATCAAGCTGATGTAGAAATGTTAGCAAAATATGCCAATGTGCCGGTATGGAATGGTTTAACGAATGAATGGCATCCGACGCAAATGATCGCTGATTTCTTTACGTTGAAAGAAAATTGGGGCACTTTTGAAGGTAAAACTTTAACATATGTAGGGGATGCACGTAACAATGTAGCACATGATTTATTAATTACTGGTGCAATCTTAGGTGTTAATATTAATATTGCTGCCCCAAAAGATTTACAACCACACGATGATATTCAACAAATGGCGCAACAATATGCACAACAGTCTAATAGCAAAATATTAATTACTGAAGATATCAAAGCGGCAGTATATCAAACTGATGCGCTCTATACAGATGTATGGTTCTCTATGGGTGAAGACCACTCTGTATATCAACAACGTATAGAGCAATTATTGCCATATCAAATTAATAGTGCGATGTTAGCTAACACATGTAATCCTGATATTATCGTGCTGCATTGCTTACCTGCTTTCCATGATTTGAACACCCAAATTGGCACAGAAATTTTTGAAAAGTTTGGTATCACCGAAATGGAAATAAGCGATGAAGTATTTCGTGGTGATCATTCAGTCGTATTTGATCAAGCAGAAAATAGATTACATTCAATCAAATCAATTTTATCTGTAACGCTAGGCGATGTTTTTTAAAATTAAATAGTAAGTTAAAGAGTCTGGGACTTAATAGTTGTCTTCAGGCTCTAATTTTATATAGGCAGTAGATGACTGAAGTGAAAATGTGCTTGTATAAAGTTGATTTCAACGCTAGTCATCTTTCTCGGGTCGGGGCTACACAAGCTTCTAATAAAAATAAGATTTTTGTCCAGCTCCCTTTTTAATATGTCACTAAATAACAAATGGTTTAATTTAAAAGTTAAAAATGTGCATATATTTGTAAGCGCTTACTCTAAAGTGTAAAATATAACTACAAATATAAGGAGATGATAGTTATGGTGAACTATAATAAAGAGCGTATGAAGATTTATGTTTTAGACAATGGTCGTATGAAGATGGATAAAAACTTAATGATTGCCAACTCGAACCAAGCTACGTTAGATCATCCAGAAGCGCCTAATGAAATGCATGAATTTCCTATTTACACTGTATTTATTGATCATCCAGAGGCAAAGATATTATTTGATACTGCATGTAATCCTAATGCTATGGGAGAAAATGGCAGATGGATTAATGCAACACAAAAAGCATTTCCGTATTTTGCCGATGAAACTTGTCATTTACCTAATCGATTAGAGCAAATAGGTGTCGATCCTAAAGAAGTAGATTTTGTAGTTGCATCACATTTACATTTAGATCATGCCGGTTGTTTAGAATATTTTACTAATGCAACAGTCATTGTACATGATGATGAATTAAGCGGCACTATGAAAACATATGCACGTAACCAACAAGAAGGTGCATATATATGGGCAGATATAGATGCGTGGATTAAAAATAATTTAACTTGGAAAACGATTCAAAAAGAGGACGACAACATTAAATTAGTAGATGGTGTTAAAGTTTTAAACTTTGGTAGTGGGCATGCATGGGGCATTATTGGCTTAGAGATAGAAAGTGCTGAACTAGGTACAATAATTTTAGCGTCTGACGCCATTTATACTAAAGAAAGTATGGGCAATCCCCCTAAACCACCAGGCATTTTATATGATTCTATCGGTTGGACAAAATCAGTAGAAAAAATTAAAAAACTTGCCGACGAAAAAAATGCTCAAATTTGGTTTGGTCATGATGGTGAGCAATTTGAAGGGTTCCGCAAATCAACAGAAGGGTATTATGAATAGTAATATTCACTTTTATTAATGTTTGAAAAGGGAGAGATTGACTATGAAGACTAGAGCAGCAGTGCTACACGACATGGGTGCCACTACGCCTTATTCAGAAAGTAAACCATTAACCATTGAAACATTAGAATTATCTGAACCGCAAGAAAATGAAGTGTTAATCAAAATTAAAGCGACGGGTTTATGTCATTCGGACTTATCAGTGATTAATGGTAGTAGGCCAAGACCTATGCCTATGGTATTAGGGCATGAAGCAGCGGGTGAAATTATTCAGATTGGTGACCGAGTAACTGACTATGAAGTTGGAGATCATGTCGTTTGTACATTTATTCCAAGCTGTGGCCACTGTATTCCATGTAAAGAAGGAAGACCTGCTTTGTGTGAAACGGGTGCAGCGTCAAATGCAACAGGTGAAATGATAGAAGGTGGCTATCGTTTACAATCTGACAAAGATGATGTTATGCATCATTTACTAGGGGTAGCTGGATTTTCTGACTATGCTGTTGTTTCGACTCATTCCATTGTTAAAGTAGATAAAGATATTCCATTTGAAAAAGTAGCAATCTTTGGTTGTGCTGTTATTACAGGTATCGGAGCAGTAATTAATACGGCTCAAGTCCGTTCAGGAAGTACCGTTGCCGTAATAGGGTTAGGTGGTATAGGTTTAAACGCGATTATGGGTGCCAAATTAGCTGGTGCAAGTGAAATTATTGCTTTAGATATTAATGAAGATAAATTTGATTTAGCTAAAAAGTTAGGCGCTACTGCAGTCTTTAACTCAAGCGATGATAATATTGTTGAAGCCGTTAAAGATTTCGTACAAGGTGGGGTCGATTTTGCGTTCGAAACAGCTGGTGTGGTACCTGCCATGGACGTTGCATACAAAATAACAAAAAGAGGTGGCACGACGACGTCTACCGGCCTACCTGACCCAAAACATGAATTTGCATTTCCGCAAGTGACATTGGCAGCAGAAGAGAGAACGATTAAAGGTTCTTATGTAGGAAGTTGTGTGCCAGATAGAGATATTCCGCATTTTATTAAGTTATATAAACAAGGACGCTTACCAGTAGATGAATTACTAACGGATACATTGCCACTCGATGACATCAATGAAGGTTTTGATCGTTTGGCTCGAGGAGAAGCGGCACGTTTAGTCGTGACCATGGATAATTAATATATAATGGAGTCTGGGACACAATATTATCTCAGACTCTATTTTTATATGAGCAGTAGATGTCTGAATTAAACATATGCTTGTAGCATATTTTTTTCAACTTTAGCCATACTTGACTGGGCGGGACTACTTTCTGTCTCGCTCTTTTTTTATTGTTAAAAGATAGCGTTATAAATGTAAACTTAATTTTATTTTAAGTTTACATTTGTGCTATAATCTATATATCTTAAGGGGGAAGATATATGAATTTAGCTCATAATATTTTAGCAGGAGAACAGTTAACAAAAGAACTAGCCTATAAAATTTATACTAATCATGATATCGAAACGATGGAATTAGTGAATGAAGCGTATAAATTGAGACATTATTATTATGGTAAAAAAGTGAAATTAAATATGATTTTAAATGCTAAAAGTGGCATATGTCCTGAAGATTGTGGTTATTGTGGTCAGTCTAGAGATATGAGGCATAAAGAACGTTACGCTTTAGTCTCTCAAGAAGAAATAGAAAAAGGGGCAGCCGCTGCCGATGAAAATAACATTGGTACTTATTGTATTGTCATGAGTGGCAGAGGACCGAGTAATAAAGAAGTAGACCATATATCACGTACGGTAGAAAATATTAAACTTAATCATCCACAACTTAAAATTTGTGCATGTTTAGGTTTAGCTAATGAACAACAAGCAGCACAACTTAAGGCAGCAGGCGTAGATCGTTATAATCATAATCTTAATACGAGTGAACGTTATCATGGAGAAGTTGTTTCGACGCATACATATGAACAACGTGTTAATACTGTTGAAGTTATGAAACAAAATAATATTTCTCCTTGTTCGGGTGTAATCTGTGGCATGGGTGAAACTGATGAAGATAGAATAGACATGGCTTTTGCTTTAAAGGAAATCGATGCTGATAGCATACCAATCAATTTCCTTCATCCTATTAAAGGGACAAAATTTGGAACTATGGACGAACTGACGCCAATGATTTGCTTACGTATTTTGGCAATGTTTAGATTAATTAATCCAACTAAAGAAATTCGTATTGCAGGTGGTCGAGAAGTTAACTTACGTTCCTTGCAATCAACAGCTTTATTAGTCGCTAATTCAATCTTCGTGGGTGATTATTTAATTACAGGTGGTCAACCTAATAAATTAGATTACGATATGATTCAAGATATGGGATTTGAAATTGATTATGGTTTTAACGAATTAGCACAACAAGAATAATAAAATGGCGTAGCTTAACGAATGCTTTATTCGCTAAGCTACTTTTTAATTTAGTGAGACCAAATCAACGAATGGAACAAAGCTAGGGTTGCCGCGCCACGTGCACCATTTGTTACATCATAAGGAATGATGTCAAAATCAATCTCCGGTAAACCGTGATATAAATTTTTATAACTTAAATACTCAGTCAAAATTTGATGCGTGATCATCTCGTTAAATAAAGGACCATGCAAATAAATCTTTGAAGTGTCAATTAACATTGATAAATTATTTAAAGTAACAACGACCGCATTTATCGCCTCTTCGATGATTTGTGTAATAGCCGTATCGCCTAATCGATATGCTTCAGCGATGTTAGTAAGTGTTATATCGGCAGGATCGGCGACTAGTTTCTTTAAAATTGAATGTTGATTTTGATGATAACTATGTTGTGCTTTTTTAATTATATTAAAGCCACCCAAATAATTTTGTAAGCAACCAAATCTACCACATTCACACTGCTCACCATTTGGATAGACAATTGTATGGCCGATTTCACCTACAGAGAAATTGTTGACCCCATATAAACTTTCGTTATAAATACTTGATGAAAAAATCCCTTGTACGGCATGGAAAAACACAAAATTTTGTCCTTTATTAGTTGTAGAGATAAGGTGTTCATACAGACTCATACAATGGACATTATTTTCTAAAAATAGTGGTAATGGTGCTTCTTTAATTAAGCGACTTAAATCAAATTTTTGCCACTTAGCTGAAGAGGCAATGCATTGATTCTCTTTATCGAAATGGCCCGGTAATGCGATACCTACTGCTTCGATATTTATATTTTGATAGTTTGCTAAACAATTGTTTACTACAGATAATAAGTAATTTATTGCCTCAGCATTGGAATAATTTAAAATTTCAACTTCATGATGTTGTGTCGTTATTACTTCGCCAGCATTATTGATTAGACATAATGTTAAAAAATGACGAGATAATTCTATGCCAATATAGTAACTATGATTATTAGTAATTGATAACGTTACTTTTTTGCGACCGGCACGATTCTTTGATTTAGAGTCGTTATCAGTTAAACTATTAGCTTCAATTACTCCTTCGCTTATAAGTTCGCCAGTTACAGCCGTGGTCGTGGCTGGCGTAACCCCAGTATTGTGGGCGATATCTTTTCGTGATATTGGTCCTCGTAAATATAATTCATTTAAAATTTTCCCACGGATTTCTTTTTGTTTGTCAGTCATAGTCATCACAATCCCACCATTATTGTATCGATATAGTTATTAAGATTATAACAGGATAAATGTACATTGACACTTAATTAATTATAAAATATAATTAATTAAACTTATGAAATCGCTTACATTAAGTGGGGGTGTATAGAATGAGTAAATTTAATGATGCATTAGAAAAACATTTGCTTCCGGTAGCTTCTAAATTAGGCTCGAATAAAATATTAATTTCTTTGCGTGACGGTATTATCATAGCAATGCCATTAATTATTATCGGCTCTATCTTTTTAGTTATTAGCGGTATTGCTATTCCGGGGTGGATAGAATGGCTAACGTCTACCGGCATTTTAGAATATTTAACAAAGGCAGTAAATGGAACATTTGGATTGATGGGCTTAGTAGCTTGTTTTGGTGTAGCGCATAGTATCGCCAAACAATATAATACTGATGGCGTATCGGCAGGAATCATTTCTATGGCTGCATTTTTAGTCGTTACACCTAATGTAATGACAGGCGGCAAAAAGCCAGAAGAAGCGATTCCACAAATTTATATGGGGAGTCAGGGATTATTTGTCGCTTTAATTATTGGTATTATTTCAGGACTTATTTTCCAATGGTTTATTAATAGAGACATTAAAATAAAAATGCCTGATCAAGTACCACCGGCAGTTTCTAAAAGTTTTAGTGCCTTAATTCCCGGCGCAGTCATTATTATTTTATGGCTATGTGTTTATGTGGCATTAGATTTATTACCGTTTGGCAACATACACAAGCTGATTATTAATACGTTAGGTGTACCGTTAAGTTTCCTAGGTGGTTCACTAATTGGAACTATTATCTTAGTAGGACTTAATAGTATGTTTTGGTTTGTAGGTATACATGGTGCGAATGTCGTCAATGCTGTTATGCAACCGATTTGGTTAAAAAACATTGATGAGAATCGTTTAGCATACCAAGCACATCCAAACGGAGATTTACCACATATTATTACGCAACCTTTTATCGATAATTTTGTATTTATGGGCGGTAGTGGTTCGACAATAGGGCTCATTGTAGTAATCGCTGTTCTCGCTCTAAAACACCGTGCAAGTAAAGTGACGAAAATGATGGCACCATTAACATTTATACCGGGGTTATTTAATATTAATGAACCTACGATGTTCGGCATTCCCGTCGTATTAAATATCAGACTTATCGTACCATTTGTTTTAGCACCAATGATTAATGCGACGATAACTTATACTGCGATGACGACAGGTTTGGTGCATCTAACGAATGGCACTGCAATGCCGTGGACGATGCCCCCAATTTTAAGCGGCTTTTTAGCGACGGGACATATTAGTGGTTCGCTCGTACAAATTGTCTGTATCATTATCGATATTTTGCTATATTATCCATTTTATCGAGCGATGGAAAAGTACAATATTATTGCTGAACAAGAAGGACAAAGCCAAGTATCTGAAGGAAATAAAAACAATTAACATAAATTTTAGGAGGCTATTACAATGGTAAAAAGATTAATAAGCGCAAATGCATCAGAAATTTTACAAATGTCACCTACAGAATTGAAACAAAGTATTAAAGCGAGTGACGGTAGGGTTATTTTAGCGGAAAATGTTGTGACGAGAACGCCTGTAATTCCAGATATTACGAATGCTGAGTTATCTCGTGCTTTTGGAGCAGATTTAATTCTATTAAATGGGTTAGATGCGTTTGAACCAAAAGTGGTTAACGTCGATGAAGATAAACAGGTAGTTGAAGAATTAAAACGTTTAGTAGGACGACCAATTGGAGTTAATCTTGAACCAGTTGATGAAGTAGCGAACATGGCGGAAGAAAAATTAAATATAGCTGAAGGGCGTCAAGCTAATACGAAAACAGTACAAGCTATTGAACAATTAGGTTTAGATTTTGTCTGTATGACAGGAAATCCAGGTACCGGTGTTACAAATGAAAAAATTGTAGGGGCAATAGACAATACCCATAAACATTTCTCTGGATTGATTATAGCGGGGAAAATGCATAGTGCAGGGGTTGATGAACCAGTAATTACGACAGAATACGTAGAAAAATTTATTAATGCTGGTGCAGACATCATTCTTGTTCCATCTATTGGCACTGTACCTGGTTTTGATGAACATCAACTTAAAGAAATAGTGAAAGCGGTCCATCAAAATGGCGGTCTCGTGATGTCGGCAATAGGTACGAGCCAAGAAAGTTCAGATGCTAGCACAATTCGAGACTTTGCTATTAAAAATAAAATTTGCGGGGTAGATATTCAACATATTGGTGACGCTGGATACGGTGGTTTGGCGCCGGTTGATAATATTTTTGAAATGAGCAAAGCAATACGAGGACAAAGACACACTGTTTCCATGGTGGCACGTTCTATTAATAGATAAAGGATGGGATGAATATGGCTGAAAAAACAATAATGCTCGTTTGCGCAGCGGGTATGAGTACCAGTATGTTAGTGAAGAAAATGGAAGAAGCGGCAAATAACCAAGGCTTAGACCGTGACATTTTTGCGGTTTCTACTTCTGATGCAGATGATCATATTAACAATGAAGACATAGATGTCTTATTGTTAGGGCCACAAGTAAGATATAAAAAAGAGGAATTTGAACAACGCGCGAGGGGTCATAATATTCCCGTAGAAGTTATACCGATGACAGATTACGGTACGATGAATGGCGAAAATGTTATTAACTTAGCAGAGCAATTGATGTCTCATTAAGGTGGTGTCTTAATTGGAAGAAAATAAAATGATGGAACAAGCAATGTCATTAATCGCATTTGGTGGAGATGCCAAAAGCAGTGCGATGGAAGCTATTTACGCCGCAAAAAAAGGTGATTTCGACAATGCCGAACAAAAAGTGGCACAAGCACAACAATCACTAACAAAGGCGCACCATATTCAAACAACGATGTTAACAGAAGAAGCTCAAGGTAATCACCAAGAACTCACTTTATTAACGGTGCATAGTCAAGATCATTTAATGACAGCCATCGCCTTCAATGACATTGCTAAAGAAATGATTGATTTATATAAAGCGGTCAAAGGGCAACTTTAAATATTTAGTGTGTATTTGATCAGCAACTTTATATGGCAGTAAAGGCTATGACGAAATGATGTCATAGTCTTTTTTTATGTTTAATCATAAATAAGCGTAGCGTAACATCGTTTATAACAATAAAATTTGTCTGAAAAATTAAGCACAATTAAAAAAGTTGTGTAATTTTTAAAAGTTTTTATTGACTATTTATATGGATGGAGCTAAAATATTTTTAATCTGATAAGAATAATAGGAATAGAGGTCATGTGATGAAAAAGATTCTTTTTGGTTTATTAGCTTTAGTTATTGTTGTGACGGTAGCTGCTTGTGGTAATAATAGCTCTAATAAGAAAAGTAGTGAAACTAAAACCGTTGGTAAGGAAAAAACATTTGTCGTAGGTACAGAAGGGACATATGCACCATTCTCATATCATGATAAAAACGATAAACTCACAGGTTATGACGTTGACGTGATGAAAGCAGTAGCGAAAGAAATGGGTTACAAAGTTAAGTTTAAAGAAACACAATGGGATTCAATGTTTGCAGGATTAGATTCTGGTCGCTTCAATGTTATAGCAAACCAAGTTGGTATTAATGACGAACGTAAAGAAAAATATCAATTTTCAGAGCCATACACGTATTCTCAAGCAGTATTAGTAGTTAACAAAAACAATAAAAATATTAAATCATTCGATGACGTTAAAGGTAAAAAATTAGCACAAACATTTACGTCTAACTATGGTAAGTTAGCGAAAGCAAAAGGTGCTGAATTAACTAAAGTTGATGGTTTCAACCAAGCTATGGATTTATTACAATCTAATCGTGTTGAAGGTACATTTAATGACAATATTTCATATTTAGATTATAAAAAGCAAAAACCAAATGCTAAAGTTAAAGCAATCGAAGGCAACGCAGAAAAAAGCCAATCTGCACTAACTTTCACTAAAAAAGAAGATAAACAGACAATTGAAAAAGTGAATAAAGCAATAAAAAAACTAAAAGATAATGGCGAATTAACAAAAATAAGTAAGAAATGGTTCGGAGCAGATGTTTCTAAACCTTAACCATGAACAACAACACGCGTTGAACGCAGCAGGACAAGCATTCGGCCCTATGTTGGAAGGTCTTGTAAAATATTCTATTCCAATTACGTTAGTTACTTTCGTACTTGGTTTAATTATCGCTTTATTTACAGCGTTGATGAGAATATCTACAAGTCGCGTGTTGAGAGGCATTGCTAGAGTTTACATTTCAATTATTCGCGGAACACCTATGATTGTACAACTATTTATTATCTTTTATGGTATACCTGAACTGGGTAGACTCATTACTAATAACTCTGATAGCCAGTGGACTTTAGCACCGGTAGTTGCGGCGATTATTGGTTTATCGTTAAATGTTGGTGCTTATGCTTCAGAGATTATTCGAGGGGGTATTTTATCAATACCGAAAGGACAAACAGAGGCTGCATACTCTATCGGAATGAATTACAGACAAACAGTGCAACGTATTGTATTGCCTCAAGCAATTCGCGTTTCAGTACCTGCGCTAGGTAATACATTTTTAAGTTTAATCAAAGATACATCGCTCTTAGGTTTTATCTTAGTGGCAGAAATGTTCAGAAAAGCACAAGAAGTAGCATCGACGACTTATGAATATTTAACAATATATATATTAGTAGCTCTATTATATTGGGTCGTATGTTTCATTATATCTATCATACAAAACTACTATGAATCTTATCTCGAAAGAGGGTATCGCTCATGATTGAATTAAAAAATATCAAAAAATCGTTCGGCGATACTGAAGTGATTAAAGGCATTGATTTGACTGTGGAACAAGGTGAAGTAGTGACTTTAATAGGGAGATCTGGTTCTGGGAAGACGACATTATTACGTATGATAAATGCGTTAGAGTTGCCTTCTTCAGGAGCGGTATATGTCGACGGTACAACATATAGTAATGGCGACAAAAAATCACAAATAGCAGTGCGCCAAAAGTCTGGTATGGTTTTCCAAAGTTATAACTTATTTCCACATAAAACGGCTTTAGAAAACGTAATGGAAGGGCTAATTACTGTTAAAAAAGTAAAAAAAGCTGAGGCAGAAAATCAATCTTTAGCTCTATTGGCTAAAGTTGGTCTTACAGAAGTTAAAGACCAACGACCTCATGCTTTGTCGGGTGGACAACAACAACGTGTGGCAATTGCTAGAGCCTTAGCAATGAACCCACAAGTTATGTTATTTGATGAACCAACATCTGCATTAGATCCAGAGCTGGTTAATGATGTATTAAATGTTATAAAAGAATTAGCAAATGAAGGCATGACGATGGTAATTGTAACGCATGAAATGCGTTTCGCTAAAGAAGTATCTAATAAAATTGTATTTATCCACGATGGATATATTGGTGAACAGGGCGAACCACATCAAATTGTAAATTACCCTCAAACAAATGAATTACAACGGTTTTTAAACGTTATAAGAGAAGTCTAGTGCAATGTCGCACTAGGCTTTTTTATTTTGCTTATTTTATTACACTTATATTATAAATCGCATTTAGCAAATTGGATGTGCAATATTTCGGAAGTTTAAGCGAATCATATTACACATCTGTAAAGTTAAGTAAGCGTTTACAATATAAGTATGAGGAGGCAATGCAGTTGCTAAGTATGAGACAACGACAAATTCTTGATTTTGTAGGTGCACAAAGACAATATGTTTCAGTTCATGAGTTAGCCGCAAAGTTTCAAGTTTCAGAACGCGCTATCCAATATGATATTGAATTCATTGAATCTATGACTAAGGTATTACATATAACTTTAGACAGAGATAAAGCGAATGGCATTAAAATAACTACTATGCAACAATACATTCCTAAAACGTCTCAGAATAGAGTAATACATTACGCGAAAAGTGAGCGGATATTATATATCATTTTAAAACTTTTTGAGTCATCACAACCTACGTCCTCACAAGCATTTGCGGAAATGGTGTCAGTTTCACGTAGAACTATCGTAGAAGATTTGAAAGATGTTCAAAAGTGGTTGGATGAACAATCATTAACTTTAACATATGTAAAGAACAAAGGATTTGTTATCGAAGGTGACGAACACAATTTTAGAAAAGCTTATGCTGCTCGTGTGAATGAGTATTTTGATACGCATACTCACCAAATTGGAAATCAATTGTTTTCGAATCAAGATTTAAAACAAATTCGATTAACTGTGACTTCAATTTTAACGGAATATCAGTATCAGTTAGTTCAAAGTGCTATTGATGGCTTGATTTATCATATTTTGATTGCGCTACATCGTACAAAAGAAGCATACACCTTTAAAATACCAAAATCAGAATATGAGCGACTATCTCAAACTGATCAGTTTCAAATAGCGACAGTTATAGCACAGCGCTTGGAAGACATATTTGATATTCAATTTCCTACGAGTGAAGCAGCCTTTATCACATTGCATCTTTTAGGTGCAAAGAGCGTTGAAGAAAATGTGATGATTGAACGAACGGACAATTTGGAACTATTCATTCTCGAACTTATTGAGCATATGAGTGGCGAACTTGGCGTCGATTTGATGTCGGATAGTAAGTTGTTAAATGGTCTGCGCGTACATCTTCAGCCGGCAATTTATAGAATGAAGTTCAATATGAGCCATGATAATCCTTTGCTGGCAGAAATTCAAACACAGTATAGACATATTGTCGACGCGTTAAACAGACACCTTAATGCGATTGAATTGGCATACGATATGCACTTTGATGACCATGAAATTGCTTATATTACATTACATTTTGCATCGGCTATCGAACGTGGTTCATCCTTAAAAAGAAAATCGATAAAAGTCGTTTTATTATGTGGCTCAGGCATTGGTACTTCACAGTTGTTAAAAAGTAAAATCATCAATATTTATCCAGAATTAGAGGTTGTTGATGCATATTCCGTCTATGAAATATCGGAAGAGCAATTAAGACATGAAGGTGTAGATTACGTTATTTCAACTGTACCAGTAAATTCGTTATCTGTACCTGTCATCAATGTTAGTCCGTTTTTGGATGCAGAAGATCGCATTAAATTAAATAATATTATTAATGAAGCAAGGGAACAATATGTAAGTAGTATTAAATCAGTAGGTCCAACGTTGAATCAGGTTTTACCACAAGCAAATATTTTAGTTTCTCAGCCTAAAGTAGATCGAGATACAGCGGTTATTCAAAGTGTAGATTTGTTAGTGAAACAAGATATTGTCGACACGTCATATGCTCAGGCGATTATCCAACAACTAGATAAGTTTGGGCCGTACATGGTTATTAGTCCACAAATTGCACTTATTCATGCTAATCATGATCAAGTAAAGCAAGGTGTAGGATTTAGTCTAGTTCATTATGCAGAAGGCATTCATTTTAATCATAAGCAATATGACCCGGTACGCGTTGTAATAACTTTAGCTACCGAGCAACCAAAAATTCACTTAAACGCTTTAAGACAACTAAGTGAACTACTTATGGACGAACAAAAAAGAGCGTCATTGTTACAAGGTAATTTAGCTCAAATTATATCGAGCATTGATGAAGTAAGTAATAAATAGGGGGGAGCCGATGAGCTTAGAAATGTTAACGCCAGATAAAGTTCAAGTTAAAGACCAAGTAAATGACTGGTCTGAAGCAATAGATATTGCCTCGCAACCGCTATTGCAACAACAATATTTCGATGAACGATATATACAAGCAATGATTGATAGCGTGCATAATTTAGGGCCTTATATCGTCATAGCACCAGAGATTGCAATTGCACATGCAAGACCAGATGAATCGGTTAATAAAGTTGGTTTGAGTTTATTGAAATTAGAAAATCATATCAATTTTTCTGCAGAAGGACATTATGCTTCATTGATATTTGTATTAAGTGCCGTAGATAATACGAAACACTTAGAAATATTAAAACAATTGGCTCAAGTTTTAGGAGATCAGCAAGTAGTTGAACGATTATTACAAGCAACTGATAAAAATAAACTCATAAGTATATTAAAAGGAGAATGATAAATATGAAAATTTTAGTAGTTTGCGGACATGGTTTAGGTAGTAGTTTTATGGTTGAAATGAATGCACAAGAAGCATTGAAAAATTTAAATGCCCCTGCAGATATTGAAGTAGAACACAGTGACGTTATGTCAGCGAGTTCTGATATGGCAGATTTATTTATTTGTGGTAGAGATCTTGAAGAAAATACTAAAAATCTTGGAGATGTTTTAGTGCTAGACAACATTTTAGACAAAGAAGAGTTACAACATAAATTAAATGACAAGTTGCAACAACTAGGTAAGTTATAAAAATTAAACTGGAGGGGATGTTATGAAACCGATTCTAGATTTTATCGTTGATATTTTAAGTCAGCCAGCAATTTTAGTTGCTATGATAGCATTAGTTGGCCTCTTAGTTCAAAAGAAATCAGCCGTAGATGTAACGTCAGGGACAATTAAAACAATCCTAGGTTTCCTTGTATTAAGCGCTGGGGCAAATGTAGTTACACAATCCTTAGAGCCTTTCGGAAAAATCTTCCAACACGCATTTGGCGTACAGGGCGTCGTACCAAATAATGAAGCTATTATTTCTATTGCGTTAAATAAATACGGCACTACAGCGGCATTAATTATGGTATTCGGTATGATTGTAAATATATTAATTGCTAGATTTACTAATTTAAAATATATCTTTTTAACAGGTCATCATACTTTTTATATGGCAGCCTTTTTAGCCATTTTATTATCAGTAGGCAAAATTACAGGTACTTTAACTGTAATCATTGGTGCAATTATTCTTGGTTTAATTATGGCAGTCTTGCCGGCATTGGCACATCCGACGATGAAGAAAATAACGGGTAACAACCAAGTTGCATTAGGTCACTTTGGTACAATTAGTTATTGGGCTGCAGGAGTAGTCGGTAGTCTATTTAAAGGTAAATCTAAATCAACAGAAGACATCAAGTTTCCAAAAAGTTTAGGTTTTTTAAGAGAAAGTACAATTAGTATCTCTATTACAATGACATTGTTGTACTTTATAGCATCACTATTCGCGGGACCTGCATACGTTCACGCAGATATAAGTAAAGGACAAAACTTCATCGTCTTTTCTTTAATACAAGGTGTAACTTTTGCAGCAGGTGTGTTTATCATTTTAACAGGCGTACGTTTGATTTTAGCTGAAATCGTTCCAGCCTTTAAAGGTATTTCTGAAAAACTCGTACCAAACACTAAACCAGCATTGGATTGTCCAATAGTGTTTCCTTACGCTCAAAATGCAGTGCTTATTGGGTTCTTTGTCAGCTTTATCGTAGGAGTTATTGGTATGTTTATTCTATTCCTTTTCGGCGGAGTTATTATATTACCAGGTGTTGTAGCGCACTTTTTCTTAGGCGCAACAGCAGGCGTTTTTGGTAACGCAAGAGGTGGCATTAAAGGTGCAGTGGCAGGCTCGGCGCTTAACGGTATTTTAATTACATTTTTACCATTATTATTCTTACCATTCTTAGGAGATTTAGGAGGCGCTGCTACTACTTTCTCTGATACAGATTTCTTAGCAGTAGGTATCATATTTGGCAATATTGCCAAATACTTAGGCATTATCGGTATTGTTATATTAGTAGTTATTATAGCGGCAGTTTCGATTCTAATTCAAAAACGTGCAGATCAAAAACAAACAGAATAATATTTAATTAAAAAGTCTGGGACATCCAAAAGATGCCTCAGACTTATATTGTTGTACTGATTAATTTAACATTTCGTTATAAACATTTAGATGTTGATACGCAGAACGTAATAACGGCGCTTCAAAATTATAGTGATGAGCTAAGTTTAGCATATAGCCTTGAATATGATGACCTTCAATATTGAGACCTTTTTCCATGTCTCGTTGCATTGATGTTTTGAAATGGTAAGACAAGTTGTCTAATGACTTCATGTAATTATTAACGATATTGTTTGAAATTGGTGCTTGATGTATACGCATTATTTGAGCCACTTCATTGTACATATCTTCAATATACGATTTGCCACCTTCACTATCCCTAATTGGCCCTATAGGCGCATGCATTAACGTAGTCACACTAGACATGACAGTAATCATTAAATATTTATGCCACATATCTTTATTGATATTGTCACTTAAGATAATTTTAGCTCGAGTGCCGGATAGCGCGCTTTCTATCTTTTGAGCACGTGCTGTTGCTTCACCATTTAATTCACCGAAAATGAGTTGGTCAAAATCACTCGTATGATTAACTTCACCTTGTGAATCTAATGTAGTTTCAATTATACATAAGCCACCAAACACGTTATCTTCACCGAAAGCTTGTTGTAATTTGGCGACGTGTGCAATGCCATTAAGTAAAGGTATGATAACTGTTTGTTCTCCTATAAATGGTTTTAAATCTTCAATAGCGTTATCTAAGTGATATGCTTTTGTCGATAATAAAACGACATCATACGGTTCAGTTTTTTCTTCTTTTGTAATTAATTTAGGTGAAAAGACATAGTTGCCGTTGACGCTATTAATTATTAGACCATTTTCTGTTAATGATGCTTTACGTTTATCACGTACTAAAAATGTAACGTCTTTACCACTTTCTGCTAGTCGACCGCCAAAATAACCACCAATACCACCAGCACCTAACACTAATATACGCATGTAATACACTCCTTTGTTATGTATCAAAAACTTATGTTACACGTAGTTAACTCACTGTTATTAGTTATTAAAATTATTATAATATTATTACCCTTAAAAATGAACACTTTAACGTTTTTGTATAAATTATTAATCATAGGTTATTATTCCATGTACTAAATTTAGCAAGATAAGTTGCTTAAATAGTCTTAACTTATTAAAATGGTAAAGTGGAAAACGTTTACAATGAGTGACAATATTAAAAGTTAAACTCATACCATTGATAGTATAAATTCACAGTTTAAAGACACAGAAGGAGTGAAAGACATGCCATTATTTTTGAAACCTGTATTTCAAGAGCGTATATGGGGTGGCACGAAATTGACTGAATTCGGTTACGATGTACCTTATGATAATACGGGAGAATGCTGGGCCATTTCAGCTCATCCAAATGGCGCAAATACGATTTTAAATGGACATTATAAAGGATATACGTTAGATCAAGTATGGCAAGAGAACCGTGCGCTTTTTGGTAATGATGATAGAGCAGCATTTCCACTATTAACAAAAATATTAGATGCTCAAGATAAATTGTCGGTACAAGTTCATCCCGACGATGCATATGCTAAAGAACATGAAGGTGAATATGGCAAGACGGAATGTTGGTATATACTAGATGCTGAAGAAGATGCTGAAATCATATATGGCGTTAATGCACAAGATCAAGAAACATTAAACCAAATGATAGACAATCGTGAATTTGATAAATTGTTTAATACTGTAAAAGTACAAAAAGGAGATTTTTATTATGTCCCAGCCGGTACAGTGCATGCAATAGGTAAGGGCATTATGATATTGGAAACACAACAATCTTCGGATACGACTTACCGTATTTACGATTACGACAGAAGGGATAAAAACGGTGCACAACGTGCATTGCATTTAGACGAAAGTAAAGCAGTTATAGATTTGTCTCAAAGTTCACCAAATGCCACGCCAAAAGCGTTAACTAGAGGCGATGAACACTATACGCAACTTGTGACTAACGCATTTTTTACAGTCGAAAAATGGGATGTTTCACAGCAAGTTAATTTTGAAAAGCCACAAGATTACTGTCTAGTTTCTATTATAGAAGGTTCAGGTGAAATTATCGTTGATGATGATGCCTATGAGCTTGAAAAAGGGGAACACTTTATCTTAACTACAGAGGATAACGCAGTTCAATTTAATGGCGAACTTACTATGATTGTAAGTTATGTCTAAAATCATGGAAGGATGTATGCAATGTATAAACTAGCAGTCGATATTGGAGGAACAAAGACAATAGTTGGTGTAATCGATGAGAGTATGGAAATTATTGATTTCCAAACTTTTGAAACCATTGCGCCAAGTCCACAACAACAATTTGATAAGATAATTTCGTTAGCTAAAGAATATAAAAATAACTATGATCATTTGGCACCTCAAACATTAAATATTGCTATGCCGGGACCATGTGAATACAAAGAAGGTATCTTTTTAAATCCGCCTAACTTGCAGCAATATAATGGATTTAATGCAGGTGACTACATACGTCAACATAGTGACTTTGACCCTGCTTTTGTCAACGATACTGATGCGGCTATTAGAGCCGAATATCGAGACTTAGATGTAAATGAAGCATCATTTATATACTTGACGATAAGTACGGGCATAGGCTTGGCATATATGAATAATGGGAAACCCTTACCAGGCGTTGATGGGAACTTTGGAGAAATTGGACATACAATCATTAAAACAGATAGCGATTATCAATGTCCTGTATGTAAACAATACGGATGTGTGGAAAATGAAATTTCAGGCTTAGCTATTAGTAGAAAAGCAACTGATATTATGGGCAAAGAAACGTCAACACGACAAGCTATTGATATGTATATGAATGATGAACATAGAGGGATTACTGCAATGTTGGATGAAGTAATGAAAATGACCCAACAACTTTGTAACAACATTTATAGTTTATATAATGTATATACGATAGTATTAGGTGGCGGTGTTACGAATAGTGCATTACCATATAAAGAAAGTATTGAAAGTTATGCGAAAAAGCATAATCTAATGACAGAAGGTGCGTTTAAAGTGAAAATTAGTAACTTAAACTCAAATGTTTTAGCAGGATTATATGATGTAAAATAAAAAAGGATTGGGTATGACTGATGCGCGATTAAACAACGTATCTTACATACTCAATCTTTTTTATAATTTATTTTTTTTAACACGCCAATATTTTGTAATGTTAAGCGTTTTTGATAACTGATCTGATAAGAGTAAACCTAAAGCAATTGAGCCTGCAATCAAAATTGCTCTAATAAATGTTGTACCAGCACTAGTGAAATCAAGTGTTACAAGTTGTTGCGTTGCTCGAAAAGCTAAACTACCTGGCACCAAAGGAATAATTCCAGGTATCATGAAAATAACGACTGGAGATTTTAATAAACGACTTAATATTTGGCTTATTAAGCCTAAAGTTAAACTGCCAATTAAACTCGTATAAATTGTATCCATCTGCATGGTTTCAATAAAAATAAAATGTACCATATATCCTGAAGCACCTGCTAAACCGGCAGGTATAAATAATTTTTTAGGTGCATCGTAAATAAATGCAAAAAAGTATGAAGCGGTAAAACTAAAGAAAAAAGAGAATACGAATGTCATTACGATACCTCCTTAATAAATTAAATACGCAATAGCTATACCAGAGCCTATGGCAAATGCAATTACAAGTGCTTCTAGAAATTTAGCAGTAAACATTAACATATGACGGCTAAATAAATCTTGAATAGCAGTGGTGATTACGACACCAGGTACTATAGGCATGACTGAAGCAATAATGGAAGAACCTAAGTTACCACTGACACCCAATAGTTTTGACCCTAATATGGCAATGGATCCTAAAATAAAGGAGCCGATAAATTCTGGAATAAACATTGTTAATGATTTACTTTGCATGTATTCGACGATGAAGTAACCAATTGAACCAGCAAGAAGTGTAATGATTACATATTGCCAAGTACCACCTAATAAATAAAGAAAACTTAAAGAAATTAAACCAGCGGCGATAACTTTTTTCCATAAAGCACTACTTAAAGTGGTATGGTCGATAAGTTTTAAATTGTCGTGTGCCTCATATATAGAAATGCGATTGCTCGTTAACTTTCTAGAAATTGAATTGACTTGGAATATTTTAAGTAAATTCGTGATGTTTTTATCAATTCTTATGATTCGTGTATCGTGATCAGAACTTAAAGAAAAGTTGATAAATACATTAATAACGTAACCTTGGCTATTGTAATATCCCATACTTATCGCCATGCGACGCATAGTGTCTTCTACTCGAGAGACTTCTGCTCCGGAAGAGAGCAAGATTTTACCTGCCAAAAGAATAACAGTCATCGTAATTTTGTCTTTGTCATTATCCATCAATATACCTCCAATCACGAGAATTAAATTAATTATCCCAGTATCAAACTGTAATTTCAAAGGAATTTAAAGAAAAAATGTATATGTCAGTCTGAGGTTTGTCTGACGTCAGAATGAAAGGGAGTCTAATATACAAATTTATAAGCCACAAAAGTACCTACACACAAGTGAAATTGTATGTAGGTGTATTTTTAATATGCTTATTGGTTGGCTACTTAAACTTTTGTTAAAGCTTGTTTTAAATCGTTAATGATATCATCAATATTTTCTGTTCCAATAGATAAACGGACTAGTTCAGGAAGTACGCCAGACGCTTGACGTTCTTCTTGTGATAATTGTAAATGAGTCGTACTTGCAGGATGAATAACTAATGATTTAGAATCACCGACATTTGCTAAATGTGAGAATAGTTGCAAGCCGTCTACGAAATTTGAAATTTCGTTAACAGTACCATCAATACCAAATGTTAATATGGCACCTTGGCCGTTTGGTAAATAGTGTTGTGCTAAATGATGGTAAGGATTATCTTCTAATCCTGGATAATTTACCCACGTTACTTTAGGATGTTTATTTAAATATTGAGCGACGCGCAACGCATTTTCAGAATGTCGTTGCATACGTAAGTGTAAAGTTTCTAAGCCAATTAAAAATTCATGAACGTTAAATGGTGATACTGCAGAACCTAAGTCACGTAATAATTGAACACGAGCTTTCGTAATATATGCGGCTTCACCAACATCATTTACATAAGAAATACCGTGATAACTTTCGTCAGGCTCAACTAAACCAGGATACTTGCCGTTATTCCAATTGAAATTACCACTATCTACGATGACGCCACCAATTGATGTTCCATGACCACCGATAAATTTAGTAGCTGAATGAACGATAATATCGGCACCAAATTCGAATGGTCTTAATAAATAAGGTGTAGGGAATGTGTTATCAACAATTAAAGGTAATTCGTTAGCATGCGCAATTTTAGCTACAGCTTCAATATCTAGTACATCAATACGAGGGTTACCAATTGTTTCAGCATATACTGCTTTTGTTTTATCATTAATTGCTTGTTTAAAGTTTTCAGGGTTACTTGGATCTACAAAATGTACTTTAATACCCAGTTTTTTAAAAGTGACATTTAATAAATTGTAAGTACCACCGTATAAATTGGAGGAGGCGACAATTTCATCACCAGTTTCTACGATGTTTAATAATGCTAAATGTATGGCAGCTTGTCCCGATGATGTTGCTAATGCACCTACACCACCCTCTAGTGCAGTTAGACGTTCCTCTAACACGTTTTGAGTTGGATTCATGATGCGCGTATATATATTACCTTCTTCTGCTAATGAAAATAAGGATTGTGCATGGCTAGTATCGTCAAAAGTATAACTTGATGTTTGATAAATTGGGACTGCACGCGATTTTGAAAAGTCATCGACTTCTTGTCCGGCATGTATGGATAGTGTATCTAAATGCCATTTTAGTTCACTCATTGTAGGCACTCCTTTTAGTGAGAATTTTCTGATAATTGTAACTATACTATTTCTTTTTTTAGAAATCAATATATCTTACTAAAAAGATAAGAATTATTGGTTTAAATGATTGCGAGTCATAATTTAATTATTGTATAATACTTAACGATTAATTAAGTATTGATGCATATTACTAGGTTATGCATTTCAGTCATGGGAAATAAATATAGAGAAACAAAGGAGAATTATTATGAATAAAAAAACTCAATTGATACATGGTGGCCATACAACGGATGAATATACTGGAGCCGTGACGACGCCAATTTATCAAACAAGTACTTATATGCAAGACGGTATTGGTGATTTAAGACAGGGCTATGAATACTCACGTTCGGCTAATCCAACGCGTGCTTCATTAGAAAGTGTTATAGCAGACTTAGAACAAGGTAACTATGGTTTTGCTTTTGGTTCTGGTATGGCTGCAATTACAGCAGTCATTATGTTATTAGATGAAGGTGACCATTTATTAATTAACTCAGATGTTTACGGTGGTACTTATCGTGCTTTAACTAAAGTATTCACACGTTACGGTATTAAAGTTGATTTTATAGATACGACACATGCAGAGCAAATTGAACAACACATTACACCGCAAACTAAAATGCTTTATATTGAAACCCCTTCAAATCCATTATTGCGTGTTACTGATATTAAAGCAGCTGTAGATATTGCTAACAGAAATAATTTAATTTCTGTAGTGGATAATACGTTTATGACACCTTATTTCCAAAATCCTTTAACGATTGGTGTAGATATCGTGTTACATTCTGCTACGAAATATATCGGTGGTCACAGTGATGTTGTAGCAGGCTTAGTTGCGACAAAACGTGATGATTTAGCTGAACGTATCGGTTTTATTCAAAATTCAACTGGCGGCGTATTAGGGCCTCAAGATAGTTATTTATTAATTAGAGGCATTAAAACATTAGGTTTAAGAATGGACCAAATTCAACGTAATACGTTAGCCATTATTGAAATGCTACAAAATCACGTTGCAGTTAGCACTGTATTCCATCCAAGTATTCCAAGTCATTTAAATCACGATATTCATGAAAATCAAACTTCTGGTCATACGGGTGTAGTTGCTTTTGAGGTTGCAGATATAGACAAAGCGAAACAGGTTATCAAACAATCACAATACTTTACTTTAGCTGAAAGTTTAGGCGCTGTTGAAAGCTTAATTTCAGTACCTGCGCTTATGACACATGCATCAATTCCAAAAGATGTTCGTGAAAAAGAAGGTATTGCAGATGGCTTAATTCGTCTATCAGTTGGTATTGAGGATACAGAAGATTTAGTACAAGATTTGCAACAAGCATTAGATACAGTTAAATAATAAAATATATTAACTTAAAAGTGAGCCTAAGACAGCATATTGTCTTCAGGCTCCTTTTTTTATTGACAACGAATAGAAAAAGAGTAATATGTAAATAAAGTGAGTGGTCACTCATTATATTGGCGTGAGGAGGAATACTTTATGATAGAGGTAAAAAACGTGAGTAAGTCCTTTGGTAAACAGCAAGTACTGGATGATATATCGGTATCATTTAGTGCTGGTGAGGTTGTGGGCTTAATAGGCCCTTCAGGCACCGGGAAAACAACGTTAATACAATGTATTTTAGGCATGGAGAAAACAGATGCCGGCAAGGTTTCGATTCAGGAACATTTAATGCCAAATAGAAAAATATTATCGAATATTGGCTATATGGCTCAAAATGATGCCTTATATAATGATTTGACTGGACGCGAAAATTTAACGTTTTTCGCAAAAATTTATATACATGACAAAGAAGATATTAAAAAGCGAGTGAACATATGTAGTTCGATGGTTCAATTAGACAATGATTTGGATAAGAAAGTCGAAATGTATTCTGGAGGAATGAAACGACGATTATCTTTAGCAATTAGTTTTCTACAAAATCCTAACATCCTGATTTTGGACGAGCCAACAGTCGGTATTGATCCTAAATTGCGTCAGGCAATTTGGAAAGATTTAACTAAAGCAAAGGCAGAAGATAAATGCATTATAGTGACAACGCATGTATTAGATGAAGCTACACGCTGTGACAAGCTCGTATTAATGAACCAAGGAAAAATATTGGCAACGGGTACACCTGATGAAGTGAAAAAACAATATCATACAGATACGATTGAAGGCGTATTTCTGAATATGGAGGGATAATATGAATTCGTTGCACATAGCAGGGCGCATTTTCAAACAGACGATTCGAGATATTAGAACGTTGGCACTCTTACTTATTGCACCTATATTAATATTGTCGCTACTATATTATATTTTCACAGTCGCCGATAATACTAATGGCATAAAAGTTGGGGTGCACGATGTACCAGATTCATTAATTACTGAATTACAGGATAAAGATATTCACGTTAAACATTATAATAATAACGATGATATCAATGATAAAATTAAAGACGACAAATTAACAGGATTTTTACACAACGATGGGCAACAAATAGCAGTGACTTATGCTAACGATAACCCTACACAAGCAGGAGAACTAACAGGTGCAAATCAAAAGTGGTTAATGAGTCATAATATGAATGCCATGAAAGATAATACTAATAAATTGCATCAAGCGTTAACTAAAATACAACAAAAAATGCCTAGGGATGGGGGAAACACGACTCATCAAGTGATGGCTAAACCATACAAACTAACAACGCACTATTTATATGGTTCATCAGATTCTACGTATTTTGATATGATAAATCCTATATTAATCGGGTTTTTTGTCTTTTTCTTTACGTTTTTAATTTCTGGCATTGGCCTATTAAAAGAGCGTACTTCTGGCACATTAGAACGTTTACTTGCCTCTCCAATAAAAAGAAGTGAAATTATTTTGGGGTATGTTTTCGGTTACGGTAGTTTTAGCGTAATCCAAACCGTAGTCGTCGTATTATATGCAATTTATATTCTGCATATTAATTTAGTAGGTTCGATATGGTTCGTGTTATTAACGGCAATATTGACAGCACTTGTCGCTGTGACATTCGGTATATTATTATCTACGTTTGCTTCCTCAGAATTCCAAATGATTCAATTTATACCATTAGTCATAGTACCACAAGTCTTATTTGCAGGGATTATACCAATTGAATCAATGAATAAAGGCTTACAATACTTTTCACATATCATGCCATTATTTTATACCGGACAAACGATGCAAAATATTATGATCAAAGGTTACAGATTTAATGATATTTATATTTATTTAATTGTGTTATTCGCATTTTTCATATTCTTATTGATGTTAAATATTATAGGCATGAAAAGATATAGAAAAGTTTAGGAGGTCAATATGAACCAAGATATTAAGTCATTAGTTGAAACCATTGTGCCGCAACTTGAATATTTAAGCGATAAACAAAGACGTGTCATAGAAAGCGCTATTGCATTATTTAGTGAACAAGGGTTTGATAAAACGAGTACTAAAGAAATTGCACAGCGTGCAAATGTTGCAGAAGGAACGGTATTTAAGCAGTTTAAAAGTAAAAGAATGTTATTATATGCAGGCTTAATTCCAATTTTAAGAGATCATATCGCCCCTGTAGCTGTTAAACAATTTACAGATGAATTAAATGAAACGATGCATTTTGATGCGTTTATAAACTTATTTGTAGATAACAGGTCTCAATTTATTTATGACAATAGACGCATGCTTAAAGTCATCTTCAATGAAGCGATTACTAATGAAGATTTTCAAAATATATTAGTTAATATTTTTACCCATAAATTAACGAGTAAATTAAAAGATAAAATTGAATGGTTTATAAATAATGGTGACATGCGCAACGTTAAACCTGAGTTTTTTATACGTACGGTCATAGCCCAAATTTTAAATTTAAATATCCCTATCATAGTCAATAATGACTATACTAAGGGCGAAAACTATAAGCAATTTGCATTATTTGTAAAAGAGGGCTTGTATAACATGTTTAAACAAGCATAAACACCATGCAAAATACGAAATAAGAGGTTGAGAAATGATCGTTTCTCAACCTCTTATTTATTAAACTATTTTTTTGGGATACCGATGACGTGACCCACTTGTTTAGGAACTTCAAATTGTGGTTGTTGTGCATAATAATCTGCGATAGCTTGATAAATTTTATCTGGGAATGGCGCACTCTTACGTGTCTCATTACTTACACTAATCATCATTACTTCATAGGTAGCAACTTTTTCGCCATGTGCGTTAGACATTACTAAAATTAGATGCGTACGTTTGGCATCATAATCATAAATATAAGGTCTTACAGTAAAAGTATCACCTAAACGTAATTCTTTTAAGAAAGAGATATGTGATTCTAAACTGAAAATGGTTACCGGTAAATCTTCACGTTCAAATTCATAACCTACAGATTTGAAGAAATAGACGACACAATCACTAAATAATGAATAATATTTAGCATCATGCATGTGGTCATTATGATCTATCCAAGATGTTTCGACCGTAAAGTTGTACTCAAATGTTGTTGTCATTAGAAGTCCTCCAATTAATTTCACTCTAACAATTTTCTCAATGGTATTAGTTTATACCAAATTAATAGGTTGTGTATAGAATAATCGTTTAAGACGCTTAATTTTCTTAAAAATTGAGATCCAAAGCGCACTTTGAATCTCAATAACGGAATTTAATATTTTCTTAAAAAATGAGTTTCTCTGTTATAAGTAGTACGTACTATAAAATCTTGAACATGCGCTAATATCTTTTCGATAACTTGAGTTTTTAACGACAATATACGGATTGTTAAACCATGCGTAGCCAATTTAGTAATACCGAAACGACAATCGTATTGTTGTACGACGTGTTTAATTTCATCGTAAATACTATCAATATATTTTTGTGTCACTTTCGGATGAATGAAATAGCATGAACCAATATGCGTATAGCCTTCCATGTAGCCAATATCACTCACGTTATTCTGTTCAGGTGATAATAATAAATTGTCATAAGCCACAAGTTGATTATCTACGTATATTTCATTTAACAAATGCATATATTTATAGCTAAAGAGTGATTCGTCCTGCGCATACCCAGGTGTTAAGATGTCGCTATAAAATAGGGAACCAGTCATATCCAAATTAAAAATATTATGTTGATAAAATTTAGCATTTGTATAGGCGATTACTGGATCAGCGACATATTCTAGATAACCGTTATGACCTATGGTAAAAGTTTGATATTGCTCTACTCTATCATTTAATGTTTTATATATTTTTGTGGCACCTTGAGAAGTGAGCGTTACCGCTGCTTCGTCTTTCACGGTGAAGTCCATTTTATAACGGTCTCCATCCAAATATCCGCCTCCAACGTTTACAATATAAAAAGTCGGAATATCGGACTGATTTAAATAGATAGGGCGCATAACTTTTAACGCCTTATCAAAGAAAATATCTCTTGCTACAGATTTACGACCATTATTGAACACGGTTAACTCAAGTTGGCCAGTCCAATGTTCTTCTGTCATTATGCTAATCCTTTTAAGAATACATCATTATCTATCCAAGAAAGCACATTTTCTAGTCCTTCATCAGTTTTAAGATTTGTAAAAGCAAATGGACGATTTTTTCTAAATGTTTTAGTATCTTCAGCCATTTGCTCTAAAGATGCGCCAACATATGGTGCTAAATCAGTTTTGTTAATAACGAAGAAGTCTGATTTAATCATACCTTGTCCACCTTTACGTGGGATTTTTTCACCTTGCGCAACATCGATAATATAAATTGAAAAGTCGACCAATTCAGGGCTGAAAGTAGCAGCTAAATTGTCTCCGCCTGATTCTATAAAAATAAGTTCAATGTCGTCGTTGCGTTCTTTTAGTTCGTCTATAGCAGCGAAATTCATAGAAGCATCTTCACGAATCGCTGTGTGAGGACAACCACCAGTTTCTACACCGATTATACGGTCTTCAGGTAAAACCCCCGTATTAACAAGGATTTTTTCGTCTTCTTTGGTGTAAATATCATTTGTGATAACACCGATACTAAACTCTTTAGACAAACGTTTAACTAATTTTTCGATGAGTTGTGTTTTGCCGGCACCGACTGGACCGCCGATACCAATTTTTATTGTTTGTGTCATTTAATATCCTCCTATGAAATGAATATTCTTACATTAACGTTCTCATGTTCCATTTGATTTAATTCTATGCCTGGTGCGGTAATACCTAATTGCGATTCATCTAATTGTAAAATATTATCTCTTACTTGAGTAATATTAGGTATCATGTCATTAATAATTTTTTGACCGGCTGTCTGACCTAGTGGTATAGCGCGCACGGCATTTTGAGTTAGGCTAGCTACATTTTGATATAAATAATAATCAATAATAGTTGCTATATCTACTTTTAGGTAATGACCAATCATTGTAAAGCATATGGCTGGGTGTAAGTGTACGGACTTCTGTTCCATTTGAGTTTGGTACCATTGAAGCCAATCGCTGTCGTATAGTGAGTTTGCTAATTTAACCATACGATTACCCATTTGTTTTGAACCTTGGCGTGTTTCACGCGGTAAACTTTGTACATACAACAAATTATCTAATTTAATAATTTGCTTCGTATTTTCTTGTTCTAATGCCTCGTAAATTAAACGCATTGTTAATCCATCGCTATAACTTAACTGTTCATTCATAAACAAAGTTAACCAGTTTGTAAATGTGTGTTCATCATGCACTTCATCGCGTTGAATATAAGTTTCCAACCCAAAAGAGTGACTAAAAGCACCTGTAGGTACTTGAGAGTCACAAAATTGGAACAGACGAAATGCTTGTTGATTAATCATGTGAATGACCTATATGGCGAAATGCTTGGTTAACTTTTCGATCTTCACGTTGGTAGGGAATACCTAAATCCTTTAATAGCGATTCAACTAAATAATCATATTGTACTAACATTTCTGTTTCTGTAAATTGTGCCGGTAAATGACGATTACCTAATTGATGAGCGATATCTCCCATTTCTTGCAATGTGCGAGGCTGAATAACAAGTAAATCTTCAGAATTAACGTCGACAATAATCATATTGTGGTCATCTGAATATAAAATATCGCCGTATTGTAAATCTATTGGCTGAGATAAACGAATCCCGATTTCATTATTGTGGTCAGTAGTGACGCGTTGGATACGTTTTACTAAATCTGAGTTTTCCAAATAAACCTTCTCCACATGCTTTTGTTTTTCTTCTGGTGATAAATTGGCAATATTGCCTTTGATCTCTTCAATAATCAAGTGCGTTCCTCCTAGAATAAGAAATATCTTTGTGTTAACGGTAGTTCTGTTGCTGCTTCGCTTGTAATTTTCTCGTCATCTACAAAGACTTCATATGTTTGTGGATCTACATCTAATTTAGGTGTAGCGCTGTTGTTTTTCATGTCTTTTTTACTTAATTTACGTATATTTTGAACTGGGCGAACTTTACGGTTTAAGCCTAATTGTTGCGCAATATCACTTTCATAAGCTGTTTTGGAAACGAAAGTCATTGCAGTGCCAGCCATATTAGGACCATATTGACCATACATTTTACGATATTTTAATGGTTCAGAAGTTGGGATTGAGCCATTGGCATCACCATTTACAGCTGTATTGATTAAGCCGCCTTTAATAATTACATCTGGTTTAACGCCAAAGAAAGCTGGGTCCCATACTACTAAGTCCGCTAATTTTCCGTTATCAATAGAACCTACATAATCTGATATACCGTGAGTGATAGCTGGATTGATTGTATATTTTGCGATATAACGTTTTATACGATTGTTATCGTTATATTCTGCATCGCCTTCTAGACTACCTCTTTGTTCTTTCATACGGTGTGCCACTTGCCAAGTTCGAGTAATCACTTCACCGACACGTCCCATCGCTTGTGAATCTGAGCTGACCATGCTGAAGACACCCATATCTTGTAACACGTCTTCTGCGGCGATAGTCTCTTTACGTATTCTTGAATCAGCAAAAGCAATGTCTTCTGGAATAGCAGCATTTAAATGGTGCGTGATCATTACCATATCTAAATGTTCATCTATTGTGTTTACAGTATAAGGTAAAGTTGGGTTTGTAGATGAGGGCAGAATATGTGAATAAGATGCCGACTTAATTAAGTCTGGTGCGTGTCCGCCACCGGCACCCTCTGTATGGTACATATGAAGCACACGTCCTTTGACTGCTTTCATAGTGTCTTCCATAAATCCAGCTTCGTTTAATGTATCAGCGTGTAAAGCGATTTGTACGTCGTAATCGTCAGCTACGTCAAGCGCATGACTTAATGCTGAAGGTGTTGCACCCCAGTCTTCGTGTACTTTTAAACCGATAACGCCAGCATGAATTTGTTCAATTAGAGCAGTATGATTAACTGCTTGCCCTTTACCTGTAAATCCAATGTTGAGAGGTAGAGATTCTGCTGCTTGTAACATGCGATGTATATGCCATGGTCCAGGTGTTACTGTCGTTGCTTTAGCACCTTCACTAGCGCCGGTACCGCCACCTATATGTGTTGTGATGCCGCTTTCTAAGGCAACTTGTGACTGCTCGGGATTAATAAAGTGTACATGAGTGTCAATACCACCTGCAGTAACGATTTTACCTTCAGCTGATATAACATCAGTCGTTGCACCAATAATAATATCTACATTGTCCATGATATCTGGGTTGCCAGCCTTGCCAATACTCATAATGTAGCCATTTTTCACACCAATATCTGCTTTAATGATTTTGTTGTAATCAATAATCATTGCATTAGTGATTACAAGATCAGCAACATTTTTATCATCGCGCGTAACATTAGGGTTTTGTGCCATGCCATCTCTAATAGACTTACCGCCACCGAAGGCAGCTTCATCACCATAAGTAGCATAGTCTTTTTCAACGCGAGCGAATAAATGAGTGTCTGCTAATCTAACAGAGTCTCCTACAGTAGGACCATACAAACTTGTATATTGAGATTGTGTCATTTTAAAACTCATCGATCATACCCACTTTCTTTATTAGCATTTTCACTTTTTTTATCTTCCGGTTTGATGATTTCTTCATTAGAACTATCATCTTTGGCACGGTATATACGTGATTCATCAATTGGTCCATCCACTTCACCATGAAAACCATAAATATGTCTACGTCCGCTGTACTCAACAAGTTGGATATCTTTTTCGTCTCCTGGTTCAAAACGTACCGCTGCGCCTGCTGGAATGTCTAAATGTTTACCATATGCTTTTTCACGTTCGAACTTTAGTGCAGGGTTTGCTTCGAAAAAATGGAAGTGTGAACCTACTTGTACTGGTCTATCACCTGTATTTTTTACTTCAATAATTGTAGCTTCATGACCTTTGTTAACTTCTATTTCGGTTCTTTTTACAATGATTTCACCTGGTTTCATCCTGTTACCTCCTTAAACAATAGGGTGATGTACAGTAATTAATTTTGTACCGTCTGGGAACGTTGCTTCAATTTCCATTTCTGTAAGCATATCTGCAACACCATCCATTACATCATCTTCGTTCAAAATTTGTTTGCCGTAACTCATAAGTTCAGCCACTGTTTTGCCATCTCTAGCACCTTCTAACAGTTCATAACTAATAATAGCAACTGCTTCGGGATAGTTTAATTTCAAACCTCTGTCTTGACGTCTGCGAGCTAAATCTGCTGCAATAACGAGCATTAATTTATCTTGTTCACGTTGTGTAAAATGCACATAAATCCCTCGACTTTCTCCGGTAATTTTTACAATAATATAAAAGCGTTCCGCATCTTTAATGTTATGCCCATTATTTATATAAAACAAGAGTTACACATTGAAAATATTTTTAATTTATAAAGTATTGTGAAAAACCCTATTGGAAAATCTAAAATTTATATTATATAGTATTTAATTGAGGCATATATTTAAAGAAATAAGGTGTAGAATTGAAGTATATAAGTATCTTAATGAAGAATGTTGCCCAAGTGTTATTATTAGAAAATGCCTGGACTGGTTTGTTCGTCATTGTTGCGCTGTTTATTGGCAATTGGAAGGTTGGTTTAGTAGCATTAATTGCTAGTGTAATTGCTCTATTATTAGCTAAACATACAAATTACAGTCGTACAGAAATTGACAGCGGCTTAGCAGGATTTAATCCTGTTTTAACTGGTGTAGCGTTGACGTTATTTTTAGAACACACATGGTATAGCTATATAATTATTATCGTTGCGATTGTTATTACGATGCCTGTTGGCGCTGCAATTAGAGAATTATTTAAGACATATGATGTACCGATGCTCACAATTCCGTATGTATTCGTAAGTTGGAGTGTTTTATTAATGTCATTCCAATTTAAGTTTGTGAGTGTAAACGTTAATATTTTACCACAATCAGTTAAGAAAATTGCTTTTTCACAAAATGCGATACATTATATTAGTAGTTTTTTATCAGGTTTTAGTGAAGTCTTTTTATTGAAAAGTACATTAGCTGGATTGTTAATATTAATTGGAATATTTGTGGCGTCTCAGAAAGCAGGATTATTAGCAGTAATGGCCAATTTAATTGGTTTTATGATGGTTTTACTATTAGGTGCAAATCATAGTCAAATTAATGATGGACTATTTGGCTATAATGTTATCTTAACCGTGTTAGCATTAGGAGTAGCCTTTAAAACACGTATTAATCGTTATATCAATATCATATTGGGTATTTTGTTAACGATTTTCTTACACGCAGGTTTAACTACGTTATTGACCCCATTCGGCTTACCCGTCTTTACGTTACCATTTATCATTGCAACATGGACAATCCTTTTAGCAGGAACTCGAATGAAAAAACAAACAATTGAAGAACATGACGGCAAATAATGTAACTTGATTATTTATGATAGAAAGAAGGAATAGATATGAAAAAGTTGGTTGCTCTCATAAGCATGGCATCAATAATCTTAGCAGGGTGTAGTGCTGATAACCAACACAACAAAAAAGATACGCTGAGCGTGGAGTTGCCATTAAAAACGACTACGTTAGCACCATATGAAACGGATGTACCAGTTAAAATTGGTGCGGTTGAAACTTTATTTAAATCAACTGCTAACGGCAAAATAGAAAAGGTATTAGTAGATTCTTATAAACAACCTTCAGCTAAAAAGTTAGATATAACGTTGAAAAATAATATTAAATTCCAAAATGGCAGTAAATTAACTGCTAAGGCAGTAAAAGAAAGTCTTGAAGAGAGCAGTAACAAAAGTGATTTAGTAAAAGGTTCGTTACCAATTAAAAATATTACAGCACACGGACAACATTTAACGATTACTACGAAACACAATTATCCAGAATTAGTTTCTGAATTGGCGAGTCCCTTCGCTGCGATATATGATGTAGAAGCTAACAATAGCGTGAATAAACAACCTGTTGGTACAGGTGCTTATAAAATTAAACATTACAAACAATCCCAGAAAATTGAACTTGATCGTAATAACGGTTATTGGCAAGGTAAACCTAAAATGAAGCATGTGAATGTTACATATCAAGAAGATGGTAATGTGAGAGCAAGCGATTTGAAATCAGGGAAGGCTGACGTTATTACTGATGTGCCAGTGGAAAAGGTTAAAGCGTTAAAAGACAGCGATAAAACAAAGATTTCGGATACTTCTGGATTTAGAACGGGACTTATGCTTTACAATCACACAAGTAAAAAAATGACAAAACCGGTGAGACAAGCATTAGATAAAGTGATTGATAGACAAGGCATTACGAAGAAAATTTCAAAAGGCTATGCTAAACCAGCAGCTGGTCCATTCAATGATAAAGCTAAATATATTAATGAAGGACAACCGCAAAAACAAGACATACAAGGTGCTAAAAAATTATTGAAAAAAGCCGGGTACGATAAGCAACATCCACTAAAAATAACGGTACCAACATATAATGGGCGTCCTGAATTGCCTAAAATTGCACAAGTAATACAATCAGACGCTAAAAAAGCAAACATTGATATTGATATTCGAAATGTAGACGATATTGAAGGTTACTTGAAAGATAAAAAGCAGTGGGATGCGTCAATGTATAGCTTTGGTACATTGCCAAGAGGTGATACAGGTTACTTCTTTAACCAAGCTTACAAATCTGGTGGTGCTATCAATAAAGGCGACTATCACAATGAACACGTAAATCAATTGATTGATCAACTGAATGAGACTGTGAAAACATCAGAACGTCATAACTTATCTAACGACATCATCAAATTAACGAATAAAGATTATGCCAATAGTTATATTACGTATAACGATACGTTAGTTGGTTTAAATCAAAATGTTAAAAATTTAACAGCAACACCAGAAGGTATTTATTTAGTAGATTATAAGGTTGATAAAGCACATGATAATTAAAAATATACTCGCTAGAATTGGACAAATGATCATCGTATTATTTGTCCTTTCTACAATTACGTTTATTTTAATGAAACTTACACCGGGTGACCCTGTAGATAAAATATTGCATCTTGATGTAAGCAATGTCTCAAGTGATCAAATTAATAAGACTAAAGATAAGCTTGGCTTGAATGATTCTGTTTTTATGCAATATATTCATTGGTTAGGCCAAATTATCCATTTAGATTTAGGAAACAGTTTTCAAACCGGTGAGCCAGTAATTAAAGAATTGATATTTTATGCACCAACGACAGTGATTATTGCAGCCTTAACTATAATATTTACGTTCTGTACAACTATCCCTTTAGGTATTATAGCGGCTAAATATTACCATACTTGGATCGATTCACTAATACGTTCGATAACATCGTTTACTGTGAGCATGCCCTCTTTCTTTATTGGTATTGTATTAATTTATATCTTTGCACAAAGACTTCAAATTTTACCGTCTTCTGGCATCGAATCAATAACTGGTTATATTTTGCCAGTCTTGTCATTAAGTGTGGGAATGAGTGCTTACTATGTACGTTTATTACGTTCAACTTTAATTGATTTATACCAATCTCCCGTTGTAACTGCGTCAAGATTACGCGGTATGTCTGAGACTTATATTTTATGGAAAGATGTATTTAAACCAGCGTTAATACCCCTTGTAACGATGCTTGGGATGTCTGTAGGCGGATTAATAGGTGGTACAGTAGTTGTCGAAAATTTATTTGGTATACCTGGACTTGGTTATTTTTTAGTTGATAGTATTAGAGCCAGAGACTACCCGGTGATACAAGGTGCGGTACTATTTATAGGTACACTTGTAGTTGTGACAAATATAGTCAGTGATTTAGTGCTTTTATGGTTAGACCCAGAGCGCCGTTATAGTAACAGTAATAAGATTAGTGAACAGGAGCGTGATGTTTCATGACACAACAAGTGAAACAGCGCATCGTATTAGGCGTTTTCATACTATATTTATTGGTTATTGTTGGTAGTCAGTTTATCGTTCACTATCACGATGCCATGGACGTTCATTTAAATCATAGTTTAGCGATGCCTAATTTCCATCATTGGTTAGGAACGGATGAATATGGTAGAGACATGTTGAGTAGAATAATCGTTGGTGCACGTTATACGTTGCTAGTGAGTCTATTAACATTAATGTGTGTATTAATTATTGGTTTGCCTCTCGGTTTAGTGGCAGGCTACAAACAAGGATGGTTAGACACAATTATAATGCGAATACTTGATATAGGCCTTAGCATTCCTGATTTTGTCTTGATGATTGCACTGGCGAGTTTCTTCAAACCTAGTATTTGGAATTTAGTCATTGCTATTACATTGATAAAATGGATGAATTATACGAGATTATCACGCAATATTGTGAAAGGTGAAATAAACAAACCTTATATTAAAATGGCCAAATTATTACATGTTCCAAATAGCGTTATTATCATTAGACATATATTACCGAAAGTTTGGCCTGCTATGACAGTATTATTAATCGTTGATTTTGGGAAAATTATTCTCTATATATCTTCTTTATCATTTTTAGGGTTAGGTGCACAACCACCATCTGCTGAATGGGGCGCCATGTTAAATACTGGGCGTGCTTATATAGAGAGTAATCCATTATTAATGATTGCGCCAGCAGTGATGATAACAATCACGATCTTAATTTTTAATTTCGTAGGTGACGCCATTCAAGATTTTTTATTAGATAATAATAGGAAGCGGGATAGTAATGAGTAACTTATTGACTATGAAGGGATTGACAATTAGCGATAATCGACACAACGAATTGTTACACAATATAGATTTTAATATAGAACAAGGTCTTGTTAACGTGCTTATTGGCGAAAGTGGTTCTGGCAAAACATTGACAGCCAAAGCATTAGTCCACAATTTACCACATAATTTAAAGATGCATTATGACTCAATGTCTATTAATGGTGAACAAGTAAATAATATTCATCCATATCTAGGACGAACAATAGGGTTTATATCTCAAGATTATGTGCATAATTTAAATAACCATACTAAAATTGGCCAACAATTAATAGCGATTTATCGTTATCATTATCAAGTATCTAAAAAGAGTGCACAAAAATCTGTAATCGATGCCTTATCGCGAGTTCATTTAGACGTAGCAACAACAATGAAGCAATATACATTCAATTTATCTGGAGGACAATTAGCAAGAGTTCAAATTGCGAGTGTTATTATGTTGCAGCCGCAACTTATAATTGCCGATGAACCCATAGCATCATTAGATGTAATCACTGGACGTAAAATTATGGCATTACTTAGCGAATTAGTAAAAGAAAAAGACGTTACATTACTAATTATTACGCATAATTTAGCTCATGTTTTACGTTTTAGTGATGTAATACAAGTTATGCGACAAGGAACTATTGTCGATCGCTTTTATTTGAATGAAATGCAAGCACAACACTTAACAAATTACACGCACAACCTTTTTAAACAACGAAGTAAAATCATAAAGGATGAAACTTATGATTCAGTTAACTAATTTAAACTATCAAATTAAAAAGCATAATATTTTAAAAAATATTAATTTAGCTATTCAAAAAGGTGAAAAAGTTGGTATTATAGGAGAAAGTGGTGCAGGTAAAACGACTTTAGCGCAAGTATTATTGGGTGTTATAAATCCTACCAGTGGTAATTGTAATATAAATGCCAAAACGATATTACCAATATTTCAGCACCCTTTAGAAAGTTTTAATCATGTTTATACGATTCAACATTCTTTAGATGAAGCGATTCGCTACTTTAGCATTGAAAATAATACCATCATAAGACAACGTTTGAAGCAATTGTTAAACACTACAGACTTAAGCGCACAACTATTAAATCGTTATCCTGATGAAGTCAGTGGGGGACAATTACAAAGGTTTAATATTATTAGGTCTTTAATGTTAGAACCAGAAATATTAATTTGTGATGAAATAACTTCAAATTTAGATGTGTTAGTCGAACAAAAAGTAAGTTCACTCTTAAAACAATACAATAATAGTAATCAACACACGATGCTATTTATATCGCATGACTTAGCGTTTGTCTCGCAAGTGGCCGATAGAATTATAGTAATGAAAGAAGGTTCGATTGTTGATGATTTCCAACGAACACAACTTTTCAATGCAAATAGGCATGAATACACACAAGCCTTATTAAATATGAATGAAATTGAAATAAAGAAATAAATTATTTATAGAGGGGTTCAGAAAATGAAAAAATTAATTGTCACATTAATTGCGATGTTACTTGTGTTAACAGCTTGTAGTAACGGTTCTAGTAATAAAAATGATAAAGAGGCAACGAAAAATTATAAACAAGATTCAGGGAAAACAATTAAAGTTCCTAAAAAACCTAAACGTATCGTAGTTTTAGGTGCGACATATGCGGGTGGTTTAAAACAGTTGGATGCTAACGTCGTTGGCGTCGCTAAAATTGTAAACGACAGCAAAGTGTTAAAAAGCAAATTTAAAGATGTGAAAAAAGTAGATCCAGAAAACGTTGAAAGTGTAGCGAAATTAAAACCGGATTTAATCATTGATTATAGTACTGATAAAAATCTTAAAAAGTTACAAAAAGTAGCGCCTACAGTAGCATTTGATTATCAAAAACATGATTACAAACAGCAACATATTGAATTAGGTAAACTTGTAGGTAAAGAAGATAAAGCGAAACAATGGGTTAAGGATTGGGACAAAAAGACAAAAAATGACGGTAAAACAATTAAGAAAGCTATCGGTGATGATACATCAGTTTCAATCATTAAAGACTTCGATAAAAAATTATATGTGCTAGGTAAAACATATGGACACGGTAGTGAAGTATTATATGATTCATTCGGTCTGAAAATGCCAGCTAATGTAGCTAAAGCAACTAAGAAAAATGATCTTGCTGAAATTTCGGAAGAAGATATTCCAAAAATGACTGGAGACTATGTAATTACTCCAGTAGCTAAAGGTGCTAAATTATCATTTGGTGATAAAGACGTTTGGAAAAATAGTAAGGCAGTAACAGAACATCATGATATCAAAGTCGATGAAGGTATTTATTGGTTAAACGATCCTTATTCATTAGACTATGAACGTAAAGATTTAAAAGCACAATTATTAAAACAACAAAAATAAGATAGTTCGTTGCTAATAACAATAACTCCCATGATAGATTTGTCTACTATGGGAGTTATTTTTATCCAAACAAAAGGAAGTATGTATATTATAGTACCAAGAACTTCAAATACTAGTGCAAATCATATATACTTAAAAGACTGAAAAACGATAAGCACAAAATATTAAGGAGGTGTGAGTTGGATAGATGAGACAAGATCAACAAATTGCACAATGGTTGGAATTAACGCAGTATGTGCATTATATCGACACAATGATGGAGAAGAGTTTAAGACAACAATATAACCTCAGCTTAAAAGAATTTTATGTATTATACGAAATTAACAACGCTAAAGGTAATAAGTATAAAATCAATGATTTAATTAAAGTAGTCGATTTAAGTCAAAGTGCTATGTCACGGTTGATTAATAGGTTAGAAAGTTTTTCACCTAGTTATGTAACTCGGAGAGAGTGTGTAGAAGATCATCGTGCTATGTACATTTATTTAACAGAAACTGGTTCCAATATTATAAATGATGCGAGTAATACGTATGCTAACCTTTTAGAGAAAGTTGATTTTAATCATATGTGTCAACTTGCACAACATTCAAAAAGCGATGCTTAATCATTGGCACGGTTTCTATTTAACAAAGGGGATGTAAAATGAAAATCACAAGTAACTGGTTAAATTTATGTGTTGCTGATTTGGCACAAAGTGAAGATTTTTATAGCAAAATAGGTTTTGAAATTAAGAAAAAAGAAGAAATGCTAGATAAAATGTTAGGTGTCGAAACGGCAGACGGCCATATTATTATGTTGATTGAACAACAACAATTTAAAAAAGCAGCAAATGTAAATGACACAACAAACAATGGCGCATTAGTTTCTGTATCTGTAGCTACAAATGATGAAGTAGATGAATTGTTAGCTTTAGTAGATAATACCAATGGTAAGGTCTTACAAAGAGGAACTGAACTAGAAGGTTTTTATGGTGGATTGTTTAGTGATCCAGATGGCAACCGTTTTAATATCATTACAATGTAAAAAAGTAACTAAAATATGATTTCATCTTGAATATTATGATATTATATTTTCTGTAGTAAGCTGTCGTAAACGTTAACATATTTGCGATGAAGGTATCATCTATGATGGAGTGGGACAATGAAGTCTATGTTATAACTTAGATTTCTGTCGCACTTTCTTTCTTGTTACTAATAATGTAGGAAAGTAGGGGTATTTTGATTAAAGCAATAGCAGTAGACAAAGATGGAACATTTTTAAATTCGAAGCATTCATACGATAAAGCTTATTTTGATCGATTATTTACCGAAATCAAGCGCGAAAACATAAAATTTATCGTTGCTAGCGGGAATCAATATGCACAATTACAATCATTTTTCCCAGACAAAGACGGAGATATTACTTATGTCGGTGAGAACGGGGCTGTTACATACTTCAATGATAAATTGCTAAATGCACATCATTTCGATGCTACGCTCATCGAAGATGTAGTTAAATTTTTAGAACAAGCGCATCATATAAAAAATATTATTTTAAGTGGTGCTAAGACATCATATTTGCGTCATGATGCACCTGAAGCATTTAAGGCATACGTTAAATTATATTATAAAGATATTACATATGTAGATAACTTCGATGATTTGAGTCACGACAAAATTGTCAAAGTAGCAATGCACATCGCTGATGAAACTTTATTGAATGATGTTGTTAATGAATTAAATGCTAAATTTGGCCAGTCTATTCGTTCGGTGACGAGTGGTTTTGATAGTTTAGACTTATTGGTACCTCACGTTAATAAAGGACAAGCCATTAAAGCGTTATTAACAGAGTGGGATATACAAGAAGACGAATTATTAGCATTCGGTGACGCTAACAACGATATCGAAATGCTACAATTAACGTCACATAGTTATGCAATGGCAAGTTGCAGTCCGGAATTGGCAGAAGTCGCGCATCATCGTGCACCTTCTAATGATGACTCAGGTGTTTTACAAGTAATTGAAAAGTATTTGAAAGAACAACGATAGTGGTTAGTTGCTATAAAAAATAAAATGGTTATCTCCTTCGAATTGGGAGATAACCTTTTTTATTTTAATATTTATTTTGAACTTCGTGAAAAAATAAAAGAATTAGTTTACGATGTGAACGGGAACAGGTGAGTTGTTAGCTACTTTATGTGTAACGTTCCCTAAGACGTTACTTAAGTTTGCTTTATCGCGTTTATTGCTCATCACTACAACGTCATAATTATTATTTTCAAGTTCAGTTAAAATTTTACTTCGGATTGGGCCAGAGCTAAATTTTATATTAACTTGTACGCCTGTAGCTTGTAGTTGTTCTACAAAAGGTTGTAACCGCTCTTCTTTTTTAGCCGTTAAGTCTTCAACATGTTCATTGTCATAACGCACGGAGCTCTGTAATTCTGCATCAGAAATTACATTGTAAATAGTTACCGTCACATCATTTTGGCCACCACTAAGATTTTCAATTGCTTTTGGCACGTTCGTAAATGAGTTTTCAAAGTCATATGCTAATAAAATATTTTTATACATAACCTTTGCCCCCTTTATAATACGTATACCCTGTTTTTGAAAAAATATATGTCACTATTGTTAAAATAAATTATGCTTATACATCTAATCCAATAATTTCGCTAACGTTATTATAGTTATGTTGAACTAAATAAGTAGCCAACGCTTTATTTAATTTTTTAGTTAGTCCTGGACCTTGCAATACGAGTGAACTATAAATTTGTACTAACGATGCGCCGCTACGTAACATAGTTATGACATCTTCTGTAGTGAAAATGCCTCCCGTGCCAATGATTAAGAAGTTGCCATTAGTTTCTTTGTAAGTCCATTTGATAAGTTCTAAGTTACGTTCAAATAATGGCTTACCACTTAAACCGCCAGTTTCGTTCTTATGTCGTGACGTCAAATTATTTCTTTTTTGGGTAGTGTTTGCCAATACTATGCCATCAAAGGTTTCAACAATTGACGGTAATATGTGTTTTAATTCAGATATTTCTAAGTCAGAAGTTAGTTTAATAAAAATTGGAATTTGCAAATGATGTTGTTTCTTATAATCAGTAATGGCTTGGCATAGCATTGTAAATTCATCTTTGTCATGAAAGTTTTGTAAATTTGCTGTATTTGGTGAACTAATGTTAACAGTGAAATATGATACATCATGTTTAAATGTCTCAATAACTTTAATGTAATCTTGGTATCTCTCTTCATAAGGTGTGATTTTGTTCACGCCTACATTAAGTCCTATAGGTAATGAGTAAGCAAAACGTCTCAAATTACTTAATGCTTTATTCATTCCTATATTGTTAAAGCCCATGCGATTTATTAATGCATCATCTTCAAGCAAACGATACATACGTGGTTTAGCATTACCATCTTGGGGCTGTGGCGTAATGCCGCCAAGTTCTATTGCACCAAATCCTGCCATTTCGAGTGCTTTTGGTACTTCACAAGACTTATCAAAACCTGCTGCTAAGCCAACTGGATTTGGAAATGTTATCCCTTTAATATGTTGCTTTAGTGTAGCATTTTCATAATAAAAAATACTTTTTATAGTAGATAAAAAGAAGGGATGCTTTTGAGTTAATTTTAATGCGTTTATTGTTTTGCCATGGGCTTCTTCTGGATCCATTTTGAATAATAAAGGTTTCATTAATTTATACATTGATTACGCTCCAATAATTTGATTTTGAAAATACAATTTAGTCTTAATAATTATCTTTATTCTATAATAAAATGGAAGGCAAAATAAAGTTACTATAAGAAAATCGTATCTTTATCTTGTAAATGAAGTTGCAATAATGAGATTAATAAGTGTGGAAATAGGTAATATTATAATTGTATGACTTGAAAGAAAGTAGGGATGTAATGAATAAATCATGGCAAGAACAACTACCACTAAATAATATTGAAAATATTTCTCCAGTTAGTGGAGGAGACGTTAATGATGCCTATATAGTAGAGACAGATAATGCTACTTACTTTTTACTTGTACAAAAAAATAGAGATGCAGATTTTTATGGCGCAGAGATTGCCGGTTTAAAAAAATTTGAAGAAGCGGGTATTAAAGCGCCTATAGTAGAAGGCAATGGTCAAATAGATAATGATGCCTATTTATTATTAAGTTATATACAAGAAGGTGGACGTGGGGATCAACGAGATTTAGCAAAATTGGTTGTTAAAATGCATAGTCAGCAACAACCTGATGGTAAATTTGGATTTGAGATGCCGCATGAAGGTGGCGATATCTCGTTTGATAATAGCTGGTGTGATACTTGGCAGGTACTATTTGTTGAAAGACGTTTAGAGCCATTGAAAGAGGCACTAGTAGATAAAGGTTTATGGATAGAAGATGATGTAGATACTTTTAATCAAGTTAAAGACGTCATTAATAAAGCTTTAAAAGACCACAATAGTAAACCCTCATTGTTGCATGGAGATATGTGGGGAGGCAACCATATGTTTTTAACTAATGGAGAACCTGCTTTATTTGATCCTGCGCCTCTTTATGGTGACAGAGAATTTGATATAGGTATTACCATGGTATTTGGTGGTTTTAATCAAGCATTTTATGATGAATACAATAAGCAATTTCCTTTAGCTAAAGGCGCAGACTTTCGCATGGAATTTTATAAGTTATATATGTTAATGATTCACTTATTAAAATTTGGTGGTATGTATGCTACGAGCGTTGATCGTTCGATGGCTAAAATATTAAATTAATAATGTTTAAGAGTCTGGGACATCATATGGTCTTCAGGCTCTACTTTTATAGGGGCAGTAGGTGACTAGCGTTGAAAATGCGCTTATATTAAGCTGCTTTCAACGCTAGTCATCTTCGCCAGGGCAAAACTACAAAATCTTCTTATAAAAGAAGATTTTATCCCGCTCCCTTAATTTTATATGAACAGACATATAGGCGAAAAAATTGTAAAATTCATAAATTAGTAGAATGATTATCTTTGAGTAATAAATATGAGGAGGAATTATATGGATAGTAAAAGACTAAAAGAGACTTTGTTAAACAATTACAATGAACGTATTATATCAGCCGAACAAGATGATTTTGATATTAATACAGAATTAGAAAATGTTTTAAATGGTATTGGCTATTCTGCAAAAGACACTGGTGGTAAAGTCGAATTTTACGGTAAAGATCCTATACAACCTAGTACTTTGAAAATAGCATCTCTTGCAGGTATTGGATTAGCAGCGAAATCGGTAGCTATTGCATCTTTATGGAAGAAAAGAACGGGTGTTGGCCAAGATATAGAAGTAGATATCAGAAAGGCGTTAAAAAGACTTTCACCATTCTATGAAAAGAAATGGGAAACCGTGAACGGTTTTGCAGCAAAGGCACAAATATTTCCCGATAATCCTACACGTTTTGATTTCTATCAAACAAAAGATGGACGTTGGGTCATGCCATTAAATCCTTACCCTAGTGCGCAAAGACATACTTTAGAATTATTAAATGCGCTGCCAAACAAAAAGTCAATTACGCATGCAATTAGACAATGGCATTCACATGATTTAGAAGAGAAAGCCGCCGAAAAAGGTGTTGTAATGCCTGTCGTACGTACTGTGCCAGAATTTTTGAATGAAGAGCAATTTGAATATATAGCTCAAAATCCATTAGTGACAATTGAAAAGATTGGAGAATCTGAACCGGAACCTTTTACTAGTAACCCTGCTCAACCTTTAGATGGTATACGTGCCTTAGGTATGGGTCATGTCATTGCAGGTGCTGGGTTAGGGCGTGGCTTAGCATTACATGGAGCTGATGTATTGAATGTGTGGCGTCCTTCTGAATTTGAAGAGGAATCGCTGCTATTAACTTCACACGTTGGCATGCGTTCAACTTATTTAGATATTGACAATCAACCAGAGCATCGTCAAAAATTCGATGAATTATTACGAGATGCCGATATTTTCTTTTTAAATAAACGTAGCGGTTTTATGACTGAAAAACATTTAACACCACATGAGCTAGCAGAACAAAGACCAGGTATTATACATTGCTCTGTAAGTTGTTATGGTGAAGAAGGACCATGGTCAGACAGAAATGGTTTTGATCAAACAGCAGGATGTGTAACAGGCGTCATGGATTTGGAAGGCACACCTGATAAACCGCAGTTACCACCTATCGTTGTAGTTAACGACTATGTTATTTCTTGGTTAATGGAAACGGCTGCCATTAAAGCACTTGAAAGAAGAGCCCAAGAAGGGGGTAGTTACAAAATCCAAGTGAATCTAAGTCGTATATCTTTATATCTGTTATCTTTAGGCATTTTTGATAAAAACTATGTAAATAGTACTTATAACTCTAACGATGAACATGCCATTGTTAGTCCAGAGCAATTTGAAGACGATACGCCATTAGGTCATTATGTTGGCGTCACTGATCAAGTAAAAATGACTGAAACACCTGGAGAATATAAATATACATTAACGCCAAGAGGTGCAAGTAAACCTGAATGGTTAACATTTTAACGCTAAATTATTAACTAAGTATTAAAATCGAAAGTTACGTATTTTAAATAGCCCGTACGCTTACTCAAAACACGGGCTTATTTTTGTAACTATTTATGCAATGCATAATAATATTAGTACTTCTTCAAAAATGGTTAAGTCTAACTCGAAAGTAATTGGTTTTTAAATTAATTTTATAAAATAATTGATTATTTTTCGTATAAAATATAAATTAAGTATTAAGAAAAAATAGGAGGTTTTTATTATGTCAAAAAAAGTATTAACGAGTTTAGCGACCGTAGTAGCTATATCTTCGGTAATTAATTTCAGTCATCATAATATTAAAGCTGCGACTAATAATAGTGAACAGAATGCTCAACAGTCAGATCAAACTAGTGTTAGAGTAATATTACCGAATAATGATAGACACCAAATATCTGATACTAAGAGCAGTCATTATCAATCTTTAGGTTTTGTTGATATGGGGGAAAATATTGCCACAGGCGTTGTTATTGGTAAGAATACTATTTTGACAAATAAACACGTTACGAATTTGTCTAACGGGAATATGAAGTTTGCACCGGCAGCATCCGATGAGTCTACATATCCGTATGGTGAATTTGAAGAAGAAAGCAGTGAACAATATGACGGTGATGCTGATTTAGCAGTCGTTCATTTTAAAACTAATGATAAGGGCCAACATTTAGGTGATGTGGTTAATCCAGCTAATATAGGAAACGCGAGTCAAGAACAAAAAGGAGATAATATTACGGTAACTGGTTACCCAGGTGATAAACCTACCGCAACAATGTGGGAAAGTAAAGGCAAAATTTTATCAAATAGTGATACAAGCATGACTTATGACGCAAGTACATATGGAGGTAATTCTGGCTCTGGTGTATTTAATGACGAAAATGAGCTGATCGCATTACATTATGGTGGCGTTGAAAATGAGAGTAATAATGCCGTACCTTTAACTGGAGATATACTGAAATTCATTAATGACAACAATAGTTAACTGTAGCTATTTATATACAATCACAATATCCATGTTAAATAAAATAAGCGCATATTGTGATTTTTTAAATTAGATAAAAATAGTGTTAATTAGTTCATCAGTAAAAATTTAACTAGTTTCTACTATATAATATGTAAATCGTTCGCATTTAATATAGTAGAAAAGTATACTTAATAATCTAATCTTATTTAAATAAGGAATGATTAGTTAAGTGAAAAGCATAATAAAAATGTGTGTTTGGATATTAATAATTGTGGTGCCCATCATTATATTCACTTTTAATATTGGTAACGTTAAGCATCATTTATATGATATATTTCAAAACAATGTCGGTATAGAAAAAAGATCATCTGAATTTAATGACTTTATGTCTCAACAACGAAGTAGAGAAACTGAATCATTTGGGAAATATAAAAATAAGCAACTCAGTAGCGAAGGGAAACATTATGGCATTGATTATGGTGTACCAGAAGACACTAAAATAAAAGCTGTGACACATGGAACTGTTACACGAACTTTTGATAATGCTTTTGGCGGCAAGGTATTACAAATTGCAGAAGATAATGGTCAATATCATCAATGGTATATGCACCTTAATAAATACAAGGTCAAAGTTGGCGATAAAGTGAAACCAGGTGATGTTATTGCATTATCTGGTAACACAGGTAAACAAACTACAGGGCCTCACGTTCATTTTCAAAGAATGAAAAATGGGGTGGGTAATAATTATGCTGAAGATCCAAAATCATTTATCGATAAACTCCCTGATAAAGAGCGTAGTATTTATGAATTATGATGGCACTTATCTTTAATTATTGAGATAAAGGGTAAATATACTAGAACAGTACGCTAAGGGAGGATATATATGTCTGATATAAAAAATGTGCATCCACCAGAACAATTTAAATATAAAAATACTGCAGTTAGAATAAAAAATTACTTTCAATTTACTTGTGATAATCGAATATACTTTTCGAAAACAAAGCATATTGATTTGACGAATCATCTTTATAAATTTGATGTGGAAATCTTGTCACCAATTGATAACATAGGTTTGGCATTAGATTTTAATGAGGTTGATAAAATTTATAACGAAGACATCGCGCCATATTTAGATAAGCAATTAGTGAACGAAACGTTACCTACGATGAACACGACTGCTGAAAATATCGCGTTATGGATTTGGGATCAATTTGATAGTATTTTACCTGAAGGTAATAAATTAGAAAAGTTAACATTTTTTGAAAATAAGACACAAGGGTTAGTTCTCGCAGCAGAAGACATGCAATAATTTAAATTTTAGCTTATTACATAATGAACAACGTTTATTTTGTGATAGGCTAATATTTGATGCAAAATTTGTATAAAAAAATTAAAAACTATTTTTTTTATAAATGATACATGGTATATTATATCTTATATTTTACCATGGAGGTAGATTTTATATGGAAAAAGTCAGTCCTAAACAATTTTTATACAATATTTTATCAGGTGTAGCAATTGCGATTGTAGCTGGTCTTGTACCTAACGCAATTCTAGGAGAATTGTTAAAATTTTTAGCAAATAAAAATACAGTTTTTCAAACTCCGTTACAAATCGTACTTGCCATCCAATTTACCGTACCCTTATTAGTAGGCACCTTAATTGCAATGCGCTTTAAACTACAACCATTAGCCACAGCTGTCGTAGCAAGTTCTGCTTTTGTAGGTAGTGGTGTTGCACAATTTAAAAATGGAGCGGTTGTGTTAGTTGGGGTTGGTGATTTAATAAATACGATGATTACAGCCGCAATAGCAGTATTATTTATTTTAATAATTGGTGAGCGTTTTGGCAGCCTTGGATTAATATTTTTACCAACGATAGTCGGGGTGTCGGCGAGTTTAATAGGTGTCACAATACTACCTTACGTAAAATTAATCACTACAGGTATAGGTAATCTTGTTAATACATTTACTGAGTTACAACCTATATTAATGTCTATTTTAATAGCTATCGTCTTTAGTTTTCTTATTATATCTCCAATTTCAACAGTAGCAACATCATTAGCTATAGGTATAACTGGCTTGGCGGCAGGTTCAGCATCAATAGGTATTGTGTCATGTGAAGCGGCACTTGTAGCCGGAACAATTAAAGTAAATAGGGCAGGCGTACCATTAACGATATTTTTAGGCGGTGTAAAAATGATGATACCCAATATGGTTCGTCATCCTATGATTTTACTACCAATATTCACTACAGCGATTATTTCGGGCTTTGTTGGAGGATTATTAGAAATTAGTGGCACCAAAGCGTCGGCTGGATTCGGGATAATAGGAATGATAGGTCCAATTAGTGCTTTTAAATTGATGGATACTGATCCGTTGATGCGTTTGTTAGTAGTGTTTATAGCATTTTTTGTCGTGCCGTTTATTGTAGGTTTCGCGGTCAATGCTATCTATATGAAGGTCTTTAAATTATACGATAGAGAAATATTTAAATTTTTAGCGTAATTTTTTTCGGCTAACTCAAATAATATAGAATAAAAAAGGACGTTCTCTAATAAGTTAGAGGACGTCCATCTCTTTAGCTAAAGTAAGTGTTGGTGTATGCGTAATGCTGTTAAAGTTACTTCATTCGTTCTAACATAACTGATTTTAGTGGTCTAATTAAATGATAGTTAGTATTTTTAGTGTTATTTTTTACTAATTCTTCTAACAAATCAATCAGTTCGATATCACTTTTATGACTATACCAATTATACAGTTGGTCGTCAGATAGTTGACTCAATTTATACTTTTCAATGTCATAATAGTAATCGGCACCAAGTCCACCTTCATCAATCATAGTAGAAATACGTGGAGACCGTGTTTCGTAAAGTTTGTCGATTCTTAAACGTGTATCATCATAAGTAGTCATAACAAAATCCTCCTTTCAAATGGTAACGTGGAGTCATTTTCAACTTGCCTAAATGCTGAATACTGTTCGTTAAAATATGCTACAAACTATTATCTTCACTTATAGTGTATTATTACAAAGTTATTTTCGCAATTTCTTTGCTCAGTTAATTCTATTTTTTGGTTTTTTAGTGTGGATATCTACTGAATTTTATTAAGTAACTTAATTTCGGTGCAAATTTTTATATTACAAGAATGTAATAAAAATATGTCATGTAATTTTTCTGATAATAATAAAAATTTCAGTGAATACTTTCATAGAAGTCTATAAATAGGTAAATAATCTGCTATTAAGTTAATTTAAATTTATCGTTTAATATTACAGAACGTTACAAATCTAGATTATTGTCATATAATTTACATGTTTTGTAAATGTTTTGTTATTAGCGTGTAATACAAATGAATATTTTTTGTGGTATATTATGTCTTGTCGAAAAAGCAATACATTATTTTTTTAAGTTAGCACATACGAAATTTATGAAATTAAAATATAGTTTTACTAAACAAAAATAACTGGAGGATTTTTTAATTATGAAAAAGACAGTATTAGCTTCATCATTAGCAGTAGCTTTAGGAGTAACAGGATACGCAGCAAGCAGTGACCATAACCAAGCACACGCTTCAGAAAACAACGTAAATCAAGCGCACTTAGCTGAATTAGCATTAAACAATGCATCAGAATTAAACGAGCACCCAGTACAAGCTGGCGCTTATAACTACAACTTCAACTATGCTGGTCATTCATTCAGCTTCCAATCAAATGGTAGCTCATGGACTTGGTCTGTAGACGGACAAGCTGATTCAGAACAAGATGCTTCAGCTTCATACACTAATAACAACGCAACTAAAGTTGCTCAACCACAACAAACAACTTCTCAACAAGCTGAAGTTAAAACTGTAGCAGCACCTAAAGCTTCTACTAGTCAAGTACAAACTAAACAAGCAACACAAGCAACACAATCAACACAAGCAACACAAGCAACACAATCAACTAAAACAACAACTCAAAGTACTTCAAGTTCATCTTCATCAGCTTCAACTGGTGGATCAGTTAAGTCTCAATTTTTAGCTGCAGGTGGTACTGAAGAAATTTGGAACACTATTGTTATGCCAGAATCAGGCGGTAACCCTAACGCTGTTAACGAATTAGGATACAGAGGTTTAGGTCAAACTAAAGAATCTTGGGGAACTGGTTCAGTAGCTGATCAAACTAAAGGTTTACTTAACTATGCTAAACAACGTTATGGTTCAGTTGACTCAGCTTTAGCTTTCCGTAGCAGCAACAACTGGTGGTAAGATTTAGTTAAAATAATTATTTTTAAAGAGTCTGTGACATCATTGTCTTCAGGCTCTATTTTTATATAGTCAGTAGATGATTGAATTGAAAATGCGCTTGTATCAAGCTACTTTCAACGCTAGTCATCTTTGTCGGGCGGTACTAAAAAATCTTCTTATAACTGTAAGATTTTTGTTCCGCTCTTTATTAATTTTAATATATTTAATTATAATAAAGGTTATATAGAGCTTGTTATGAAGTTGACACACTAACTCTTTTTGTTAAACTTAATCTTAATTTGAAAGTTCAACAGAGAGAACTATATACAGAAGAAAATTGAATAGTCATTTGGTAAGTATAAAGGAAGGGGGAGTTGTATTGATTATATCTGATAGATTAGTGCAAATACCAGAAAGCTATTTTGGTAAAACTATGGGTCGTGAAATTGAACATGGGCCATTACCGTTAATTAATATGGCTGTAGGTATACCAGATGGTGAGACGCCTAAAGGGATTTTAGATCATTTTGCAAATGCGTTATATCAACCCGAAAATCAAAAGTATGTGGCATTTCAAGGTAAGGATAAATTTAAACAAGCTATTGTAAATTTTTATCAACGGCAATATGGTGTTGATTTAGAGCCTGAAGAAGAAATATGTATTCTTTATGGTACAAAAAATGGTCTCGTAGGTTTGCCTTCATGTATAGTAAATCCTGGAGAATATGTACTATTACCTGGCCCTGGATATACAGATTATCTAGCAGGTGTACAATTGGCAGATGGGATACCTAAAACTTTACCATTAGCTCCGCCGTATTATTTACCAGATTGGACACAAATCAATAATGATACATTAATTAATACGAAGTTAGTTTATCTTACGTATCCTAATAATCCTACGGGTTCTGTGGCTTCTCAAAAAGTATTTGATGATGCAATAAATCAATTTAAAGGTACTAAAACCAAAATAGTACATGATTTTGCCTATAGCGCATTCGGTTTTGATGCTAAAAATCCAAGTATTTTGCAAATTGAAGGGGCCAAAGATTTAGCAATTGAAATATTTTCACTTTCTAAAGGATACAATATGTCTGGTTTTCGAGTTGGTTTTGCAGTTGGCAATAAAGAGATAATAAGGGCTTTAAAAAAATATCAATCGCATACACATGCTGGTATGTTTGGGGCATTGCAAGACGCTGCGACTTATGCACTCAATAATTATGATGATTTTTTAGAACAGCAAAATACGAAATTTAAAAAAAGAAGAGATTATGTTCAAGCGCAGTTAGACAAGGCTAATATACCTTATGAACCAATGGCAGGCGGTATATTTTTATGGCTAAAAACGCCACCAAATTACGATGGTGAACAATTTGTAGAATATTTATTACAACAACAATCAATCCTTGTAGCGCCGGGTATTCCATTTGGTAAAAACGGTAAGCATTATGTGCGCATGTCGTTAGCATTAGAAGATGAACAATTAACAGAAGCCATAGCTAGACTGAAATCACTACAATCTTTATATCAGTAACAATAAAAAAAGCACGTTCCTATAATTTTTTAGGAACGTGCTTTAGTGTGAATATTTATTTAACGTCATATCCTTGATCTTCTATAGCTTCAGTCATTGCCACATCATCAACTTTAGCTTCATCGTAATTGACATCGACGGTACCTGCTTCTAAATTAACATCAGCTTGTGATACACCTTCTAAATTAATTAAAGCACCTGATACTGCGCTTTTGCAATGTTCACAGCTCATGCCTTCTACTTGAATAGTTTTTGTTGCCATATAAATCACCTCCCTTTAAGTATATGATTATAGCTTCATGCGTTTCAATCTTAATGCATTTGTAACAACGCTGACTGAACTCAATGCCATAGCGGCACCTGCTACCCACGGTGCTAACAAACCAATTGCAGCAATGGGAATACCCGCAACATTGTAACCGAAAGCCCAGAATAGATTCTGTCTAATATTACGTATAGTATATTGGCTCACTTTTAACGCTTTAGGAATAAGCAATAAATCGCCACCTAAAATAGTAATATCTGCTGCTTCGATAGCGATTTCAGTACCGGTACCTATAGCAATGCCGGTATGTGCTTGAACTAAAGCGGGTGCATCGTTGATACCATCACCGACCATCGCTACGGTGCGGTGTTGTTGCAATTGTTTTATTTCATTAGCTTTTTGTTGTGGCAAAACATCTGCAATAACATGATCGATACCGACTTGTTTAGCAATCGCTTTTGCAGTAAGTGCATTATCCCCGGTTAACATCACCGCACTAATATTTAATGCATGTAATTGTGCTATAGCTTGTTTAGCATTCGTTTTTACGGTATCTGCGACGGCTATAATACCAGCGAATTTGCCTGATACTGCAATGCACATTGCAGTTTTACCGTCATTTTCAAAGGAAGATAACGCTTCTTGAACATGATTTATGCTTATTTCATGTTTATTCATTAATTTTAAATTACCTATTAAGATTTCTGTGTCATTTATAGTTGCTTGAATACCGTGACCTGGTATCGTTTCAAAATTTGAAGTTTCAAGTAATGTTAGTTCTTTGTGAGTTGCATAATTAACAATAGCTGCGGCTAAAGGGTGCTCTGAATAATATTCGGCACTTGCAACAAGTTGTAATGTAGATAAATTGCCTGTGAAATCAGTAACCTCGGGCTTACCATTAGTTAATGTACCAGTTTTGTCAAAGACAATCGTATCTATACTGTGTGCTTGTTCTATATGTTCTCCACCTTTAAATAAAATGCCACTTTGTGCCGCTTTACCCGTACCTACCATAATAGAAGTTGGAGTAGCTAAACCTAAGGCACAAGGACAGGCAATAACAAGTACAGAAATTGTAGCGATTAAAGCAGGTTCAAATTGACCAGTATTAACGATGGTTATCCAAATTAAAAAGGTAATTATAGCGATAGCAACGACAATAGGAACGAAATAACTTGAAATAACATCTGCTAAACGTTGAATAGGTGCTTTAGAACCTTGAGCAGCTTGTACAGATTCAATAATAGAAGCAAGTGCAGTATCTTCCCCGACTTGCGTAGCTTCCATTGTAATGGCACCATTTTTATTTAGTGTAGCGCCTATAACTTTGTCATTTATCGTTTTTTCAATTGGTAATGATTCGCCGGTAAGCATAGACTCATCAATCGCAGTTTGTCCTTTAGTTACAGTACCATCTACTGGTATTTTTTCGCCGGGTTTAACTTCGATAATATCGCCGACGACAACTTCACTTACTGGTATCATTTGAACAGTGTTATTACGAATAACGCGTGCTTCTTTACTTTGTAAACTTAGTAATTTACTTAAAGCTTGTGTCGTGTGAGCTTTTGCGCGCGCCTCTAAATATTTACCGAAAAGTATGAGTGTAATTAATATGGCACTTGTTTCAAAATATAAATGAGGCGTAATATTTGGATGAATAATCCATTTGATTGATTCGTAAACACTATAGCCATATGCAGCAGTTGTACCTAAAGCAACAAGGACGTCCATGTTTGCTGAGCCGCTACGTAAACTTTTGTAAGCCCCAATATAAAATTGCCAACCTATACCCAATTGCACAATAGTAGCTAATACAAATTGAAAGTATGGATTCATAAATATATGAGGTAATGGTAAACCAAATAAGTGTACGAACATCGTCATTAATAATGGCATGGATATAACAGCTGAAATAATGAGCTTAATTAATTTATGATGTAATGCTTTGGTTTGTTGAGAAGTTTTGTCTTTAGAGTTCGCTTTAAGTTGTGCGTCATAACCTATAGTTTGAATTTTTTCAATTAAGTCGTTTGATGATATTATTTCAGGATTGAATTTAACAGTACCTAATTCGGTAGTTAAGTTAACAGTTGCCTGATGTACGCCATGTGTACGATTAAGTACTTTTTCAATGCGTGTAGAGCAAGCAGCACACGTCATACCAAATATATCTAATTCGATAGTATCTGTTACGACATCATAACCTGTTTTTTGTATCGTCTGTGTAATGTCTGCTAATGAAATGTGTTGATTATCGTATTCAACAGTGGCTTTTTCGGTAGATGGATTTACAGTAGCAGTAACTTGATCTAATTTATTTAAATTTTTTTCTATTCTGTTTGCACAAGCAGCACACGTCATACCCGTAATTGCGAGTGTGTCTTTTTTTTGAGTGCTCATTAACTGACACCTCCTTGCTAATTTAGCAACTTTCTTGCGTTAAATATACCCCTATAAGGTATAAAAGTCAACGTAACTGTTTGGAAATTTTATTACGTTTTGTAAGGGAAATGATAAGATATAAACAATGCAATGAAATCTTAGTGGCAAATAAATGATGGGCGAGGTGACAATTTTGTCATTTTTGTCGGCTCATTTGTTAGGTCAAACGAACGTCATTCCCCCAAAATTTATTTACAATAAAATTAATAAATAGATAAAAAGGAGAGTGTGTTATGCCTATATTAAGCGCAAATGGTTTAACTAAATCATATGGAAATAGACATCAACGTCAAGAAGTATTAAAAGGGTTAGATTTCACTATTGAAGAAGGGGAATTCGTAACAATAATGGGGCCATCTGGTTCCGGGAAAACGACGTTGCTCAACGTGTTAAGTTCTATTGATTATATTACTAGTGGCATAGTTGAGATTAAAGGCCAACAAATTAATAAAATGAGCAATAAAAAATTGGCAGATTTTAGAAAAAAAGAAATGGGTTTTATTTTTCAAGATTATAGCGTACTCAACACATTAACGGTAAAAGAAAACATTATGTTACCTTTATCGATACAAAATTTATCGAAAGCTACGATGATGCAAAACTATGACGAAGTCACACAAACTTTAGGTATTGACCGTATTGGACATAAATATCCAAGTGAAATTTCAGGTGGGCAACAACAGCGTACTGCAGCAGCTCGTGCGTTTGTGCATAAGCCTTCAATTATATTCGCCGATGAACCTACAGGTGCATTAGATTCAAAAAGTGCACAAGACTTATTATTTAGATTAGAAGAAATGAATAAACAGCTCAATGCGACGATTGTCATGGTTACGCATGATCCGGTAGCTGCTAGTTATTCTAACCGAGTTATTATGTTAAAAGATGGTAGTATTCATTCAGAAATATATCAAGGCGACGATACAAATAATGAATTTTACAAAAATATTATTCATATGCAAACTACCTTAGGTGGTGTGACGAATGACGTTTAATCAAATAGTATTAAAGAACTTTAAAAAGAATATACAACACTATGGCATGTATATCTTTTCATTGATTGTGAGTATTGTCTTATTCTTTAGTTTCGTTACATTAAAGTACACACATGGTATTAACAACGCTGATTCAACTGTTGTTATTAAAAAAGGTGCTACAACAGGTGCATATTTTCTATTTATTATCATTATTATCTTTTTAATGTATGCGAGCCATTTATTTGTTAAAAGACGTACAAATGAATTCGCCATGTATCAACTCATCGGTCTGACTAAGAATAATATTATGCGAATGTTAATGATTGAACAATTAGCGATGTTTGTTATTACAGGCGTGATTGGACTAATTGTTGGTATATTTGGTTCAAAAATTTTATTAATGATTGTGCTTAAAGTATTAAATATACACACAAGTGTATCGATTAATTTCCATTATCAAGCATTGTTACAAACTATTTTGATGCTTGTATTAGCATTTGTATTAATCATGTGTCAAAATTATTTGTTTATTAAAAAACGCAGTATATTACAAATGATGAGTGACCACTCAAAATCAGATGTTAAAAATCCGAAAGTTACAGTAATAGAGACGATATCAGGTGTATTAGGCATTGTAATGATTCTAATTGGTTATTACTTATCTACAGAAATGTTAGATAAATACGTTAGTGCTGCAATGATATTACCATTTATTATTTTAGCTTTAACTGTCGTGGGAGCTTATTTATTTTTTAGAAGCTCTGTTTCACTCATTTTTAAAACAGTTAAACGTATGAAAAAAGGTAATGTTTCCATTACAGACGTCGTATTTACTTCATCAATTATGCACCGTATGAAAAAGAATGCCTTGTCACTTACAATTATTGCGACAATCTCTGCCGTGACAGTTACTATTTTGTGTTTTGGTGCAATTAGTAAAGCACAATTAGGCAATCAAATTGCTTCATCTTCCCCGCAAGATTTTACGTTTACGCAACAAAAGCAAGCTGATCATTTTGCAGAGCAATTAAAACAACACGATATTAATTACAAATTAAAATATAAAGAAGTTGCAACACCTAAGATGTTAAAAGATGATGTATTAAATGCATCTAAAACATACAGTAATGTTGAAACAATGATAGTAACGAGTAATAAATATTTCCACGACGAAGACGTTAAGGGCAACAATGCCAAACTAATTAACTTGGGAGCAATCGGACCCAACATGCATCCTAAACTTAATAAGGACATTGTATTACAAGGTTCAACAAAACATGATTTTAAAGTCACTTCTAAAAGTGAAACGACTCAATTTTCAGCAGAAACATCGTTTAATAGTCCGGTATTATTAGTAAGTGAGCATCAATATAATGATTTAAAACACCATAGTAAAGACGTGAGAACGCAGTCTGGTTTCGATATAGATAATCATAAGCAAATGACACAAGCTGAAAAAATAGCACATAAAATCAATCCTAATATCCAATCTCAAAAAGAAGTTAAGAATCAGGCAGATCAAAGTACAGGTATTTTATTATTTGTAACAAGTTTTTTAGGATTAGCATTTTTAGTGGCAGCAGGATGTATTATTTATATTAAGCAAATGGATGAAACTGAAGATGAAATCGGAAACTTCCGTATTTTAAGAAAAATGGGTTACACACATCACGATATGACTTTAGGATTAGCATTAAAAGTAGCATTTAACTTTGGTATGCCATTAGTAGTGTCATTATTACATTCATTATTTGCAGCCTTAGCGTTTATGAAACTAATGGGATTAAACACATTAATTCCTGTTTATATTGTCATGGTAGCTTACTCAATTATTTACTGTATATTTGCGATAATGGCATTTATACATTCACATAGAATAGTTAAACATTCAATTTGATAATGAGTACGTAGCGACGACTAACTTAAAATTTATTACTCCTCCAGCAAAATAAATATTGTTTCTTTTATATAAATGAGCCTGGGAAATTATAGTGTCTTCAGGCTCTATTTTTATATATCGTGATTTTGTCGTGCATGCTTGCCTGGGGTATGGCTCGAGCCTGTAGTCTCTCACTCATACGATTCCCCAAGGCGTCAGCACGATGCAAAATCGTTATCAAACTAATCTTATTTTTTATATTGATAGTTAGTGATTTTATGAATGAATAGAAAATACGCTTATATCAAGCTGGTTTCAACTTTAATCATTCTCACTACCATAAATTGTAGTTTGTTAAAAAGCATAAAAAAGACGCTAACTCATTTGTAGTTAACGTCTTTTTTTAGTGTCATTAGTCTTTGCTTATATATATGAAAAGTAAGTGCATAGGAGTTTAGAAACTTGTTTTCAGGTGCTGTATTCCCTTAATAAAATAAAGCTTTAAAAGAAGTCAGCTGGGTTCAAATCTTTAAAATCAATATGCTTTAATGATTTGAAGTTGATGTTTTCAACATTTTGCAAAATCTCGCCATTTTTAACTTGGTTGTAGTAATGATGAGCATCTTCAGTTACATTGTGTTCTTGGAACGTCTTGATAGCACCAAGTATTAATAATACTGCAATGGCACCTTTTAATAATGTTTTCATAATTAATAACTCCTTTAACTACTTGATATATATATTGTAACTGTTAAATGCAATAATATCATGCGTCCTAAGTATAGAAGTTGTATCAAACCAGAGTAGTATAGTGCTATGATTTAAATACCAAATGCAATTGGTAGCCAGAAATAAACGAATAATGAAATAATTACTATTGTGAATAAATTCAAAATAAACCCGGCTTTAATCATATCTTTCATTTCTAATTCGTCCGAACTAAACACTGCAGCATTTGGTGGCGTTGAAATAGGTAACATAAAGGCACATGTAGATGAAAGTGCTACAACTGCCATGATAAAGAATGCATCTTGGTGAATAGCGGCTGCGAGTCCAATACTAATAGGCATTAACATATTAGACACAGCAGTATTTGACATGACTTCTGTTAAGAATAAAATGGCTGTCGTTAAAATAATAACGATTAACACTAATGGTAAAGGTTTAACAATATCTAATAGACCACCAATCCATTTAGTTAAACCTGAATCTTCAAACGCGGCAGCTAATGAAAGGCCACCACCAAATAGAATTAAAATGCCCCAAGAAAGTTTAGATAAATCGTCCCATACGAGTAAACCACCTTTTCTAGATTTAGCAGGTATTAAGAAAAGTAATACTGCACCACTCATAGATATTACAGTATCCGATAAATGTAACGATGCAGGTAATGCACTGCTAGAAATCCATAAAATACTGACGAATAAAAAAACGATACCAGTAAGTTTTTCATCGATGCTCATTGGTCCTAACGCACGTAATTCTTTTTTAGCAAAGTCAGAAGATACTTGGTCTGCATCGTCAATTTTGAATAACCATTTAGTTAATAAGAAGTATAATACTACTAATAAAACGATTGTGATTGGTACTGCAAACAGCATCCATTGTGCGAATGATACTGTTCTATGTAAACTTGACGAAGCAACAGCAGCAAATACCGCATTCGGTACGGAACCGATTAATGTTGCTAAACCACCAATAGAAGCGGAATAAGCAACGGTTAATAATAATGCTTTAGAAAATTTATGTGTAGATTCAGGTGATAAAAACTTTGCTTCTTTAATTTCTTCAATAAGTGCTAATGCGATAGGTAACATCATCAAAGCAGTAGCTGCATTAGAAATCCACATTGAAATAAATGCAGTAGCTATCATTGTACCGAGAATGATACGGTTACTGTTTGAACCCATCATCGTTATTATCGTCATCGCAATACGTTTATGTAAGTTACATTTTTCTAATGCAATAGCAATAATAAAACCACCCATGTACATGAAAACAATTGGATCAGCATAAGCAGAAGCTGCAATTTTTTCACTTGTACCACCTGTTAATGGTAAAAGGATTAATGGCAATAGCGAGGTTGCTGGAATTGGAATGGCTTCCGTTATCCACCAAGTTGCTACAAATAATGTAACAGCTAATACTGCTCTAGGTGCATCGCTGAGGCCTGTAATCCCAGGAATAAAATAGAAAATTAAAAATAAGGCTGGGCCAAGTATTAATCCGATTTTTTGTTTCATATAAAACGTCCCCCTTTGTTTTATGAAACCTTATCAATAAGAATATCAATTAATGCCTGTTAGTACAATAATATTCGAATTATATTTAAAATATTCTGAAAAAGTTGATTAAATACTAATACTCATTGATAATATAGAATAAATTAATTCAAATCATTGTAAGTAATAAAACAAAGAGGTGATGCCAATGGTATTAAATGCGATAATTGCAAAAGACGATACATGGGTATTATGGGCAATTATTATCATTTGGGCAACGGTTAGTTTGTTTCTTGAACAACGCTATAAGTGGGCGAGTACTATATCGGGTGCAATCATAGCATTAGTGGGTGCGATGTTATTATCTAATTTTAAAATAATACCAACGAAAGCGCCTGTCTATGATACCGTATGGGACTATATTGTACCTTTATCTATACCATTGTTATTGTTCGGTTCGAATATTATTAAAGTATGGAAAGAAAGTAGAAGGTTATTAGTTATTTTTTTAATTGCATCAGTGGGAACAATGATTGGTGCAGTTGTTGGATTTTTAACTTTACATAAATGGATTCCATATTTGGAAAAAATCGGAGCCATGATGACAGGAAGTTATATAGGTGGAGGTGTGAATTTTGCGGCTATAAGTTCTAAACTAAATACACCTAAAGATATGATTTCATCTACTGTTGTCGCAGATAATAGCGTCATGGCGCTTTATTTTTTATTACTTATAGCAATTCCTGCTATGCCATTTGTCAAAAAACACTTTAAAACTGATTATAATGGTGCAACAACAGATGAAGCACAACAATCTTTTTGGGAACCGAAGAAAATCCAAATTTTAGATATTGCGATTTCTGTGGCTACTGCCTTTACATTAGTAGCTGTAAGTTTTAAATTATCAGAGTTAATACAACATTGGATTCCAAAGAGTAACGCCTTTTTAACGATAATTGTGGCATTCTTTGGCGATCAATATTTATTATTAACGACATTTACTTTAATCGTGGTAGCACTTTGGGGAGACTTTTTTGAAAAATTAGCTGGAGCATCTGAAATAGGAACATTTCTAATATATATTTTCTTTGTAGTTATTGGTATTCCTGCATCATTTGCTACTATTATTCAAACAGCCCCTCTATTATTTGTCTTTGTCATTATCATATTAATATTTAATTTAGGACTTAGCTTAATAGTAGGTAAATTATGCCACTTTAAAATTGAGGAAATATTATTAGCGAGTAATGCTACTGCTGGAGGTCCAACTACTGCTGCAGCTTTAGCAATAGGGAAACGATGGACCAATTTAATAGGACCTATTTTAATTATAGGTACGTTAGGTTACATTATCGGTAACTATGCAGGAACACTTATTTATCATTTATTACTGTCGATGTAATGATTATTAGGGGGATTTGAAGTGAATGAAAAAGAGAAAATGTTAGCTAGTCAGTGGTATGATGCAAACTATGATAGTGCATTAACTGAAGAAAGAATAAGAGCTAAAGATTTATGTTTTGATTTGAATCATACGAAACCAAGTGATACAGACCAACGACATAAAATATTAAATTTACTCTTTAATGATGAATTCAGTAACATAGAAATACTAAGTCCGTTTATCGTTGATTATGGATATAACATAACGCTCGGTGATAATGTATTTATTAATCACGATTGCTATCTAATGGATTGTGCACCGATATCTATAGGTGACAATACTTTTATAGGTCCTAGATGTGGTATGTATACGGCTAATCATCCGTTAAATGCAGTAGCAAGGAATAAAGGATTAGAACAAGCATTACCGATAACTATTGGCAACAATGTTTGGTTAGGTGCAAACGTTATTATTTTGCCTGGTGTAATTATTGGCGATGGCGTAGTCATAAGTGCCGGTAGCGTTGTAACGAAAAATATTAGCGCAAATCAACTTGTTATGGGAGCGCCAGCAAAAGTTGTTAAATCAATAAATAATGATGAGAATTAGCAAAAGCGCAATTTCATTTGAAATTGCGCTTTATTTAGTATGACATGTCACTGTCTCTTACGTCTGTAATAAACATGTGTCCAGGCGCATGTGTAATCATTAATGAAGGTTTGGCTTCCAAAGCTACTGATTGCGGTGTAACGCCACATCCCCAAAAAACGGGTACTTCATTATTATATATAGAGACAGCTTCCCCAAAATCTGGCTTATTAATATTATCGATACCTATTTCTTGTGGATTACCTATATGGATAGGTGTACCATGAACGTTTTTAAAATGAGTTGTGATCTCAGTTGCTTTAATCGCTTCTTGCATCGTCATAGGGCGCATACTTACGGTAATCGGACCATTAAATACGCCGCTAGAAGCTGCAGCTATATTTGTGACATACATAGGTACGTTGTGCTCTTCTTCTATATGACGCACTGGAATATTAGCATCTAACAAGGCGTGTTCAAATGTAAAGCTACAGCCGATTAAAAAGCTTACTAAATCATCATTATGAAGATGCGTAATTTCGCTAGGTGAAGAGACTAACGTGCCGTATTCATAAACGTTATACTTGGCTACATCTGTTCTAATATCCGCTGAATGTCCAAAGGTTGGAAATGATGGATCACCTACTTCAGATACATCTAATAATGGACATGTTTTAGGATTGCTAAAACAAAATTTTAAAAAATCATAGGCATAGGCAGAAGGTAAAATTACAACATTCGCTTGTACATAACCTTTTGCTAAACCACTTGTGTGTCCTTGAAGCCGTCCTTCACGAATATATTGTCTGATTTTCTTAGGCGACGCCTGACTTAAATCCATGCTAACATCCCCATTTAATTGTATTACATTATTATATCAAATCCATATGGTGTTATGTGTGTGTTAAGGGCGTTAATCGTTATTACTCGCTTTATTTTCTTCCATTTCACGTCTTTCTAACGGGATAGAGTAATCCGTATCGTCTTCAACGTAAGTCATTTCGAAGTGTTCTATAGGCTCACGTCTTAATGCTTTCATGATTGAGAACACCATGAGCAATAATATAATTGAGAATGGTAAACCAGTGACAACGGAAGCGGTTTGTAAACTTGTTAAACCACCAGCTAATGTCATGGCAATAGATACGGCACCAATTAATACGCCCCAAATAACTTTATGGATTGTCTTAGGATGTGTTAGACCGCCAGTAGCCATACTTGCTACGATATGCGTCGTAGAATCAGCGCTTGTAATAATAAATATATAAATGAGCGCTATTGCTAATGCACTTGTTATATCAGCCATTGGGAACTTAGATAAAAGTTCAAATAACGCTATCGTATAGTCTTTATCAACAAGTTGAGCAATGTTATCATTTTGTGTTAAAGCAATTTTTAAGGCAGTACCACCAAAAGCCGCAATCCAAGTAAACGAAATTAAAGGCGGCACAATGAGGACGCAAATTACAAACTCTCGTATTGTTCGACCTCTAGAAACTCTGGCTACAAAGCCACCAATAAATGGAGACCAAGAAATTACCCAAGCCCAATAGAATACAGTCCATTGTTGAATCCAAGCATTGTCACCAGTGTAAGGACTAATACGTAAACTATATTCAACAAAGTGTCGCAAATAATCTCCAACGGCTAAAGTATAAGATTCTAAAATAAATCTTAAATCACCGAAAATAAGTATGAACACAAGTAAAACAGCACCTAAACCAATGTTAATATTACTAAGCCATTTTACACCTCTGTTTAAGCCAGTAATTGCAGAGCCTAAAAATATAATAACCATTAATAGTGTTATGCCGATTTTTGTTAAGTTATTATTTGGTACATCATAAACATGATGTAAACCACCACTGATTTGCATAATTCCTAAACCTATTGATGTGGCAATGCCCATGACCGTGGCAATAATAGCTAAAATATCAATAGCATTACGGATAGGTCGTTTATAGCTTTTACCAAATACAGGTTCCATTGCAGTCGAAATTAAACCGTCACGCTTTTTTCTGAATTGGAAAAAGGCTACTGTCAATCCAGCTATCGCAAAAATTGACCATTGTGATATGCCCCAATGGAAAAATGTGTAACCCATTGCTAAACGTGCAGAAGCGGCTGATTCTCCTGATATTTTGCTTGGGAACGGTGAATGTAAATAGTGAGAGAGTGGTTCGGCCACACCCCAAAAGACAATTCCGACTCCTAGACCAGCTGAGAACAACATGCCAATCCAAGATATAAGCGAAAATTCGGGTTCCTCATTATCAGCACCTAATTTAAATCTGCCGTAACGAGATACTGCTAAACTAATTAAGAAAATATCTAAAATAAAAATTATGACTAAAAATAACCAACCAAACGTGTTAGTCAGTGCAGTGTATAAAGATTGAGCATAAGTACCAAACGGTTTTGGGAATATACCCGCAATTAAAGTGACTATTAAGATAATAGCTACTGAAATTGAGTAAACTATATATTTATGTTTTGTTGCTCTATCGTTCATATTTACTATTCATTCCTTTATGTATTTTACTATTTTATGTTCATTACCCTACACTATATAAACATATACATAATGATTATATTTAATATTAAAAGTATTAAAATAAATAGTTTGAAAGTGTAGGTTAAGGTTTAAATAATAACTATAAGCAATATAAATTATTTTGCGTTGTTTATATATCAACAGTTATAATTAACTATGAGCAAAGAATTTCGTTTGAGGAGGTACAAACATGAAACGTACAGCTGAGAGAGTTTTAACGTGGATAGGTATACTATTCCAAATATTAATGATTGCCTTAATGGCGTTAGTATTACCATTTTTAAATGATCCTAGCATTAAAAATGAAGCGATTAATCGTATTCAATCGATGAAAGCTAACGGAAGTTTAAATCAAGGTTTATCACAAGTCACACCTTCAGAGTTATTCGATCTTGTAAAACAAGGTGCGATTATTATCGTTATAATAGCGATTGTTTGTTTAATTTTAGCTATAATTATGACTCAATTAATGCGTCGTATACCTAAGACGATAGGTGTGTTATTAATACTAATGGCTATTGTTAACCTGTTGACAGGTAACTTAATCACTTCGTTGCTGTGGTTAATAGCCGGAATAATGTTAATGGCACGTAGTGATAAAGCGAAGCAATATACTAAAAAACAAGCGAAACAATTGGAGCATAAAGCGACTAAAAAAAGTTCGCAAAGAAGTGAACAATACAAACGCAGTAATAGAAAATAATATGACATTGTTATATGTGACGTAAATTAGATTGTGTATATATAAAAAGAGAGCGCTCATTTAGCGCTCTCTTTTTATATACTGATTTAATCCATTTTACCTAGTTTATAACTTTCATAGACTTTTTCATATTTAATATGACCAATGCCACCGACTATATATTTACCGAATTTAAATAGGTTCAGTAAATAAGCTAAGCAAACGGCCACTGTCAATGTAATTATAAATGTGAAAACAATATTGCTTATTGCACTATCTTCACGTAACATCCCAAGTTGATTAACGAAAAAGTAATGCAACAAGTAGATACAGAAAGAGTAATTACTTATAAATAATATAAATTTTGGCACATATTTGATATACGATGAAAATAAGAAAAACATTAAAATGACCATCGTGACATAAATAGGTATATCAAAACGTTTTGATTCTACCCAAGTACTCACGCCAAATACATAGTTACAAATTAATAACCCTGCAGCTAATATTGTTCCTATGATAATAGACGTAGTGTACTTTTTAATATTTTTCATAAGTGTTTCATAATAAACGCCAGTGTAAAAACCAAGGACAAAATAACTTATCCATCCTAGGAATAACATCCAGCCTTCACGTCCCCAAAACATAGAGATGATGTCACCATGAGCGGGCGGTACAAATTGTCTAAATGCCCAATATAGCGTGGCGAAAATAGTTGTACCAATAATGATAGGGATAGGTTTCCATCTCACTAAATATTTAGCGAAAAAGAAATGCAATAAGTAAAATTGCATAATTATCACGATGAAATATGTAACTGCCGCACCATGAAACATGGTGTCATTTAAGTGACCTATAAAGACTTTGAAAGAGTCTGGTTTATAATAAAAGTAAGAAATACCAATATTTATAAATACATAGGGGATGCCTAAATAAATTAACTTGCTTTTGAAAAATCCTTTTTTAATCGTCGTATGATAGTTTTTAGCTAATAAAAATTCAGATATAAAAACGAACAATGGCGTACTGAACATTAATAGCAATTGAACGATACGAATTAATGTGCCTTTACCTAAATTATCACTTTGGATAAAGGTGGTCGTTATAGAGTGAATGAGCACTATACTAAGACAAGCAATTGTGCGCATCCAAAAAATCACTGATGTATAAGTTTTCATAGTTAAGACTATACCTTCCTTAAAATATTGTGCATTATATAAAAATAAGTTTCAATTCACTGAATATTCGAATAGAAATCATAACATATATAAATAAAATACAATATCAATTTATATTCAATGAAGATTAAATTTTAATTACAAAACCAATGAACACAGTGATATCAATGTTTTAGCTAGTAATTATAATGTTTTAACTTTAACTAATTAATAGTGAGCAATATAAATCAGGAAAGTTTACTGCAAGCGTTTGCAATTATGCTTAGAAGTAGATAGAATATAAAATGAATGGAAGAGTCCATTTTTAGTTTTTCTATTTACAAATGACATGGGGGTAGAAAAGATGGTAGTTAAGTATAGTTATGAACCTGGAATTGATTTTACAGATCCTAAAAATGTAGAATCATTCAAAGAGACCTTAAATAAAGTTAAAGGTGAATTGAATACAAAAATTCCTTTAGTAATAAATGGAGAAACGTCGTTTACACAAGATACGTATACGTCTATAAATCCAGCAAAAACTTCTGAAGTAATCGCAGAAGTATCGAAAGCATCTAAGCAAGAAGTGGATAAAGCTTTTGATGCGGCAAATGAAGCATACGAATCATGGAGAAAATGGTCTCACAGAGATCGTGCAGAACTATTATTACGTATTGCTGCAATTATTCGCAGAAGAAAAGAAGAAATCGCGGCAGTTATGGTTTACGAAGCAGGTAAACCATGGGATGAAGCTGTAGGCGATGCAAGTGAAGGTATTGACTTCATTGAATATTATGCAAGATCTATGATGGACTTAGCTGATGGTAAACCAGTATTGGATAGAGAAGGAGAACATAATAAGTACTTCTATAAACCAATTGGCACTGGTGTTACAATTCCACCTTGGAACTTCCCATTTGCTATTATGGCTGGTACAACATTGGCACCAGTCGTTGCAGGTAACACTGTGTTATTAAAACCAGCTGAAGATACACCATTAACTGCATATAAATTAATGGAAATTTTAGAAGAAGCAGGCTTACCTAAAGGTGTAGTTAACTTTGTGCCTGGGGATCCTAAAGAAATTGGTGACTATTTAGTTGATAGTAAACATACGCACTTTGTCACATTTACTGGTTCAAGAGCAACTGGTGTGCGTATTTTTGAACGTGCAGCTAAAGTACAAGAAGGTCAACAATTCTTAAAACGCGTTATCGTTGAAATGGGCGGTAAAGATGCGATTATCGTAGATAAAGATTGTGATACTGACTTAGCAGCAGAAGCAATCGTATCATCTGCATTTGGTTTTTCTGGACAAAAATGTTCAGCATGTTCAAGAGCAATTGTACACAAAGATGTGCATGATGAAGTGTTACAAAAAGCAATCAAATTAACTCAAGAAATTGAAGTGGGCAACACTTTAAATAACACTTACATGGGTCCTGTGATTAACCAAAAACAATTCGATAAGATTAAAGATTATATCGAAATTGGTGGTAAAGAGGGTAAGATTGAACAAGGTGGCGGCGCTGACGATGGCACTGGTTACTTCATCGAACCAACTATTATTTCAGGTTTGAAATCTAAAGACCGTGTAATGCAAGAAGAAATCTTTGGACCTGTAGTAGGCTTTGTTAAAGGTTCTAATTTTGATGAGTTATTAGAAATTGCTAATGACACTGATTACGGTTTAACAGGTGCAGTAATTACTAATAACCGTGAGCATTGGATCAGAGCATGTCGCGATTATGATGTAGGTAACTTATACCTAAATCGTGGTTGTACTGCAGCAGTTATGGGTTATCACCCATTCGGTGGCTTTAAAATGTCTGGTACAGATGCCAAAACAGGAAGCCCTGACTACTTATTGAACTTCTTAGAACAAAAAGTAGTTTCTGAAATGCTTTAATATGTATAAAAACGACCTATTCGCTTAAATGACGAATAGGTCGTTTTTTTGTCTTGATTAATTGTTATCTTCTTTGATTAAGTGCTTGATGTCTCTAAATCCTTCGCGATGGTCGGCAAGTTCTTCCATTATACGATACCAATCATTATCATCTTCGCTAAAGATTTGGCGTAATAAATCGTTTTGTGCACTATTAAGCTGCTCAACTAACTCGTGTCCTTCATCTGTGATAAATAATTGTTTTACGCGCATATCATCAGGATTTGGTTGTTCGATGATTAATTTTTTCTCTTTAAGTGTTTTCAATGTTGTATGAGAACCTTGCTTTGAAATATCTAGCACTGCTAATAATTGCTTAATCGTAATACCTGGTAGTTTATTGATAAAAAATAAAAAGCGGTGATGTTGGCGATTCATGCCTGATTGTTCAATGATTTCGTCGGCTCTATTAATAAATGTTTTATAAGCAAAATAAAACAACATGTGTTCGTAATCGCGATGATTTGTCATTATAGTGTAACTTCCTTTAAATTAAATAGTTGCACTTATTATAGCAAAAAATTAGTTGTTGTCATAATTAAGTCAACATAGTTGACCTATTTCTAAGTTCCAGTTATTATATTAATTGTAAGGCCAATTGTGAAAGGTGGAATGAACTATGAAAATGAGAGTAGGACAGTATTTAATTGATGCTATTCACAACGCAGGAGTAAACGAGATTTTTGGTGTTCCAGGAGATTTTAACTTAGCATTTCTAGACGATGTTATTGAGCACAAGGACGTAAAATGGGTGGGCAATACAAATGAATTAAATGCAAGTTACGCCGCAGATGGATATGCAAGAGTGAATGGACTAGCTGCTATGATTACCACATTTGGCGTAGGAGAATTAAGTGCAGTAAATGGTATAGCTGGTTCGTACGCAGAACGTGTACCAGTAATTGCTATCACAGGTGCGCCTACAACTAAAGTAGAACAAGAACGTAAATTTGTGCATCACTCTTTAGGGGAAGGCACTTTTGATGATTATAGAAAAATGTTTGAACCTATTACGACGGCACAAGGTTATATCACTACAGATAATGCTGTAGAAGAAATACCTAGATTAATCAATGCTGCTATTAACGAACGTCGTCCAGTTCATGTACACTTACCTATAGATGTAGCAATGACTGAAATTGAAGTAGACAAAGCATTTCAACCAACTGTGAAAAAATCAACAATTAACGCGCAAGTTGTTGATATGATTTCACAAAAATTAAGTAGTGCATCACAACCAGTTATTATTACTGGACATGAAATTAATAGTTTTGATTTACATGAAAAATTAGAACAATTTGTTAATAAAACAAATATACCAGTAGCACAATTATCACTTGGTAAAGGTGCATTTAACGAAGAAAATGAACATTATTTAGGCATATACGATGGTAGCGTAGCAGAAGAAAATGTTAGAAATTATGTCGATCAAAGTGATGCCATTTTAAATATTGGTGCAAAAATTACTGATTCAGCTTCTGCTGGCTTCTCATACAAATTTGATATCGATGATGTAGTGATGTTAAATCACCGCAATTTCAAAATGAATGAAACGAGACGTGATGATATTGATTTACCGACTATACTAGATAGCTTATTGGCAATTGATTATCATAATGAAGCTTCATTCCCTGAAATAAATCGTGAACTTGATGACAATATAGAGTTGACGAGAGCGCCATTAAAACAAGCAACTTACTTTAAAATGATGCAACAATTTGTTGGTTTAGATGATGTCATTTTAGCTGAACAAGGTACTTCTTTCTTTGGCGCCTATGATTTATTGTTGTATAAAAACAATACATTTATTGGACAACCGCTTTGGGGGTCAATCGGTTACACTTTACCGTCATTATTAGGTACACAAATGGCAGATCAACAACGTAGAAATATTTTATTGATTGGTGATGGTTCATTACAATTAACTGTACAAGAATTATCAACTATGATTCGCCAACAAATCAATCCCATTATTTTTGTCATAAACAATGATGGATATACAGTAGAACGACTAATACACGGAGAACATCAACCATATAACGATATTCATATGTGGGATTACAAAGCTTTACCACAAGTGTTTGGTGGCGATAATGTAGGTATACATGAAGTAGCAAATGCACTAGATTTGAAACATACTTTCGAAAATATAAAAGCACAAGGTAATAAAATGCATTTCGTAGAGGTTAAAATGGCTCAAGGTGATGCGCCTGACAAACTAAGAAGCATTAGTCAGGTATTTGCTAATCAAAATAAATAAAATAATATTAAAGTAAGGCTGAGACGCATTGTCACAGTCTTACTTTTGTTTTAATTGTAAATTTAAAAGATTGCAACATGTATTATTATCGTGCAATATAGATTTATACATAAAACGAGTGAAACATTTATCGTTAATTATCAGATTATTCTAACAATTATATTGTTTTACTTTGACGTTGTCATTTGGAGGGAGCAAAATGAAAGATACTGAGGCACATATTTCAAAGATTCAAATCATCACAGGGATTATGTTATCAATTTTGACATATTGGTTGTTTGCGCAGGCTTTTTTAAACATAGGGCCCATGGTCCAACAAACATATCCAGTAAGTCCTGATATTATTAATGTATCAGTAAGTTTAACTTCGTTTGTAACAGGCGTATTTATGGTTGTAGCAGGTAAAGTTTCAGATCGCATTGGAAAAGTAAAGATGACCAAGTTGGCACTTATATTAAGTATTTTAGGTTCGCTATCATTGATTGTTTCTCATCATATGTTTTTATTATTATTAGGAAGAGTGTTACAAGGGTTATCTGCAGCAGTTATTATGCCGGCGACGATTGCTATGATAAATGATTTTTTTAAGGATGAAGAACGACAAAAGGCGTTAAGTTTTTGGTCTATAGGCTCCTTTGGTGGTACCGGTCTAGCTTCATTTTTTGCTGGGTCAATTGCCACTGCATCTTCTTGGCAAACGATTTTTATCATCTCGATTATAGTAGCACTCATTTCATTTTTCTTACTTAAAAATATACCAGAAAGTAATTATGAAAGTAATCGACAAACAAGCTTTGATTACATAGGTCTAGTGATATTTATTATAATGATTGGTAGTATTAGTTTTATTATTACTCAAGGTTATAAAATAGGCTGGTTAAGTAACATTACGATAACACTTTTTATAGTGTTTGTAATATTTAGTCTAGTGTTCATTATATATGAACGACATGTGAATACACCATTTATAGATTTAAGTTTATTTAAAAACCACGCTTATACAGGGGCAGTATTAGCCAATTGTTTATTAAATACAGGTGTTGGCGTTATTGCTTTAATAAATATATATGCACAAGCGGGCCATAATCTTAGTGGTTTTGAAGCAGGATTAATTACGTTGCCGTACCTTATCGCTTTATTGATTGTTGTTAGATTAGGTGAAAAAAGTATTAATAAATTTGGTGCTAAGCGAGCAATGGTTATTGGACCGACAATTACTGGAATAGGTGTATTGTTAATGTCAATCACCTTTTTACATACAGGTATGTATATGGGTTTAATGTTAATCGCTACTACTTGTTTCGGTGCAGGTACAGGATTTTTCGCTACACCTGCTTTAAGTACTGCAGTTTCAACGACGGTACCTGAGAAAATCGGTGTGGCATCAGGCATTTTTAAAATGGGGTCTACTTTAGGTGGTGCATTCGGCATCGCTATTATTACTTCAATTTATACAGCATTATCCATAAGTGGCTTCAATATTCATTTAGCTGCAAGTATCGCGTTCTTAGCGGGTGTGGTATTAATTTTTAGCGCCGTTATGATAAGTGCATTTGTAATACCTAATCGTTCAAAAAACGTTTGATAACTGATATTCATAAAGAAAGAAGGCAACATAAATGCAATATAAAATGACATATAAATCGCCAGTGGGTGATTTAACAATTACTACGGATGGTCAAAATGTAACGGGTTTATGGTTTGAAAACCAACAAAACTACGAATTATTGTTAAACGATACAGTAAAAGAACAATACCAACCTATATTTGATAAAGTAACGCTTTGGTTAGATGAATATTTCTCAGGAAATAATCCGGCGATCAATTTTTCACTTAAACCAACTGGAACGGACTTTCGTATGACAGTATGGTCGAAGTTACAAGCAATTCCATACGGTGAAACTGTCACTTATGGAGATATTGCACAACAAATTGCCACAGAAAGAGGGCAAAGCAAAATGTCTGCACAGGCAGTAGGTGGAGCAGTAGGAAGTAACCCGATATCTATTATTATTCCATGTCATAGGGTTGTAGGTGCTAACGGGAGTCTTACAGGCTTTGGTGGTGGTATTGATAGAAAGATTAAATTATTGAACAACGAAGAAGTCGATATCGCTTCATTTTACGTACCGAGCTATAGTACAAAACCATAAAAATAAAGAGGTTAAACATATGCATTAAATAATTAATGTTTATGCTTAGCCTCAATTTATTTTGTAGTGGAAAAAGATTAAATGATTAAGCATCTTTTCCAGTGATTTAAATTTTATTTTAAGGTATTATAATTACGGATATGCTCATTAATGTCGTTTAAGTAAAAAATACCGTGTTGGTCGTTTGTTAATTCGGCTTCATGATCAAATTCAAGATTATCAAAACGATTGAAGAAATGTTCATATTCCTCTACTGATAATTCAGTACGAGAGTTTAATAATGCTTTATGGTGCTCTACATTTAGCACTTCATTATAACCGTCAACAAGTTTGCCACTAAAGAATTCGCCGACAGAACCTGAACCATAACTAAATAAGCCGATAGTTTGGCCAGCTTCTAAGTCGTGTGTCTCTAATAAAGAAATTAAACTTAAATACAATGAACCAGTATAGATATTACCTACATATCTGTTGTAATAAGTTGCAGCGTCATAACCTGATGTTAAGCGGGTATGCGTTTCAGAATCAATCGCATCTGTTAAAATTGAATCAAGCGCTTTTTTGCCCATTTTTGTAAATGGTACATGGAAACATAAAGAAGCAAAATCTGAAAGTGATTTATTGTAACGTTTAGCATATTCATTCCAGCTTTCTTGGAATGATTGAATATAGGCATCTTTAGATAAAGCACCAGCTACTAAAGGATATGATTGGCCAGTGGGTCTCCAAAAATCATAAACGTCTTGCGTGTATGCTACGGCATCGTCATTTAATTCAAGAATGCGTGGATTATGTGAAATTAACATAGCAACCGCACCTGCACCTTGCGTAGGCTCACCGCCAGAATGTAATCCGTAACGTGCAGTGTCACTTGCAATTACTAATACTTTTTCATTTGGACGATTTGCTAAATAATCTTTTGCAAGTTGAATAGCAGGTGTAGCAGCGTAGCATGCTTCCTTCATTTCAAAACATCTTGCGAAGGGTTGTATACCTAGTAGATTATGTATTTGAACGGCTGATGCTTTAGCAGAATCTATCGCAGATTCAGTAGCAACAATTACCATTGAAATATTTTTTTTATCTTCTTCAGAGACGATATTTTTAGCAGCATTAGCACCCATTGAAACAATATCTTGGCTTACAGGACTTACAGACATTTCTGTTTGACCGATACCAAGTAAAAATTTATTAGGTTCTACATTGCGTGCTTCAGCTAGTTTAGCCATATCTACATAAAATTGTGGAACGTAAAAATCAAGTTGATCTATACCGATAGTCATTATGTATCGACACCTTTCTGTTTATAAATAAGCAACTGTATCATACCAAAATAGGCTTCATAAATACAATTATTTTAAAGTTTAAGAAATGGGGAATAACAATGAACAAAATAGCTATAGTTAGCGCTAAAAGAACACCAATTGGCAGGTTCAGAGGGAAATTAAGTGATTATTCAGCAGTAGAACTAGGAACTACTGCACTTAAAGCAGCATTAGATGAAGTAAATATTAATCCAAATGAAATTGAACAAGTCGTTTTTGGGAATGTCTTGCAAAGTGGTAGCGGACAAAATCCAGCTCGCCAAATAGGTATTAAAGCAGGTGTTCCCAATACAACACCTGCTATGACAATTAACGAAGTATGTGGCTCTGGTCTTAAATCTATTATTTTAGGCAAACAATTAATTCAATTGGGCGAAGCAAAAGTCGTTGCAGTAGGCGGCGTTGAAAGTATGACGAATGCACCCAAGCTACTTTTAAATGGCGATGAGTCACCAGTAGATAGTTTTATGCATGATGGTTTAATAGATGCGTTTCATCATGTGCCTATGGGTGTAACTGCAGAAAAAATAGCTCGCAAATATAAAGTCACACGTGAACAACAAGATGAATTTGCGAACAATTCTCAACAAAAGGCTGCACAAGCGACGCAACAAGGAAAATTTAATAATGAAATTGTACCAGTAAAAGACAATGAAGGTGCAATGATGACTTCGGACGAAGGTATTCGAGCAAATAGCAGTGTTGAAAAGCTGAGTACGTTAAATACTATCTTTGACGAAAACGGTACTGTGACTGGTGGGAATGCATCAAGTATTAATGATGGTGCAGCAGCAGTCATTTTAATGGATGAACAATATGCGAGAGAACATAACTACGATATTTTAGGCTTTGTAGGAGATTATGCAGAAGTTGGTTGCGATCCACAATTTATGGGTTACGCACCGTATTATGCAGTATCACAATTGTTAGAAAAAACTGGTAACACGATTGGTAATATAGATGTTATCGAAATGACGGAAGCTTTTGCAGCACAAAGTATTCCTGTTAAAGTTAATCTAGGTATTACCGATGAGCAATTGAATTTATACGGTGGTGCAATTGCATTAGGCCATCCAATCGGCGCAAGTGGTACGCGTTTAGTAACGACACTAGTAAATATATTAGAGCAAGAAAATAAATCTACTGGTATTGCAACTGCTTGTATAGGCGGTGGTTTAGGCATAGCATTATTAATAGAGAAAGGACGTTAAGTGGTATGAGTGCATTAGATAAATCATTTAGACATCTATCGAGAGCAGAAAAGTTAAATAAACTTGTATCTCAGGGTTTGTTGTCCGAAGCATACAAAGAACAGTTACTGCAAAATCAAGTGATAGACGAAGATATTGCCAATAGTCTTATCGAAAATGTTATAGGACAAGGGACAATCCCGGTCGGAATCTTACCAAATATAATAGTCGACCAAAAAAATTACGCGGTACCAATGATGGTAGAAGAACCGTCTGTCGTAGCGGCAGCAAGTTATGGTGCCAAATTAGTAAATAATACGGGAGGCTTTAAAGTAGTTGCAAGTGAGCGATTAATGATTGGCCAAATCGTGTTTGATGATGTGCAAGATACTGAAGCGTTAGCGACTAAAATTTACCAAATGGAAGAGCAGATTAAGTCAATCGCAGATGAAGCATATCCTTCCATTATTAAACGTGGCGGTGGTTATCGCCGCATCGAAATAGACACTTTTCCAACCGAAAACTTATTGTCGCTCAAAGTTTTCGTCGACACGAAAGATGCAATGGGTGCTAACATGTTAAATACTATATTAGAAGGGGTTTCAGCGCATTTAAAACTTGAACTCCAAGATAGTAATGTATTAATGAGTATATTGTCTAATCATGCTACAGCTTCCGTCGTTAAAGTTGAAGGCGAAATTGAAATTTCTGACTTAGCGAAAGGTGACTTTGATGGCGAAACTGTGGCTCATCGTATGGAGAGGGCGTCAATATTAGCTCATGTAGATATTCATCGCGCCGCTACGCATAACAAAGGTGTAATGAATGGCATCCACGCTGTTGTCTTAGCAACCGGCAATGATACACGAGGCGCAGAAGCAAGTGCACATGCTTATGCTAGCAAAGATGGACAATATCGTGGACTTGCAACATGGAAATACAATCGTGAGAGACAACGTTTAGTTGGCTCAATAGAAGTACCGATGACTTTAGCAACTGTAGGTGGCGGTACAAAGGTATTACCAATTGCGCAAGCTTCACTAGACATATTAAATGTAGCGAGTGCCCAAGAATTAGGACATGTTGTTGCAGCTGTAGGTCTAGCTCAAAACTTTTCTGCCTGTCGTGCACTCGTATCCGAAGGGATTCAACAAGGACATATGTCGTTGCAATATAAATCTTTAGCGATTGTTGTAGGCGCTCAAGGTGAGGAAATTGGTTATGTAGCTAATGCTTTAAAAAATGCTTCACAAGCTAATACAGCGACTGCAGAGCAGTTGCTAAAGGAATACCGTAATAATAAATGATAAAAAATAGACAGTTATAAGTACGCATGACGTGACCTATAACTGTCTATTTAATTAATAGATATAATGATATTTATTGGCACTACTTTTACTTAATGTTCGTGTGCCATAAGCATGGGCACGACTGTAATTATACTCAGATATTTTAATACTACCGTTGCTATAGACTCTTTCTACAAACGCAACATGCCCATAGTAACCAGCAGTTGATTGAAGAATTGCTCTTGGCGCAGGTTTTGTCCCAACACGATAACCTGAGCGTTTGGCGTTAATATACCAATATTTTGCATTACCCCAACCATTTGGGATTGGCTTATGTATGTGCGCTCTTTTGTTGAATACATACCAAGTGCAGTTGTATTTTGCATAATAATTTTTAGCACCATAAGAAACGTTCGTGTTGTTAACCATTTGAAAAGTAAAGCTCGTCGTGAATAACAAAGTGAAAGTGATAGAAATGCGACACAATAATTTCTTCATCCTCATAAATTGTCCCCAGTTCTTTTATTATTAATACTTTTTAATAATAAAAGAAATAATTAAGTTGAACAATATTCGTTACTTTAACAACAACAAGCCTTAATAGAACAGCAATATATATAATGTTACTGTAATATAAGATAGTATTTAAGTTGAAAGTATACTTTATATAACGTGTGGCGACTATTCGTGATAAACTTTAGTTACTATAGAGATATGAACAGGTAGGTGTAAAGAGCTGTGGATATTAAACAAATGAATTACTTTGTAGAGGTAGTAAATCATGGTGGTATGACTAATGCGTCGAAAGCGCTCTATATAGCTCAACCCACGATTAGTAAAGCAATTAAAGATTTAGAAAATGAGTTGTCGATGCCATTATTCGACCGCAGTAAAAGGCAAATTGTACTAACAGACGCTGGTGAAATATTTTATAAGAAAAGTAAAGAAATATTAGCCTTGTATAATAATCTGCCTACCGAAATAAATAGTTTGCTAGGGCTAGAAACAGGGCATATAAGTATAGGATTGTCAGCAGTCATGAATATGAAGCAATTTATTAAACTATTAGGTGAATTCCATCAATTATATCCGAATGTGACTTATAACATGGTTGAAAATGGTGGGAAAATGATTGAATCTCAAGTATATAATGACGAAATTGATATAGGCATAACGACTATCCCTGTTGACAGTACCATTTTTAATTCTATTCCTTTGTACCAAGAAGATTTAAAACTCGTACTTAATAGTGAACATAGGTTAGCTAATCATACGACTGTGTCTATGTCTGAATTAAAGGAAGAAGATTTTATCTTATTCAATGAAGATTTTTACCTAAATGATAAAATCAGAGAAACAGCAAAGAATGCAGGTTTTATACCTAACACGATTTCCAAAATCTCACAATGGAACTTCATAGATAATTTGTTAAATGCTCATTTAGGCGTTAGTATCCTACCTGAAAGTATTGTCCAAATGTTAGATAGCGATTTTAAAGCTATTAAATTTGATGATCCTTCAATGAAATGGCAATTAGGTGTTATTTGGAAAAAAGATAAATATCTTAGTCATGCAACACGAAAATGGATTGACTTTATGGAACAAAGACTATAAATCGTATAAAAATTTGACTATATAAAATAAGAGAGATGCTATAAGTGCACGAATGTTCAATAATCTTGAATTATCTAAAAAAAAGTTTGTGGCTCATGTTGGCATCTCTCTTATTATATTGCGTAATGTAAGTAATCGTTTTCATAGAAAAAAGTAATAGTTATTATGTAAAATCAATATTTTTATTATGAGAGCTTTGGGCTTACAATTATAACTGTAATCAAAACAACCACTGTTAAGAATCATTAAGAAAAGGGTGATTATTGAATGCAGTTAGCTTTAAAAGTAGTCAAAATTATAATTCAAATTGCTGTCATTTCAGGAATAACGTATTTAGGTAATGTCTTACAACAAGTATTGCATATACCGATTGCAGGTAGCATTGTTGGACTCGCGTTGTTTTTCGTATTATTACAATTCAAAGTAATCCCAGAAAAATGGGTTAAAGAAGGCGCGAACTTCTTACTTGCAACAATGGTCTTTTTCTTTGTGCCATCTGTCGTTGGTATAATGGATATTGCTTCTAATATTAATTTAAATTACATTGTATTTTTCTTACTAGTTATTGCCGGTACTTGTAGTGTGGCATTGATTTCAGGTTATATCGCTGAAAAAATGTTTAAAACTTCAGATGGCAATAATGGGAGTCATTAGATGTTGATTTTACAAACACTCATTATGATTGCCTTAACAGTTGTAACTTATCTGGTTGCCAAAAAGTTACAAGAAAAATATAAACATCCATTATTAAATCCAGCGTTAATATCTTCATTATTTATCATTATTATCTTACTAATATTTAGTAAGGATTATAGTGATTATATGACAGGCGGAAAATGGATTAATTACTTGTTAAATTCAACGGTCGTTTGTTTAGCATATCCACTATATAAAAATAGAAAAATGATTTTACAACACGCTAACATTATTTTTACGAGCGTTATTGCAGCAGTTGTAATTAATTTCTTTCTGCTATTTATTACTTTAAAGCTATTAGGCTACTCAAAAGAAGTTATAGTAACTTTACTTCCAAGATCGATCACAGCTGCAGTAGGCATTGAATTATCACAACAACTCGGTGGTACGGATACAATTACTGTCATGTTTATTATATGTACAGGATTAATTGGTAGTATTTTAGGGGCATATTTGTTAAAACTAGCGAAATTCCAAACATCAATTGCACGAGGATTAACTTATGGGAATTCATCTCACGCATTTGGTACAGCTAAAGCACTTGAACTTGATATCGAATCTGGTGCATTTAGCTCGATTGGTATGATATTAAATGCTATATTAAGTTCAATTATCATTCCTATATTATTGTTATTACTTTATTAAAACTATGGATTAAGCATTTATTTTGAAAGAGAAAATTCTAAATCGTATAATTTAAAACATTGAGGTTTTGAAAGGAGCTTTTTACATTGGCAAAAATTAAAGGAAATCATGCATTAGTTAAAGCGTTACAAGCTTGGGACATAGATCATATTTATGGTATCCCTGGAGATTCAATAGACGCAGTCGTTGATAGCTTGAGAACAGAAAGAAATAATATTGATTTTCTACACGTAAGACATGAGGAAGTTGGAAGCTTAGCAGCTGCAAGTTACACTAAATTAACTGGTAAAATTGGTGTGGCATTAAGTATCGGTGGGCCAGGTATCGTTCACTTACTGAATGGTATGTATGACGCTAAGATGGATAATGTACCTCAATTAATCTTAGCTGGCCAAACTAATTCTACTGAACTTGGAACTAAAGCATTCCAAGAAACTGACATTTATAACATGGTTGAAGATGTGGCTGTATATAGATATCAAATTACAGAAAAAGATAAAGACATTTTTGGTATTGTCAATGAAGCTATTCGTACAGCATATGAGAAAAAAGGTGTAGCGGTATTAATATTACCTAATAACTTATTATCTCAAAAAGTTAAAGACACTACGAATACAAAAGTAGATACTGCACCTCCTGCTCGTGTAGCTCCAAAACCACGTAATATTAAAAAAGCGGCAAAATTAATCGATAAAAGTAAACGTCCGGTTATGATTATCGGTACTGGTGCTAAACATGCTAAAGATGAAGTGAGAGAATTTATTGAAGCGGCTAAAATACCTTCAATTATTACTTTACCAGCGAAAGGTATTTTACCAGATTCACATCCTTATAATTTAGGGAACTTAGGTAAAATTGGTACTAAAGTATCTTATCAAACAATACAAGACGCAGATTTATTAATTATGTTAGGTACTAATTATCCTTATGTTAACTATTTACCTAAGAAAAATATTAAAGCTATTCAAATCGATACTAACCCTGAAGCTATCGGCCATCGTTTTGATGTCAATGTAGGTATCGTTGGAGATAGTAAATATGCATTACAACAATTAACAGACTCTATTAAACATGTACCTAATAGAGACTTTATGACTAAAACATTAGAACGTAAAGCGACATGGGATTCTTGGATGGATAAAGATAAAGCTGACGAAAGCAGTCCAATTCGCCCAGAACGTGTTATGGATGCAATTAACAAAGTTAGAGATGATGACGCAATCTTTTCTATCGATGTAGGTACTTCTACTGTTTGGTCTACGCGTTATTTAGATTTAACAGTAAACAACAAATTTATCGTGTCTAGTTGGTTAGGTACAATGGGTTGTGCGTTACCAGGTGCAATTGCTGCTAAACGTGCATATCCAAATAGACAGGTCGTAGGTATTGCCGGTGACGGAGCATTTCAAATGGTAATGCAAGACTTTGCAACAGCTGTTCAATATGATATGCCAATGACAATATTTGTTATGAATAACGAAGAATTATCATTTATTAAATATGAACAACAAGCTGCAGGTGAATTAGAATATGCAATTGACTTTACAGATGTTGATTTAGCTAAATTCGCTGAAAGTGCAGGCGGTGTAGGCTATACGTTGAAAGATCCAAATCGTATTGACGAAGTTGTAGAAGAAGCTATGGCACAAGATAGACCTACAATTGTAAACGTTTATGTTGATCCAAATGCTGCACCATTACCAGGTAAAATTGTAAAAGATGAAGCTCTAAACTATGGTAAATGGGCTTATAGATCAATTACTGAAGATAAAAAATTAGACTTAGACGAAATTCCACCACTTTCAACAGCGGCTAAACGTTTCTTCTAAGTACAATATAATTAAATTTAAAAATACTAATGTTGAGCCTGAGACATATTATTGTCTTCAGGCTCTATTTTTTTGCCAGTAGATGACTGAATTGAAAATACGCTTATATCAAGCTGCTTTCAACTCTAGTCATCCTTGTCGGGGTGGGGCTACAAAATCTTTTTATAAAAATAAGATTTTTGTCCCGCTCCCTTGCTATTTTGTCGTGCATGCTTGCCTGGGGTATTGGTTCGAGCCTGTAGTCTCTCACTCATATAATTCCCCTAGGCGTCAGCACGATACAAAATCGTTAACAAATTATGTAATTGGCTTACAAAATATTTAAGAGACTGGGGAATAATATTATCTCCCCACTCTACTTTATATTGCGGGTAGATAAATGAATTAAAAATGTACTTGTATCAAATTTTTAAAAGCTAGTAATCTATTGCATAGCAGAGCTATAAAATTTTAAAAAATTAAGAATTTTGTTTCTCTACATTTTTTATAGTTATATAGATAAGTAGATCTTGTTGACGCTTGGATTAATTTTTCTTTATTAGGTTATAATCTTAATAATCATTAAAACTTTGAATAAAGGGGGTCATGTTATGAAAAAATTATTGCGGTTTTTTAAAATAAAGACACCACATACATATGCTTTATTAATGTTAATTATCGTTATTGCTTGTTTATTAACTTATTTAATTCCTGCAGGAACTTACGAACGTGAGCAAAAAGGTGGGCAAACTGTCGTAGTGTCAGGTACGTACGAGCATATTTCACAACACGGTGTCTCATTTTTGGATATATTTCGCGCCATTCCAGAAGGCTTGTTAAGTGGTGGAGAAATTGTGTTTTACATTTTTTTAGTCGGTGGCGCTTTTGGAATTGTGCATAAAACAGGTGCCTTTGAAAATGGTGTGAAACAAGCCATGAGAAAATTAGGTAGTTTTCAAGTATTAATGATACCGCTGACGATGACTGTTTTTTCAATATTAGGCTTTTCGATAGGCCTTGCCGAAGAAACTATTATCTTTGTGCCGATAGGTATCATTATAGCGCGTACGTTAGGATATGATGCTTTGACGGGGGCTTCAATGGTTATACTCGGTGCGGCTAGTGGGTTTATTGGCGGAATGTTGAATCCATTTACTGTTGGTGTAGCTCAAAAAGTTGCTGAATTACCAATGTTTTCGGGATGGGGCTTGCGCTCAATTATTTATGTCTTTATTTTGATAGCGGCGATTGCTACTGTGATGCGCTATGCAAGAAAAATAAAGCATGACAAGACGAAGAGTTTAGTTTATGAATTAGAACAAGAAGAAGCGGCTACAGTGCAAGATGAACATTATGAGCGATTTACTAGAAGACAAGCCGCAGGATTAGCATTTATTGTTTTGACTATTATATTCAATGTCTATGGTATTTTTCGTTTTGGTTGGTCGTTTAATGAAATGAGTGCCAATTTTGTTATGGCTGGATTATTAGCTGGTTTTGTAGGGGGACTAGGTATTAATGGTACATTTGATGCGTTAATAGAAGGTATGAAAGATATTTTATTTGGTGCCATGATTGTAGGTTTCGCAAAAGGAATCATAGTTATTTTAGACAATGGTAAAGTCATAGATACTATTGTTCATGGGATGACTACACTATTAACTGATGTTGATCCAGCATTCGTCATTATAATGATGTTTCTTTTACAATTCATGCTAAATTTCTTTATTCCTTCAGGGTCTGGTCAAGCATTAACGACCATGCCATTGATGGTCCCAATTGCTGATTTATTACATATTAATCGCCAGATGACTGTCTTTGCATTCCAATATGGTGATGCGATAAGCAACGTGCTATTCCCAACTTCGGCTATTTTAATGGGAGCACTTGCCGTAGCAAAGATTAGTTACATACAATGGTTAAAATTTGCATGGAAACTTATAATGCTATGGGTATTAATTTGTATTACTGGGATGTCGATAGCTTTAATTTTACATTATTAGCAATCTTAAAAAACTAGAGTGACAGTTGTTTGAAGGTGTGCTTTCATATATAATATTTATGAAATTATCGACTACGCGTGTTACTGGTTAGGCAGGCATGAGCAAATCAAACTATTTATACTAATAGTTTTTTTGCTCATGCCTTTTTTTGTGCACATTGTCGATAATAATATAATGAAGGGATGTTATATACAATGTTTAAACGGTTTTTTGGTCATTTGCAACGCATTGGTAAAGCCTTAATGTTACCTGTTGCTATTTTACCTGCTGCCGGTATTTTATTAGCGTTTGGTAATGCTATGCACAACGAACAACTTGTGTCATTGGCACCTTGGTTAAAACATGAAATATTTACAGTTATTTCATCAATCATGGAAGTTTCTGGTCAAATTATATTTGAGAACTTACCATTACTCTTTGCAGTCGGAACAGCGCTAGGTTTGGCTGGTGGAGATGGCGTAGCTGCATTAGCGGCACTTGTAGGATACTTAATTATGAATGCAACGATGGGTAAAATATTAAATATTACAATAGATGATATTTATAGTTATGCAGAGGGTGCTAAAACATTGAGCCAAGCAGGTAAATCACAATCACATGCGCTTATTTTAGGGATACCAACCCTTCAAAGTGGTGTATTTGGTGGTATCATTATGGGTGCTTTAGCAGCGTGGTGTTATAATAGGTTTTACAATATATCGTTACCACCATTTTTAGGATTCTTTGCAGGTAAACGTTTTGTGCCAATAGTAACTTCTGTAGTAGCTATTTTAGCAGGAGTAGCATTAACTGTTGTTTGGCCACCGATTCAAGAAGGCTTAAACAGCTTATCCAATTTCTTATTAAACAAAAATTTAACTTTAACTACGTTTGTCTTTGGAATTATTGAACGTTCCTTAATTCCATTTGGTTTGCACCATATTTTTTATGCACCGTTTTGGTTTGAATTTGGTCAATATGTAAACTTAGCTGGTGATGTAGTACGTGGTGATCAACGTATTTGGATAGCACAAATGAATGATGGCGTGCCATTTACAGCGGGTGCATTTACGACGGGTAAATATCCATTTATGATGTTTGGTTTACCAGCGGCAGCATTTGCAATATATCGCTGTGCACGCCCTGAAAGTAAAAAACTAGTAGCTGGTTTAATGTTATCAGCTGGACTTACTTCTTTTTTAACAGGTATTACAGAACCACTAGAATTTTCATTTTTATTTGTAGCACCAGTACTATATATTGTTCATGTATTTTTAGCAGGAAGTTCATTCTTGATTATGCACCTATTAGATGTGAAAATAGGCATGACTTTTTCAGGTGGATTTATAGATTACATATTGTATGGTCTACTTAATTGGGACCGTTCAAATGCGTTAATGGTCATACCAGTTGGTCTTGTGTATGCAATCATCTACTACTTCTTATTCAGTATAGTTATTACTAAATTTAATTTGAAAACACCTGGTAGAGAGGACGAGGAAATTAAGCAAGAGCAAACGGCGATGTCTAGTTTGCCATCTAAAGTGCTGTATGCTATGGGAGGTCAAAGCAATATTGCTCATTTAGATGCATGTATTACGCGTCTGCGTGTAGAAGTGAATAATAAAAATAGGGTTAATGTTGATTCATTAAAATCGTTAGGTGCATCAGGTGTGCTAACGGTAGGTAACAATATTCAGGCAATTTTTGGTCCTATGTCGGATCAGCTTAAACATGATATAACCCGTATAATTAATGGTGAGGTAATAGATAACCCTGATTCAGACTACAATGCAGAGAAGCAAGCAATGCGTTCTACAATAACTAATGGACAAATCATTCCAATTGTTGCACCATTTAAAGGTCAACCCATACCATTAGAAGACGTACCTGATAAAGTATTTGCTTCAAAAATGATGGGCGATGGTATTGGAATTATACCTCAAAGTAATGTGGTAACAGCGCCATTTAATGGTAAAGTCAAAACAGTATTTCCTACTAAACATGCTATAGGTTTAGAATCAGATGAAGGATTAGAGTTACTCATTCATATTGGTATCGATACTGTGAAATTAGGTGGACAAGGATTTGAAAGTTTAGTTGAAGTGAATCAACTTATCGAACAAGGCCAACCACTAGTTAAATTTGATTTAGACTATATAGAACAACATGCGCAAAGTATTATTACGCCATTAATAATTACTAATTTGAAACGACAAGATGTAGAACTTGTTACTACTAATGAAGTAAATGAAGGCGACTTAATTATAAACATTAAAATAAAAGAATGAATTTTGCAGTAAACATAAATAAATGTACTTTCAATTATAAAGGCTGAACATCATAAGATGGTTAGCCTTTATTTTTATATTAACTAGATATGATTCTGGTAATGAAGCTTTAACTATTAGCCTTTTAGGGAATAGTAAAATATAGCTTATTTAATAGAGGTGAAATTTGTGTCTATAACTAGAGGTATAAATCATATTGGATTAACTGTACCAAATATTGAAGAAGCAACAAAATTCTTTAAAGAAGCCTTAGATGCTAAAATAGCATATGATAGTCAGACAAAGGCTGATGATCCACGTGCTGGTACCTTTGTAGAACATGTTTTAGGTCTAGAACGTGGCGCTAAAATAATTAAAAAAAGAATGCTCGTATTTGGCAATGGTCCTAATATCGAAATGTTTGAGTTTAAGGATGCGCATCAATCAGGCGCAGAAAATTTACAAGATATAGGGTATACACATATATCATTTTATGTAGATCATTTTAATACTGCATTAGAACGAGTGAAACGTGCAGGAGGCGTTCCTTTATCTAAAGCGCATGAAAACACGCGTTATGAAGATACTGAAGGTAATGCAACCGTGTATATTAGAACGCCATGGGGGAGTTTGCTTGAATTACAAACAATGCCTAATGGTTTTTATTATCCAGAAAGTAGTGAAAGCACTGTGTTTACACCTGAAGCTGATGAATGATAATAACATGTAGCTGCTAGATGAAATTTAGGAATTTAACTTTTATAATAGAACTATAAAAGTTGGGTTTGGGGAGAGAAAAGTATGACACAAAGAATATTAGTAGCAGAAAGAGAATTAGAAGTAAATGGTTATGACATTGATGCTATGGGGATAGTAAGTAACATCGTTTACGTAAGATGGTTTGAAGATTTGAGAACAAATTTTATTAATCAATATATGAGTTATTCCGAAATGATGAGCAATAATATATCGCCTATTTTAATGAAAACAGAAGCGGAGTATCAAATGCCTATAACGATACACGACAACCCAGTTGGACGTTGTTATTTAGTTAAAGCGAGTCGTTTGAGATGGGAATTTGAGTTCGAAATCGCTTCGGAACATAAAATGCACTGCATTGGTAAACAAAGTGGTACATTTTATAATTTACAAAAGCAAGCAGTAGAAAGAGTGCCAGAAGTTTTCCAAAACCTAATAAAATAGACATTTATGAAGGTAAAACATGCGAGGTTATTTAACAATTCGTAAATGTTACGAAGAAGGTGTGAGTATGAGGCAAGTATTACATTCCCTAGAAGAATTTCACAATTTTATTGAAACACATCGTTTAACAGTCCTGCATGTGATGCGAGATAACTGTAGTGTATGTCATGCCGTTTTGCCTCAGGTAGAAGATTTAGTAAAAGAATACGATGGTGTAGCTTTTGGGATCATTAATCAAAGCGAAGTTGAAGCGATTGCAGGAGAACTTTCGATTTTTACCGTACCAGTTGATATTATTTATATGAATGGTAAAGAGATGCATCGTCAAGGTAGATTCATAGATATGCAACAGTTAGAAAGACAATTGTCTCTTATGTATGACAGTTTAAATAAATAATACTAAAGGCAAATTAAAGCATATAGCTAAGATGAGGAGAAGTTACATTTTCCTCATCTTTTTTTATCAAATGGAGAAATAAGTTTATTATTGTGCGTAGTTAGGTATAGTTAAAAATATATTAGATATATCACAATATTATTGTATAATGTGATTATGATATATAAATAAATCGTAGGTGGGGTTAGTAATGAGAGTCGAGCGCATTAATGCAGATGAAGCTATTAATTTATATCAATGCATGAAACAAATAGATAAAGAAACTCAGTTTATGCTTTATTTACCAGATGAACGTACATTTGAAACTTTGAAATTATACGAAGATATACAACACAATTATTACGTTGGCGTAAAAAAGAATGATGGAACGATTGTGGGTTATATTTCATTACATATTAGCAATATAGCAAAAGTGAAACATAAAGGATACATAACGACTGGTTTAATGGAAGACTATCAACAACAAGGCTTCGCGACGAAAATGTTTGAAGCAACAATTGCTTGGGCAAAAAACCAAGGGCTAAGACGTTTAGAATTAACTGTGCTTACTCATAATAATCCAGCAATAAGTCTCTATGAAAAAATGGGCTTTATGATAGAAGGTATTAAACGAGAATCTATCTATATGGAAGGTTTGTATCATGACGAATTATACATGGCTAAAATGTTAAATAAAGAAGAGTCATTAGTAGCAATGAATATTTGGTAAAGGTACATACAACGACATGTAATTGTTTTTACTAAAAATTTGTGGTTCTTTCATTTAAAATAAATGTAATAGCATTATGGAGGAATAACAATGATACGAAAATTATTAACTATTGCAAGTGCGAGTATATTAGCATCTTATGTTTATACTAAAGTAAAAGCTAAAAGGAGTTATGCTAGCTTTTTGTTTGAGACAATGTTTAGACTAAGTGGGATGAAAAAAACTTTCTCAAATATAGAGCATGCTCAAGCCTCTCTTGAAAAAACTAAAGCAACAACGAAAGGCAAATATGAAGGTACAAGTTATAAATTTAACAATGACGTTGATGTACATACTATCGGTGATTCGAGTGTATATGTTGTCAATGCAGAAGAAAATAGACAACAAAACGTTATACTCTATATTCACGGTGGCGCATGGTATCAAGACCCATTAAAACAACACTTTGAATTTATTGATTTGTTAGCTTCATCAATGAATGCCAAAGTGATCATGCCTATTTATCCTAAAGTGCCTCATGCTGACTATCAACAAACTTTTAATTTACTTATGAAAATTTATAAACAAATCATAACCACAGTTGAAAGTGCGCATCAAATAACAATTATGGGTGATTCTGCCGGCGGTCAAATTTCATTGTCCTTTGCACAATACTTAAAGCAAGCGCAATTCATACAACCTAGCAATATCGTGTTAATCTCACCCGTATTAGATGCTAGTTTTAGTAATCCAGAAGCGCCTATATATGAAAAGATAGACCCGATGTTAGGCATAGAGGGCAGTAAATTCTTTACAGAACTATGGGCAAATGATTTACCTCTATCTGATTGGAAAGTATCCCCGATAAATGGCGATTTAGAAGATTTAGGTCATATTACTATAGTTATAGGTACTAAAGAAACTATTTATCCAGATAGCTTAAAGCTATCTAAAATACTAAATAGAAAAAATATAAAACACGATTTTATACCTGGATATAATTTGTTTCATATTTTTCCTATCTTTCCAATTCCTGAAAGACAACAGACAATTGAACAATTAAAACGTATCATTAGTAGATATTAATGATATAAGACACTCGCTATTACTTTGTATAGTGGGTGTCTTTTTAAATACATTGATAGTTGCGTATATAACGGCATTTTTGAATATATTTATAACGGAAAAAAACAGCCCAACCAAGACTGTGGTGAGCTGCATAATCATGTTGATGACTGCAATTCAATTGTATTATTTAAAGTTTTTAATATAGTTAGGTAACATTTCAGTGAACAGGTCAATAAAAGTAAGGTAAATGTCTTTATCAACATGCTCGTTCACTTGGTGGGCTTGGCTAATATGACCAGGACCAAACATAATGAACGGAAAGTTTTCATCTTTGTGTTCTAATAAATCTGAAGCGTCTGTAACACCTGGGGATGCGAGTGCTTCTAATTCAGTATTCAAATATTTTCTACCCATCTCTTGTGCTAATGTTACCAAGCTGTTTTTACCGGTTGTATAAACTGGGTCACGAGACATGTACGTGTCGATCTCGATATCAGTATCTTCCGTTTCAACTTCTTTTAAAAGTTCGTTGAAGTAAGATACAAATTGATCGTTGTCATGTTCAGGTATTGTTCTAATATTAAATTCAGTTTGCGCAAATTCAGGGATTGAATTAACCTGTGTACCACCATTAAATAAAGTCGCGTTTAAAACAGGGTCTCCTAATAAATCATTTGTTTTATCGAATTTTTTGAAGTTTTCGTCTGCTTTATAAATAAATTTCACTAATGGGGAAATCGCATTGAATCCTAATTTAGGCATGGAACTATGTGCAGCTTTACCTGTGGAACTAACACGAATATCCATAGAACCTTTATGTGCATATATAATTCTATCTTGAGAAGGTTCAGCGATAACGAGCGCATCAACGTCATCCATGTATCCTTGTTTATGATAAAGTTTGGCACCTTCGCCCACAATTTCTTCGCCAGCAGTTGCAAGTAAGCGGATAGTACCTTCTTGTAATAAGCCTTGTTCATGAATATCGATGAGACTAATTACAAATGCAGCTAAACCGGATTTCATGTCTGCAGAGCCACGACCATATAATTTCCCAGACGCTTCAGTTAATTGAAATGGATCATAAGTCCAATTATCGACATTACCTGCTGATACAACGTCCATATGACCGGATACGCCTAATACAGGTTTACCTGAACCGATTTCTGCAACTAGGTTTGCCCTTGTGTCACTAATGTTAATAATTTCAGAATAAATATTATGTGCTTTGAATAATTGGTGTAAATAGTTGCATACATCAAGTTCATTGTCATTAACTGATTGAATATTAACTAAATCACTTAAAATCTGAACCTTTTCATCCTCTGAAAATATACTCATAAAAAAACCCCCTTATTTTATCTCATCTTAATTGTAACTAAAAGCTTACAAATTAATGAAATAAAAGGGTTTATAGTCATAGTCTTAATTATAAAATTGAAGGGATTTGAGTTGGAAGTTTATATAAAGCATGTGCTAAATAGTACTCAGATGGCGTTGATGTAAGTTGTAATTGTAAATTTTGAGAGAGTTTATATAATTTTGAGTTACTGTTTGTTGTAGTTGAAGTAGAACTTTTTACTTGTTCAGTGTGACTAACGTCAGTAACAGCACCTTTCATATCATTGCCTTGCACACTGCCGATTAATATTAAGATTAAATAACTACAACAAATGATTAGAATTGTCCCTAAATAAATACCGATAGCTAACTTTACAGGTTTACGCATAGTATACAACCTCCTAAATGGCTTATATCTGTGTACACTTACAAATTACCACGCGTTTATTAAGGAAATGTAAATTGAAAGTAAAAATTCAATGAAATACACTTGAGATAAATGTTGTATTGTTTTCTATTAAAAATAAGGCCACTATATTAAACTTTTCATGTTATTTAAGCTGTGATTTCAGCTATCGTTTTTAATATTGAGTGTAAAGTTATATAATTATATAATTAGTATAACTTAATGACCTTACGATTGATTTAGGAGGCGATTCAAATTAACTACATCAAACATATAACATCGTCCGATGGAACTAAATTGTATACTAAAATTAATGAAAGTTACGAAGAGGAGTTTAATGAATGTATTAATATCGTTATTGTTCACGGCCTTGCTGAGCATCTAGACCGGTATGATACATTGGCAGACAGATTACAAATAAATGGCTTCAATGTCATTAGGTATGATCAAAGAGGTCATGGGCGTTCAGAAGGTGCACAAACGTATTATGATAATGATAGTCAAATTATAGAAGACTTACAGGCAGTGATTTCTTTTGTACGCACGACTTATGGGAATAATATATTTCTGATTGGTCATAGTATGGGCGGTTATGCTGTAGCGCTCTATGGCACATTTTATCCTAATCAAGTACGAGGCATTGTTACTTCTGGCGCGTTAACTCGTGATATAAAAGGATTGTTTAGTGAAATACTTGAGGATAGCACATTACCTAAAGATAGCTATATTGACAATGCATTAGGTGATGGTGTGTGTTCTGATAAAGACATACAAGAAAAATATGAACGAGATGACTTAGTAGCTAAGCATATTTCGAGAGGTTTAATTTACAGTATTGATAGTGGTGTCAATAAATTAAAATCACATGCAAGCCGCTTTGTTGATGACGTACTTATCATGCATGGGTTAAATGATGGACTAGTGAGCTATGAAGATGCTTTACAATTTTTTAACGAAATAGGTTCTACAAACAAATCTTTACGTATTTATGATACATTAGAACACGAAATTTTTAATGAGCATCAATATAATAGTACAATTTTCGAAGACATTATTAATTGGATTCAGTTAAAACAAAGCGAACAATAAGTTATAATGCTACGCATTGTTTGCAATCGTACTAATGCACATAAATAAAGTTGAATTAGATGCGTTAAATTGCATCTTGTGCGCAATAGATATAACTAGAAATGACATATGAAAATTGCTATTATAAAACTCATAGCCAACATAATTTTTATAAAAAATATAACGTTAAAATTAAAATGACGATTGCAAGTAATGCAATAAAAAAGATTTATAAATCTGCATTTAAATCAAACGAGAAAATAGATTGAATATTTAGGAGGACAATGAAATGATATATGCTGGAATATTAGCTGGTGGCGTAGGTTCAAGAATGGGAAATGTTCCGTTACCAAAACAATTTTTAGATTTAGACGGAAAACCCATTCTTGTACATACGGTGGAGAAATTTTTGTTAACAAGTGAGTTTGACAAAATTTATATTGCTACGCCTCAAAAATGGATTTCGCATACGAAAGACACACTTCGTAAACACAATATTACTGACGAAAGAGTTGTTGTCGTGCAAGGTGGTGCTGACAGAAACGAAACAATTATGAGTATCATTAGCGCCATCGAAGCGGAAAATAAAATTACTGATGAAGATGTTATCGTAACTCACGATGCAGTGAGACCATTTTTAACACGACGCATTATTAAAGAAAATATCGATGCAGTCATTAAACATGGTGCAGTAGATACAGTCATTACAGCAACGGATACAATTATTAGCTCTAAAGATGGCGAAGCAATTAATTCTATTCCAGTACGTGACGAAATGTATCAAGGCCAAACGCCACAATCTTTCAATATTAATTTATTAAGAAATAGCTACAATGCTTTATCAGAAGACGATAAAAAAATACTTACGGATGCGTGTAAAATTTTAGTCGTTGCTGATAAAAAAGTAAAACTCGTACTAGGCGAATTATATAACATTAAAATTACAACACCTTATGATCTTAAAGTCGCAAACTCAATCATAAAGGGTGGGATGCTGAGTGATTAACCAAGTTTATCAACTCGTAGCGCCGAGACAAATTGAAGTGACATACAATAATGAAAATATTAAAAGCGATAAAGTTATCGTGCGACCTTTATATTTATCAATTTGTGCGGCCGATCAAAGATATTATACTGGCAGTAGAAACGAATCAGTATTAGAAAAAAAATTACCAATGTCTCTCATCCATGAAGGTGTCGGTGAAGTTGTCTACGATAACAAAGGTCAATACAAAACAGGTACTAAAGTAATTATGGTACCTAACACACCAACTGAAACGGACGACGTTATTGCTGAAAATTATTTACCTACGAGTAAATTTAGATCAAGTGGTTTCGATGGTTTTATGCAAGACTATGTCTTTTTAGATCATGACCGTATCGTTGAAGTTGAAGACGATATTGACTTAAGCACGATTGCTTTTTCTGAACTTGTTTCAGTGAGTTGGCATGCTCTGCAACGTTTCGAACGTAAATCAATTTCCAACAAAAACAGTTTTGGTGTCTGGGGCGACGGTAACTTAGGCTACATTACTGCTATATTGTTGCATAAACTATACCCTGAAGCTAAAATTTATGTATTTGGTAAAACAGATTATAAATTAAGTCATTTTTCATTTGTAGAAAATGTTTATCATATTCATAACGTGCCAAAAGGCGTAACATTCGACCATGGTTTCGAATGTGTCGGTGGTAAAGGTAGCCAATCAGCGATTGATCAAATCATTGATTTAATTTCACCTGAAGGTAGTATTGGTTTACTCGGCGTAAGTGAATATCCGGTTGAAGTTAATACGCGTTTAGTTTTAGAAAAAGGATTAACGATGATTGGCAGTAGCCGTAGTGGTGCGCAAGATTTTCAAGATATAGCTACATTTTATAAAGAAAACCCTGATGTCGTTGAAAAACTATCCTTACTAAAAGGAAATGAATTTGAAGTGAAAACAATCGATGATGCTGTTAAAGCCTTTGAAGCAGATTTATCTACTTCATGGGGCAAAACAGTAATTAAATGGACTATGTAATATAAATGATCATGAATGGTAAAAGAGAGGATTTTGAAATTGAGTAAATCAAAAATAATAATTGACGATATATACTGGGAACGTATCCAATTATTTATTGAAGGTCATGTTGAAGCATTGCAAATTAACAATAAAAATTTCATGCTTAGAAATTTAACTGAAACAAAAGAATTATATGCAAATGATGTGAAAATAGATGGCAATAAGTTTACAGCACGCTTTAATGTGGCCATTTTAGACGACGGTAACTACTTACCAAATGGTGAATATCTACTAGTTTATAAAGGTGATTTTGATTATATTGCAAATATTAATGAATCACTTTTAAATCCTACTAATTATGAATTAGATGAAGAGCAACTAGAAAAATATGAGCTTATTGAAACTCAAAACGGTAAAAATAATTTCTTGTTGGATCATTTTAAGTATGTGTTTAGAAGAGGTGGTAATTCTAAGAAAACGAATTATACCGTAAAACCAATGATTTCAAGTGAAGTTAATGAATTTGTGTTGAAAATAATTTTCAAAAAACCTGCGGAAAAGTTAAATCCAGTTAGAAAGAAAATTATGGAATATCAAGTCAAAGTCAATAAATACACTTATAATATTCGTAACTTTATGTTCAAAACAATATTTAATGTAACGAAATTCTTCCATATGAGAAAAGGGAATCTAGTACTATTCACTTCGGACTCAAGAGCTGAAATGTCTGGGAACTTTGAGTACATTTATGATGAAATGTTACGTCAAAACCTTGATAACAAATACGATATCCGTTCTCTTTTTAAACACAATATTTCAGCACGTCGTAATTTCGTCGATAAATTTAGATTTCCGTATTTATTAGGTAAAGCAGATTATATTTTCGTCGATGATTTTCATCCTTTACTTTATACAGTGAATTTTAGAAAGAGCCAAGAAATCATTCAAGTATGGCATGCCGTTGGAGCTTTCAAGACTGTAGGGTTTAGCCGTGCTGGTAAAAGTGGTGGACCATTCTTCAATTCTGTAAATCATAGAAATTACACAAAAGCATTCGTTTCTGCGGAAAACGATATTCCATTTTATGGTGAAGCGTTCGGTATTAAAGAACGTAATATTATCCCGACAGGGGTACCTAGAACTGATATTCTATTCGATAAAGATTACGAACGTAAAATAACTGAAGAAATGGAAGAAGAATTACCGATTATTAAAGGTAAAAAAGTTATTTTATTTGCGCCAACGTTCAGAGGGCATGGACACCATACGGCGCATTATCCTTTCTTCAAAATAGACTTTGCTAGACTGGCAAAATATTGTAAAGATAATAATGCGGTTGTGTTATTTAAAATGCATCCATTTGTTACGAATAAACTTAACATTCCAAGAGAATATGAAGAGTATTTTGTCGATGTTTCTGACATTCGAGAAGTAAATGATATTTTATTTGTTACTGATATTTTAATCAGTGATTACTCATCTCTTGTATATGAATTTGCCGTATTCAAAAGACCGATGTTATTTTATGCATTTGATCTTGAGGATTACATTACGTCAAGAGATTTCTATGAACCTTATGAAACGTTTGTACCAGGTAAAATTGTACAATCATTTGATGACTTAATTACAGCACTTGATAACGAAGATTTTGAACAAGAAAAAGTACCTAAATTTTTAGACAAACACTTTAAATATCAAGATGGCCGTTCAAGTGAAAGGGTAGTAAGAACACTATTTGGTAGCTAATTAAAATAACGTGATATATATGAACTGAGTGCAAAATAATATAAATTAAGTTAAAGTTTATTGCTCTAACTTAATCTAGTCGAGGGAACATTTATTTTGAAACTCAGTTCATTTTTTAGGAGTGAAGTATATAGTATGAAGTTTTCAATTATTGTGCCAACATACAACTCAGAAGCCTATATAGAAGAATTAATGAACAGTCTTAAAAATCAAACTTATGATAGCAATGATTTTGAAGTCATCGTGGTAGATGATTGCTCTTCAGATGATACTTTAAAAAAAGTAAATAAATATAAAAAATATTTAAACTTAACTGTTAAAAAGCTAGATGCTAATTCAGGTGGTCCAGGGAAACCAAGAAATACTGCACTCGCTTTAGCAAAAGGTGAGTTTGTATTTTTCGTTGACTCTGATGACTATATTAATATAGAAACATTGCAAGACGTAGCCAACTTTGTAAATGAAAATAAACCAGATGTTGTGTTAGTGAAAATGGAAGGTGTGAATGGCAGAGGTGCGCCGCGCTCGATGTTTAAAAAAACTGAAGACGGTTTAACTTTAGCAAACTCACGCATAATTTATACGCTAAGCCCGACGAAGTTTTACCGCACAGCGTTGTTAAAAGAACATAATATTAACTTTCCAGAAGATTTAAAAAGTGCAGAGGATCAATTGTTTACGATGCAAGCTTATGTTCATGCAGATAATATAGCAACTTTAGCCGATAAATCTTATTACTATGCTACAAAGCGTGAAGGTGAACATATGAGTTCTGCATACGTGAAGCCCATTGACTTTTATAAAATTATGACGCTTATTGTAGAAGAAGTATTAAATAGTGATTTAGAAAATAAAAATGAAATCATTGGTAAATTTATCACGCGTCATTTTCTATTTTCGCGTACGCGCAATTTTTCTTTGAAAATTAAGTCAAATCAAACGGCAGTTTGGATGGAAGCGCTTGGAGACTTTGTTCAAACTGTGCCTGAAGAAGCCGATAAGTATGTAAATGAAGAGATACGACCACTATTATATTATGGACGTAATAAAGACTTCAAAAATTATAAAATTGTCGAACAAAGCTATAAGGATAGTGCGTTTTATAATACAGAAGTAGGTAACAAAGCGATGAAAATACAATTCGCTGAGAATGAACCTTTTTTTAATTTTGAAAATATCTCAGATCCTGATGTTAAAATGACACAATTTGATTTCAACGAGCAAAATATAACTATTGAACTACAATTTATAAGGTCGGTATTTCCTCCTAACCAGGCGACTTCAATGAAAATAAAATTGTTGTCACGAAATAAAAAAGAAGTTATTTATATTCCTGTGACCGTGAATAATCGAAATTCATTTAAATTTGTGGCTAATTTAAATGAAATGATGGCATATTTACAACGAGAAAAAGTATGGGATGCCATTCTTGAAATAAAACTAGGTGAAAAAACTATTAATAAACGTATTGGTAGTAACCGTAACCAGTATCCATATGAAGCTGAAACAAGTACAATAGCTACAAATGGGCATAAATATTTTAGGTTTACGCCTTACTTTACTAAAGACTATGACAATCTATCGTTTTATGTCACGCCCACAGAACTTAGCGATATGTTTACAATTACTACTAAAAATAAACAAAAACTAACATTAAGTTGTAAAGCATTTAACTATATTTTATCAGAAGGGTTAACTTCTATTATAGTTAAAAATGGTTATACCTATGGTTATTTAAATAAAGTGAGTCATAGTGATACGTTCAAATACGAAGTAGTGTTCAATGATAAAATTAAAACAAGAATGTTTAAAAAGCCCTTTAAATTAGAAATGCCACAATTAACGTTATATTTTAACTAATATTAATGTTTACACTTATAAAATAAAAATGATGGGATTGGCACAAAAATCTTAATTTTGTAAGAAGATTTTGTAGTCCCGCTTTCGCAAGGATAACTAGAATTGAAAGCAGCATGATGCAAGCGCATTTTCAATTCAGTCATCTACTGACCATATAAAAGATGAGCCTGAAGACGATATAATGTCTCAAGCTCATCTTTTTTAACTTTTGATAAAGGTTCATTGTGATCATGTATAAAACTTTAAATAATGTATTGAACCTTGATCTAATAGCACATCTAGTGGTGAATACGGTTCATAAACATTTATGTAGTCATTTGGAGCATTGACTTTATTAAAATTAACTAGTGGCATTTTATCTAAGTCTAACGTATCTATCGATGCATTGTTAGAAATTGCATTTGAAAATAGATGAGAAGATGTTTTTAATACACGATTGAACACGTGAAAACGTTGTGTAAACTTATGTTGAATTGTTATAAGATATTGCAATGAGTAGTGCACCGGCTTATCATCATAAAGTAATATTTGAAATGTATTGTCTTTACTCATTAATAAACCTAATTCATGGAATTGAATTTGTTGTCCCATAAATGGCAAAAGCATGCCGTATATGTGAACGAGTGACAGACTGTGAGTGGATGCATTTAATACTACAATATCATCGTTGTATTCTAACAATAAAGGAAAGCCGAATCCCCCTATATATTGTGATAATTCTATAAGAAAATGAAGTATTTTTACAGCATTTATTTTAGTATAAGAGTTAAAATAGCTATTAATATCGTCCGTAGAAATACGTGTAAATATAAGTGACTTAGCGTATTCTTTAAGTTCTTTAATAAAAGAAAGTAAAGCTTCGCAACCATGCATACTTTGTGTAGTATGCGTTAATTTGTAAATTAATGTAGTGAAATTTTGATTAATCATATAGAAGTCCATATTTAAATCGCGCACATATTTAATAGTGGATGCAAAGGTACTTTGAGAATGATTAATATAATTATCTAGTGAAACGCCCAAACTAATATCAGGGTATCTATTACGTATAAGTCGTTTTATAGAATCGTGTTGTGTGGTTGTCATACATTTATCGTATATAACTAACTTAATAAATTTATAGTAAGGAAAGTAAGCGCAGTTACTATCTATGACTTTTAGCAACTGTCGTTCGAGTAATTGGTAAAATTCTATAGAATATATAGGTAAGACTAAGCAACAATTTTTGATTTTTAGTTTAGGCAGTATTGCTAATAATAATTTGACATTGAAAGGCGTGAGATCGCTTGTCTTCAATTGTTCTATACATATATGTGGTTTAGAGAAGTGCGACAAATTAAAATAATCATCTTGAATATGCATCAACTTACTTAATGTAGCAACATCTTTTATAGTGATAAATGTCTTTGGTATTGGTAATGATATCGTTTGCTTTGTCGAGTTTAAATTTAATGTATAAACTAATGGTGTTGTCGTTTTTTGTTGATTATTTGTGGTTAACTTATGATAATCCTCAGTTATTGAGTTGATTCTTAAAGTACTTTGGCAAATAGACATTTGACTTTTGAATTGATGAATATATACTTTGGGAGGTACGTTCAAGTACGCTTTGAAATGTTTGGTGAAAGTACTTAAATTCGTAAAGCTATAACTTCTCGCGACACTTTGTATACTTTGGTTAGTTGACAATAAATCAGTTAACGATAATGCTATTTTTAAGCTCATCACATAATTTTTAAAATGCAAGTGCATAACATTTGAGAACAAAATCGAAATATAAGATTGTGAAACAAAAAAATGTTGTGCGACGGTTTTAGTATGTATGGCATCGTTCAAATGCTTATTAATATAAGTTAATATATCATTCAATAATTTATGATTTGCTTTAAATTGCGGTAAATATTGATGGGTCAAAGTACATTTAGCCTCTTTGAGCAACAAGGAAATAATATTGGCAATATCACGCGTTGAAATTGTAGTATTACTATTATGAATGGATAAATGGCGGGTAATAATACTATGTAATGACTTTGGATTATTAAGTAAATCAAAGTCGAAATAACAATTTGAAAGTGATGGTTCACGTTCTATGAATAACGTTAAAGGGATCCTTAACTCAACAAGTTCATTTATGTTGAGGTATTGATAAAGATCACAATTATTAATTATAAGTCCATTTTGAATATTACGAATGGTACCATTTAAATTGACTAAACTTGTTTCTGCAAGGGGTATTAAAATGATGACCTCATTAATGCAACGCTTAAGTGGCGTAGTAACATTATTAAGAATTGAAAGTGTACTCGTCATAATAAAACCTCATGTAATTAGTTATTTTATTTATTTTAACTGTTACTTTAACAATTATGGAGGTTAATAACTTATTATTATTTAGATAATGTGTAAAAGTAATAAAATAAGGGGTCGGTTTTGTATATTTTGTAGTAATCCTAAATTTTAGTAATAAATTGCCATGTAGCATTAATGAAATTTGGCGGATAGTTATATAATGTAAACGTTCAAGTATTGTATTAATGACGCGCAAGCAATAGCCATATAGATAGTAACAGTTTTGTATTGTGAAAAATGTATTGTTTCAAATTTTAAATATTGGCTAAATAAATAGGAAATACGTGTGTTTTTAAGAGGGGGCCAGTGATATGTATAAAGTAATCGTTTTTGATGTATATGGCACGATGTTTGATGTAAATTCAATTAGTGATTATCTTGAAAAGTATGATGCTGAAAATGCTCAAGAAATAGCTGATCTTTGGAGAAAAACACAGTTGTACCACGCCGCTTTAAGACAAGTAATGCAACGCTATACGCGTTATGATGAAATAACGAAAAACGCGTTGCGCTATGCATTAGATGTTTATGAAGTTAAACATAATAGAGAAGATATTAATGAATTATTCGATGGTTATTTACATTTAGATTATTTTAAAGAAATACCTAAGTCTTTTGATGAATTAAAAAATAAAAACGTAGAATTGGCAATATTATCTAATGGCAATGATAATATGTTAAGAACTTTAGTAGATAATTCAGCTATATCAGAACATATCGATGCGATTATGAGCGTTGATGAAGTTAAACAATACAAGCCGAGTCCAGCAAGTTATGCGCTCGTATTAAAATATTATCAAGTTAAAAGAAGTGATATTTTATTTGTTTCATCTAATACGTGGGACGTAAATGGTGCAGCGAACTTTGGCTTTGATACGGCATGGGTTAATAGAAACAATGCAATATTTGATGAAAATGGTGCAGCGCCTACGATTACGGTAAATAACCTCAATGAATTAGTAAAATGGTTAGAAATGAGAACATAAAAAAGCTCAGTACAATCAATGTCGATATGTGCTAACCACATGATGTACTGACTACAATATAATGATTGCATTATTCAGTTAAATCTAATTGATAGAAAGCTAAGTCTAGCCAGTGATCAAATTTATAACCTACATTTGTTATTGTACCTGAATAAGTGAAGTTGAATTTTTTATGGAGATGGATACTTTTATCATTTGTGGCATCTATTCCAGCAACAATCGTCTTATAGCCTTTTGCTTTAACATCAGTTAATAATTCAGTTAATAATTTTCGTGCAATACCATTTCCACGATAGTCTTTATCAACATAAATTGAATGTTCAATTGTATATTGATACGCTGGCCAATCTCTAAATGAACCATAAGTAGCAAACCCGACTGCTTTATTATCTAACTCAAAAACAAAGATAGGCTCATTATGAGTTGATTTAATATCGAACCATTGTACTCTGTTCTCAAGTGTTTGTGCCTCGTATGTATATACTGCTGTGGTATTTAATATGGCGTCATTATAAATTTCTAGTATTGCAGGTAGATCTTCTTTCGTAGCAAAACGAATCATACAATAATCATTCCTTTATTTTTATTTATTGATTTCTTTGTACAAGAAATTTACTATAATTGCAAATCAGTGTAAGAACACTGTACACGTAAATAAATGAAATTTAGCTTAAAAATATTTCTATATCGTGCTATATTTAATAATAACTAAATCGATAAAGGAAGTTATGCATGAAACGATGGACAAATCGAGCCATGACCGTCATTGGGGTTTTACTTATTTTAGCTGCACTTGCTATTTTCATAAAGCCTCATGTAGAAAATTATCTACAACAGCGTCATGATCAGCAACAAATTACTCAGTACGAAAAAAGACATGCGCATCGGTCAAAGGTAACTATACCAAAAGATAAATCACAGGCGGTAGGCGTGCTTTCAGTACCGGACGCTAAAATTAAAACGCCAGTATATCCAGGACCAGCGACACCAGCACAACTAAATCGAGGTGTGAGTTTTGCAGAAGACAACGAATCTCTCGAAGATCAAAATATTGCCATTGCCGGGCATACTTTTACCGATAGAGAACATTACCAATTCACAAATTTACCAGCCGCCAAGAAGAATAGCAAAGTATATTTTAAAGTAGGCAACCAGACAAGAAAATATAAAATAGTACAAATATACGATGTAAAACCTACTGATGTGCATGTACTCGATGAACATCAGGGACAAAAAAATCAATTAACACTCATCACTTGCGATCACTATAATAAACAAACGGGTGAATGGGATGACAGAAAAATATTTATTGCACAAGCAAGTTAAAAAGGCTAGGACAAAGTAATGGGATACGCATCACTTTATTGTCCTAGTCTTTTTATGTTTTATCATTTTAGTTCGTCTACAAAACGTTTTGTTATTTCTTTAGGTCTTGTAATTGCTCCGCCTACAACTGTGCAATAAACACCTAATTCTGTAACTCTCGCAAACATTTCAGGCGTTATAACATTACCTTCAGCAATCACTTTCGTATTTACCGTCTCGAGCACTGATTTTAAAAATTCAAAATCATTGTCATAAAGTTTATGACTCTGTGTATATGAAGTATAACCTCTTAGTGTAGTACCTATATAGTCAAAGCCTAATTCTTCGGCATGCTTTGCTTCTTCGATTGTAGAAATATCTGCCATAATTTCTACGTTTGGTGCTTTTGTTCTAATATAGTCTACTAATTCAGCTAATGTTTCTTTAGGACGTTCTTGATCAGTAGCTTCAAGTGCTATCACTTCACATTGGCTTTCAATTAATTCATCCACTTCTTTAGACGTCGCTGTGATAAACACTTTTGAACGATCATAGTCTCGTTTAACAATACCAATAACTGGTAAGTCAACCGTAGACTTAATTGCGCTAATATCTTCTTTCGTATTTGCTCTAATACCTACCGCTCCACCTTCGTAAGCAGCTAATGCCATTTTTGACATGATGAACGACGAATGTAAAGGTTCGTCAGGTAAAGCTTGGCATGAAACTATAAGTCCCTGAGGTAACATAATATATACACGCTCCATTACATAGAATTTATAAAAATAGTGTTGTGCTTTTTGCAATAAGTACAATATAACATTAAGAAAATATTAATCAATAGTTTGTCTTATAATGAAAAAATTTTTCTTTTATATTACAATATATATAAATAAAAGGGGGATATAACAATGAAATTTGATAATAGGGTACAGCGCTATAAGCATCTATTTACAAAAACAGATAAACAAATTGTTGCATATATAAAAAGTAGTGAGTTTGACGATACATTTTCAACTATAAATTCATTGGCACATGCTGTAGATGCCTCACCTGCTACTGTTACAAGGTTTTCTAATAAGTTAAAATATGAAAACTTTCAAGATATGAAATTTAATTTATTACAAGAGATGACGAATAATGAAATTGAAAACAGCCCATTAATTCAAAAGATTCATAATTATCATCAAAACACAATTCAACAAACAGGTGAGTTTATTTCAGATAGTAGTATTAAGAGTTTTGTAAATCAAATTATGCGCAGTAGACAAATTATATTTGCAGGCATAGGTAGTTCAGGACTTTCAGCAACAGAATTTTATTACAGAATGATGCGTATGGGATTAAAAGGAAATGTTTCTACAGATTCACATCAAATGAAAATATTTGCTTCGTTATTAACGGCTTCCGATACTTTCGTCGCCATTTCAAATAGTGGTGAAACGGACGAACTGATTACTGCTGCAAATATTGCACATGAAAGGGGGGCTTTTGTAGTTGCAATTACTAACTACCAAGGCAGTGGACTAACTGAATGTGCAGATTTAGTATTGATTACCACTGATCAATCTAGAACGAATGACAATCGTTTCGTTAATACACAAATAGCGACGTTATTTTTAATCGATATCGTTAGTTACTTATTGTTAGATGATGCTCATCTGCATAAAGTTTATAACAAAACGACAGATGTCATTTTAAATGATAAAAATTAATAATGCGAGGCACTTTAATAGAGAATGTCTACAATGATTGAAAATGTTTTTCATATTATAAAAATATATTGATAATAATTTTTATAAAAGCTATATTATAGGTAATCAGGGGGTGCCAGAGTGAAAAACATTTTTGAAAAAGCACAACAATTCGGAAAATCATTTATGTTGCCAATCGCAATTTTACCTGCGGCAGGTTTGCTATTAGGTATTGGAGGGGCATTGAGTAATCCTAATACGATAAAAGCCTATCCGATGTTAGATATTGGACTATTACAAAATATATTGACGTTAATGTCGTCGGCCGGAAATATTGTCTTTCAAAATTTAGCCGTCATATTTGCAGTTGGTGTTGCTATTGGCTTAGCGAGAAGTGACAAGGGAACTGCTGGTTTGGCAGCGATGTTAGGTTTTCTAATCATGAATGCATCGATGAATGGTTTGTTGAACATAACTGACACGCTAGCTAAAAGTAGTTTGCCAGAGCATGGCCAAAGTATGGTCCTAGGTATTCAATCCGTCGAGACAGGGGTCTTTGGTGGTATTATTACTGGCGTAATGACTGCGAATCTGCATAATAAATTTCACAAAATAGAGTTGCCACCCTATCTTGGTTTCTTTGGTGGCTCAAGATTCGTGCCTATTGTTACTGCCTTCCTTTCTATTGTATTAGGCGTAGTGATGTTCTTTATTTGGCCAACTGTTCAACATTGGATTTTTAATGTAGGTGGCTTAGTTAATAAAACGGGCATAATTGGTACATTTTTCTTTGGATTTGTTTTACGTTTGTTAGGACCATTTGGTTTGCATCATATTTTTTATCTACCGTTTTGGCAAACTGCGCTTGGAGGCAGTATGGAAGTTAAAGGTCAACTTGTACAGGGCACACAAAATATTTTCTTTGCACAACTTGGTGATAGTCACGTGACTAAATTTTATTCAGGTGTTTCCCGTTATATGTCAGGTCGTTTTATTACGATGATGTTTGGCTTATGTGGTGCCGCATTGGCGATTTACCATACCGCTAAGCCAGAACATAAAAAAGTGGTAGGTGGACTTATGTTATCAGGTGCGCTTACTTCATTTTTAACTGGTATTACGGAACCATTAGAATTCAGTTTCTTATTTGTTGCACCAGTATTATATATTGTTCATGCATTTTTAGATGGTTTAGCGTTTATGATGGCTGACATTTTTAATATTACGATTGGTCAAACATTCAGTGGAGGTTTTATCGATTTTCTATTATTTGGCGTTTTACAAGGTAATAGTAAAACAAACTATTTATTAATCATACCTATAGGCATAGTTTGGTTTATACTCTATTACGTTATTTTTAGAGTATTGATTATGAAGTTGAATTTGAAAACACCAGGTAGAGAAGATAAAGCCGCAGTCCAACAAGTGGATGCTACAGATCGAGCAAGAACGATTGTTGAAGGATTAGGCGGCAAAGAAAATATCGAAATTGTTGATTGTTGTGCGACACGCTTGAGAGTTACCTTAAAAAGTAATGATGTCGTTGATAAAGAAAAACTTGAATCTACTGATGCAAGAGGCGTAGTGCAAAAGGGGAATGGTGTACAAGTTATTTATGGCCCGCATGTAACAGTTATCAAAAATGAAGTCGAAGAATTACTAGAGCAAAATGATCAATAATTAATCTTAAGAAGTATAGTATAGATAATGTATCAGACATGAAGCTATATAAAATGGGTGGTATAAATATGAAAGTTATTAATTTAAAAGATAAACAATTAGCAAGTGAACATGTCGCTACAGAAATTGTAAAATTAATTATTTCAAAACCAAATACGGTATTAGGTTTAGCTACGGGAGGAACAATGACTGAACTATATCAATATTTGGTTGAATTAATTAATGCTAATAATTTAGATTTGAGTGATGTTGTCACATTTAATTTAGATGAATATGTAGGTTTAAGTTCAGAAGATAAGCAAAGCTATCATGAATATATGCAAGAACGTTTGTTTAAATATAACGATAGTTGGAACGACAATAATATTCATATACCAAGTGGTGTAGGTCCGGATTTAGAAGTGGAAGCATATAATTATGAACAACAAATTGAACAATGTGGACCAATAGATTTACAACTATTAGGTATAGGAGAAAATGGTCATATAGGTTTCAATGAACCAGGTACTTCTTTTAATAGTCGTACAAGAGTAGTCAATTTAACACCTTCTACAATTCATGCTAATAGTGTAAACTTTAATAATATTGATGATGTGCCAGTCCAAGCTGTATCAATGGGCTTGTCATCTATAATGGGGGCCAAACATATTATATTATTAGCCTTTGGTGATAAAAAGGTAGACGCTGTTAAACGTTTATTACAAGGTGATGTTTCAACTGATTTACCTGCCTCTATATTGCATCAACATCAAAACGTAGATATTTATGTCGATGATGTTATTTTTAATAAGCTAAAAGAAGATAATGAAGTGTAAGTCATATATTTATAAAGTAAAAACTATAAAAGTATGTAATAGGGAGCATAGTTTTATAATAGTGACTGTGGAAAAAAGCTTAGTCATAACCCCCATTAAAATAGCACGCAGATGATTTAATTCAATTCATCTGCGTGCTTCTTTTTATTCAATAGTTTGTATTGTTGGCTCGCTTACTTAAAAAACAGCTGCAGTCTAAAGTCTTCAGCGTATCCTGTTACTCCAAGCGTCTTGCTAAAATAAGTCGCATTCATATATGATTTCACATTAAAATACTTTAGAAATTAAGGCTATTTTGAGTGTCACTCGAATGTCAATTCGAAGCATAATTAAAGTCAAAAGAGCACTTAACTTTGTATTAATAACATTTAATATAAGAAAAGTTGTAGTGCAACGCGCTAACTATAATCAAACAATAATGAAACCGACAATTACTATATATTTCAATAGTAATTGCCGGTTTTACATGTCCATACCATGCACTTTTATATTTTACGATTATTTTAAAAATGAAAGTGTCTGTCATTTTTAAAGTAAGTTAGCGATTGCCCCGATAAGCGCTGCGTTATTTAGTGACAAAGCAGTTTGGATTTGTGCGTGACCATAATGATATGGTAAATAACATTCTATTTTTGGAACGATAAAGTTTAATAGATTTTCGCCTTGTGCTGATATAGCGCCCCCAATAAGAATAACATCGGGATCATAAATAATTTGTATTTGCGCAATACCTTCAGCTAAATAAGTGCTCCATTCGTTTAATATGTCGTTAGCTAATGTATCGCCTTGCTTGGCATCTTTAAAGAGTTGTTTTACATTTGAATCATATAGATAATGTTTAGTTTCCATTAGTTGTTTGAGGCCAGAAGTAGAAGCCCGAGTTTCGAAAGTCGTTTCGCTATGGCTGTCGTAAAGTAAATAACCAATTTGATTAGCACGATGTCTAGCACCTGTATGAATCCCTAAAGTGCGATTATAAAATGCACCACCGATACCAGTACCGATAGTTAAGCAAAAAATATTATCTTGTGGATAATTATGGTAAGTTAACTCTCCAAGTAAAGCTGCATTAACATCATTAAGAACGGCTATATTAGAATATAAAGGGGCTAAGTAATCTTTAAAGTTTGTACCTTTATAATTAGGTATGGTAGGCCCACTATATATCACGCTTCCTACTTCGTCATCAATTACGCCTGCACTTGAGATACCTAAATCTAAATTACTGATACGATATTTTTCTTTATAATATTTAACAATACGATAAACTTCGTCGATGATTAAATCTGTGACATTGTTAGGTGTTGGCACACTGTTATTTTCAATAAATGATAAATCAGTGGCATTGATAACTGCCGACTTGATATTTGTGCCACCAATATCAATTGCTACTTTATAATTGCTCATTTCGCTCCTCCTCAAAGGTTTTTTGCGTAATTATGAAAAATATTTTCATTAACTTAACACTTAATTGATTAATATTTTCAAAAATCTATTGATAAGTTAAATGTTAGCGTTTACAATTCAACCTGTAAAGTAAAAATTTTAACGAGCTATTTATTGAATAGTTACGTTTCGACATTATGAAAGCGGAGGTTTTTATATTATGCGTGAAGAAATGAAAGGTTTATATGCAGCATTATTAGTTCCTTATGATGAACAAGGTCAAGTTAAAGAAAAAGCTTTGAAAGAATTTGCGTTAAATGCTATAGATAATGAAGGTTTAGACGGCTTGTACGTTAACGGTAGTTCAGGAGAGAATTTTTTAATTAGTACAGCTCAAAAAAAACAAATCTTCAAAGTCGTTAAAGATGTGGTTGGAGATAAAGCACAATTAATCGCACAAGTTGGTTCTTTAGACTTAAATGAAGCAATCGAGTTAGGTAAATATGCTACCGAATTAGGCTACGACGCAATTTCCGCAGTGACACCGTTCTATTATCCTTTCTCATTCGAAGAAATTAAAGATTACTATTTTGAACTTATTAAAGAAACTCAAAATGACTTAATTATTTATGCGATTCCTGGATTAACAGGTGTAGATATTTCAATGGATCAATTTGGAGAATTATTCTCGAACGACAGCGTTATTGGTGTTAAATATACTGCTCCTGATTTCTTCTTACTTGAAAGAATTCGTAAAAAATTCCCTGATAAATTAATCTTTTCTGGTTTTGATGAAATGCTAGTTCAAGCAGCTATTTCAGGCGTTGATGGTGCTATTGGTTCTACTTATAACGTCAACGGTAAACGCGCACGCGAAATTTTTGAAAATGCTCAACAAGGAAATATTGACAAAGCTTATGAATTGCAACACGAAACTAACGACATTATTGCGCCTGTATTAGAAATGGGTCTGCATGGTTCATTAAAAGAAATTCTTGCTTCTAGAGGGTTAGAAAGTGGTTTGCCAAAACGTCCATTTAAACCATTTAATGAAAACAATAGACAAAGATTAGAAACATTAATTAAACAATATAATTTATAGATTGTAGCAAAGGGGATGAGCTATTATGCAACAAGTGGGATTTGGCGCATGGAACTGGATCGCGTTATTTATCTATCTAATTGTCATGTTAATAGTAGGTGCGTACTTTACTAAACGTGCAGGTAAAAATACCGAAAGCTTCTTCACTGCAAGTGGTAGATTACCATCTTGGGCTGTAGGATTTTCTATTTACGCAACAACGTTAAGTGCCATTACTTATATGTCTACACCAGAAAAAGCGTTTTTAACAGATTGGTCTTATATCGCAGGTAATATAGCTATTATTGCTATTATTCCGTTATTAATTTATTTTTATATACCATTCTTTAAAAAGCTAAAAATCACTTCAGCTTATGAATATTTAGAAGCACGTTTTGGACCAAGTATTCGTGTAATTGGATCATTACTATTTGTACTTTTCCATTTAGGTCGAATAGCTATCGTCATTTATTTACCGACGTTAGCTATTACTTCAGTATCTGATATGAACCCATATCTTGTAGTCACTTTAGTAGGTTTACTATGTATTGTTTACACATTCCTAGGTGGTTTCGAAGGGGTCGTATGGAGTGACTTTATCCAAGGTGTTATTTTATTAGGTGGCGCAATTTTAATTATTATTCTAGGTATAATTTACATCCCAGGTGGTTTCCATACAATGGCTCACGATGCGATTGAGCATAAGAAAGTCATTAGTGTCGATAACTGGAAAATTAACAGCGCCGCAGCAGCAATACCTGTTATTTTTATTGGGAATATTTTCAACAATTTACATCAATATACGGCGAGTCAAGATGTTGTGCAACGTTATCAAGCATCACCTTCATTTAAAGAAACAATTAAATCTTTATGGACAAACGGGGTTTTAGTAATCATCTCTGCACCAATTTTCTATGGTATGGGGACAATGTTGTACTCATTTTATCGTCATGCGGATAGTCTGCCAAAAGGTTTTAATACATCTTCAATCGTACCGTACTTTGTGTTAACTGAAATGCCTCCATTTGTAGGTGGAATTGTTATTGCAGCAATATTTGCTGCTGCACAATCTACAATTTCATCAAGCTTGAATTCAATTTCAGCTTGTATATCTGTTGATATTAAACATAGATTCTTTAGTAAAAGAAGCGAAAAAGAAGAAGTTAAATTTGCCAGATGGGTCATTATCATTGCAGGGATCTTTGGTTATGTAATGTCACTTTATCTCATCGCGTCAAATTCAAACGATTTATGGGATTTATTCTTATTAATTACTGGATTATTTGGTGTGCCGTTAGCGGGTGTGTTCGCCGTAGGTATCTTTACAAAACGTGCAAACAGCTTTGGTATTATCATTGGTTTAGTTTTAGGTGCGATAGTCGCATATACAATGAATAAATTTGGTGGAGATAACTCACCATTTATCGTTTCAATATTATCATTTGCTATCGCATTTGGTGTTTCATACTTCGCTAGCTTCTTGGCTCCAAAATATAATAAAGATATTACTGGACTTACAATCTATGAGAAAAATAAACCTGCAACATATATTGCTAAAGTTAAACATACAGAAGCAAAAGCTTAAGTTAAAATGTTCAGGCAAAAAATTATGCAAAAATTGTGTAGTTATGTAATATAGGTTGGTATTAATTAACTAACATAGAGAGGAAGAAATTAATGTCAACCTTAGTCATCATAACGCACCCAGATATTGATAATTCAACAGTAAACAAAGCGTGGAAAGAAAAACTTGCAAATAGTGGAGAATTGGTCACAATTCATGAGCTTTATGCTACTTACCCAGATGGGAAAATAGATGTAGAGAAAGAGCAACAACGTTTAGCAGCTCATGATAATGTTGTTTTCCAATTTCCATTATATTGGTATAGTTATCCGCCGTTATTAAAACAATACTTTGATGAGGTATTCACTTATGGTTGGGCATATGGATCAACAGGTAATGCGTTGAAAGATAAAAAGTTTGCAGCTGCAGTTTCTATAGGATCACCGGAGTCGGCGTATACTACAGAGGGAAATGTACAATATACAATCGATACGTTGCTAACACCTTTAAAAGCAACAGCACGCTTCGTAGGTGCTCAATATGTCGCTACGCATAAACTATATAGTACTTTGAATATTGAGGCAGAGTTACTAGAAGCAAACCAGCAGGACTATGCTACTTTTGTCCAACAATTAAGCGAATAACGCATATGTCTAGGTTAAGTATATTACTATGATAGTAATGACTTAAGCTAGACTTTTTTTATTTCATGTAATTGTGACTTTGAAACCATATTTGAAATATATATAATGAACATAAATACAAAATAAAACTTTGAGGGGTAAATATGATAAAAGCAATCGCAGTTGATATGGACGGAACATTTTTAGATAGCAATAAGCACTATGATGAAACACGATTTAATCGCATATTCCAGCAATTACAACAACAGGGTACAAAATTTATCGCTGCAAGTGGCAATCAATATGCCAAATTATTATCGATATTTGGAGAACGTGATATGTTTTTTATTGCGGAAAACGGGGCAGTAATTTATAACGGAAATGAATTATATGATTACAAAGCTTTTGATTTTGACGTTTATAAAAATTTAATTGATTATATACATTTCGAACGAGGTATGTCAGAAATTATTGTTTGTGGTTTGAAAAGTGCATACATGTTAAAAAGTACAAATGATAAATTTAAAAAAGATGCACATTTCTATTATAGGCAACTACAAGAAATAGATTCATTTGCCACGTTACCTCAAGATGAATACGTTAAAGTTGCTTTTAACATCAATAGACAAACACATCCAAAATTAGACACAGAGTTACAAGAAAAATTTGAAAATGACATCGACCTTGTTTCTAGTGGACGTGATAGTGTCGATGTTATTATTCCAAATATGACAAAGGGTAATGCTTTAAAAAGGTTGCTAGCTAAATGGCACTTATCTGCTTCACAATTGATGGCTTTTGGAGATGCCAATAACGATTACGATATGCTGGCACTTGCCGAATATAGTTACGTTATGCAAAACAGTGAAGATCAATCATTATTTGATATCTCAAATTATGTTGCACCTTCAAATGATGAACAAGGTGTGTTAACTGTTATTGAAGCGCAAGTCCTCAAAAATAAGTAAATAATAATATGTTGAAACCATTGCGTATAAACATATTATTTTAAGCATACGTAATTTGTCTATTATACTAACGATAGTGAAATTTATTCATGAAAGGATGGCAACAAAGTAATGTCAAATATTAAAGAGACTATTTTAGATGCATTCCAATTTAGGCATGCTACAAAACGTTTTGATGCAACTAAAACAGTAAGTGATGATGATTTTAATACTATATTAGAAACAGGACGTTTATCTCCAAGTTCATTAGGTTTGGAACCTTGGAAATTTATAGTGATTCAAAATCGCGAATTACGCAATAAATTAAAAGAAATCAGTTGGGGTGCACAAGGACAACTAGACACAGCAAGTCATTTCGTCTTAATATTAGCGCGTAAAAATGTGACTTTTAAATCAGATTATGTGCAACATATGATTCATGATATTAAACAATATGATCCTGCAACCATTCCTGCAGTAGAAGAAAAATATGATAATTTCCAAACAAGTGCACACATTAATGATAATGAACGTACATTAGTCGATTGGGCAAGTAAGCAATCATATATTGCTTTAGGTAACATGATGACGACTGCGGCATTTTTAGGTATCGACTCATGTCCTATGGAAGGATTTGACTACGATGGTGTAACAAAATTACTAGCTGACGAAGGTATTCTTGATACGGAACACTTCGAGCCTGCCACAATGGTAGCCTTTGGATACAGAGAAACAGAACCTAAAGCCAAAGTACGTCAACCACAAGAAGATATTGTTGAATGGTATAACTAATTAAAACTGACCTAGAAATAGGTCAGTTTTTTTAATGCAACATACAGGGTATAACATTACTAACAATGTCAAAAAGGGGTAATAACGATGAAGTTAAAATTATTTGATGTCGGTAATGATGAAGCACCATTCGTAGAAAAGTGGGCAGACGAAAATAATATAGAGGTAGACTATGTCCCTGATTCACTTACCCGTAAAAATATTAATGAGGTTTCTGGATATGATGGTTTATGCTTAAGTCATAATGGTCCATTTGATAATCGTTTGCTTAAAAATTTAAACGATATGGGCATTAAACAAATAGCGCAAAGAAGCGCAGGGTTTGATATGTATGATTTAGAGGCAGCAACAGCAAATAATATTAAAATTACTAACGTACCAAGTTATTCTCCGAATTCTATAGCAGAGTATGCTGTAACAGGGGCTTTATATTTTGTTAGAAAGATACCAACAGTTCAACAACACGTTGCTAAACAGGATTTTAGATGGCAGCCAACGATTATGGCGCGTCCAATTAAAGGACTAACTGTTGCAGTAATTGGTACTGGTAGAATTGGCTATATTACTGCTGAATTATTTCATCATATGGGATGTAACGTTATCGGTTATGATATACAAATTAATCCACAGGCCGAAAACTTTATTACATATAAAGATACGATACAAGAAGCGGTTAAAGATGCAGATGTCGTAACTTTGCATACACCAGCCACTAAAGATACTATAAAGATGTTTAATCAAAAGTTGTTTAGTCATTTTAAAGATGGCGCAATTTTTATTAATTGTGCACGTGGGATACTTGTTGATACAGCAGCTTTAATTCATGCATTAGATACTAACAAATTAAGTGGGGCTGTTATTGACACGTACGAAAATGAAGCGACTTATTTTAGGAAAGACTTTAGCTCTATAAAAATTGAAGACGACTTATTAACATCACTAATACAACGAGATGATATACTGCTGTCTCCGCATATCGCATTTTATACTAATGAGTCCGTTGAAAATTTAGTAGAACGAAGTTTAAATAGTGCAATGGAAATATTGCGTCATGGAGATTCGGAATGTGTAGTAAATAAGTAACAACATAAATAAAAGTGCTAACAATTAACCACGTATACGACATGAGATTGCTAACACTTTTTATTAATTATGAGTTTGGCACTACCGAAGTATTACTATGAAGAGAAACAGCAATACCTTCAGAACTCGTTAAATGCTTATTCGTAGCGTGAGGTTTATAAATATCAATGTGCGCAAGTCCTAGACTTTGATCACTATCGATTCTCTTTTTGATAGATTGCCATGTGTTTGCAGCAATATGATGATGATAATTGTTCGTAGACATAAATAAGGCTTGCGGAAATTTTGAAATATGTTGTAGTCCCAACTCATTAATATAAAATTGACGAGCGTCTTCAAGCGTCACCGTTTTTAAATGTAAATGTCCTATTTGGGCTTCGTCTGGCATACCAGTCCAACCATCTACTGTACGTTGAGCTAATAAGTCTTCTACGTCTACTTGTAGCGTATCCATCTTTACAAATGCATCTTGCCATTGCCATGTTTCAGGGCTACGGTCGTAATATACTTCAATACCATTACCTTCAATGTCGTTGAAGTACAGTGCTTCGCTCACAAGATGGTCTCCTCCTCCAATTTGCACACCTTGTGAAGAAGCATAATGTAAAAAATCAGCCAAGTCTGCTTTAGTAGGCAATAATAATGCGATATGGAATAAACCAGCTTCAGTTATAGATGGTCTACGTGGGTTGTCAATTTGTTGTAGCGTTAAAGTATGACCGCCGTTACCTATAGCTAAGACAATAGTATTTGTTTGTTCATCTATTATTTTCAAGCCTAATAAATTTGTGTAAAATTGCGTCATTTGTTCTAAATGTTGTACGTTTAGTGTTATACCTGTTACTTGAGTAGCAGTTGTATCATGAAATGTCATATATTTACCTCTTATCTAATAACTTGTATTTATTTTTGATACAAGTTAAATCTATAGTATGTAAGAAGTTTAGTCAATAAATAAGTTTGACTAGGCAAAATGTTTTAATAAATATTATGTAATACTATTTTAGTATTGAATAAAAATAAACGAGTATTTTAACTTTTTCGATTACTATTGTGTTATTATGTAACGTAATAATGAGTAAAGGGGTGGGGCGTATGGATGTGTTTTTCAAACTTGCTTGGTTTTTTAAAGCACAAAAGAAATATTATATTTTAGGGCTTATTATGTTACTCTTCATAGCATTATTAGAACTGTTACCACCTCAAATAATTGGTAAAACGATAGATGGTATTACAAAGAAAACATTGACGCCTCAATTACTAACAATATATTTGATTGTTTTAGCAGTAGCCGCTGTTTTAATCTACATAAGTCGTTATATTTGGCGTATTTCAATTTTTGGAACGAGTCAAAAATTAGGCAATATTTTAAGAAGATATTTATATCATAAATATACTGAAATGAGTGCACAATTTTTTCAAAAAAGACGTACTGGTGACTTAATGGCGCATGCCACAAATGATATTAATGCAGTACAAAATGCAGCTGGTGCAGGCATTTTAATGATTGCTGATTCATTAATAACTGGTGGTATGGTTATTATTACGATGGCTATTACTATAAGTTGGCAATTAACGCTTATCGTGTTAATTCCATTACCAATCATGGTTTTATTAACGCGTTACTATGGCAGATTATTGAGCAAAGGATTTAAAAAAGCACAGGCTGCTTTCAGTAGGTTGAATGACAAGACGCAAGAAAGTGTTGCTGGGATAAAAGTAACTAAAACTTTTGGTTATGAGCAAGAAGACCAAGCAGATTTTCGTAATTTAAGTGATGATGTGGTTAAGAAGAATTTAACAGTTGCAAAAGTGGATTCGCTATTCGACCCGACAATCATGTTAGTGTTTGGTACGAGTGAGTTTTTAGCCATAGCCTTTGGTGCTCATATGGTTTTTGCAAAAACTATTACATTAGGACAACTTATCACCTTCTCTACATATCTAGGTATGTTAGTATGGCCTTTGCTTGCGTTAGGTCTCTTTTTTAATATAGTACAAAGAGCTAAAGCTTCATACGAACGTATAGATAACATTTTAAACACACCGAACGCCATCGATACATCTTATATTATGGATGATCAACCACAAGGTAACATTCAGTTCAATGTGCCTATATTTCATTACCCAGGCTATGAATCTAGAGGTATAAAGGATGTCTGTTTTACGATTGAAAAAGGGTCTACAGTGGGTGTGGTGGGGAGAACCGGTTCAGGAAAAAGCACATTGATTAAACTATTGTTAAGAGAATTTGATACATTACGACCAGAGGATATCACATATAACGGTAAGCCCATATCCTCATATAGCCGTAGCGCTCTAAGGACACAGTTTGGCTATGTGCCGCAAGAGCATTTCTTATTCTCAACAACAATTCGAAACAATATCGCTTTTGGAAATATAGAGGTTCAAGACCAACAGCTGTATCATGTAAGTAAGATGAGTCATATTCATGATGATATTATTGCTTTTCCTAAAGGGTACGATACAGTTGTTGGCGAACGTGGTGTTTCGCTATCAGGTGGGCAAAAACAACGTATATCTATTGCACGTGCTTTATTGTTAGACCCAGAGGTCCTCATATTAGATGACTCATTATCGGCAGTGGATGCACAAACTGAAGAAGCCATATTAAAAAATTTACAAACATTAAGGAGCAAAAAAACAAATATTATTACTGCGCATCGTATGAGTGCAGTAAAAGATGCAGATTTAATTTTAGTTATGGAGCAAGGAACAATTGTCGAAAGAGGTACGCATACACAACTAATACAAAATAAAGGTTGGTATTATGATACCTAAACAGCACAAGCGTTGCAATCAAAGTATGCTCAAAACTTAGATGACTTGACGAAGGGGGATGGTCAAGATGAGTGAGATGATTAAATTATCTGCAAAACAACAAAGTGCCACGATTAAACGATTGTTTAAATATACCGTCCCTTTTAAAGGCACTATCGCGCTTGCATTTATTATGCTTACTATTTCAACAGTAGCCAGTATGATTGGACCGTATTTGATTAAAATATTTTTAGATGACTTTTTAACGCCGAGACATTTCCCGGGGAATAAATTGACGCTACTTATAGCGACATTTATTATTGTGCAGATTTTGGGTGCAATTGCAACGTACTTAAATAGTTATATGTTTCAGTACTTATCTTTTAAAGTAATACAACAATTAAGAATAGATGCATTTAACAAACTTGGGAAATTAGGTATGCGTTATTTTGATAAAGTTCCCGGGGGTAGCATCGTTTCACGTTTAACTAACGATACAGAAACGATCGTAGATATGTTTATAAATGTATTTTCATCCGTATTAATGGCACTGTTTATGATGATATCGAGTTACATTATGATGTTTGTTTTGGACGTAAAACTTGCGTTAATTGCACTTGTGTTTATGCCGATTATATTTCTGTTATTAGCAATTTACCGCAAATACTCGGCTATGCTTTTTAATAAATCAAGACAGTTATTATCTGACTTAAATACGAAATTAGCAGAATCTATCGAGGGCATGAAAATTATACAAGCTTTTAATCAAGAGCGTCGACTCAATAGAGAATTTAATGATATTAATGATGAGCACTACGGTTACATGCTTAAAACTGTGAAATTAGACAGTATTTTATTAAGACCAGCTATTAGCATGATTTCAATTTTAGCTACTATCGTCATTTTAGCTTATTTTGGAATAATTAGTTTCAATACTTCAATAACTGCGGGCGTTGTTTTTGCATTTATTCAATATATGGAACGTTTTTTTGAACCAGTCAATCAAGTGAGTCAAAACTTGAATGTGTTACAACAAGCGCTCGTGTCGGCTAATCGTGTATTTAAACTTATAGATGATGATACCTATGAACCTACACAAGATACACAAACGGATTATGCCATAACTGATGGTAAAGTTGAATTTAAGAATGTCAGTTTTAGTTATGATGGAGAGACACAAGTACTTAAAAATATTAGTTTTACTGTAAATCCTGGGGAAACTGTAGCTCTAGTTGGTCATACAGGTTCAGGGAAAAGTTCAATTATTAATTTATTTATGCGTTTTTATGAGTTCGAGCATGGACAAATTCTAATAGATAATCAATCTATCAAAAAGCTAAATAAAGCAGAAATGAAAAATAAAATTGGTTTAGTATTACAAGATGCCTTTATATTTTATGGCACTATAACGTCAAACATTAAGTTGTATCATCCAACGATGACATTCGAGCAAGTTAAAGCTGCAGCAGAATTTGTTAAGGCTAATCAATTTATTGAACAATTGGACAATAATTATGAACATGCCGTTATTGAAAAAGGTAGCGCGTTTTCGAGTGGTGAAAGACAGTTAATCTCTTTTGCTCGTACCATTGCAATGGATCCTAAAATATTAATTTTAGATGAGGCAACGGCCAACATTGATTCTGAAACTGAAGAACAAATACAACAGTCATTACGTCAAATGCGTCGAGGAAGAACGACTATCGCGATTGCACACAGACTGTCGACAATTCAAGATGCAGACCAAATATTCGTGTTAAATCATGGAGAGATTGTTGAAAGAGGGACACACGAACAACTCGTTGCTCAAAATGGGATTTATAATAATATGTATCGTTTACAAAACGGTTAAACAAAATAATTGGTAATAAATGAAAAAAGGCAGTATCTTTCACTATATGAAAGATACTGCCTTAATATTATAAACTAGCCTGCGTATACATCTTGATATTCGTCATGCTGTTCTATTACTTTTTTAGCAAATGGGCATGAAGCACTCACTGTTAAATTGTTTTCGCGCGCATATTTAACAACAGACTCTACTAATTGAGATCCTATGCCTTGGCCACCTAATTCATCAGGTACACCAGTATGATCGATATCAATTTGATTATCGTTTACTGTTACGTATGTGATTTGAGCTTGAGGGTCATTTTCGTTATCGCCAATGTAAAATTTATGATTACCTTGTTTAATTTCAGCCATATGATTACCTCCTGATATAATTACTACTATTAATATATCACTGATAGGCTCTTTTTAAACACAGATTTATCGAAACTCAAGGTTAATACAAGTCTTATTATTGATATTATAAAAAAGAAGGTTTATAGTTTTAACGGAATAATAGCGAGTTGGAGGGGCAAATTTTGAGGAAAGTATTTCCACTTTTAGCTTTGGTACTGATATGTACAATATTAAGTAGTTGTAGTTCTCAAAGCAAGCAGCATAAAACCATAACAAAAGATCACAAATTAAATATTTATACTACAGTGTTCGCTTTTCAAAGTTTCACACAACAAATAGGTGGCAAATACGTACATGCACAATCGATTTACCCACCAGGAGTTGATACGCACTCTTATGAACCAACGCAGCGCAACATGATAGATATAGCTAAAAGTGATTTATTTATATATACCAGTGATGATTTAGATCCCATCGCTCATAAAATAGCATCATCTATTCGTAATAAAGGCGTTAAACTGCCTGTTGCACAAGGGTTGAATCATTCGGATTTATTACCTGGAGATGAAGACGACGAACACGAAGAAAGTCATGATGCGCATCATCATGCGGGGGAGAGCAATGATCCTCACGTATGGTTAGATCCAGTTTTAGATCAACAGTTTGCGCTAAAGATTAAAAATAAGTTAGTTGAAAAAGACCCTCACCATAAAACATATTATGAACACAACTACCGTCAACTTAATAAGGATTTAAATAATATTGATCAACAATTAAGTAAGATTACTAAGGACCCTAAAAGAAAAACGATAGTTATTTCTCATGATTCATTAGGGTATTTAGCACAGCGATATCATTTCAAACAAGTTGGCGTGACGGGAATGAACAATGAAGATCCAAGTCAGCAAGAAATCATGTCAATTATTCATAATATTAAACAAACACACCAACCGTATGTACTATATGAACAAAATATCTCATCTAAATTGACTGATATTATTCAAAAGGAAACACAAACGAAACCTTTAAGTTTTAATAACTTAGCAACGCGTAATAAAGATGACAACAACAATGTTAAATACCAAACAATCATGCAGCATAATATTGAAACGCTAGATACTGCATTAAATAAATAACTATATTAAAAAACACCACTTCTATTGATAACTTAATAGGAGTGGTGTACTTTTCTGTAATTAGATTTTAATCATAGCGAATATAAGAAACGGTGGTATTATAATATTCTTCGAAACCATGTATGCCATCTGCACCACCTAAACCAGATTCTCTCCAGCCAGCATGGTAGCCATTTACTACTTCTTCGGCTTCGCAATTAGCATATACTTCTCCGAATTTAAGTCGTTCCGTTGCAGTCATGACTTCTTTTAAGTTTTCAGAAAAAATATAAGAAGAAAGTCCAGCATTCGTATGATTAGCATGATTAATCGCTTCTTCAAAATCAGTATAAGTCACAATCGGAATAACTGGTCCGAAGATTTCATTTTTGAATGCTTCATTCTCTGGATTGATATTATCTAAAATTGTCGGCGCATAATAATAACCACTATTACCTATTTTAGTGCCTCCTAATACTAACTTGGCGCCATTGTCGACAGCTTGTTTAACTTTGCTATCGATACTGTCGAGTTGCTTTTGATTAATAATGGCGCCGTAATCAGTATTTTCATCAAACGGATCTCCAACTTTTAATGCTTTCATTTTTGTTGTTAATTTAGTCACGAAATCACTATGAACATCGTCATGAACAAATATTCTTTCAGGACACGTACAGACTTGACCAGCATTATTTATACGTGCTGTAACGATATAATCCACTGCTTTATCAAGATTTGCATTGGCAGTAACCAGTACAGGTGCATTACCGCCCAATTCTAAATTCATCTTTTTAACATTACTTGCACTATTTTCAAATACTGATTTACCGGCTTTCATACTACCAGTTAATGAAATAAGTTGTATATCAGGGTGTTGTGCTAATTGGGTTCCAACAGTTTCACCTGTGCCAGGTAATATTTGTACTAGTCCAGCTGGAATTGTAGATTGTTTAAATAATTGCGCTAATTTTAAAGTGAGCAATGATGTTTCTTCACTAGGTTTAATAACGACGGAACAACCAGTGATTAATGCGGGAATGACTTTACGCATTAACACCATAATAGGTGCATTCCATGGCACAATGCCGGCAGTGACACCGATAGGCTTTTTCGTTAGCTGTATCGTTTCATTTTCACGTGTGTTCTGCAATACTTCGCCTTTATTAGACATGCTTAAACTCGTCATATAGTCGATAAATTGTATTGCTTTATCAATTTCACCAATGGCTGAGGATAAAATTTTACCTTGTTCTTTGACATAAAATTCTGCGATTTCATTTTTGTTTTGTTCTAATAAGGGGATTAACATTTTCACGTGTTCGGCACGGTTGGGTTGTGTGACTTTTTCCCATTCTTGTTGTGCGTGTTTAGATTTTGCTACTGCATCATTTACTTCCTCAGCAGTAGCGAATGTAATCGTATCAAATGCTTCTCCAGTAGCTGGATTTATAACATTCATAGATTCTGTTGACTTGCTTTCGATGAATTCGTTGTTAATAAATAATTGGTTCATTTACGACACCTCCACAATATATAAATACCACGAATTAACACTTAGGAAACCGAAACTAATGTATAGTGAAAGTTAACGATAACAAGGTAGTATACTTTTTATACTTAAAAATGTTGACTTTCATCTATAACCGTCATATAATTATCTCGAATTCGAAATAAATAGGAGGTTGATAACGCAATGGATCGAACGAAAGCATCACTTAATTCATTTGTCGGTTTAAATCGCACGTTAGATTATTTAGAACAAATAGTACGTGAAGATATTAAACAGTATGGTTTAAATGTGACGGAGTTTGCAGTGTTAGAGTTGTTGTATAACAAAGGAGATCAACCTATTCAACGCATACGCCAACGTGTGTTGATAGCAAGTAGTAGCATTAGTTATGTTGTTGATAAACTAGAAGAAAAGGGTTGTGTAGCACGTGTGAAAGACCCTCAAGACAAACGAATTTATAATGCTACTTTGACTGACAAAGGTTATGCATTAATGGATCAAATATTCCCACAACATGCTCAGGCATTAACGTCAACTTTTGCAGTATTAACCGAGGAAGAGTTAAAGTCATTACAACATATATTAAAGAAATTAAGTGCTCAGGCTAGATAAAGTCGTAGCACTTTAAAAAATAATTATTTATATCTCGAAATCGAGATAAATTTATGAAAGAAGGTTTTTTTAAATGACAAACAATCAATTATTAGGTATTCATCACGTAACTGCAATTACAGACGATGCAGAACGTAATTATAAATTTTTCACTGAAGTATTAGGTATGAGACTAGTTAAAAAAACAGTCAACCAAGATGATATTTATACGTATCATACATTTTTTGCTGATGATGTTGGATCGCCAGGCACAGACATGACATTCTTTGATTTTCCAAATGTACCAAAAGGGGTAAGTGGAACGAATTCAATTTCCAGACCTTCATTTAGAGTGCCAGATGATAATGCGTTAGCGTATTATGAACAACGCTTCAATGACTTTGGGGTCAAACACGACGGCATACAAACACTGTTTGATAAAAAAGTTTTGCCTTTTGAAGAAGCTGATGGACAAGTTTACCAACTTGTGTCTGATGAAAATAATACCGGTGTGGCACCTGGTAAACCATGGGTAGATGGTCCAGTACCATCTGATAAAGCAATCTATGGTTTAGGTCCAATAGAAATAACAGTTAGTTATTTTGATGAGTTTAAACAAATTTTAGAAGGCCTATATGGCATGGTAACGATTAATGAAGATGACAATGTTGCTTTACTCAACGTCGGAGAAGGCGGTAACGGCGGCCAAGTCATTTTAAGACATGATAAAGAAAGTGATAGTGCAAGACAGGGCTATGGTGAAGTGCATCACGTCTCATTTAGAGTGAAAGATCACGATGCAATCGAATCATGGTTACAAAAATATCAAAATCAACATATTGGAAATTCAGGTCTAGTGGATCGTTTTTATTTCGAAGCATTATACGCAAGAATTGGTCATATATTAATAGAAGTTTCAACTGATGGTCCAGGATTTATGGGGGATGAACCATATGAAACGCTAGGAGAAGGGTTATCGTTACCACCATTCTTAGAGGAACAACGTGATTATATAGAATCACAAATTAGACCATTTGATACTTCTCGTAATCATGAATAAGTGAGGAGGAATATTATGAAAGCAATACAACACATTCATCATATTTCAGCTATTGTAGGCAATCCAACAGAAAATATTAAGTTTTATAGAGATATATTACAACTAAAATTAATTAAAAAAACTGTGAACTATGATGATCCATCAACATATCATTTGTATTTCTCAAATGACTCCGTTGATAATGGTACGATTTTGACGTTTTTTAATTGGCCTGATGCATACAAAGGTAGAGTGGGTGCAGGCCAAGTTAGTACGATTGCTTTTAGAATTCCTCAGGGTACGAGTGATGTTTGGGAACAACATTTAGTAAATCATAATGTACACGTATCCCGAATGGAGTTGTTTGATAGTCGTGCACTGATGTTCAAAGATACACATGGACTATCGCTCGCCCTTGTAGAAGATACAGACGCTAGGGATACAACTGCGATTATTGGTTTTCACGGAGTGACAATGTTATCTAATCAGCCTGAACAAACGATACAATTGCTAACTGCAGAAATGGGCTTAAAACAACTTAGCGATAAACCAAATGAAACGCACCTTGTTACTGTTGGAGAATGGCAACATCATGTTGTAGTTAAAAAAGTGTTTCCTAACGTAGCTGGAAGATGGGGCGTAGGCGTAGTACATCATATTGCATGGTCTGTGCCTAACAAACAAGCACAATTAAATTGGCGAACTAGCTTAGCCAATAAAGGATATAAACTGACAGACGTCAAAGAGCGTTTTTACTTCAAAGCAGTTTATATGGCTGAACCTGGCAACATTATTTTTGAATTTGCTACAGCTGGCCCAGGTTTCACAATTGATGAACCATTCGATAAATTAGGGCGTAACCTTATGTTACCGCCACGTCTTGAAGAACAGCGTGAAGAATTAGAAAGACAATTACCGACGATAAATATTTGATTTTAAACTTAGGAGATGATGTTAATGGAACACATTTTTAGAAAAGGGCAAGAAGGTGCTCCAACTTTCTTGTTATTGCATGGTACGGGTGGAGATGAAAAAGATTTATTACCGTTAGCAGAATCATTAAATGCTGATTATAATGTTTTAAGTGTAAGAGGCGAAATTTCAGAAGGCGGTTTGAATAGATTTTTTAAACGTCATGGGGAAGGTCAATATGACGTTGAAGATTTAAACTATCGTACGCAGCAGTTAATTGAATTTATAAAAGAAGCGTCAGCGCAATATCATTTTGATATAGATAATATTATTCCTGTAGGATTTTCTAACGGTTCTAATATTGCCATTAGTATGATGTTGAAAGATGATATAGCATTCAAAAAAGCATTGCTCTATGCGCCACTTTATCCATTAGAAATAAGTAGTAATCATGATTTTAATGCTGTAACGCTATTATTATCAATGGGTAAAAATGATCCAATAGTACCAGTTGAACAAAGCGAAAGATTAGAACGTATATTTACAGACTTAGGCGCTGATGTAAATACAGTTTGGGTTAATAGCCATGAATTAACGCCAGCTGGTGTGTATTTTGGTAAAGAAGTTTTGGAAAAATAAAGTTATTGTGCTGTTGATTTGGAATAAACTTACATGTTGGTCTATAATTTAATATGGTTTTAGAATTTATAAAAAAGGATGAGTTATATGCCACAAAATACAGCATTATTAGTGATGGACATGCAAAATGGCATTATTAATGGATTAGAAGGAAAAGATGAAATTATCAAGGCGAATCAACGTGCGATAGAAAAGGCGCGTCAGGCTGACATTCCGGTAATATTTGTACGTGTAGCATTTTCACAAGGCTTATTAGAAATAGCGCCGAACAATAAGATGTTTGGACCAATGCGTGAAAATCAAGCACCAATGGAAAGAGACAGTGACGCTACACAGATTCATCCAGAATTAAATAGACAAGAGCAAGAGCCAATTGTCACCAAACACCGAGTTAGTGCATTTACAGGAAGTAATTTAGAAGTGTTATTAAGAGGTTTAGAAGTACGTCATATAGTGTTAACTGGTGTAGCTACAAGTGGCGTCGTATTATCTACTTCAGTAGAAGCAGCAGATAAAGATTTTAATATCACAATTTTAGAAGATGCGATCGGCGATAGAGAACAAGATAAACATGAATTTTTAGTAGAACGTATTTTACCAAGATATGCAACAATAACTAGCGTTGAAAATTGGTAATTAAAATAAAAAATGGGACCGAAATTTAAAATTTCAGTCCCATTTTTTATTTTAATTTAAGAAACGGTCATGCATTAATTCATTTAAAATCTTAATCTTTTCTTGAATTTGTTGACCAGTATTCGTATCACGTATCTGTTTTCGATTTAATTCTTTATCGACGACACGACGTGTAGACAATTCATCTGCGCCGTTAAGCAACACATGTTTTTTTGAATTAAAATGTTGGTGTGCGACTAGTTGCATACCAAAAGAATTGTATAACAATGTGTAACCGGCAATACCTGTTGTTGATTGATAAGCTTTAGAGAAACCACCATCAATAACAATCATTTTGCCATCAGCTTTAATTGGATTTTCCCCGTCTATTTCTTTAACCGGTGTATGCCCATTAATTATATGTGCTTCTTCAGGGTTTAAGCCGAAGTCTTTTAACATTTTTTTACACATTTCTACGTCTTCGCGTAAATGATAGTACGGATTCTTAGTTTCTTTATGGGCTTTTTTATCAGAGATAAAGTAACGTTCAAATGTTGTCATTGCGCGTTTACCAAATAAAGAAGAATATTTACCAGTCCATAAATACCATACGAGATCGGTAGCTAAATCGTCTTGAGCATCTTTGTCATCAAAAGCTTTACGTACATATTTTTCGAAATGGTCTAATAAATCACGGCCGTAATGTTTTACACCATCTATCGTCATAGATTCCATCTCACCATTTTCATCGACAGGGATACAACCATGAATTAATAAATTACCATTATATGGGAGGTATAAGTTACCTTTTTGCATTAAGAAAGTCATGTGACGTTTTAATTTTTCAGATTGTTGTACGGATAATAATAATTTATCAATAACCTCTGCTTCTTCATCTGTTAATTTATTAGGATCTTCAGGGTCAATCGTTTGGAAACATGTATGTTCTAAATCATAAGTTTTGCCATATAAAGTAGCACGATTATTGTCATAGTCTATACTTTCTAGCACAAGTCGTTCGTCCATATCGAAACATGGTCGGCGTTTTATAATAGGTGCTTCTAATTTAAATTGAATAATAGCAATAGCTTGATGTATTTTAGTAATTTGATCAATTTCTCCAGGCGATGTTTGTTCATCATCTGCTGTTTTATTTTTAGGTTTAAACGCTACGTTATCACCACTATAATGTTTTTCGGCGAAAGTTAATAATGGACGTAAGTTTATACCATAGGCATCTTCAATAATATCTAAATTATCATAACGTGCGCATATTCTTAATAAGTTTGCTAGACAAACTTTAGAACCGGCATAGGCGCCAATCCAAAGTACATCGTGATTGCCCCATTGAATATCAATAGAAGGATAATTGATTAGTGTTTCCATAATTTTATCTGGTTCAGGGCCGCGGTCGTATATGTCGCCAACAACGTGTAAATGATCAACGACAAGATGTTGAACAGTAAATGATAAGCCAATGATTAAATCATCTGATTGTTCTAATTCAATAATTTGTTTAATTAATGTATCGTAGTACGATTTTTTATTATTATATTTATTACTTTTATAAAGTAATTCTTCAATAATAAATACGAAGTTTTTAGGTAATGATTTACGCACTTTTGTACGCGTATATTTAGAAGATGCATATGTAACTAATTTGATTAATCGATGGATTGTTGTTACATACCACTCATTAAGTTCATTTTTTGAAGAAAATGAATTTTTGACGAGTTTAAGTTTTTCTTCTGGATAGTAAACTAAAGCAGCAAAGTCGTTAATTTCTTTGCGTGTTAACGTATCTTGGAAAATATCGTGAATCTTTGCGCGTACATTACCGGAACCATTTCGTAATACGTGTTGGAAAGCATGAAATTCACCATGTAAATCACTGACAAAGTGTTCAGTGCCTTTCGGTAATTCTAAAATAGATTCTAAATTTATAATTTCAGTTGCTAACGCTTCTTTATTATCATAATTTGTCGCTAACAAGTCTAAATATCTACTTTTAATGCTTTTTTCAGTCGGTTTTTGCATTATCGTCACTCCATTTACTTAGTTCAATTTATTTTAACATGATTAGTTAAACGCTTACATATTTATTTTATTCATCTTACTTCTTATTATAAGACGAATTATCACTATTTTCTAAAAAAATAAACTAAGCTATTAAGAAATCAAGTTTATTATTATCAATCTATTTTTTCAAATATATAGCGAGTGATATAATTATTGTATGTTACTCAAATATAAAAATACTTGAATTAAGGTAGTGTTTTTTATGAATGATTTCAAATCAGAGAAAATTTATACATTTAAACTTTAATAAAAGCATAAATAAACAGAAAAAAATTATTGTGTTTAAATGCTTTTATATCAATGTTTTTAGAGTTTTTATGCACCGTGGGTAAGAAAGAATTTTACACATTAATTTCCAAAAGGTGTTTTAAAAAGGTGTATGCTTTTGTATAATAATGTCATGTAACAAAATTATAGTCAAAGGGGGATGTTGCTATGTTTACATTGGGAAGTACTTTAGCAAGTCAGGTTAACCCTGATTGGCGTACTTATATTATGTTATCAGTGTATTTCATTATCTTACTAGTTATTGGTTATTATGGATATAAGCAAGCAACTGGCAATATTAGTGAATACATGCTCGGTGGTAGAAGCATAGGTCCATATGTTACTGCACTTTCTGCTGGTGCATCCGACATGAGTGGTTGGATGATCATGGGGTTACCAGGTGAAGTATATACAACAGGTCTTTCTGCTGCATGGTTAGCAATTGGTCTGACATTAGGCGCATACATAAATTATATCGTAGTTGCACCTAGACTACGTGTATATACTGAAAAAGCAGGAGATTCAATTACCTTGCCTGACTTTTTTAGAAATCGCTTAAATGATAAATCAAATGTTATTAAAATCATCTCTGGTGCCATCATTGTCATATTCTTTACATTATATACGCACTCAGGCATGGTTTCCGGTGGTAAATTATTTAATAGTGCATTTGGTCTGAATTATCATTTTGGTCTTATTTTAGTTGCAGTTATCGTCATTGCATATACATTCTTTGGTGGATATTTAGCTGTATCAATTACAGACTTCTTCCAAGGTGTAATTATGTTAATCGCAATGGTAATGGTACCAATAGTTGCTATGATGCAATTAAGTGGCTTAGATACTTTATCTCAAGCGGCTGATTTAAAACCAACAAACTTAGATTTGTTTAAAGGTACAACTGTAATAGGAATTATTTCTTTCTTCTCATGGGGATTAGGTTACTTTGGCCAACCGCATATCATTGTACGCTTTATGTCTATTAAATCTGTTAAACAATTACCTACGGCACGCCGTTTTGGTATTGGTTGGATGGCCATTAGTTTATTAGGTGCCGTTCTAGTTGGTTTAGTTGGTATCAGTTTTGTTAACGACAAAAGTGTAGAATTAAAAGACCCAGAAACATTGTTTATTTTAATGGGGCAAATATTATTCCATCCTCTAGTTGGTGGATTCTTACTCGCGGCTATTTTAGCGGCAATCATGAGTACAATTTCATCACAATTACTTGTAACATCTAGTTCATTAACAGAAGACTTTTATAAGTTGTTCAGAGGTGAGCAAGCTGCTAAAGAACATGAAAAAGAGTTTGTGTTAGTCGGTCGTTTGTCAGTCGTTTTAGTTTCAATTGTTTCAATTGCTATTGCATGGTCGCCAAATGACACGATTTTAAATTTAGTAGGTAATGCTTGGGCAGGTTTTGGTGCTGCCTTTGGTCCGTTAGTATTATTATCATTATATTGGAAAGGATTAAGTCGTACTGGCGCTGTCAGCGGTATGTTAGCTGGAGCAATCGTTGTAATAATATGGATTGCCTTTGTAAAACCAATGGGTTCAATTAACGATTTCTTTAACTTATATGAAATCGTGCCTGGGTTCTTAACCAGCTTAATCGTCACAGTGGTTATTAGTAAAATTACTAAAAAACCAGATCTTGATGTTGAAGCCGATATGAATGATGTTAAACAAACAATTAAAAATGCTTAATTTTGTTGCATAGGGTGTTAATTGAATTAAAGGGGTTTAAATCTTTTAATACCATTATCAGGGAGAATTTAATATAACTTGTGTGATTAAATGAACGTTTATATTGCTAAAATGTAAGGGGCATATTAGCAATTTATAACAACTTTTGTGCATTGTTAGTAGCATTTATAATGTAAGTTGTTCATTATAAACAACAAACAATGTTGCAATTAAACAACCTAACGGATAATTAATCTGTTAGGTTGTTTTTTTATTTTGTTTTAAAGAACTATAGCCCATTATTTAAGCGGTGTTATACAATTAAGGAGCTTTTTATTATAAGACGCACTTTCATAAATCTAAAAGCAGAACGGCGTATTGAATAAAATAAAGCGCCTGGGACATAATATTCACGGTGACCCCGATTTCTAGGAATTATGCCTCAGGCGCTTTATAACTTTTAGTGCCTATTATTCAACTCTGCGACGTTTTAGTAAATGATAAATGATATAAACTACAATAATAAATAAGATAATGTACATTACGAATGAATAGGTGTGCAATGCATTCATTAATATATCCCAACTGCCACTTAATAATTTACCTAAATAAATAAGTAAGAAATTCCAAATCGTAGTACCTAATAGTGATAAAAACATAAATTTCAATATGTTCATTCTGTTAATACCTGCAGGGATAGTAATTAAAACTCTTAATACTGGAATAAATCTACATATTAATACGGCTAATGCACCGTAATGTTTAAACCAATCATTTGCTTTAGCTACATCTTTGCTTCTAAGTTTAATCCATTTACCATACTTATCAACGAAACGATACAAAAGTTGCTCGGAAACAAGTCTACTAATATAATACAATATTAATAATCCGAAGAAGGAAGATACTGTGGATATAATAAATAAGACCGGAATTGATAAATTGGATTTTTCAGATAGTAAACCTGCAAACGTTAAAATAATTTCCGATGGTATAAATGGTAATATATTTTCGAATAAAATTAAGATCGCTATGGCGACATAACCCCATGAACGAATAAATTCAGTTATTATTTGTTCCATAACTTAATAAATATCTCCTTTTAAAATTACATATACAATAATAGTCAACTTTTGCCAACTATCCACTAATTATAAGCTATTTTAATATAAAATGTATAATATTATTGTTAATTAATTATAAAAATATAGTGGAGAAACATTTCTCACGCGCACTAAGTGAAATGTAAGTATTTTGTTTGTTGAACATGAATTTTTATTGAAAACTTATTGTAAACGCTTACACCTTATGGTAATATCATAAAAAGAATAAACAATAGGTCATATGATGAGTGACCTAAAAGAAAGTTGGGTAACTATGAATAAAAAAAGAAGTAACGTTAGATGGTATTTTGCTATCGCATTCTTTATTATAGGTATTATCGCTTATATGGACAGATCTAATATATCAGTTATAGCAAAACCGATGATGGAAGATTTACATATGAATAAAACGCACTTCGGTTTACTGGCATCATTATTCTCGTTAGGATATGCATTAATGCAAGTGCCTTCGGGATTTTTAGCCGAAAAATATGGTCCTAAAAAGATGTTATCTATTGCATTAGTGTGGTGGAGTGCCTTTACAATTTTAACAGGGGTTGTTAAAAACCATGGCTTACTTTATACAGTACGATTCTTATTTGGTGTAGGGGAAGCGCCAATGTATCCATCCAATGCGGTATTCAATTCATTTTGGTTTGCTAAAGGTGAAAAAGGGAGAGCATCGAGTATGTTACTCGCAGGTTCTTATTTTGGACCAGTTATTGCACCAATAATTACAATTGCAATTTATAATGCTTTCGGCTGGCAAGCAGTATTTTATATTTTCGGTGGAATTGGCTTTTTAATTGCCATTTTATGGTCAATTATTGCTAAAGACTTACCCGAACAACATAAAATGGTAAATGAAGCAGAAAAAGAATATATTATGAATAACCGTGATGTAGTTTCTACTGAAAAATCTGTGGCACCTTGGAATAACTTTTTAAGAAGATTTAGTTTTTATGCTTTAGCTGCACAATATTTTGTCGTACAGTTTGTAATCTCATTATTCTTAATCTGGTTACCTACATATTTAACTGAACAACATGGTGTGCAACTGAAAGATTTAGGTCCAGCCTCAGGTGCACCTTGGCTAGTAATGTTTATTTTAATTTTAACTGCTGGTACTATATCTGATAAAATATTACAGCAAGGTAAATCTAAATTCATGGCTAGAGGACTATTAGCAATTATAGGTTTCGTCGTATTCTGTATTGCATTATTCTTCGCATTAAAAACTGATAACTTAGTCGCTAATGTTAGTTGGTTATCATTATGTCTAGGAGGTATTGGTATCTCGATGGGCATGAGTTGGGCTGCTGCTACTGACTTAGGTCGTAACTTTGCTGGAACAGTTTCTGGTTGGATGAATATGTGGGGAAATATTGGTGCATTATTAAGTCCTTTATTAGCAGGTTTCTTTGCAGATAGAATTGGATGGAATAATACATTAATGCTAATTATGGTTCCAGTTGTTTTCGCCATTATCATGTGGTTCTTTGTTAAACCAGATCGCTCATTAGTACAAGATAAGTCACAATAATTGATTATTTCTCACTTTGATAATAAGCTAGTGTAATAATTATACACTCGCTAAGGAGGAACGTTTTATGATAACTATAAACGCCATTATGAAAGTGAATCCAAATAAAAGAGCACAATATTTAGAATTAGTAAGTCCATTAATTGAAGCGGCTAATAATGAAGAAGGTGCTTTATATTATGAACATTTCGAAAAGACGGATGAACCTAATACATTTGCTATGATTGAACGTTATAAAGATGAAGAAGCTGCACAAGCTCATAATAACTCTGATCATTTCAAACACTTTTTTGCTCATGTTCCTGAATTATTAGTCGCTGAGCCAGACATTTCAATAAGTACAAGTAAATAATATCTAAGCAAAGACTTCTTTAAGAAAATGAAATCTTAAAGAAGTCTTTTTGTTATGCATAAAATAAGGCATAAAAACATGAAATTATGATAAAGATTT
>NZ_JAVTDB010000079.1:0-23069 GCF_032139365.1 Staphylococcus kloosii
TTAATTATCTATAATCTTATATTTAGATGTAAATGAAATATAATTGTCACAATATATTAATTTCACAATTATGTAATACAATTTTCAGTTTTTTCATAAATGCACTGGGTATTTATAAGTTAAAAGGAGGATTATTATGACAAATAAAAAACTCGATCAGTTAAAAAAAGATGAAAAGAATAATGACGGCAAAGCGATGACTTCGAATAATGGCGTTAAAGTTAGTGAAGATGAAAATACTTTAACTGTTGGTGAACGTGGACCTAGTTTATTAGAGGACTTTCATTTTAGAGAGAAGATAATGCATTTTGACCATGAACGTATTCCTGAACGTATCGTACATGCACGTGGTTTCGGCGCACATGGTGAATTCAAAGTATATGAAGACTTATCTCAATATACGTATGCAGACTTTTTAACAAATCCAGATAAAACGACACCGGTATTTGTAAGATTCTCAACTGTTCAAGGGTCAAAAGGTTCTCCAGATACTGTCAGAGACGTCCGTGGTTTTGCCACAAAATTTTATACTGATGAAGGTATATTTGATCTTGTTGGTAACGATATTCCAGTATTCTTTATCCAAGATGCAATTAAATTCCCGGATTTAATTCATGCTGTTAAACCAGAACCACACAATGAAGTACCTCAAGGTGGCTCTGCACACGACACATTTTGGGACTTCTTTGCACAAAACCCAGAATCTACGCATACAACGATGTGGGCGATGAGTGATAGAGGTATTCCGAAAAACTTCAGACAAGTCGAAGGTTTTGGTGTGCACACGTTCCGATTAGTCAATAGCGAAGGACAATCTTATTTCGTTAAATTCCACTGGAAACCATTACAAGGCTTAGAATCACTTGTATGGGATGAAGCGCAAATCTTACATGGTAAAGATGTAGACTTCCATCGTAAAGATTTATATGAATCCATCGAAAAAGGCGATTATCCTGAATGGGAATTAGGTTTACAAATTATTACGCCAGACCAAGAATTTGACTTTGATTTTGATATTTTAGATCCAACTAAAATATGGCCTGAAGATCAAGTGCCAGTGCAACGTGTCGGTAAAATGACTTTAAATCAAAACGTAAGCAATGTGTTCGATGAAACTGAACAAGCTGCATTTCATCCTGGTCATATCGTACCTGGTATTGATTTTTCTAATGACCCATTATTGCAAGGCCGTTTATTCTCATATACAGATACGCAAATATCACGTCTAGGTGGACCAAACTTTAATCAAATTCCAATCAATAGACCAGTCAATGAAGTTCACAATAACCAACGTGATGCAATGCACCAACAACATGTGCATAAAGGACAAACTGCTTATCACAATAACGCTTTAAACGATAATGAACCACATACGACATCTAAAGATGAGGGGGGCTATGAACATTATCAAGAAAAAGTAGAAGGTAGAAAAATTAGAAAGCGAAGCGAAAGTTTCAAAGACTACTATTCTCAAGCGAAGTTATATTTAAACAGTTTAACTGAAGCTGAATATCAACATATGGTTGATGGTTTCTCATTTGAAATAGGTATGTGCAAATCTATCATGGTAAAAGAAAATGCAGTCAGCCAATTAAATAAAGTTGATAGAAAATTAGCCGAATCTGTTGCCGAAAATGTCGGGGTTAAAGTACCTGAACAAAATGAAGAAGTAGATTCAAATGCTAAAGATAGTAAATTAACTATGGAAAAATTCGATATTCCTTTAGCTGGTCATTCAGTGGCTGTATTATTAAATGGTGACATTTCAGCAGATACGTTAAAATCTTATGCTAAAACATTCACACAACAAGGATTGAACTACGCATTTGTAGGTAAACACCCTAAAGATATTGATGAAGACTTTGGCGTAACAGAAACGTATGCTACTGCACATCCAACATTATTTGATAGTCTGATTGTATTATCAGATGGTTCAGACTTAAATCCAGATGCGGAAGCATTTGCAGAAATGGCATATAAACATAACAAACCATTAGTGTTTAATGAACAAGCGTCAGTACAAGTACAAGAAGCTAAATTAAAATTAGATGCACCGGGTGTCTTTGTGTCAGACGATCCTGAAACGATTGTTAAAGCATTTGACCGTAAAAGATATTGGGATAGATAAATTTGAATTATTGAGAACTGATGTATATCAGTTCTCTTTTTTATGTTAAAAATAACAATTCAAATTTAGACAGTTGAATATAAAAAGAGCCTAGCAGATAAAAGCATATCTGCTAGGCTTGTTGCTATTATAGATGATTATAGTTTATCGTACGTATTCGAAGATACCAGCTGCGCCCATGCCGACACCGATACACATTGTTACCATGCCGTATTTAGTATCTGGGCGTTTTTTCATTTCTGATAATAAGCGACCTGTTAACATAGCGCCAGTAGCACCTAGTGGATGGCCTAAGGCGATAGCACCGCCGTTAACGTTTGTTTTATCTTTGTCTAGACCAGTTTCTCTCATTGATGCAAGTGTTTGTGAAGCAAAGGCTTCATTTAACTCTGTTAAGTCAATATCTTCTATAGATAAGCCACTTGCTTCCAATACTTCTGGAATAGCATAAGCAGGGCCGATACCCATAAGTTTTGGATCAACACCGACCGCTTTAAATCCAACGAATCGTGCGATTGGCGTCACACCTAATTCTTTCACTTTATCACCAGACATGATTACGACGAAACCACTGCCATCTGTTAGTGGTGCAGAAGTACCGGCAGTCACCGTACCGTCTGCCTTAAAGACAGTACGTAATTGTGCTAAGTCTTCTACATTAGTATCAGGACGAATCATTTCATCTGTCTTAAATTGTACTTTGGATACTACTGGTCCGTTGCTGTCATAACTTACGTCATTAACTTCAATCGGTATAATTTCATCATCAAATTTATGAGCATCTTGTGCCGCTTTTGCGCGTTGATGACTTTGCACGGCGTATGCATCTTGATCTTCACGTGAAACGTTATATGTTTCTGCGACCATCTCCGCTGTTAAGCCCATTGGATAGGACACGCCACGATCTTCATCTTGTAAAGTTGGATTATTCGTTTGTTCGTTACCACCCATAGGGACTGCACTCATTAATTCTATGCCGCCAGCGACTAAGATGTCGCCTTGACCCGCTTTAATTTGGTTGGCTGCAGTAGCGATTGTTTGTAAGCCTGATGAACAATAACGGTTTACTGTTTGACCAGGTACACTATCTGGCATACCAGCTAATAGTGCGATAGTACGTGCAATGTTTTGACCTTGTAATCCTTCAGGGAAGGCGTTACCGACGATGACGTCTTCCACCATACTTGGATCAAATTGACCGTCTACGCGTTCGAGTACGCCTTTTAGTACTTGCGCTGCCACTTCATCCGGTCTGTCATGAAACATGGCACCTCCCTTAGCTTTACTTGCTGCCGAACGACCATAAGCTACGATATATGCATCTCGCATTTCACTTCATCCTCTCTTCTCTTACTTATTATTAGTTGCGTAATGGTTTGCCTGTTTTTAACATATGAGAGATTCTGTCATACGTTTTACTATTTTGTAGTAGTTCAACAAATCCAGCTTTTTCTAAATTTTGTAAGTAGCGTTGGTTCACATAGGTATTACGTGGTAAATCACCGCCAGCTAAGATATCTGCGATTTTAAGCGTGATTTCATAATCGTAATCGCTAATAAAGTGACCTAAGCGTTGTGCATCTAATTGACCTTGTGCCAAGGCTTTAAAGTCTTTACCTAGAGCGATAAAGTTTTCTTTTGGTGCAGGCATGTAATTTGTTTCAGATTCATAACGTGCACGTTTAAGTGCGATTTCGATACGTTTTTCTTTATTCATGATAATTGTATCAGTCTCTTTTAAATAGCCATATCTGACAGCTTCATGTGCATTAGTTGCTACTTTGGCTAAACCAATATTCATCAAAAGCTTAGCCATTGTAGCTTGCTTATCATCTTTTTGATGATCGGCACTTAATACTCTAGTAGCTAATTCTGCAAGTCCGCCACCACTTGGCAATAAACCAACGCCCGTTTCTACTAAACCGATATATGTTTCGCTATAAGCTACTACGAAAGGTGAATGCATTACGAGTTCACAACCACCGCCTAAAGTTTTGCCTTGTGTCGCAGTAACGATAGGTTTTAGTGAATATTTTAAGCGGCTAAATACATAATGTAATCTTTCTACAGCTGGCTTAACTTGTGATTCAACTGCACCATCTTCATGTGCTTGCTTCATCATGTACAAGTTCGCACCGACGCTAAAGTTATTACCATCAGCATAAATAACCATGCTTGTATAATCGCCGTTTTCTAGTGTATCTATGGCATCGTTTAAATCTTCGACAAATTCATTTGTAATAACGTTATTTTTACTTTGTAGTTTTAATAGTAGTTGATCTTTATTCGCTACAGATAAATTTGAATCGTCTTTGTTCCAAATCTCACTGTCGATAAAGTTAGAAACATCCGTTACGCGTTCGATTGATTCATTGTCAGCGTAGAAAGAACCTTGTTGCTTGTCGACCCAGTCAGGTAAATTACCAATTTCATTTTCGATACGTTCCTTAACTCGGTCAAAGCCCATTAAATCCCATAGTTGGAAAGGACCTTTTTTCCAATTGAAGCCCCATACAATAGCACGGTCTATATCTTTAAAGTCGGCTGCTGCTTTTGGGACATTAATTGCCGCGTAGTAGAAGTTATTTCTTAATGTTTCCCATAAAAATTTACCGGCATCGTCAGTTGCGTTAAAAATAACGTCTAAGTTATGAGCTAAATCTTTACTGAATTGGCCTAATATATCGAAAGTAGGCTGTTGTGGTTCTACATAGTCATTTTTTTCTGGGTCTAAGACAAGTCGTTTTTTATTTTCTTTCTTGTAAAAACCTTGTTTTGTTTTACGACCTAAGGCGCCAGCTTCGAACAGCTTTTTACTTAATTGAACTTCCTTGAAGTAAGGTTGCTCTTCGGGCACTCGACGCATACCTTCAGTTACGGTTTGAGCAATATCAAGACCGACTAAGTCTGTAAGTCCATAAGTACCCGTGTTAGGTCTACCGATAGCACGTCCAGTTAGTGCATCGACTTCTGTAATAGAGAATCCTTGTTGTTCTGCTCTATACATAACATCGTTCATAGATTGAGTGCCGACTCTATTTGCCACAAAGCCTGCAACGTCATTTGCTACAACAGTACCTTTACCTAATATTTCTTCTGCAAAAGATTTAACACGCTCAATAACACTGTTTGCAGTATGTTCATTAGGAATAATTTCTGCTAGTTTCATAATACGTGGTGGATTAAAGAAATGTAATCCTAAAAATCTTTGTCTTGTATCGTCATTGAACGCTTGTGCGATAGATTCAATAGGGATACCTGAAGTGTTCGTTGCAAAGATTGCATCTTCTTTAGCATGTTGTTGCACTTGTTGCCAAATTTGATGTTTAACGTCTACATCTTCTTTGACAGCTTCGATATAAATGTCTGCATCATCATGAGCTAAATCTTGATTAAAGTTGCCGTAAGTTAAATTAGAAGCGTAGTCTAAATTAAATAACATCGGTCTTTTTTTATTGGTAATCGTTTCATATGCTTTTTTAGATATTTTATTTGGATCATTGTCATCTATTACGATATCTAACAATTTTACTTTCAAACCAGCATTTACGAATAGGGCAGCGATTTGACTGCCCATCGTGCCAGCACCTAATACTGTTGCTTTGCGTATAGTCATATAAATACCTCCAAGTGATTATTAATTAGTCATATTAGATAAATGCAGAGTCGCCAGTAAGAGCTCTACCGATAACTAAAGCATTCACTTCGTGTGTACCTTCATATGTGTAAATTGCTTCTGCGTCTGAGAAAAATCTTGCGATGTCGTATTCAGCTAAAATGCCGTTACCACCTGTGATGCCACGGCCCATTGCAGCAGATTCTCTGAAGCGTAATGAGTTCATCATTTTAGCAGTTGAAGTAGCGACTTCATCGTACTCACCGTTTGCTTGCATACGAGCAAGTTGTGCCGACATGGCCATTGCTTGTGATAAGTTACCTTGCATCATAGCTAATTTTTCTTGTATTAATTGGAACTTACTAATTTCCTTACCGAACTGTTTACGTTCTTTAACGTATTTTAAAGTGGCGCGTAAAGCCCCGGCCATTGCGCCAGTAGACATATATGCTACACCAGCACGCGTTGAATAAAGAATTTTTGCTACATCTTTGAAGCTATTAATATTTTGTAGACGTTCTTGTTCTTCAACGACGACATTTGTTAATTTAATATGCGCGTTAGGCACAATTTTTAATGCAATTTTATTTTGAAGAATATCAATATCCACGCCTTCTTGTTCCGGACGAACGATGAAACATTTAGGTTTTCTAGTTTCGGCATCCACTGCGAAAACTGGGATCACATCTGATAAATGTGCGCCACCGATCCATTTCTTTTCACCATTTAATACCCATTTATCTCCGTCTTTTGTTGCGACTGTTTCTAAACCACCTGCAACGTCAGAGCCATGGTTTGGTTCTGTTAATGCAAAACAAGTACGTAATTCATGAGATTGCAATTTTGGCACATAGTAAGCAACTTGTTCTTTACTACCTCCAAATAAAAATGCATTATGTCCTAACCCTTGGTGTACACCTAGTAAAGTGACGAGTGAGACGTCAAATCTCGCTACCGTATAAGATAAGAAAAACTGGAACATTTGGCTTGTCGTTTTTGCATCACCACGGCCTTCAAAGAGTAGGGGATTATTAAAATAATCTAATTTGCCTAATTCTTCGAAGAAACCTTCTGGTATTGTGGCATTAGCCCAGTGATCATTAATTGAGTCACGATAATTATTTTCTAACATGTCGTCTAACTGTTTTAAAAATTTCACTTCACCTTCAGTTAACTCTTTAGCTATATTTAACGTATCTTCTGGATATAATTCTTTTAAAATTTCAGTTTTTGTAGACATATATAAAACCTCCAATAATTGTATGCGATAGCGCTTACATTAGTTAGTAAAAATTTTTGTCGTATCTAAATGGGTATACTTTTATGCCAATTCGTCACTTTGATGTAATTTATCGGCTTTTTCATTCATACGCGCTTGTAATGCGAGCTTATCTGGTTTAGACGTTGAGTTTAACGGCATATGATTCATACTTAAATACATTCTTGGCACTTTATAGCCGCCTAGTTTTTCACGTGCGAACGTATCTAATTTCTCTTCAAAGTTGTCATCTTGTTCAGTTAAAACTACTGCAGCCGACACGGATTCGCCATATTTAGGACTTGTGTAGCCGACGACGACACATTGTGCGACTAATGGATGCTCAGATAATACTGCTTCAACTTCTGATGGTAATACGTTTTCGCCTCCGGTAATAATCATCTCTTTCTTACGGTCAACAATATATACATCACCATCTTCATCGATTGTAGCGAGGTCGCCCGTTAAAAAGAAATGATCATGGAAACTTTTCGCTGTAGCTTCTGGTTTGTTCCAATAACCTGGTGTAACGTTTTTGCCACGTACGCCTAATTCGCCAATTTCGCCTGTCGCTACTTCATTAAAGTCGTCATCAAAGATGCGGATTTCAGTGAAAATAACTGGATGTCCGATTGATTTAGGCTTCACTTTTGAATTGCTTACTGTATTTACAGAAACAATAGGCGCTTCAGTTAGACCATAACCATTAATAAGTGCAATGTTCATGTCTAATAGTTTTGCTTGTACTGCTGGAAGTGGTGGAGAACCACCTTGTATTAAATAACGTACGCTTTGGTACCCTTCAGGATTAAAGTTATCTGCCACAAGCATCGCATATAACATAGTTGGAATAAGTAACATATAGTCAGGCTTATATTCCATCATAAGGTTATTCAACTCTTCAGCGTTGAAATAACGTTGTAATACGAGTGTGCCACCATTAAACAGTGCCGGTAAAGTTAAATCATTAAAACCAAACACGTGGAACATTGGTAAAGCGACGATTGAAACGTCTGTTGGATAAGTTGGGTGTGTATGGTTTAAGTTGATGCCATTACTGACAAAAGAATCATGTGAGAACATGACACCTTTTGGGACGCCTGTTGTACCACTTGTATATAATAATGATGCTAAATCGTCACCTTGTAATTCGACACTATCAAATACATTATGATGAGTAGGATCTACAATATCATCGTATGCTTGAGAACTGATATCCATATATAATAGTGACTCGTCTATTTTAGTAAGAGATGATAGATGTTTTGTTTCGTAAAAAATCTTTTTAACGCCCGAATCTTGGACGATTGTTGAAATCTCTTCTGGGTTCAAACGCCAATTTATAGGTAAAAATACAGCTCCTAATTTTATAGAAGCGAACAGCACATCTAAAATTGCAACGTCATTGGGTCCGAAAACACCTATGATGTCACCACGTTCTGTACCTTGTTCGCGTAAATGTGTTGCCAAATTTTCTGCGCGGATATTTAATTGTTGGTACGACCACTCAGTATTTTTAGCTGGGTCGATAATAGCAGGTTTCTCTTCTTCAAATATAGCTCTTGTCTTAATCCAATCGAAATTCATAGTTTGTACCCCCTTGTAATCGGTTAACTATTGCTCCCTAACGATTTGTGTAAATTACCCCAATGTTCTTGAAACATACTAGCATCCATCAAACCAATGTCGTCAGGAATAATCGGTTTAAATGACATATTCGCTAATATATCTCTATCTATGTCTACACCTGGTGCGATTTCGATTAATTGCAAACCTGAATTTGTAAGTTGGAATACCGCGCGCTCAGTTACATAATAAACAGTTTGACCTTTGGATAGCGCGTATTTGGCATTAAAATCTAAGTTGCGTACTTCGTCTACAAATTTAGTAGCCTTACCTTCTTCGTTGATGACTAATTCATTATGTACACAATCTAGTTGACCCCCGACAACTAATGAGCCAGAAAAAACAATGGTATCGACGGTTTGGCTTATGTCTATAAAGCCTCCGCAGCCATTTAATTTATTGCCATATGACGAGACGTTTACATTGCCGTGTTGATCTATTTCAGCAAAGCTCAAATATGCAATGTCTAGTCCACCATTATAAATAAAATCCCATGTCATTTCGTGTCGCATACGTGCGCTTAAATTGTAGTGCATACTCAAGTAGTCATTGCTACCGATATAACCATCAAAGACACCTGTATCGATATTGAGTTGTACTAAATCACGTACATCTTCTTCGACTAATAAATTAGATAATTCATTATTTATACCAAATCCAATGCTCACCACAGCGCCACGTGTTAAAAATTGTGCCGCCCGTCGTAAGATGACTTTGCGTGAACTCATTTTAATGTATGGTCCAGGCATTGCTAACACTTTATAATGTCCAGATAATGCAGGATCATAATACGTTTGAACAACTTGTTTATGGTAACGTGGATTGTCGTTTACCATAACGTAGTCAACTAACGCGCTAGGTATAAATACATCTGTAGGTTTGAAGCTACCATCTTCAACAACGGCTTTAACTTGTACAATGACTTTACCGTTATTTCTATGTGCAGCTAGAGCAACACTATATGCTTCGCTAAGATGTGCCTCATGATCCATATAAATGTTACCTTGTCGATCTGCGTAAGTTCCTCGTAACAGGGCTACATCAACTTCAGGAAATTGGTAGAGAAGGTATTCCTCACCATTGACTTCAGTTAATTGTACTAAGTCCTCACGCGTGCGATCATTTGCCTTACCACCCGTATATCTAGGGTCCACCGTTGTATGTAAGCCTATCGTCGTTATTGTACCTGGATTGGCAAAAGTTTGATTACGATAATTCGTCGTCATCACGCCTTGAGGTAAAAAGTAGGCTTCTACTTCATTATTTTTTATTGCCGAGATTGTAGCGGGTGAAGCTATTATAATGCTTGATATTAAACGCTTTACCATATTACGTTTAATAAATGCGTCTAAATCGACACCGTCTCCAGCGTAATCGCTAATATCATTAGCAATCATTATTGTTAAATTATCTAGTTGTTGTGTTTCATCATAATAGTCAGTAAGGTGTTTGAGTATTTCTACTGGTAAATTGCCTACTGACAAAGCTGAAAGGGCAATGGTGTCATGACTTTTTACTAAATTTTTTAATTCTTTTGCTGTAATCATTTTCATTGCATAACATCACAAGTTCTCATAGGAAGACTGCCTCCTTTCGAATATGTAAGCCCTTACATAGAATATACCACAGTGTAAAATTGATGTAAAAGTTTTAATAGTTCATAATAATAAAAACTTATAATCTAAAGCGTTTTGTTTTAATAAAAATATAAAATGATAGGTATATTGTAAATTTATAAGTTTGAAAGTGGTAACTTGACATTATGCAACGTAACACATACATTTAAAGTAATAATTAAATAACCACTAGGGGTGTCATTTTTGCACTGAGATGAGGATGTCCTCAAACCCTTTGAACCTGATCTAGTTGGAACTAGCGTAGGGAAGTGTGTTCGTCAAACTGTAATATAAGCACGAGTGCTTTATTTTATATAAAGATATATCTGACGCGACTTCCATATTCGGAGGTCGCGTTTTTGTGTTGACACTACATAGACACGTTCGCGTGGCAATTTTTAATTATAAATCAAATTATAGGAGTGAAATATTATGTCGAAAGTGATTTTAGTAACGGGCAGTAGTAGAGGTTTAGGAGCAACAATCGTTAAAACATTAGTTGAACAAGGTCAGAAGGTAATTATTAATTACTATCATAGTGAACAGACGGCTCAAGATTTAGTGGAGGAATTGGGTTCTGATAATGCAATTGCTATTCAAGCTGATGTGACTCAACGTGAAGCAGTAGATAAAATGATTGCACAAGGAACTAAACATTTTGGGCAAATAGATGTGATAGTAAACAATGCGTTAGTAGATTTTAAATTTGATCCTACTGCGCAACACGCATTTACAGAACTAACATGGGAAGATTATCAACAACAAATAGATGGAACGTTAAAAGCAGCTTTTAATGTAGCCCAAAGTGTTGTGCCACAATTTAAAAAACGTAAGCAAGGCAGCATTATTAGTATTGGAACGAATCTATATCAAAACCCAGTAGTGCCTTATCATCAATATACGACGGCGAAAGCTGGATTAATTGGCTTTACTCGCAATATTGCGGCTGAATTAGGTCAATACGGCATTACGGCAAATGTCGTTTCAGGAGGATTATTAAAAACAACTGACGCGAGTGCCGCTACAACGCCTGAAGTGTTTGATATTATTGCGCAAACAACGCCGTTACGCCAAGTAACGACACCAGAAGATGTTGCCCATATGGTTGCCTTTTTAGCTTCAGATCATGCACGTGGTATTACCGGACAAAATTACACTGTCGATGGTGGCTTAACAATGAATTAAAAATATAGTGATGTAAAGGAGTATATTTTATGAATCAACGTCAACTTCATATTGGAGTGCTATTAATTGGTTGTGGCCACCATGCTGGTGCTTGGTTAGTAGAAGATTCTTCAGTTGAGCACATTGGTGATATTACGTATTATCAATCATTAGCACAACTTGCTGAAAAAGGTTATTTTGATGCGGTGTTTTTTGCGGATAATCAAGCATTACAAATATCTGGTAACGGCGATATGCCGTCATTTTGGTACGATCCTTTAATTAATTTAACTGCTATTTCTCAAGTAACCAAGCATGTAGGTTTAGTCGCAACAATTTCGAGCAGTTTTGCTAATCCATTTACGGCGGCAAGGCAACTTTTGAGTTTAGAACACGTTACGAACGGTCGTGTAGGATGGAACTTAGTCACTTCGATGACAGATTTAGAAGCGATGAATCATAGTATGGCAAAATTGCCTCATCATTCAGAACGCTATGGTAAAGCAGATGAATTTGCGCAAGTGATGAATAAATTGATGGTGTCATGGGATGAGAAAGCTTTGGAATATAATCGTGATACAGGTGAACTGATTGATGCACAACAAATTAATCCGATTGATCATTCAGGTAAGTATTATCATGTGCAAGGCCCATTAACGACACCTCAAAGCCCACAAGGTAAACCGGTAGCTATGCAAGCAGGCGCCTCAAAACAAGGCATTGCACTGGCAGCTAAATACGCAGATGCCGTCTATTCAGTATCTTGGAATTTAGCACAAGCGCGTAATTATCGCCAAAAGTTAGATGCGCAGTTAGCAGCAATTAATAGACAAGACTACGTTAAAGTTTTTCCGGGTTTGGTGACTTACGTTGGGCGTACGTATGAAGAAGCATTAGCCAAAAAAGCATATTTGGATAAACATATGCCTATAGAGAAAGCATTGAAACAATTAAGCTTTTTCGTCCAACAAGATTGCTCGGTGTGGCCTTTAGATGAACCTGTGCCAGCGTTACCTTCTGTACATGAATTCGAAGGACCGATAGGGCGTTATGAAACGATATTAGCTATTATCGAAGAAAAGCAACCGACTGTACGTGAATTATTAGGATATATTAGTGCCGGTGGTGGACATTTAACGTTAATAGGGACGCCTCAACAAATCGTGGATGAGATGGAACATTGGTTTAATGATGGTGTAGCCGATGGGTTTAATTTAATGCCACCAACGTTACCAGGAAGTTTAGAAGATGTCGTAGAATATATTGTACCTGAGCTACAAAAGCGTAATCTATACCGTCATGACTATACGACTACAACGTTGCGTGATCATTTGTCGTTAAACTAAGTGAGTTACATAGTGTGGTCTAAGAATAAAGTTACTATAGCTAATCTTAATTTGTAGAGGATGCTCATAAATACCGATGCTCAAAAAGAGTCTAGAGATAATATAATATCTCTAGACTCTTTTTATATTGACAGTAGATGATTGCATTGAGAGTAAGTTTGTATCGAGTTTTTCAAAGCTATATTTAGAGCAATAAAATAAAGTCCGTAGTTTTAATATCAATTTTTGAAAAAGTAAAAATAAATTCTGATTTAGTAAAAATAATGCTTCTTAATATCGATATAATTGAATAATATAGTTTAGATATCTCGATGTTTTAGTATTTTCGTAATGAATGTAATAACAAGTAGAAAGTATTAGCTGCGCTTGTTATTTTAAAATAAATTAAGTCATTTGCAGAAAATCATAGATAAAACATGTTTATAATTTTCGGAATATTCTGCTTATGATAGCGAGGTATTTTACTCATACATAGATTTATATCACAGCAAGAAAGGAACAACAACTATGAATATATTAAGAAAAAAGGATATTACTACAGTAATATCTCAAAAACACACCCAATTAAGAAAGAGTATGACTACCTTTGATTTAGTTTTCTTAGGTATAGGCGCTATTATTGGGACGGGGATCTTTGTATTAACTGGGACGGGTGCTTTAAAAGCAGGGCCAGGTCTGATGTTGTCATTCATAATTGCAGCTTTAGCATGCTTGTTTACTGCTTTGTGTTATGCAGAGTTCGCTTCAATGGTGCCGATTTCTGGCTCGGCGTATACGTATACCTATACAACATTAGGAGAGATTTTTGCTTTTATCATAGGTTGGGATTTAGTTTTAGAATATATGTTAGGTGCTAGTACTGTTTCAGTTGGTTGGTCTGGGTACTTTAATTCGTTATTGGTAGGATTAGGCATACATATTCCTGAGCAACTCACTGCGCCACTCGGAGTCATTACAGCGAATAACGAAAAAGGCATATTCAATTTACCTGCTTTTATTATTGTCATGTTAGTTACAACACTTATTTCTATAGGAATTAGAGAGACGAAAAGAGTAAATAATATAATGGTATTCATAAAAGTTGCTGTAATATTATTGTTTATTGTTGTGGCAGTATTTTATGTTAAACCCAATAATTTAACGCCATTTTTACCTTATGGTTTTTCAGGTGTCTTTAGTGCTGCAGCAACAGTATTTTTTGCATTTATCGGTTTTGATGCTGTTTCGTCTAGTGCAGAAGAAACGATAAACCCTGCTAAGACTATGCCTAAGGGGATAATCATTTCCTTAGTGATTTGTACAATTTTATACGTTTGTGTGTCATTGATAATGACTGGTGTCGTACCGTTTAAACTGTTTGTTAATTATGAAGCGCATCCTATTTCCGCAGTGTTAAAGTATACGAATCAAAATTGGATATCTGGCGTTATTGATGTAGGGGCTATACTTGGAATGACGACAGTTTTGTTAGTCATGTTATATGGCCAGACAAGAATTGCATACGCAATGTCTAAAGACGGACTAGTACCTAAAATTTTTTCAATTATTAATAATAAAACTAATACACCATTTATTGCCACATGGATATTTGGTATCTCAGCTGGTTTATTAGGCGCTTTATTTTCTATAGAAACATTGTCAGAGATGGTCAGTATTGGTACTTTAGTAGCATTCATATTAGTATCTGTATCTATTTTGGTTTTACGTAAAACATCACCAAATATAGAAAGGAAATTTAAATGCCCATTAGTACCAATAGTACCGATTCTTTCCATTTACTTCTGTGCATTTCTAATTCTCAATTTAGATTTCACTACTTGGATTAGATATGTGGTTTGGTTAATCATAGGATTTATCATTTACTTTAGTTTTTCAATTAGAAATTCAAAATTAAATGCTTAAAATGTAGTTTTGCTACAACTACACGTAATACTAAAAAGGGAGTTAACCCATATGTGTCGAGGGTTAACTCCTTTAGTTATGTGTTTGTTATTATGTGCTTATTTCATTTATAGCGACACTAAACGACTATAACAACAACTTAATGAACAATTATTTTGATGATGTTTTTAAGGATAAGTATCGCAATAACTATAATAATGCAACTGGAAAGTTTGTTAACGATAACAATATATTTGCCTGTCTTATCTATCGAACCTAACATTTTGCCTGCTACAGCTAAAAATATAAACCAAAGCCAAGAAACAGCAATAGTTGCCAAGCTAAATAATACTTTGTCACCATGTGAATAGAGTGCAGCATTTGTACCAATAACACCTAGTGTATCCATGATAGCGTGTGGGTTTAACAACGATACAGATAAGGCAAAACCAATTTGCTTTTTACTACTTAACGGAGCGAAATGTTCCAAACTAGCGGGTGCTTCGTGCCATAAAGACCACGCCATATAAAGTAAAAATATTAAGCCGACGATATAGACAATCAATTGTAAAATTGGAAATGAGACGAGCACTACTGAGACGCCGAGAACAGCTAGACTAATGAGTAAAGTATCGCACAAACCAGCGGTAATAATGACGGGTGCTGCTTTTATTAAACTTTTATGATTAGCGCCTTGGTTAAAGACAAATACATTTTGGGCACCCAAAGGTAATATCAAACCTAACGCTAATAAAAATCCGTGAATAATAGGTTGTAGCATAATCAAATCGCTCCTATAATTAAATTTCTTTTTTTAACCAACCACTTCAGCACAACAAATCGCAACTTTTACAATAAAGAAAAGTCAAACTGACGTTAATCTTTGTACCTATGCTATAATAATTTTAACTTTACGTAACCATCCAGTTAAAAATTAAAAAACCAACCAGATTAGAGTTGATACTATGGCAAAACCAAAATATAAAGTAATAATCGATGATATCGTAAATGATATACAAGATGGAACGTTAGCGCCTAATGACAAATTACCTTCACAACGGTCGTTGTCACACAAATATGATGTGAATAGATCGACTGTAGTACAAGCGCTAGATATATTAAAAAGTTATGGTATTATTGTGACTTCCGAAAAAAAGGGTGTTTATGTATCCAATCAAAGTTGGAACTCATTCATTTCTAATAATATGAAATGGCAAGATTTTATAGGGAATAACGCTTCGAAAAATAATTTGTATTATGTGCAAAAAATTAATGAATTAGAATTTGCCGACAATATGATTCGTATGGGAACAGGCGAATTAGCTCCAGATTTAATACCTAACCATACATTTAAACAAATACTGTCAGAGGGCAATCTACATTTAACTACGAATTATGAAGAAGCAAAAGGTAAATTAGAGTTACGACAAGCCATTGTACATTATATGAAGCGTAAAGGTGTCATATGTACTGTAGACGAAATATGTATTACTTCAGGTGCTTTGCAAGGATTGAAATTAATAGCGGAAGGTTTATTAGTACCACAATCTAATATTATTATCGAAACACCCTCGTATATACATTCAGTACGCACATGGAATAATATTAGTGCAAATATTAAACCGCTTCATATCGATTATATCAAACGACATATTAATAATATTTTTAAAGCAAATAGTAATTATTATAATAGTATTTTTTACTGTATACCTACATTGCATAACCCGACCCAGCATAGTTATAGCGATCAAGAAAAACAGAAGATTATTAATCAATGCCGACAAAATGGGATCCCTATTGTTGAAGACGATATATATGGGGACTTATGGTTTGGTGACACACGTCCACAACCGATGAAGTCATTGCCGAATAGTGAGAATGTTATTTATTTAGGAAGTCTGTCGAAAACGGTCAGTCCGGGACTGCGCATTGGATGGATTATTGCTAACAAACATATTATTAAACATCTAGCCGATTTGAAAATGCAAAGCGATTATGGTGCAAGCTCTATATCGCAATACATTGCACAACAATGGTTATCATATCCACAATTTCATGAACAACATGTTGCACAATTAAAATCCACATTATTAGAAAAACGCAATTTATTATTAACCGCTATGGATAAATATATGGTTGACTTGGGAGAATGGGACAAACCTCAAGGATCATTTTATGTATGGTTTAAACTAAAACATGCTATTGATATGAAGCAGTTATTTAATATGGCTACTGAAGCGGGGCTTATTATTCATACTGGCGAAATATACGATAGACAAGCGCAACAATATATCAGATTTTCTTATTCATATATAAATAAAGAAGATATAGAGCGAGCTTTTGCTAAATTAAGACGACTTATTTTGACATTATTATAGCAATATTAATTATATAAGTAATACATTTATAACAATTAAAAAAATGAGCGTGGGGCTATAAAGCGAATAAGGCTTAAGTCACACGCTTTTTTATAACAATATTAAACCCAATGCCTTTGGATAAATAAATATTAATATAAAAAAAATATCAATTTGACTAAAAATAAAATTTTGTATATCATCATGTTAAATAGAGATACCTTTCAATAAAAGACTGGAGGACAACTATGAAACAACATCAAGATATAGCTAAGTATAGTATAAGAAAGTTAGCAAAAGGAGCAGGTGCATTACTTATTAGTAGTGTGCTATTGTTTGGCACACAAAACAGTGCTTCAGCGGCGGAGCAAAATAATAATAGTGCTAGTGTCAATGAGCAAACAGTAGTTAACGCACCGGATAAAGCTGCACAGAAGAAAGATACGACAAATCCTGAAATTCAGAGTATTAAGATGGATAAACGTGAGTATGCACCTGGAGAAATTGCTATTGCAACATTAATCGTGAAAGATGAGAGCAATCTAGCTGATGTTTCGATTGGATTTACGAATACGACACAAGTCGGCACGCCAGCATTAAGTGGTGTAGCTGATAAAGCGAATATCGAAAAAATTAACGATAGCTTATGGAAAGTCACAATTCAAATTAATATACCAGACAAAATAGGGGATACGTCATATCAATTTTCGGCAGCTATTGTAGATGATGCAGCACAAAATGGTACAACGATAGCTCCGGAACTTGCACCTACGTCACTCAATGTTACAGATCTATCATTTAAAGTGGTTAATAAAAATGTGTCAAATGTTGATACAGAATTACCTCAATTTGATAGTGTAAAGGTAGATAAACAAACATATGCACCGGGTGACGTGATTAAAGCACAATTAAAAATTTCAGATGAAAGTACATTGAAAGAAGTGTCGGTCGGTTTTGAAAATGATCCGGATAAAGGTTTAATTGGATTAAATAAAGTTGCAGATTTAAGTAATGTGCAACGTAATAGTGAGGGGCAATGGGTAGTAAATGTAGAGATTCCTATTCCAAGTGACTTAGAAGACGGGAGTTATAAATTTTCACATATTAGCGCGACGGACGAATTTGGTAACGCGTTTGGTTTAATTGATGTGCCAAACTTTGAGACAAAATTCACTAACGTGAAATTTAATGTAGCTAAGTCTGGAACTGATAAAAAAACAGTAGCTCAAGCTCAACCGCAAGCGAATGACCAAAATAAAGATACTGATATTATTAATACCAATACGACAGATGCTAAAAAATCTGCTCATGTAGAGCAACAAGATAATAATGTTGCAACGCCAGAACAACCACTAGATAACAACACAAATCAAACAGATAAAAGCGCACCACAAGATAGTGATAAACTAGCACAAAACAAAGACGTTGAAGATGCTAATGCGCAAAATAATGACGATGCAGCAATGACAGATCAAGGTACTGATAATGCTGTTGAACCAAAGGCGCCAACAATAACTGATCAAAGTAACAATAATGTTAATAAAGTAGCGCCACAAAGCGAGACGCCTAAAGCATTAACGCCTAATGCAGATACTAAAGATAAGTCTATGAATACACCATCACAACAACATCATACCAAACAACCGGATGACGTAACGACAACGCCAAAGGATACGGATAAGGCTCAACCACAAGTAAAAGGTGACGCACCACAAGACAACAAAGTACAAGCTCAACCTCAAAATAAAAATGCACCATCTAGTACAGCTAAAGATGTTAACAAGCAAACACAATCAACTGACAAAAAATCAGCAGATACGCAAAATCCTGAACCTAAAATAGATAAACCAAGTAACGTAGATAACGGCCAAAAAGGAACAGGAGCAAATGCCAAAATAAAACCACAAACGCAAACGAAGCAATCACAAAGCAAAGCGCAACAAGCAGCGGCTAAATCACATATGCAAAATACCACAACTCAAGGTAATATTAAGGATCAATCAACTACGAAACATCAGACGAATAATAAAATGTCAGCTGAAATGTCTAAACAAACAACAACAAAAGTTGCGGACAGTGCTAAAAGTAACAAAACGCAACAATCAGTAAGCAATAAAGCAGTAGCTACACCATCTCAAGATAAAGTAAAAGCTGCAGGCAACAATAAAAAGGGTGTGACTGACAAACAAAAACAAACAGCTTCAAAAAACAAAGCAAATAAAGATGCAAAATCAGTAAAACAATTACCTCAAACAGGTATGATGAATACAATGCGCGATTACTTCTTTGTTGGCGTATTAATGGCTGTTGGTATCACAGTAATTATGTTCAGAAGATTTTCCGTTTTTAAATAAAATAACGTATCAACAACAATGAAAAAAAGACAATCTCTATTTCAATAGAAATTGTCTTTTTTGTTGATAAGGCAAGTATAAATCGAGTTACATACATAACTATTTTTGTGCATGTTAATTTAAAATGTTTTAAGTGTTCGCAATTTGAACTATCTCAAATGAAGTCAATTTTATATACTATAGTCGTTACAGCAACACCAGGTACTAATAATATTAATATTTTAATTACTATAAAAATAAAGGCACTAAGGCAGGCTTAAGATACACTTATGGTGCATCAGCGGCCTTTTTCACAGTAATAATTCTCTCAGCACTTTATATGTCGTAATTTAGCTACCGCCTTCACTATAAAAATAGTGCGGGGGTTTTTTGTAGTGAGATGTATACTTAATGCCACGTTTACCTATTTAGAGAGAACGTATAGCAATAATCTAGCTGTATAGTGTTATAAGCAAAATGTGTAAATAGATTTAGTGCTAAAGATAGGCAATATTATTTATATATTATTAATGATTTCGTAAATTGTTCACTTAGTCAAACAAATAGCTATGTTGTTTAAGGCAATTGTTAGTGATTCATTGATAACTTGATTTTTTAGAAATCGTAATATCAAGTACTTATCCATTATGGTAAAAAATGACTAAATAGTGCTAGTTAAAAAACATCATATTAATTGAATATTTGTGAGAAGATTAATAAATAATATAACAATCTTTTAAAAATTTAATGTTTGTAATTTATTATTATTAAATTACAACAATATAGTGATGTAATAGTATCTAATGTTGTAATAATAGTACTTATTTAATTTCTTAAAACATTTAATATATGTGTGTATAAATTTTAGGGCTTATTCATTGGAAAAGCTATTATAAAATGTTTTGAAAAATGTTACACTAAAAAATATTACAATGGAAAATATAATGAGAGCAATAAAGATAAAAAAATTAAAAGATTAAGGAGCTTATTTATTGGAAAAAAATAACAAATATTCTATACGTAAAGTTGCAGTGGGCACAGGTTCAATAATTATAGGGGCAATTCTATTTCTACATAATCCTGACGTTTCTAAAGCCTCTGAAATTGAACACAGAGAAACTAAATCAACTACCCAACAAAACAGTTCTTCCGGTAATCCTCAAGATAGCACACGCAATGAAGTAAATGATACAGACAAAACCTCAAGCGAAACAACTAATGATTCTCAAGTACAAAAACCTTCTCAACAAGAAAAACCAACAGAAAGTTCTTCAAATCAACAGTCTGAAACTAAGCAAGATTTAACAGATAATGATAAAAAAGATAGTTCAGATATGTCAGAACAATCAGCACAACAAGATAATGCATCTTCAACTGACGAAGGTAGTGAGCAAAATTCATTAAATGAGTCTGAAAACAATCTAATAATAATGAAGCATCTTCTAAAGATGTAAATTCAGATGAAAAGGATAAAAACGTAGCAAAACAAAATGCTGAAGATACTAAACCTCAAGATACAAAAGAGCAAGAAGAAGAGACTCATAACGAAGGTGCATCAGATAATAAAGAGCAAGAAGAAGTTCATAACGAAGATTCAACAGATGAAAAAGAGATACATTCTAAAGAGAAAGCAAACGATGAAGAGGGTATTCAAGAACAAGAACCTGACGATAATAAATCACAAGATTCTATTAGTAATAAAAAGGATGATACCTCTGAAGAAAAAGCAGTAACTACAAATAATGACCTTTCAAAAAATAACAGTTCGAATTTATAAAATGAAAAAAGTAAAGAGTTTGATAGTGATAAAGATAGTGATTTTGATAGAGAACAATCCTCTGACAATTTAGACAGTAATAATGACAATCCAAAAAGTAATGAAAATGTATTAACCTCAAGAGATGAAGACAATGAAAATACAGTACAGTCTACACAAGATAGTGAAACAATTTCTGAGAGTAATACAAATTCAGAAAATAATAGTGCTAAAAATATTAATCTTTCTGAAGTCGATTATAAGGATTTGGAAGATAAATCTTCTAAACAAGATAAAACGAATAACAATCTTAAAACAGCTAAATTAATGTCAACGAACGTTAAAGAAGAAGATGGAACTAAAGAGGATAATGTTGCGAAAGCATTAGGCGGTAATGACGTAAATGATAAAATTAAGACAAGCAATGTCAAATTTACAGATGGCACTTGGAAAAAAGGGTCGTTAAATCAAATTGGTTTTGATCTTCAAATACCTGAAGATGTAAAAAGAAATGATTATTTTTCAGTTAAAGTGCCAAAAGAACTGAATCCAACATCTGCCGATAGAGACAATGGTATTTTACTGGGTAATGATGAAAACAGTATATACGCTAAAGGGATTTATAACAGAGAAAATAATGCCTTTGACTTTAAGTTTACTGACAATGTCGAAAAATATAAAAATAAGACTTCACATGTAGATTTAATGGCACTTATTAATTTTAAAGAAGCTACGAAGACGGATAATTATAATCTTAACTTACAGGTTGGTAACCAAACATTTACTGAAAATAGAAAAATAGAATATACCACTGATGCAAGAAATACAATGGTATATCAAGATAGTTCTATAGAGGAAAAAGACGGGGACCATAACCCTTATAACACTACTTATACTATTAATGGTCAAAGTAAAAGTTTGAATGGATCTAAAGTTAAAATTACACCTTATACTGGTAGTTCAAAAAGTGCTGATACGATAAGTAAATTCGACCCAAAAACTACAACGGTATCTGTAGTAAAAGTTAATGACAAAAATACTATGAATCAAAGTGGTAGTGATAAAAATGTAAACGGAACCGACGAGAGTAGTAAACATAAAATAACATATAATAGTGATGGTTCAATGACCATTGATTTAGGTAACATAACTGGACCATATTTAATTAAAGTGAATTCTCAAACTGAACGTCCTTTTGTACCAAATACTTTTGTAGGTAGTACAGTTGAATTAAGTGCAAGTAATATTGCTACTCAAAGCACTCAAAGTAAAATAGGTAAAGCAAAAGCTTCTGATAGTAACTCTTCTGGAGTTATAGTAGACGACACTACTCCACCAACAGTTGCACCAATAAATGACCAGACGAAAGATTTAAATACCCCAATTGATCCGGTGGTTATAAACAGTAGTGACAATAGTGGAAAACCAGTGAAAAATGACGTTTATGGTTTGCCTGAAGGCGTCACGTTTGATTCAGAAACAAATACAATTAGTGGGACACCAGCAAAACCAGGTACGTATAATGTAACTGTGCTTTCTTCTGACCATGTATATAATGAAACAACAACAGAATTTACAATTAAAGTCGAGGATGCTACTCCGCCAGCAGTTGATCCTATTAACAATCAAACAAAAGAAGTCAATACCCCGATAAACCCTATCACTATTAATGCATCAGATAATAGCGATAAACCAGTTAAACATACTGTAGACGGCTTACCGGAAGGTGTAACGTTTGATTCAGAGACGAACACGATTAGTGGGACACCAACAAAAGTGGGCACATCAACAATTACGGTGACAAGCAGAGATGAGTCAGGAAACGAGACAACGACTAATTTCGATATTAAAGTCGAAGACACAACATCGCCCGATGTTGAAGCTTTCGACGATCAAACGAAAGAAGTTAATACACCAATCGATGATATTAAATTAAATGGTACAGATAATAGTAAAGGTAAAGTTACACATGAAGTAAGTGGCTTACC
>NZ_JAVTDB010000080.1:0-33007 GCF_032139365.1 Staphylococcus kloosii
TTAATTGGATGCGATGAGCCGAGACCTAAGGGTCTCTTTTTTTATGCCTAAAAGAAGCTTAACTTCTTAGAATAATATTAAAAACACTTCAAGACCGAGGGTCTTTCTATAAACAGAAATTAAAACATTAAACCTTTTGGCGCAGAGAAAGCGTTTGAAGATGACGAACTCAAGGCATCGCGCCACGCGCTTACGAGCAAGTAAGCAAGTAAGCGAGGCGTGCAAGTGAGGAAAGATGCGAGCACTTGCCTCAAGCCAAGGAAGCTCGTTAGCGCCGATGGTAGCAGCCATCCCCCTAATAGAGGAACCCATCCGAGACGCTCGAGTCTCTTTTTTCATACCTGAAAATGTAAGATTAATTAAAAGGTAAAATGCTCTATTAATAAAATTTTGAAGAAGCGAAAGCGATACTTTATAATGGGTTAGTAATACTATAGAGTGGATGTGTATGGAAGATGGCATTACCGTTATCTAATAAATTGAAATCTTTAATGAAAGAAAATCCAATTTCTATGCATGTACCTGGGCATAAAAATAATACAATTGGTAGTTTGGATAAATTAAATATTAATATGGATATGACTGAAATTACTGGATTGGACGACTTACATCATCCAGAGGAAGTGTTGTATGAAAGTATGGCTAATATAACTAAACATAAAGACTATGACGCTTTTTATTTGGTTAATGGGACTACGTCCGGCATTTTATCAGTTATTCAAGCATTTGCTCATATATCTGGGGATTACATTATCACGAGAAATGCACATAAATCAGTTTTTCATGGCCTTGAGATAGCGCGAGGTAATGCCTTATTATTAGGCATGGATATAAGTACAGATACTTATCAATATTTAGGACCAACATATAGTAATGTAGATTATTTTGAAAAAGACTATAAATTAGCAGTTTACACTTATCCTAACTATTATGGAGAGTGCTTTGATATAAAGCCACAAATTGAACATTTACATAAACTGAACATACCGGTATTAATAGACGAAGCTCATGGCGCACATTTTGATTTGGAAGGTTTTCCGCAGTCAACGTTAAACTTTGGGGCAGATTTTGTCGTTCAATCTTATCATAAAACTTTACCGTCACTAACAATGAGTTCGGTATTGTTTATACATAAGGATGCACCACTAAGACAACAAGTAATCAATTATTTAAGTTATTTTCAATCTTCAAGTCCTTCTTATTTATTAATGTCTAGTCTAGAGTTGGCTCATCACTTTTATGAAACTTATAAGAGTGACGTGTTTTTTGATAAACGTCAAAAACTAATTGATTATTTAGAGCAACAAGGATTAACAGTGAGTGTGGTGGATGATCCATTGAAACTTTGTGTATCGCACCATGCGTATGATGGCTATGAATTACAAGCGTTGTTTGAGGCGCAAAACATTTTCATAGAGTTAGCAGATGAACACCAAATCTTGTTTGTTTTGCCGTTATGGCATCAACATGATACTTATCCATTTAATGATTTATTAAATAAAATAAAAAGGCTAAAATTAACTAAAACATCTTCAATATCGATAGAGAAACAAATAAAAACTACGGCTATAGGACATTATAAGTTCAGTGCTAATAACAAGACGCGAACAGCTAAGCTAGAAGAGGCCGAGGGGAAAATTTTGGCTACGCATATCGTACCCTATCCGCCGGGTATCCCCATTATGTTGAAGGGCGAAAAAATAACTGCAAATATGGTAAAATTATTGCAACATTGGTCTAATCAAAGGCTAAGAGTAGAAGGTATAAAAAACAATTATATAGAAATTAAGGATGAATAAAATGTCAGCATTTATTACGTTTGAAGGCCCAGAAGGTTCAGGGAAAACGACTGTGCTACAACAAGTAGCATCAAAATTACAAGGTGAATTTGATACGATTGTTACTAGAGAACCAGGCGGCGTCACTACAGGGGAACAAATTCGCGAAATATTATTAGAAGGTGGCGATATGGATGAACGTACAGAAGCCTTATTGTTTGCAGCATCAAGACGGGAACATCTTGTAGGCAAAGTGATTCCAGCGCTTGACCAAGGTAAAGTAGTTTTGTGTGATAGATATATTGATAGTTCTTTAGCATATCAAGGCTATGCAAGGGGTATAGGTGTAGAAGAAGTTAAAGCAATAAATGAGTTTGCGATTAATGGTTTATATCCTGATTTAACAATTTATTTAGATGTCAGCGTTGCAGTGGGACGACAACGTATTGTATCAAATTTACGTGAACAAAATCGTCTGGATCAGGAAGATGAAGCCTTCCATGAAAAAGTAGTCGAGGGTTATCATAAAGTGATTGACAGTGATGCTTCTCGCTTTGTTGTGATTGACGCCAATCAAAATATCGATGACGTTGTGGATGCAACGTATAAATCTATTCTCAAATTTTTAGAAAAATTATGATATAATAATGTGAAGAGGTGTATGAATATGAAAATGATTATTGCGATTGTCCAAGATCAAGACAGCCAAGAACTTTCAGACCAACTCGTGAAAAACAATTTTAGAGCAACAAAACTTGCTACAACTGGTGGCTTTTTAAGAGCAGGTAACACGACATTCCTTTCAGGTGTTGAAGATGATCGGGTAGACGAAATTTTAAAAGTTATCGATGATACATGTGGTAATAGAGAGCAACTCGTATCACCAATTACACCAATGGGTGGTAGTGCTGATTCTTATATTCCATATCCAGTTGAAGTTGAAGTTGGAGGAGCAACGGTATTCGTAATGCCAGTTGAAGCTTTCCATCAATTTTAAATTATGGTTGCTATATATGCATATGTAATTCATACAGGTGATTGTTTTATTGCCATATGAATATACTTGCTATATATGCAGCCTTTTTATATAAAGGAGTATTTTTGTGATGGATGAACAAGAAATGCTGACAAATGCTTATCACTCAAATAAACTATCGCATGCATATTTATTTGAAGGTGATGATGCACAAACAATGCAACAAGTAGCTTTAGAATTTGCGAAACTAATTTTATGTAATGATAATGAACAGTGTCAGTTAAAAGTAGATACATTCAACCATCCTGATTTTATGCATGTCGCTTCTGAAGAAACTACAATAAAAAAAGAACAAATAGAACAACTTGTTAGACATATGAATCAATTGCCAATAGAAAGTGACCATAAAGTATATATAATTGAATCTTTTGAAAAACTTACAGTTCAAGGTGAGAATAGTATTTTAAAATTTTTGGAAGAGCCGCCTGAAAACACGGTAGCTATTTTGCTTTCTACTAAGCCCGAACAAATTTTAAATACAATTCATTCAAGATGCCAGCATATTTATTTTAAACCTATAGATAAAGAGCGATTTATTCAAAGACTTGAAGCACACGAAATTTCTCGACCTGTTGCTGAGTTACTATGTACATATACGACACAATTAGATAGTGCATTAAGTATAAATGAGGAAGCTGATTTAACAACATTACGTAAAAGTATTTTACGATGGTGTAATTTATTGCTATCGAATAAACATATGGCTTTAATTGGTATCGTTGATTTATTAAAACAAGCTAAAAATAGACGTTTGCAATTGTTAACATTAGCAGTGGTTAATGCATTTTTTGAAGATATCATGCACGCAAAAGTTGGCATAGATGATAAAATGACTTTTCAAGATATTAAAGTAGATGTAACTAACTATGCGAGTAAAATTGATTTTAATCAAATCGTTTTAATGTATGATAGAATAACTGAAGCGAATAAAAAATTAAATCAGAATGTTAACCCGACGTTAGTGTTTGAACAGATAGTTATAAAAGGGGTGAGTTAAACATGCAAAATGTTGTAGGCATTGACTTTCAAAAGTCAGGTAAATTAGAATATTATTCCCCAATGAATCACGACTTGGAAGCGGGACAATGGGTCGTTGTTGAATCTAAAAGAGGAATAGAAATGGGACGCGTTAAATATGCACCTTTAGATGTTGCAGATGAAGACGTAACTTTACCTTTAAAAGAAATTGTCCGTGTAGCTTCAATCGAAGACAAAGAAAAATATGACCAAAATGAACAAGATGCCAGTGAAGCGATGGAGTTGTGTAAAGCGACGATTCAGCAATTGGATTTATCAATGCGATTGGTTAATTGTGAGTTTACGTTAGATAAATCAAAAGTAATTTTTAATTTCACTTCTGATGACCGTGTAGACTTTAGAAAATTAGTAAAAATATTAGCTCAAAAATTAAAAACACGTATTGAATTAAGACAAATTGGTGTTAGAGATGAAGCTAAATTATTAGGCGGCATTGGACCATGTGGTCGTTCATTATGTTGCTCGACATTTTTAGGAGACTTTGAACCGGTGTCTATTAAGATGGCTAAAGATCAAAATTTATCGTTAAACCCAACGAAAATTTCTGGTGCATGTGGTCGTCTAATGTGTTGTTTGAAATATGAGAATGACTATTATGAAGAAGCTCGAGCTCAGTTACCAGACGTAGGTGACAATATTGAAACGCCTGATGGTAATGGTAAAGTAATAGGTTTGAATATTTTAGACGTCTCAATGCAAGTTAAAGTCGAAGGTTTCGAACAACCACTTGAATATAAAGCAGAAGAATTAGAAGCATTTAATTAGGAGGCTTTAGCGACATTGGATAGAAGTGAGATTTTTGAAAAACTTTCACGCTTAGAAAGACAAATTGATGAAGTTAACAACAACATGACAGAAATGAAAAATTTAATGGTTGAGCTAGTTGAAGAAAATGTAGCCTTACATATTGAAAATGACAATTTGAAATCTTTAATTAATAAAGATGAGGCTTCTACTAAAAAGAAAACTGCAAAATCTTCTAACGCTAAACAACCATTACGCAGTAAGGATAATCTTGCTATGTTGTATAAAGAAGGCTTTCATATTTGTAAAGGTGAACTATTTGGTAAACATAGAAAAGGCGACGATTGCTTATTTTGTTTAGAAGTTTTAAGCGAATAGTTTTTAATAGTAAATGAATAAGTTATAAAAGGATGAGATGTTAGTGATAGGCTTGAATAATAGCAAGCATCGCCATCTTATCCTTTTTTTGGAGGATAAATATGGAATTGTTAGAACATGAACGGTTAGATTATTTGATGAAAGAACATTTGCGTATCATTCAAAATGATGATGTCTTTTCTTTTTCTACAGATGCGCTTTTATTAGGTCATTTCACCGCAGTTAGAAAAAATGATGCAATCATGGATTTATGTTCGGGGAATGGTGTTGTGCCATTGTTATTATCATATAAAACGAAATGCCAAATAGATGGTATCGAAATACAGCATCAACTTGTTGATATGGCCAATCGTAGTATTGCCTACAATCAATTAACGTCACAGATTCAAATGTATGAGATGGATTTGAAAAATGTACGTCAGCAATTTAAACCATCACAGTATAGTTTAGTGACATGTAATCCACCATATTTTAAAAGCAATCAATTACATCAACATCAAAAAAATGCCCATAAAATTGCTAGGCATGAAATCATGTGTTCATTGGAAGATTGTTGTATAGCAGCAAGGCATTTATTGAAGCAAGGTGGTAGGTTGGTGATGGTTCATCGTGCTGACCGTTTAATGGATGTGTTATCCAATATGAGAGAAAGTGGGATAGAACCTAAAAAGTTATATTTTGTATATAGTAAGAAATCAAAAGATGCGCAAACGATTATTGTCGAAGGACGCAAGAATGGTAATCAAGGTTTGGCAATACAACCCCCTTTTTATATTTATAATGAAGATGGGACATATACATCAGAAATGAGTGAGGTATATTATGGATAGTCATTATGTCTATATCGTCCGATGTAAAGATGGGTCGCTTTATACAGGTTATGCTAAAGACGTAGAACAACGTGTAAAAAAACATAATTTGGGGCAAGGTGCGAAATACACTAAAAATAGAAGGCCAGTATCACTCGTATATCACGAAATTCATGATACAAAATCAAGCGCTTTAAAACGAGAGCATGAAATAAAAACTTATTCAAGAAATAAAAAATTGCAATTAATTAAGGAGGGGCAATAAATGGGAACTTTATTTTTAGTAGGTACACCCATAGGCAACTTAGCAGATATAACGTATAGAGCCGTTGAAACACTTAAGTCTGTAGATATGATTGCGTGTGAAGACACAAGAGTTACTAGTAAATTATGTCATCATTATGATATTCAGCCACCATTGAAATCGTATCATGATCATAATAAAGAACAGCAAACAAGTGTACTTATAGAACAATTAACTAATGGTTCGGATATTGCATTGGTCTCTGATGCAGGCTTACCACTTATAAGTGATCCTGGATATGAACTTGTAGTAGCGGCGCGAGAAGCGGGCATACGCGTCGAAACGATACCAGGTCCGAATGCGGGTCTTACAGCTTTAATGGCGAGTGGATTGCCTTCATTTACTTATACTTTTTTAGGATTTTTACCAAGAAAAGAAAAAGACAAATTAAAAGTTTTAGAAAATCGTATGTACCAAGATAGTACGTTAATCATTTATGAATCACCACATCGCGTGAAAGATACGTTAAAAGCAATTACTAAAATTGATGAAGCGCGACAAGTTACTTTAGGTCGCGAGCTTACTAAAAAATTTGAACAAATCGAAACACAACCTGTCTTACAGTTATTAACTGCCGTCGATGAATCTCAAATTCCTCAAAAGGGTGAATTCGTTATTTTAATCGAAGGAGGAGCCGTAGTAGAAGACACAAGTTGGTTTGAAAATATGACGATAGATGAACATGTCACTGTTTATATCGAGCAAGATATGAAACCGAAAGCTGCTATAAAACAAGTGGCTGAAGATCGAAATATGAAAACAAGTGAAGTTTATAATATTTATCATAACGTGAATTAAGGGTGTCATATTTCTACAAAAAATAATGTAGTTTTCTTATAACATTGACGTGTATTTTATTAATTCAAATAGAAATAAAAAGGTACCAAATATATGGCGATTTATGGTATTGTAGATAAGATAGAGCATATAATTATATTTAATAAAATCAGATGTTTATTGAGTGTACATAGAAGTAACATGGTGTCGTCAAAATATGAGTGATAAGTAATCTTATGCATAATTCAACACATCAAGGCTTCATTGAAAACAAATATTAATTTAGATATATTTATAGTGTAAGAAACGAGGAGGAACAATGATGGTGAAAGATACATTTTATATCACTACCCCAATATATTATCCGAGTGGAAACTTGCATATCGGTCACGCATACACAACGACTGCTGGTGATGTGATTGCACGCTATAAAAGAATGCAAGGTTACGATGTAAGATATTTAACTGGGACAGATGAACACGGTCAAAAAATTCAAGAAAAAGCGCACAAAGCGGGCAAAACTGAGTTAGCTTATTTAGATGAAATGATTTCTGGTATTAAAGCTTTATGGAATAAACTAGAAATCTCTAATGACGACTTTATTCGTACTACAGAAGAACGTCACAAAGAAGTCGTACAACAAATCTTTGAACGTCTTTTGTCTCAAGGCGACATTTATCTAGGTGAATATGAAGGTTGGTATTCGGTGCCTGATGAAACATACTACACTGAAACACAACTTGTAGATCCAGTATACGAGAATGGCAAAATTGTCGGCGGTAAAAGCCCGGATTCAGGCCATGATGTAGAGTTAGTCAAAGAAGAAAGTTACTTCTTCAATTTGTCTAAATATACAGACCGTCTATTAGAATTTTACGATGAAAATCCTGACTTTATTCAACCACCTTCACGTAAAAATGAAATGATTAATAACTTTATTAAACCAGGTTTAGAAGATTTAGCTGTATCTCGTACTTCATTTGATTGGGGTATTCGAGTTAAATCAAATCCTAAACACGTTGTATACGTTTGGATTGACGCACTGGTAAACTATATTTCTTCATTAGGCTATTTGTCAGATGATGATTCATTATTCCAAAAATATTGGCCAGCTGATATTCATATTATGGCTAAGGAAATTGTTCGTTTCCATTCAATTATCTGGCCAATTTTATTAATGGCACTTGATATTCCATTACCTAAAAAGGTCTTTGCACACGGTTGGATTTTAATGAAAGACGGTAAAATGAGTAAATCAAAAGGTAACGTAGTTGACCCTAACGTTTTAATTGATCGTTACGGTTTAGATGCTACACGTTATTATTTATTACGTGAACTACCATTTGGTGCTGATGGTGTATTTACGCCTGAAGGCTTCGTTGAACGTACAAATTATGATTTAGCTAACGACCTTGGTAACTTAGTAAATCGTACGATCTCAATGATCAATAAATATTTTGATGGTGAGTTACCAGCGTATAAAGGTGCTCAAAACGATTTAGACAAAGATATGGAACAAATGGCGTTAGACACTGTCGAAACTTACCATGAAAACATGGAACATCTACAGTTCTCTGTTGCTTTATCAACAGTATGGAAATTTATTAGTCGTACGAATAAATATATCGATGAAACAACGCCATGGGTTTTAGCTAAAGATGAGAGTCAAAAAGACATGTTAGGTAATGTAATGGCGCACTTAGTAGAAAATATCCGTATCATAGCGGTAATTTTAAGACCATTCTTAACACATGCACCTTATCAAATCTTTGAACAATTAAATATTAATAATCCAGAATTACATGACCTTGCTAGCATTGAGTCTTACGGCGCATTAACCGAACCGATTACAGTGATTGAAAAACCAACGCCAATCTTCCCTCGTCTTGATAGTGAGGCTGAAATTGCATACATCAAAGCATCTATGCAACCACCAAAAGAAGATCATGCTGAAGAAGAAGTACCTTCAAAAGAATCAATCGATATTAAAGATTTCGATAAAGTAGAGATTAAAGCAGCGACAGTAACTGATGCTGAACAAGTTCCTAAATCAGATAAATTATTAAAAATTCAAGTCGACTTAGATTCAGAGCAACGTCAAATAGTTTCAGGAATTGCAAAATTTTACAATCCTGAAGATATAATAGGTAAAAAAGTAGCGGTCGTTACTAATTTAAAACCAGCGAAATTAATGGGCCAAAAATCTGAAGGTATGATTTTATCAGCCGAAAAAGATGGTGTCCTAACATTAGTAAGCTTACCAAGTGCTATTCCAAACGGTGCAGTAATTAAATAATAAAGTAGGGGAGCGATTAAAAATGTTAATCGATACGCATGTACATTTAAATGCAGAACAGTATGACGAAGATTTAGAAGCGGTCATCGAGCGTGCTAGAGAAAATGGTGTCGATCGTATGTTTGTCGTAGGATTTGATACGCCTACAGTTGAACGTACAATGGAATTAATCGATCAATATGACTTTATTTATGGCATTATCGGATGGCATCCTGTCGATGCTATTGATTGTACGGAAGAGCGATTAGAATGGATAGAAGAACTAGCAAAACATCCCAAAGTTATCGGTATTGGCGAAACAGGTTTAGACTATCATTGGGATAAATCACCTAAAGATGTTCAACAAGCATTGTTTAGAAAGCAAATTGCGTTAGCTAAACGTGTTAATTTACCTATAATTATTCATAATCGCGAGGCAACTCAAGATTGTGTGGATATTTTAAAAGAAGAACATGCTGAAGAAATTAGTGGCATTATGCATAGCTTTAGTGCGTCACCAGAAATAGCAGATGAAATCATTAATAAATTAAATTTCTATGTGTCATTAGGTGGACCTGTTACATTTAAAAATGCTAAACAACCTAAAGAAGTTGCGCAACATGTACCATTCGATAGATTGTTAGTAGAAACTGACGCGCCATTCTTATCACCACACCCCTATAGAGGTAAACGCAACGAACCAGCACGTGTCACACTTGTTGCTGAACAAATTGCAGAATTACGTGGTGTAAGCTATGAAGAAGTATGTGAGCAAACTACTAAGAATGCTGAAACTTTATTTAAATTATAAAGTTAAAAGAGAAAGATGTTGGTCTAATATTTGGAATTGAAAGTATCGCAATGTCCATAAATGTTAAACCGATATCTTTCTCGTTTTTTATAGGAATGAATATATTGAGAAGGTGAAACAATAAATGAAAATAAATGAGTTTATTGTAGTTGAAGGTCGTGACGATACAGAACGCGTAAAATCTGCGGTCGAATGCGACACGATTGAAACTAATGGTAGTGCAATTAATCAATCAACGCTTGAAGTGATTAAACAAGCCTATGAAACAAGAGGTGTAATTGTGTTAACTGACCCTGATTTCCCAGGTGATAAAATACGCAACACGATACGTGATTATATTCCAGGTGTCAAACATGCTTATATAGATAGATTCAAAGCACGTAATAAACGTGGCAAAATTGGTGTAGAACACGCTTCTATAGAAGACATTAAAGTTGCATTAATTAATGTTAGTACGCCATTTGAAGAGGGAAATGAATCCATAAGTAAGGATGTATTAATAGATTTAGGCCTAATCGTTGGTAAAGATGCACGTAGAAAGCGTGCTATGCTAAGTCAAAAATTAAATATTGGTCATTCTAACGGGAAACAATTAGTAAAAAAATTAAATGCGTTTGGCTATACGGAAGAAGATGTACGTGAAGCGCTATTAGATAAGAAAGGAAGTGAAAAGTAATGGAAACTAAAGATATTGCTACACCATCTCGAACAAAGGCTTTATTGGCACAATATGGCTTTGATTTCAAAAAAAGTTTAGGTCAAAATTTCCTGATTGATGTTAATATCATTAACAACATTATCGATGCGAGTCAGATTGATGATGAAACGGGTATAATTGAAATTGGCCCAGGCATGGGATCTTTAACCGAACAACTTGCTAAAAATGCAAAAAAAGTAGTTGCATTTGAAATAGATCAACGATTAATACCGGTGCTCAATGACACGCTAGCGCCATATGATAACGTAAAGGTAATTAACGAAGATATATTAAAAGCTGACGTGGCACATTATGTTGACCAACATTTATCAAACTGCAAACGCATTATGGTAGTGGCAAATTTACCTTATTATATAACGACACCAATACTTTTAAATTTAATGCAACAATCGCTACCAATAGATGGTTATGTGGTGATGATGCAAAAAGAAGTGGGCGAGAGACTAAATGCGCAAGTTGGTACAAAAGCTTATGGCTCTTTATCTATAGTAGCGCAATATTATACAGAAACGAGTACAGTGCTTACAGTGCCTAAATCTGTGTTTTTACCTCCACCAAATGTGGATTCAATCGTTGTTAAATTAATGCAACGTTCTGAACCTATCGTAAATGTAGACGATGAAGAGAAATTTTTCCGTCTAACGAAAGGTGCATTCGGCCAACGAAGAAAAACAATAAATAATAATTATCAATCATTATTTTCGGATGGTAAAAAGCTGAAGGCTAAGATTGGTGAATGGCTAAAAAGTTCGGATATAGATCCTACTAGACGTGGTGAAACGCTTGCAATAGAGGAGTTTGCAACGCTTTACAACAATTTAGAAAAATTTCCCGAATTACAATTTTAATCTATTGACATTCTCGCTTTACCTTGCTAAAATTAATCATTTATTTGACGAAATCGTGCTAAATGTGTTATTATACAACTTGTAGCGAGGTGGAGCAATATGCCAAAATCTATTGGAGACATCAAAAATTCACTTGATTGTCATTTAGGAAACCGTATTGTACTCAAAGCAAATGGCGGTCGCAAGAAAACAATTGAACGTTGTGGTGTGTTAAAAGAAACATATCCGTCTGTATTTATTGTCGAACTTGATCAAGACAAACATAACTTTGAGCGTGTGTCTTATACATACACTGATGTTTTAACTGATAACGTACAAGTTTCTTTCGAAGAAGATAGCCATCAAGAAGCAATTGCACACTAAAGAAAAGCATTTCAATAATTACATATATTTAATCAGAGGTGCATAAGCATCTCTTTTTTTATGCGCGATTTTATGATTAGTTTATAAAATCATTAAAATTTAATTGAAAAATAGTGAAAAACATTCTGTTTTGAAATTTAGATCGTAAATTTTCTTGAGAAACTTAAATTATCTTGCTAGTATTTCCGTACATTATGTTAAAATCGATGTATTACCATATCGAATCGAAAGAGGGTGGGGATATGATATACGAAACGGCGCATGCTAAGATAAATCTTACATTAGACACACTCTTTAAACGTGATGATGGTTATCATGAAGTTGAAATGATAATGACGACGATTGACTTAAACGATCGATTGTCTTTTGAAATTAGACATGATAATAAAATAGTAGTCGAAGTAGAACAAAATTATGTACCCTCTGATCATAAAAATTTAGCATTCAAAGCTGCCGAAGCAATAAAAAAGCATTATAATATTAAGCAAGGTGTAACAATAAGGTTAGAGAAAGACATTCCAGTTTCAGCGGGACTGGGGGGCGGATCTGCAGATGCAGCAGCTACTTTAAGGGGGATGAATCGACTCTTTAATTTAAATCTATCATTGGAAGAGTTATGTCAAATCGGTATAAATATTGGTACAGATATTCCTTTTTGCTTATATAGCAAAACAGCTATTTGTAAAGGCAAAGGTGAAATTGTCGAACTATTAAATAAACCGCCATCTGCTTGGGTTATTACTGCAAAACCAGATGTAGGTATTTCCTCGCCTGATGTGTTTAAGTCTCTCACATTAGAAAATGATTTTCGAGTGCATACAGCGTCGTGTTTGAGCGCTTTAGCATCTGGAGATTATGAGGCATTGTGCCAAAGTTTATCGAATAGATTAGAAACGGTATCGCACAAAATGTATCCGGGGATTCCCAAATTAAAAGAAAACATGTTAAACAGTGGCGCCGATGGTGCATTAATGAGTGGCAGTGGACCGACAGTATATGCGTTAGCTAAAAATGAAAAACAAGCAAAGCATATTTATAATGCAGTGAATGGATGTTGTAACGAAGTTCAATTAGTAAGATTACTAGGTTAGAAAGGATGAAGCACGATATGAGATACAAGAGAAGTGAGCGTATTGTTTTTATGACACAATATTTAATGAATCATCCCAATAAATTGATACCGTTAACGTTCTTTGTCCAAAAGTTCAAACAGGCCAAATCATCAATTAGTGAAGATGTTCAAATTATAAAAACAACATTCCAAAAAGAAAAATTGGGTACTGTAACGACTACTGCGGGTGCAAGCGGTGGCGTTACATATAAACCTCAAATGGGCAAAAAAGAAGCTACAGAAGTTGTAGAAGAGTTAATCGAATTACTACAAGAAAAAGATCGATTATTACCTGGTGGTTATTTATTCTTATCTGATTTAATGGGGAACCCAATTTTATTAAAGAAAGTTGGCAAGTTAATAGCAACGCTTTACATGGATGAACAACTAGATGCCGTAGTAACGATAGCTACCAAAGGTATTTCTTTAGCTAATGCCGTAGCAAGTGTATTAAATTTACCGGTAGTAGTTATTAGAAAAGATAATAAAGTTACAGAAGGATCTACTGTTTCAATCAATTATGTTTCTGGTTCTTCCCGCAAAATTGAAACAATGGTGTTATCTAAACGCACTTTGCCTGAAAATTCTAATGTACTCGTTGTTGATGATTTTATGCGTGCTGGGGGTTCAATTAATGGTGTAATGAATTTAATGAATGAGTTTAAAGCACATGTTAAAGGGGTATCAGTACTTGTAGAATCAAAAGAAGTTAAACAACGATTGATAGAAGATTATACTTCCTTGGTTAGATTATCTGATGTAGATGAATACAATCAGCAATTTAACGTAGAAACAGGCAATAGTTTAACTAAATTTTCTTAAAGGAGCGATTACGACAGCATGAAAGTAATTAATACAAATAAGGCGCCCGAAGCTTTAGGGCCATATTCACATGCAACAGAAATTAATGGTTTGTTATTTACATCGGGACAAATACCATTGAATACTGACGGTCAAATCGTTAGTGATGATGTGCAAGAACAAACACGACAAGTTTTAGAAAATTTAAAAGTTGTGCTAGATGCAGCGGGTTCAGATATTGAATCAGTCGTTAAAGCCACAATTTTTATTAAAGATATGAATGAATTTCAAAAAATAAATGAAATCTATGGTGAGTATTTTGATGCACATCAACCAGCGAGAAGTTGTGTTGAAGTTGCACGCTTACCTAAAGATGTGAAAGTTGAAATTGAATTAATTGCTAAAGTGAAGTAAGGATTTATAAATCTCATTAATTTTGTTATGCTTCTTTACAAAGAGACAAACTAGGGGGGCTCACTACATGAAAGTGACAGATGTAAGACTTAGAAAGATAGACACAGATGGAAGAATGAAAGCGCTCGTATCAATTACGTTAGACGAATCATTTGTAGTACATGATTTAAGAGTAATTGAAGGCAACTCAGGTCTTTTCGTCGCAATGCCAAGTAAACGTACACCAGATGGTGAATTCCGTGACATCGCGCATCCTATTAACTCAGAAATGAGACAAGAAATTCAAGATGCAGTGATGAAAGTCTATGAAGAAACTGATGAAGTTATTCCTGATAGAAATGCACAGTCATCAAATGATGAAGAAAATAATGACGAAGCATAAAAATTCGAAATGATTAAAATGAGATAAAGATATAAATTAATCGCGCAGTTGTACTGACTATTTAATAATCAGTATAACTGCTTTTTTTATTGCAGTTTATATCGTTGAATACATATGACAATGAATCATTGGATAGCTATAAATAAAAAGTAGTAATAAACTATACTAAAATTTTAAGTTTTAGTGATTGAATAGTGACAAAAAATGTATTTAAAGCTAACTTTTCGTCATAAAAGCGTTGATTTTTAAAAAATGAAATAGTCATTACATAACCTCATATGACAACGCGTATAATGGGAGTTATAGAGAAGTGATAGATATGAAAACGTCATCATATGCAAAATAAAATATTGCCATTATATGACATTAGTTGTTTGAGTCTTGAAACTAATACTGACGTTAAATTATAATAATATTGAAGTGTATATTTTAATGGAGGGTTAGCACTCATGCAAAGACATGCAATAGTACTGGCAGCAGGTAAGGGTACACGTATGAAATCACAGAAATATAAAGTGTTACACGAAGTTGCAGGCAAATCAATGATTGAACATGTTATTGATAATGTAAAACATTCTGGCGTTGAAACAATCGTAACAATTGTAGGACACGGCGCAGATAGTGTAAAAGAAACATTAGGCGAGCAATCGCTATATAGTTTTCAAGAAGAACAATTAGGTACTGCTCATGCTGTTAGAATGGCAGAAGAACATATAGGTACTCAAGAAGGTACAACTTTAGTTGTTTGTGGTGATACACCATTAGTGACTGCAGAAACATTAAAATCTTTAATTGAACATCATGAACAAAATCAAGCTCAAGCTACAGTATTGTCAGCCACTGCACCTAATCCTTTTGGATATGGACGTATTGTAAGAAATGACAGCGAGTCATTAACAAAAATAGTAGAGCAAAAAGATGCAACAACTAAAGAACAACAAATTAACGAAATTAGTTCAGGTATATTCGCTTTTGATAACGCAACGTTGTTCTCTAAATTAGCAGATGTGAACAATGATAATGCACAAGGCGAATATTACTTACCAGAAGTACTATCATTAATTCTTGACGAAAATGGCAAGGTTGAAATTTACCATACTAATGATTTTGATGAAATCATGGGTGTTAATGATCGTGTTATGTTAAGTTCCGCTGAACAAGCAATGAGAATACGTATAAACGAACAACATATGCGTGATGGTGTAACAATCATTGATCCACAAACTACATACATTGGTAAAGACGTAAAAATAGGACAAGATACAACGATAGAACCTGGAGTGAAATTAACTGGTAAAACTGTTATAGGTTCAAATGTTATAGTAGGCCAACACTCAGAAATATCTGATAGTAGCATTGGTAACAATGTGAATATTAAACAATCAGTGATTAACGAATCTAAGGTTGCTGATGAAGTTAATATTGGACCATTTGCCCAACTAAGACCTGGTTCAGATATTGGTAATAAAGTTAAAGTAGGTAACTTTGTAGAAGTGAAAAAATCAGTTGTTAAAGATGGCGCAAAACTTCCACACTTAAGTTATATTGGTGATGCTGAAATCGGTGAACGTGCAAACGTTGGTTGTGGTTCTATTACAGTTAATTACGATGGTAAAAATAAATTTAAGACAACAATAGGCAATGATGCATTTATAGGATGTAATACTAATCTTGTTGCTCCTGTTACAGTAGGTGATTTTGCATTTATTGCTGCAGGTTCAACAATAACAGATAACGTACCTGACAACAGTTTGGCATTAGCGAGAGAAAGACAAACGACTAAAGAAGGCTATTTTAATAATAAATAAAGAGTTAACTTTTAGACAAACATGCTTTTACTGTTAAAATCAAGATACAACACTTTTATCAGCATAGAAAAAGAAGTTTCGTATTGTCTATTTATTTAAACTTATGGAAGTAATTAATTGGAGGACTATAAATGTTAAACAATGAATATAAAAATTCTGCTTTAAAAATATTTTCTTTAAAGGGTAACGAACCTTTAGCACAACAAGTAGCAGATAGCGTGGGTATTGAACTAGGAAAATGTTCTGTTAAACGTTTTAGCGATGGTGAAATTCAAATCAATATTGAAGAAAGTATACGTGGTTGTGACGTCTTTATTATCCAACCAACTTCTAATCCAGTTAACTTACACTTAATGGAATTACTAATTATGATTGATGCATGTAAACGTGCTTCAGCTTCAACAATAAATATTGTAGTGCCATATTATGGATATGCTAGACAAGATAGAAAAGCACGTAGCCGTGAACCTATTACTGCAAAATTAGTTGCTAACTTAATCGAAACAGCTGGTGCAGATCGTATGATTGCTTTAGATTTACATGCACCACAAATCCAAGGCTTTTTCGATATTCCTATCGATCATTTAATGGGTGTGCCAATCTTAGCTGATTACTTCCAAAATGAAGCAGACATTAATCCGGATGAATGTGTTGTCGTTTCACCAGATCATGGTGGTGTGACTAGAGCACGTAAATTAGCGGACATATTAAAAACTCCAATTGCAATCATTGATAAACGTAGACCAAAACCAAATGTTGCAGAAGTAATGAACATTGTTGGTGAAATTGATGGACGCACAGCAATCATTATAGACGATATCATTGATACTGCAGGAACAATTACGTTAGCTGCACAGGCATTAAAAGATAAAGGCGCGAAAGAAGTTTACGCTTGTTGTACGCATCCAGTACTATCGGGTCCAGCAAGAGAGCGTATCGAAAATTCAGCGATTAAGGAGTTAGTTGTTACAAATTCTATTCAACTAGAAGATAGTCGCAAACCTGAAAACACTAAAGAACTGTCAGTAGCAGGGTTGTTAGCTCAAGCAATTATTCGTGTTTACGAGCGTGAATCAGTTAGTGTGCTATTTGACTAATTTATTACAAAAAGGTATAATATGACTATTCGTGTAAAAACGAATAAATAAACACTTACAAGCAACGAAAATGTTGATGGGTAAGTGAGGGGCTCTAGTATAGAGCAATTATGAAAGGTGGAAATGAGCATGGCTTCATTAAAGTCAATCATTCGTCAAGGGAAACAAACACGTTCAGATTTAAAAACATTAAGAAATTCTGGTAAAGTACCAGCAATCGTATACGGTTACGGTACTAAAAATACTTCAGTTAAAGTCGACGAAGTAGAATTTATTAAAGTTATCCGTGAAGTTGGACGTAACGGTGTTATTGAATTAACTGTAGGTTCTAAAACTATTAAAGTAATGGTTTCTGACTACCAATTCGACCCACTTAAAAACCAAATTACTCACATTGACTTCTTAGCAATCAACATGAGTGAAGAACGTACTGTTGAAGTACCAGTTCAATTAATTGGTGAAGCTGCAGGAGCTAAAGAAGGTGGCGTTGTTGAACAACCATTATTCGACCTTGAAGTAACTGCAACTCCAGACAACATCCCAGAATCAATCGAAGTAGATATTTCTGAATTAGAAGTAAATGACAGTGTTTCAGTAAGTGACCTTAAAACTACTGGTAACTTCACAATCGAAAACGACGAAAATGATTCAGTCGTAACTGTAGTTCCTCCAACTGAAGAACCTACAGAAGAAGAAATCGAAGCAATGGAAGGCGACTCAGCTACTGAAGAACCTGAAGTTGTTGGTGAAGACAAAGAAGACGAAAACAGCGAAAACGAAGAGTCAGAAGACAAAGAATAATATTTGTTCGGACGATTGTTTCCTAAATTTTAAATTTAAAAGCACCATGCTTATTTGCTTAAGCAGGTGCTTTTTTATGTTAATATAATGGATGATATTAAAAATACAAGATGCGGATTGATTTGTTTTTCGTTGTTGTAATCAATTAACGCACAATATATAAATGGTAATTAATGGAGGAAACAAAATGAAATGTATTGTTGGCCTTGGAAATATAGGTAAACGTTTTGAATCTACGCGACACAACATTGGATTTGAAGTGTTAGATTATATTTTAGACCGTAACAATTTTTCTTTAGATAAACAGAAATTTAAGGGCGCGTATACGATTGAGCGCTTAAATCAAGAAAAAGTTATGTTTATAGAACCTTTAACAATGATGAACTTATCTGGTGAAGCCGTAGCACCTTTGATGAATTATTATGATATAGAAGTAGATGATTTAATCGTACTATATGATGATTTAGACTTACCTCAAGGTGAGATAAGGTTAAGACAGAAAGGTAGTGCTGGTGGTCATAATGGCATGAAATCTATCATAAAAATGTTAGGCACTGATCAATTCAAAAGAATTCGCATTGGTGTGGATAGACCAAGTGGAGGTATGTCTGTTCCAGATTACGTACTACAAAAATTCTCAAAACAAGAAATGGTTACTATGGAAAAAGTTATCGAACATTCAGCTCACGCAGTGGAAGCTTATATAGAAACTTCACGTTTCGACCAAGTGATGAATGAATACAATGGTGATGTCAATTGAAATCAATAATTACAGATTATATAAATAAAGATAAACGCTATCAGGAATTAAACGAAGTATTTGGAAAAGATAATATTTTAGTAACAGGCTTGTCGGCTGCGGCAAAAGCAACGATAATTGCAGAGAAATATTTAGAAAGTGAGCAACAATTACTCGTCGTTACTAACAATTTATACCAAGCAGATAAGCTTGAAGCAGATATACTACAATTTGTAGATGCTAATGATGTTTATAAATATCCGATGCAAGATATTATGACAGAAGAATTTTCTACGCAAAGCCCTCAATTTATGAGTGAACGTGTACGTACACTAACTGCACTATCTCAAAATGAGAGAGGCTTATTTATCGTGCCGTTAAACGGTTTGAAAAAATGGTTAACGCCTGTCGAATTATGGAAATCACATCAGATTACTTTATCTGTAGGCGAAGACATAGATGTAGATGGCTTACTGACTAAATTAGTGAGTATGGGTTATAGACGCGAAAGTGTAGTATCGCATATCGGTGAATTTTCATTGCGTGGTGGCATTATTGATATTTATCCATTAATTGGTGAACCAGTGAGAATTGAATTGTTTGATACTGAAATCGATTCGATTAGAAATTTTGATGTGGAATCTCAAAGATCTAACGATAATATGCAAGGGGTTAATATTACGACAGCTAGTGATTATATTATTACAGATGACGTTATTAAACATACAAAAGCAAAACTTACTGAAGCATATCAAGAAACGCGACCAAAAATAGATAAATCTGTACGTAATGATATTAAAGAAACATACGATAGCTTTAAACTATTTGAAACGTCATTATTTGATCATCAAGTAATGAGAAGACTAGTTGCATTTATGTATGAACAACCTGCAACAATCATAGATTACTTCCAAAACGATGCCATCGTAGCCGTCGATGAATATAACAGAATTAAAGAAACTGAAGAAACGCTAACGACTGAAGTCGATGACTTTATGCAAAACTTAATTGAAAGTGGAAAAGGTTTTATCGGTCAAAGTTTCTTAGACTATCAAGGCTTTGAAACGTTGCTCAAAAAACATCCAGTTGCATATTTCACATTATTTACCGCAACGATGTCTGTAAAACTACAAGACATTATTAAATTTTCTTGTAAACCAGTGCAACAATTTTACGGGCAATACGATATTATGCGTTCAGAGTTTCAACGTTATATTGGTAATGATTATACGATTGTCGTCTTAGCTGAAACAGAAACTAAAAAAGAACGGATTCAATCTATGTTGAATGAAATGCACATTCCAACATTTGTAGATGTTGCAGAAAATGAAATCCAAGGAGGACGTGCCATTATTACTGAAGGCAGTCTGTCTGAAGGTTTCGAACTGCCTTATATGCAACTTGTAGTTGTTACCGAACGAGAATTATTTAAGTCACAACAGAAGAAAAAACGCAAACAACAAAAAACGTTAACGAATGCTGAAAAAATAAAATCTTATCAAGACTTAAAAGTCGGGGATTACGTTGTACACGTACATCATGGTGTCGGTAGATATTTAGGCGTCGAAACTTTAGAAGTGGCTGGCGTTCATAAAGATTATATTAAGTTGCAGTATAAAGGAACAGACCAGTTATTTGTACCTGTAGACCAAATGGACCAGGTTCAAAAATATGTTGCTTCTGAAGATAAAATGCCAAAACTTAATAAATTAGGTGGCACTGAATGGAAGAAAACAAAGGCTAAAGTACAACAAAGCGTTGAGGACATTGCCGACGAATTAATAGAATTATACAAAGAACGTGAAATGTCTGTAGGGTATCAATATGGCCCTGATAGCGCAGAACAAAGCGATTTTGAATTGGATTTCCCATATGAATTAACGCCTGACCAAGCGAAATCGATTACTGAAATTAAAGGTGATATGGAACAACAAAAACCTATGGATAGACTGCTATGTGGTGACGTAGGCTATGGTAAGACTGAGGTCGCTGTACGTGCAGCATTTAAGGCAGTATTAGAAGGTAAGCAAGTGGCGTTTCTAGTACCGACGACGATTTTAGCACAACAACATTACGAAACATTAATTGAACGTATGCAAGATTTCCCTATTGATGTTGAACTCATTAGTCGCTTTAGAACTACTAAAGAAATTAAAGAAGTAAAAGAAGGTTTGAAATCAGGTAAAGTTGATATTGTTGTAGGTACACATAAATTACTTGGTAAAGATATAATTTATAAAGATTTAGGTTTATTGATTGTCGATGAAGAACAACGGTTTGGTGTTAGACATAAAGAACGTATTAAAACGTTAAAAACGAATGTCGACGTACTGACACTGACTGCAACACCAATTCCGAGAACGTTGCATATGAGTATGCTTGGCGTGCGTGATTTATCAGTTATCGAGACGCCACCAGAAAATAGATTCCCTGTACAAACTTATGTTTTAGAACAAAATTCTAATTTCATAAAAGAAGCGTTGGAACGTGAATTATCTAGAGAAGGACAAGTATTTTACTTATATAATAAAGTGCAGTCTATTTATGAAAAGCGAGAACAATTACAAATGCTAATGCCAAATGCCTCTATAGGAGTGGCGCATGGCCAAATGACCGAACGAGATTTAGAAGAAACTATGATTGATTTTATTAACCATGAATATGACATTCTTGTAACGACGACGATTATCGAAACAGGTGTAGATGTACCAAATGCTAACACGCTTATAATTGAAGAGGCTGATCGTTTTGGACTTAGTCAGTTATATCAATTAAGAGGTAGAGTTGGACGTTCTAGTCGCATAGGATATGCCTATTTCCTTCATCCGGCTAATAAAGTACTTACCGAAACAGCAGAAGATAGATTACAAGCTATAAAAGAATTTACAGAACTAGGTTCTGGTTTCAAAATAGCAATGCGTGACTTAAATATACGTGGTGCAGGTAATCTACTTGGTAAACAGCAACATGGCTTTATTGACTCAGTTGGATTCGATTTATACTCTCAAATGCTAGAAGAAGCGGTTAATGAAAAACGAGGCATTACTCCGGAACAAAATGATGCGCCGGAAGTAGAAATAGAATTGAATATCGATGCTTATTTACCAGCTGAATATATTCAAAATGAACAAGCTAAAATAGAAATTTATAAAAAACTTAGAAAAATCGAAAGTGAAACACAGCTGCTGGATATTAAAGATGAACTTATTGATCGTTTTAATGAATATCCAGCAGAAGTAGCACGTTTATTAGATATGATGGAAATTAAAATACACGCTTTACATGCGGGTGTGACGCTAATAAAAGATAAAGGTAAAACAATAGAAATTTTCCTATCTGAAAAAGGGACTGAAGATATTGATGGTGAAGCATTGTTTAAACAAACTCAACCATTAGGGCGTGCAATGAAAGTTGGCGTTCAAGATGGTAAAATGAAAGTGACATTAACTAAATCAAAACAATGGTTTGATAATCTTAAGTTTTTAGCGAAATGCTTGGAAGAAAGTATGGTAATTAAGGATGAAGTCTAAGTCTACTACGGCATTTAATGGCGTCATTGTACTGACAATAGCATTAATAGTTGTGAAAATTTTAAGCGCTATTTATCGTGTACCTTATCAAAATGTACTAGGTGATGCAGGATTATATGCGTATCAGCAAATCTATCCAATAGTAGCATTGGGTGTTATCTTATCGATGAACGCTATACCTAGTGCATTAACCCAAACATTTGGTACAGGCCGTAACGATGCCAAATTTGCTTCGGTATTAATCAAATTACAATATGTCTGCATTGGCTTTTTCTTAATATTATTTATATGTGCCAAATGGATTGCTCACTTTATGGGGGATGCTAATTTAACACCTATGATAAGTGCCGCAAGTGTTAGCTTTCTATTTTTTGGTATATTAGGTGTATTAAGAGGTTACTATCAAAGTAAGCAAGAAATGAATATTCCTGCCATTTCACAAGTTGTAGAGCAATTTGTACGTGTTGTGATTATTATGATAGCAATTGCTTTGTTTGCATATAGAGATTGGTCGATTTATGCAGCTGGCACGTTAGCTATTCTAGGTTCAGGTTTCGGATTTTTAGCTTCTAGTCTTTATTTAACATTGCATAAACCTTTTAGCATAGCGGAAAAGAATAGGGCGATAGAATGGAAGAAGTTAACACTAGCAATTATCATCTTTGCTGTCAGTCAGCTTATCGTTATTCTATGGCAAGTTGTTGATAGTTTTACGGTTATTCAAGCACTTACGTTGAATGGGCTCGACTTTCAACATGCAATTTCTAGTAAAGGCGTCTATGATAGAGGTGCATCATTTATACAAATGGGGTTAATCGTTACAACAACATTTTGTTTTGTACTTATTCCATTACTGACAGATGCTAAAAATAATGGACAAATTGTACTGATGAATCGTTATACTAATGCCTCATTGAAAATTACGTTGCTTATTAGTACTGCAGCAGGTATTGGGTTAATTAATTTATTGCCAGTATTAAATAGAGTATTTTTCGAAAATAATAGCGAGACATTCACGCTTGCAGTATATATGTTAACGGTGATTTGTGTCTCTTTAATCATGATGGAGATGTCATTATTACAAGTGATGAACCAAGAAAAAGTCATTTTTATTAGTTGTATCGTAGGTATAATAATTAAGACTTGTCTCAACATTTTACTTATACCGTATATACAAATGCTAGGTGCTAGTATAGCAACGGTAGGTTCATTAGTCGTTACAGTTGTAATTCTGCACATAAATGTCAAAAAGTTTTACCAGTTAACAAGGCTACACACATTTATACTAAAGTTAATTGGCGCTATGATAATTATGAGTGTTGTAGTTCAATTCGTATTGTGGCTTATTCCAACTACCGGACGACTTACTGGTTTACTTGAATTGTTAATTTCTGCCCTGGCAGGCATTATTGTGATGGTCAGTGCTATAATATGGATGAATTTATTTAAATACAGAGAACTCAAACATCTGCCACTAGGAGATAAGATTTATCATTTAAAGAGAGGTAAACAAGAATGACGCATAAAATTACAATTGTTGGACTTGGTAACTATGGTTTAGATGAACTCCCGTTAGGAATATACAAGTTTTTACAACATCAGACGATAGTCTATACACGTACCAAAGCACATCCAGTGATTAATGAGTTATCAGATTTGCTAACGTTTTATAGCTTTGATGACGTCTATGAAGCGAATGATGCTTTCGAAGCGGTTTATGAAGAGATTGTTCAACAATTAGTTTCTTTAGCACAAGAACAAGAGATTGTCTATGCAGTTCCGGGGCATCCACGTGTAGCTGAAACAACAACTGCACTATTATTAGATTACGCACAAGAACAAGAGGATTTAGAGGTAGAAGTTTTAGGTGGAAAAAGTTTTATTGATGATGTTTTTGAAGCTGTTGCCATAGACCCAAATGATGGTTTTACTTTGCTAGATGCAACATCATTTGTGGCCGATCAACTAAACAAACGTAACCATGTGCTAATTACACAAGTATATAGTTCTATGATTGCTGGTGATTTAAAGGTAACGTTAATGGAAACGTATCAAGATGATCATGAAGTTTATATTGTAAATGGCGCACGTGGAAGCAATGCTCAAGTCATTGCAACACCGCTTTATGAATTAGATCATCACATAGATGCTTTTACTAATTTATCGAGTGTGCTCATACCTAAAGATACGGAAAGTGAACATTATTATAGCGACTTTAAATATGCTACTGATATTATAGATAGACTTGTGGATGATAATGACGGTTGTCCATGGGATAGAGAACAGACGCATGATTCATTAAAACGCTATTTATTAGAAGAATCATTTGAGCTATTCGAAGCGATTGATAATGAAGATGACTGGCATATGATAGAAGAGCTAGGAGACATATTATTACAAGTGCTATTACATGCAAGTATTGGTAAAAAAGAAGGCTATTTCGATATAAATGAAATCGTTTATAGCTTGGTCGATAAAATGATTCGCAGACACCCACATATTTTCGGTAATCAAGAAGCGGAAAATATAGAAGATCTAAATGCTATATGGGCAAGTGCTAAGGCTCATGAAGGCAAAAAAGAACGTGTTAAATTTGAGAAAGTATTTGCGCAATATTTTTTGAAAATGTATGATAAAACAAAAAATATGACGTTAGATGAAGCAGCGTTAAGACGCTATTTAGAACAAGGAGGAGAAAACGATGAGACTCGATAAATATCTCAAAGTTTCCAGATTAGTAAAACGTCGTACTTTAGCAAAAGAAATAAGTGATCAAGGTCGTATTTCAATTAATGGAGCTACGGCAAAAGCGGGCACTGACGTTAAAGTAGATGACGAACTAATTATTAAATTTGGTCAAAAAGTAATTACAATAAAAGTTACTGGTTTAAGTGAACATGCCACTAAAGAAAATGCTAAGGGCATGTATGAATTACTAAAAGAAGAGAAGATAAGTGAATCATAAAGAGGAGGTGGCAAGCTATGAGTAAAAAAGTTGAAAATATAGGCAATACTTTCACTTCTGCCGAAAATAAGAAAAAGCAACAACAACGTATGAGACGTAAAGTTGTACGCAGAAGAATTACTTTATTTGGCGGTATATTAGTAGCAATTATCATCATTCTTTCAATCATGCTTGTCACACAAATGAAAAGCAATGACGAAGCAACTGTAGAAAGACAACATAAAGAGCAAAAATATCAAAAGCAACAAGATGAAGAATTAGCATTAAAAGAAGAACTCAATAACTTAAATAATAAAGATTATATAGAAAAAGTTGCCCGAGATGATTATTACTTAAGTAACGACGGAGAAGTAATATTTAAACTACCGGGAGACAAGTCAAAACAGCAGGAAAAAGGATCCAAACAAGATAAATAAAGAATTTTTTTATTTAATTCAAATACTATTGTTAAATTGAACGAACAGGAATATAATAAGGTTAAAATCGAATCAAATCGGGAGGATTTATTTACAATATGTCAATCGAAGTAGGAAATAAGCTTAAAGGTAAAGTCACTGGTATTAAAAAGTTCGGCGCATTCGTTGAGCTACCTGAGGGAAAAAGTGGCTTAGTTCACATAAGTGAAGTGGCAGATAACTATGTTGAAAACGTAGAAGATCATTTATCTGTAGGGGATGTTGTTGAAGTCAAAGTACTTACAATCGCTGATGATGGTAAGATCAGCCTCTCTATTAAGAAAGCAAAAGACCAACCTCGTAAACCTCAAAATAAACCGAGTCATAAACAAGCGCAACCTAAACCAGAAGATTTTGAGAAAAAACTAAATAACTTCTTAAAAGATAGCGAAGATAAACTAACTTCTATTAAACGTCAAACTGAGTCTAGACGCGGCGGACGTGGAGCTAGACGTTAATATAAATTTTTAATTTACATTATAAGTTAATTTGTAAAATATACAGGTATCTTTAATGTTAACAATCACAGACTGTTTCTTGATTGAAGGAAACAGTCTATTTTTATTGAGAAATTCAGTTTAGTACAATGAAAGACATTGGATTTGTCGTGAATGTTGTTGTGAGGAGGGATTAATATTGGAAGTTAATACAACTGAATGGGATGACAATAGTCATATCGTTTTAGCGGTATCAACAGGTATCGATAGCATGGTATTACTACATTTATTAAGTACTGTTTTAAAACCCAGTTATAGAAAACTTACTTGTTTACACGTTAATCATGGATTAAGACTTGCATCTAACGAAGAAGAACAGTTTATTCAACAATATTGCAGAGATTTAGATCTCCCCTTACATATTAAAACGTTGAATCTGAACCACATAGTAGATAAGGGTAACAGCATTGAAAATGAAGCGCGACATTTACGTTATGATTGGTTTGATAATCAGATGAAGGCATTAGGTGGTGATGTATTGTTAACTGCGCATCATCAAGATGACCAAATTGAAACGATTTTTTATCGCTTAATGACAGGTAAATCGACACGTAGTAGTTTAGGCATAGCTGAAGTGAGTTGGAGAGAAGACTATAAAATTGTACGTCCACTACTCAATGTCTCAAAACAACATATTCAGCAGTATCAAACGCAACATCAGATACCATTTTATGAGGACGAAACGAACAGTCAAAACGACTACGTACGTAATGATATTCGTAATCGCATACTACCAGCAATTGAACAAAATGAGCAACTTAAGCCACAACAATTGTTAAAATTAAAAGCATGGCATGATGAACAATTATTACATCTACAAGCAAGGGCTCAAGCGTTTTTACAAATTAATAGTAGCGATGATTTGACTGCGCCGTTGTGTATTTCAAGATCTGAATTCAATGCATTAGACTACGCTTTAAAAATAATGGTGCTCGACGTGGCTTTGCAGAAATTGAACACTGGGTTAGTATTTCCGGAAAAAACTTATAACGATTGGTTGCGTCAATTATGTGAAAACGTTAGCCAATCAATATTATATTCGTCGGAAAAATGGATAATTCATATTGCATATGATAAATTTATTATAATGGCAAATTATAGCCAGCAATTAAAAAATGTGACGATAACACAACCAGACATGTACCAATTTGGGCATTACAACATCGAGATAAATAAAGCAATGCCACAACATCAATTCCCATTAACTGTGCGAACGCGAATAGACGGCGATAAGTTTAAGCTAAATGGTGTAGAAGGTCATAAAAAGGTAAGTAGATTGTTGATTGATCACAAAGTTATAGCTGATGAGCGCAATCAATTACCTGTAATTATCAATAATCAAAATGAAATTATTGCAGTTGGCACTTTATTTATAAAGGAAAGGTATAAACAAGCAATAAAGATAAAAAATATGGGAGATGAACTTGGAAATGCATGATGATTTGAAGGAAGTTTTACTTACAGAAGAGGATATACAATCAATTTGTAAAGATTTAGGGAAGCAACTGACAAAAGATTATCAAGATAAACCACTTGTCTGTATTGGGATCTTAAAGGGTTCAATTATGTTTATGACTGACTTAATTAAACGTATTGATACTCACTTATCAATCGATTTTATGGATGTATCAAGTTACCATGGTGGAACAGAATCTACTGGAGAAGTACAAATTTTAAAAGACTTGAGTTCATCAATTGAAGGTAAAGATGTATTGATTATTGAAGATATCCTTGAAACAGGAACAACATTAAAATCAATCACTGAGTTGTTGGAATCTCGTCGTGTTAATTCATTAGAAATTGTGACGTTATTGGATAAACCAAATCGTCGTAAAGCGAGTATCGAGGCGAAATATGTAGGTAAGAAGATACCTGATGAATTTGTAGTTGGGTATGGTTTAGATTACAAAGAACTTTACCGTAACTTACCTTACATCGGTACTTTAAAACCAGAAATTTATTCAAATTAAAGCAAGTCAATTTAACCTTTAATGATGTTGTTATATACTGGATATTCAACCCTTGGTAAAATTAACTTTAAGGGCATAAGGTAATAAAAGTACTACATAAATTAGGGGAATAATTTGTTTGAATATTTGAATTCAAAAAACTAAAATAACGAGAGTTGTAAGCGCAACACTAAAGTTGAAATACTAGCCTTTAAATGTACTATTGTGTTACAATTTTTGTTAGTTTTATTATTGAAGTAGGAGGAAATGACGCATGCAGAAAGCCTTTCGCAATGTGCTAGTAATCGCAATCATTGGCGTTATAATTTTTGGTTTATTTTCATGGCTTAATGGAAATGGCAATATGCCGAAAAAGCTTACTTATAATCAATTTGTGAAACAACTTGATAAAGGTGAGTTAAAATCACTAAAAATACAACCAGAGCAAAATGTTTATATGGTGAGTGGTAAAACCGATAAAGGTGAAGATTATTCTTCAACTATTCTATATAACAACAATAAAGAATTAGAAAAAATTACAGATACAGCACAAAAACAACATGATTTAAAATTTACAGTTAAAGAAGAAGAAAAACAAAGTGTATTCGTAAGTATATTAACTACATTAATTCCAGTATTAATTATCGCGTTATTGTTTATATTCTTCTTAAGCCAAGCACAAGGTGGCGGCGGTGGCGGTCGTATGATGAACTTTGGTAAATCCAAAGCTAAAATGTACGACAGTCAGAAAAAACGTGTTCGCTTCTCTGATGTAGCTGGTGCAGATGAAGAGAAACAAGAACTTATCGAAATTGTGGACTTCTTAAAAGATAACAAGCAATTTAAACAAATGGGTTCACGTATTCCTAAAGGGGTGCTATTAGTAGGCCCTCCAGGGACAGGTAAAACTTTATTAGCCCGTGCGGTAGCTGGTGAAGCAGGTACGCCATTCTTCTCAATCAGTGGTTCAGACTTTGTTGAGATGTTTGTTGGTGTTGGTGCCAGTCGTGTACGTGACTTATTCGAAAATGCTAAGAAAAATGCGCCTTGTATCATTTTCATAGATGAAATTGATGCAGTTGGACGTCAACGTGGTGCAGGTGTTGGTGGCGGACACGACGAACGTGAACAAACGCTAAACCAATTACTAGTTGAAATGGATGGTTTTGGTGAAAATGAAGGTATCATTATGATTGCCGCTACTAACAGACCAGACATCCTTGACCCAGCATTATTACGTCCTGGACGTTTCGATAGACAAATACAAGTTGGTCGTCCAGATGTTAAAGGCCGTGAAGCAATTCTGCATGTTCACGCTAGAAACAAACCGCTTGATGAAACAGTGGATTTAAAAGCAATTTCTCAAAGAACACCTGGCTTCTCTGGTGCAGATTTAGAAAACTTATTAAACGAAGCTTCATTAATTGCTGTACGTGAAGGTAAGAAAAAAATCGACATGCGTGATATTGAAGAAGCAACAGACCGCGTAATCGCTGGGCCAGCTAAAAAATCACGTGTTATTTCCGAAAAAGAAAGAAATATTGTTGCTCACCATGAAGCAGGACATACAATTATTGGTATGGTGTTAGACGAAGCCGAAGTCGTTCACAAGGTTACGATTGTGCCACGTGGACAAGCTGGTGGTTATGCGATGATGTTACCTAAACAAGATCGCTTCTTAATGACTGAACCAGAGTTATTAGATAAAATTTGTGGTCTACTTGGTGGCCGTGTGTCTGAAGATATTAACTTTAATGAAGTATCAACAGGGGCATCAAATGACTTTGAACGTGCTACACAAATTGCACGTAAGATGGTTACTGAATATGGTATGAGTGAAAAACTTGGACCATTACAATTTTCTAGCGGTAGCGGTGGCCAAGTGTTCTTAGGTAAAGATATGCAAGGCGAAGCAGAATATTCTGGCCAAATTGCATATGAAATCGATAAAGAAGTTCAACGCATAGTGAAAGAGCAATATGCACGTGCGAAAGAAATCTTATTAGAACACAAATCACAATTAGAATTAATTGCGAAAACACTGCTTACTGAAGAAACATTGGTTGCTGAACAAATTAAATCATTGTTCTACGATGGTGTATTACCAGAAGTTAATTACGATGATGCGAAAGTTGCTAACAAAGAAGATTCAGATTTCCAAGAAGGAAAATATGGTAAATCTTATGATGACATTCGCAAAGAACAACATGAATTAACAAACAATGATAATCAAGATAATAATGACTCTAGCGACAGCGAACAAAGCGATAGCGATGATCAAGAACAAAGTGATGAACAAACTGGTCATGAACAAGCACCGAACATCGATAAACCAAGCAATCCAAGTGATCCTAACGATCCAAGCAATAGAAATTAATTTAAGCGTTACTCCTTTTCTACTAAACAATGAATTAGTAGAAAAGGAGTTTTTATGTTTATGTGGAAAAATAATTGGGCGCAAACAAATAGATGGCAATTTTACTTCTAAGCTATTACAATATATTGAATGTAAAATTAAAGTGATTGTACAAAATATTAAAACGAAAAATAAACTTTCACAAAAAAGGAGACATAAAGAATGACAAAAGATTATATTGTTAAAGCTCTTGCATTTGATGGACAAATTAGAGCTTATAGCGCATTAACAACTAAAACAGTGCAAGAAGCACAAACTAGACATTATACTTGGCCGACTGCATCTGCCGCATTAGGTCGTACAATGACAGCGACAGTTATGATGGGGGCAATGTTAAAAGGTGATCAAAAATTAACTGTTACACTTGATGGCCAAGGTCCAGTAGGTAAAGTGATCGCTGATGCAGATGCAAAAGGAAATGTTAGAGGATACGTTACCAATCCACAAACACATTTCCCGTTAAATGATATTGGTAAATTAGATGTTAGCAGAGCTGTCGGTACTAATGGTTCACTAACCGTTGTAAAAGATGTAGGCATGAAAGATTACTTCTCAGGTTCAAGTCCGGTTGTGTCTGGAGAAGTTGGTGATGATTTCACTTACTATTTCGCAAAGAGTGAACAAGTACCTTCTTCAGTTGGTTTAGGTGTATTAGTTAATCCGGACAACTCTATCAAAGCGTCTGGCGGTTTTATTATTCAAGTAATGCCAGGGGCAACAGATGAAACAATTACAAAATTAGAAGACGCTATAAATAATATGACACCTGTTTCTAAACTGATTGACCAAGGTTTATCACCCGAAGCATTGTTATATGAAGTTTTAGGCGAATCTAATGTTCAAATTTTAGAAGAATTACCGACTCAATTCGAATGTAATTGTGGGCATGATAAGTTCTTAAATGCAATCAAAGGTTTAGGAGAAGCTGAAATTAACAGTATGATTGAAGAAGACCACGGTGCAGAAGCCGAATGTCATTTCTGTCGCAGTAAATATGAATACAGTGAAGAAGAATTACAGGCACTAATTCAAAACTAAAATACACTTGAAATATTGAAATTAAATAATAATTTAGTGCTATAGTAAGTTAAAGTTGTATTTGCTGAAAAATCTGATAAAATAGAAATATATCCGAGAGAAAAAGTAAGTTTTAACTTTTATAAACAAAGGAGCGTTTCTTATGACAAACAATCGTTTTGAAAACATTGTAGACGTAATTGGCAATACACCTGTAGTTAAATTAAATAGAGTAGTAGATGAAGATGCAGCTGATATCTATGTTAAACTTGAATACCAAAATCCAGGTGGTTCAGTTAAAGACCGTATCGCGCTAGGTATGATTGAACAAGCTGAAAAAGATGGCAAAATTAAACCGGGCGACACTATTGTAGAACCAACAAGTGGTAACACTGGTATTGGTTTAGCATTCGTATGTGCAGCCAAAGGTTATAAAGCTGTATTCACTATGCCAGAAACAATGAGTCAAGAGCGTCGTAACTTATTAAAAGCTTATGGTGCAGAAGTTGTACTAACACCTGGATCAGAAGCAATGAAAGGCGCTATTAAAAAGGCTAAAGAATTAAAAGAAGAGCATGGTTATTTTGAACCTCAACAATTTGAAAACCCAGCTAACCCTCGTATTCACGAATTAACTACGGGTCCAGAATTAGTTAAGCAATTTGAAGGTAAAACAATCGATGCATTCTTAGCTGGTGTAGGTACTGGTGGAACTTTAACTGGCGTTGGCAAAGTGCTTAAAGAAAAATACCCTGAAATTCAATTAGTAGCTATCGAACCAGAAGATTCACCTGTATTAAGTGGTGGAGAACCTGGACCTCATAAATTACAAGGTTTAGGCGCAGGCTTTGTACCTGACACACTAGACACAGAAGTTTACGACGACATTATTAAAGTTGGTAATGAAACTGCAATGGATATGTCTCGTAAAGTTGCTAAAGAAGAAGGTATTTTAGGTGGTATTTCTTCAGGCGCTGCGATTCACGCTGCAATTAAAAAAGCTAAAGAATTAGGTAAAGGCAAAACTGTAGTTACAGTATTACCAAGTAATGGTGAGCGTTACTTATCAACACCATTATATTCTTTCGAGTAATATCATACCCGATATAGATTTTAACCGGACACTTCCAATAAAGTGTTCGGTTT
>NZ_JAVTDB010000081.1:0-5740 GCF_032139365.1 Staphylococcus kloosii
TTACTTTGCAATTGCTGAATAAAGATGAAAATTAACGGTATATCTAATATACTAATAATAAATATATTAAAGAGGTAGGTGAGTGATAAAGTTGAAATATAACAAGCGTAAAAAAATAATGACTTCTAGTGTTGCATTATGCTTAAGTGTATCAATATTCACTTCACCTATACACGGTGCTTCAGAGTCATTATCAGCTAACACTAATGAGAGTAGTAAGTTAGATAGTGATGCTAGCAATGAAAGTGTAGCTACATCATCAAAAGATAATGAATCACATCAAGAAGATAATAGTAGTAATAATGAAACTACTGAATATTCGTCTAATAATAATCAAGAAAATAGTAGTGAAGCACAGATTGATGTAAATAATGATACATCAGAAAATAATACGGATAATAATAACTCAACTGATACTGCGCAAGATAATACAAATAATGAACAAAATAATAAAGAAGATGCTTCAGCAGATAACAATACATCAGAAGATAAGAATGAAGAAGATGCTCAAAATAGTAAAGATTATCCGGCAAAAGAAGATACTACTGATGATAGCGACACTGCTAATAGTGGTGAATCTGGTGGAGGTTCTGGCGGTGGAGGACCGTCGAATCATACCTCTGATGATAGTAATACTGCTGACGGTAGTCATAACAATAATACAGGTGGTAATACAAACGGCAGTAATGAGGGGTATGATCCTAATTATGACAATCATAGCGGAAATAATTCGAGCTATAACCCAAACCCGAATAACAATAACAATGCATCAACAAATCATTATGGCGGTTCAGGTGGGGGAAGTCCTCAAAACCAACAAACAAAGCATAATGACGGCATGAATCGTAACCGAACTGAAAATAAATCAAGTAGCAGCCAATCGTATTATCGATATAGTTGGCAATCAGAGTCAGGTTATAATAACAATAATACTAAAGTGAATAATAATAATAATAAAACTAATCATAATTATATTAAAAACAACTCATATAATACGAATAATAACAGACAACCAATGAATAGTAATCAAAATGATAATCAGAACTATTATTATTGGCATAACAATTACAATAACAATAACAATAATCAACCTTCTAAAAATAGTAATAGTGTTAGTAATCACAACAATGATGCTAATAAATTAAGTAATTATAATAATGAAGCGCAATATAACAATCAACAAAATGATGATAATGTTATGAATAAGTTTCAAAAAGTAGCACCGGGTTCATTTAAATATAATCCATATGTTGTTAGCCAAGTAAGAAATTTAGACAAAGATAAGCAACAAGTTTCAGAAAATCAAATTGATCAAGTAGTAGCAAAAAAATCATTCGATGATAATTCTTATTTAAATGCACTTCAACGTGGAACTAATTATTTTAAATTCCAATATTTTAATCCAATTAAATTTGATGCGTATTACAAAAATTTAGATAAGCAAGTCTTAGCGTTAATCACTGGTGAGATAGGGTCTATGCCAGATTTAAAATCACCAAAAGAAAACAAATCACAAGGTTCATATGAGTACGAAAAAAGCGATGAAAATGAGTTAACTACGACAAAAAAAGAAAGTGAAGCACAAGACAATAATTTAAAATTTGAGCGTGCTTTATTTGCTTTAATAGCTACTATGTTTATTATTTTTATTGGTGTTATTATTGCATATTTCGTTAAAGCAACGAGAGATAGATATTTTAATAAAAAGAAACATCTTAAATAATCCGCTTATGGATTATTTAAGATGTTTTTTAATTAATAAAGTGAATTATAAATGAAGATGCATTTTGCATTTCTTTAATTTTTTCAGGACCGACCAATACTTGAATGATGACTACTAGACCATTTTGAAATACATGAATAAGTATAGGGACCCAAATACGCTTAGTATAAGCATAAAATCCAGCGAAAATTAAACCCATTCCAAAATAAATAATAAAGAAAGCAGGGTCACTATGTGCTAAAGCAAATAGCGTTGCACTAACGACACCAGCAATAATAAATTTGATTGTTTTATTACCTTTGATAATATTATACAATTCGCCGAAGATAACCTTACGGAATACATATTCTTCGAGGATAGGGCCGACTACAGAAATTAAAATGATAAATAGCGGCACTTTCCTAGCAATTCCCATAATTCTTTCAGTATTCGGGCTTTGTTTTGGCGCACCCAAAACGTATATATTAATAGCACCCGCTATGATTTGGTAAACCATAACAATGAAAAAACCAGCAATTGCCCATAAAACAATATATCTTTTGCGCTCTTTGGTTTGTAACTCCAATTTAGTTGGATTAGCAATTTTATTATGTAAAAATGTAATTACGATAGCTGCAAGAATAAATAAGATAACTTGGCTAAAAATGATGGCATATGCCTGAGATTTGTTACTAAAACTATTAAAAACACCTGCAGCTTTTAAAATGATAGGACCAACTTGTGCAAGTCCGTAAATAACTAAGGTGAATATGGATACCCATAAACGTGACATCGTGAACCTCCAAAAATTATTAATATGTCTTATTTTAGCTTAAATAGCCACGCTATACAAAAATAATTCATAACGACATACTTTTCGCTTGAAATATTGACCAAATTTGATTATTATAAAATTGTATTAGCACTCTAGATAGAGAAGTGCTAAATGTTATGAAACACAAGGAGGAACAATTAATGTTAAAACCATTAGGTAACCGAGTAATTATTGAAAAAGTAGAACAAGAACAAACAACAAAAAGTGGTATTGTCTTAACAGATAGCGCTAAAGAAAAATCAAATGAAGGTAAAATAATTGCAGTTGGTGCAGGCCGTTTACTAGAAAATGGTACACGAGTTGCTCCGGAAGTAACAGAAGGCGATAACGTCGTATTCCAACAATATGCTGGTACAGAAGTTAAACGCGGTGATGAAACTTATTTAATTTTAAATGAAGATGACATTTTAGCTGTTATTAAATAATAATAATTGAAAGCACAATTATAATAATGACAACACGGAGGTTTAATAAATTATGGCAAAAGACTTGAAATTCTCAGAAGACGCACGTCAAGCAATGTTACGTGGTGTTGACAAACTAGCAAATGCAGTAAAAGTAACTATAGGTCCAAAAGGTCGTAACGTAGTCCTTGATAAAGAATATACTTCACCATTAATTACTAACGATGGTGTTACGATTGCTAAAGAAATTGAATTAGAAGATCCATATGAAAATATGGGTGCGAAATTAGTACAAGAAGTAGCTAATAAAACAAATGAAATTGCAGGTGACGGTACTACTACTGCAACAGTTTTAGCACAAGCTATGATTCAAGAAGGTTTGAAAAACGTTACTAGTGGTGCGAACCCTGTAGGTATTAGACAAGGTATCGATAAAGCAGTTGAAGTTGCAATCGAAGCTTTACACGGTATCTCTCAAAAAGTTGAAAATAAAAATGAAATTGCGCAAGTAGGTTCAATTTCTGCGGCTGATGAAGAAATTGGTAAATACATTTCTGAAGCAATGGAAAAAGTTGGCAACGACGGTGTTATTACAATCGAAGAATCTAATGGTTTTAATACTGAATTAGAAGTTGTTGAAGGTATGCAATTCGATAGAGGTTACCAATCTCCATATATGGTAACTGATTCAGATAAGATGGTAGCAGAATTAGAAAATCCATATATCTTAATTACGGACAAAAAGATTTCCTCTTTCCAAGACGTTTTACCTTTATTAGAACAAGTGGTGCAATCTAACCGTCCAATTTTAATCGTTGCAGATGAAGTTGAAGGTGACGCACTTACAAACATCGTACTTAACCGTATGAGAGGCACATTTACTGCAGTAGCAGTTAAAGCGCCAGGATTTGGTGATCGTCGCAAAGCAATGTTAGAAGACTTAGCAATCTTAACAGGTGCACAAGTGATTACTGACGATCTCGGTTTAGAACTTAAAGAAGCATCATTAGATATGTTAGGTACAGCTAGCAAAGCAGAAATTACTAAAGATAACACAACTGTCGTTAATGGTGATGGAGACCAAAACAGCATTGATGCACGTGTAAACCAAATCAAATCACAAATCGAAGAGACTGATTCAGAATTTGATAAAGAAAAATTACAAGAACGTTTAGCTAAATTAGCAGGCGGCGTTGCAGTAATTCGTGTAGGTGCTGCTAGTGAAACTGAACTTAAAGAGCGTAAATTACGTATTGAAGATGCATTAAACTCAACTAGAGCAGCAGTTGAAGAAGGTATCGTAGCAGGTGGCGGTACAGCATTTATGAACATTTACGATAAAGTTAATGACATCGAAGCTGAAGGCGACATTGCGACAGGTATTAATATCGTCTTAAAAGCATTAGAAGCACCAGTAAGACAAATTGCTGAAAATGCTGGTCTTGAAGGTTCAATTATTGTTGAAAGACTTAAAAATGCCGAAGTAGGCGTTGGATTTAACGCAGCTACAAATGAATGGGTAAATATGCTTGATGCAGGTATTGTTGACCCAACAAAAGTAACGCGTTCTTCATTACAACACGCAGCAAGTGTCGCAGCAATGTTCTTAACAACAGAAGCAGTTGTATCCAACATTCCTGACAAAGATGACAACGACCCACAACAAGGCATGGGCGGCATGCCAGGTATGATGTAGTAACAAATAAATAATCATTTGTTGCTTAATTGTATTATAAATTTATATAAATAATATAAGGCGCTTACCTAGAATAAACATTATCTAGGTAAGCGCCTTTTTTATAAAATGGGGAATAAATGAAAATTAATATATTCACTTCTAAATTATTTGTAGTAACATTATACCTATTACTATTAATAATAGTAATGAGCCAACTAGCCAATATAAATTTTGAGGAGTACGCTCATTTTGACTAAGAAAATATTTATACAAGATATATATAACTTGTATAAAGCTTAATACCAATAGTATTGATAAAAGTAAAATCATTACTTTACCTCCTAGTGTTGTAGTAGGGCACACTTGAGAATTGCTAATAATTAATTAAGATGTTTAATGTTATGAGTAATCTAGATAAACAAAGTCAATTTATTCGAGAGTGAAAAAGTAAATATTCAAATTCTATTGCACTATAGTTAACTGAATTTTATAAGACTTAATTTAAAAACCCTCCTAAATGAATAGAAGGGTTTTCTTATATTTAAAATTTTAATAATATACCGCCGCAACAAGCCATTAATAATAATGAGCATAAAGTTAAAAGCATATAATTACGTTCATGTTTGGTTTCCTGAGTTTGATAATATTTGTAAAGATTAATAATTATACTACCTAAAGCTATTAAAGAAAAAATCAAAAACATCCAGATTAAAACTAAAGTAGACATATAACTTCCCCCTTGAAATTATCTAAAAATATATACATTAAATAATATTTTCAAAGACTAAGGCACTTATTATACAATCATTTGCAATCTATTAACCCCAAACAATCGATATATCAAACGTTTTTAACACTACTATTTTAATTATGCTTACAATGCTAATTTAAGAAATTTAAAATAGATGAGATACTACTACATATAGACTTATTCTAGTTTTAAATTAAACTTAAAAAATAAGTGTTATGACATATACTGATTATGTTTGTAAATAAATGATTTACATATATTAAGTTATGTATATATTTCTAGAAGTAGTTATATAATATTGTACTATATTTAAATAAATTTTATAATAAGAAAGCGTTATATTTTGACGATTCATTTAAAATTTAACTGA
>NZ_JAVTDB010000082.1:0-32114 GCF_032139365.1 Staphylococcus kloosii
TTAGTTTTTTCATTTTTCACCCACCTAATTTATCTTATACACATTGTACATGTTTTGTTAATATACAATCAAGATATCTTATTTATCCAAATAATTCAGTTTTTAACATTTCTAACTTTACTATTATAGCTTTAATTATAGGGTATACAACCTAATGAGGTGAACAAAATGGAACAAATTAGCATTCAAGGTGCAAGACAAAATAATTTAAAGGATATTTCATTAGAGATTCCTAAACATAAAATAACTGTTTTTACAGGGCGCTCAGGTTCTGGGAAATCATCACTCGTATTTAATACATTAGCTGCAGAATCTGAAAGATTACTAAATGAAACTTATTCTTCATACATACAACATCAACTGACACAATACGAAAAACCGGACGTTGATTTAATAGCTCATCTCCCCGTCGCAATGATTATTAATCAGAAAAGACTTGGTGGTAATTCAAGGTCTACCGTAGGAACGATTACCGATATCTACGCTTCAGTAAGGTTACTTTGGTCACGCATAGGTGAACCCTTTGTAGGTTATTCAGATATTTTCTCTTTTAATAATACAAAAGGCATGTGTGAAACATGTTCAGGTCTAGGCTATGTTGAAGATATTGATTTAAATGAATTGCTCGATTATGACAAGTCGTTAAATGAGGATGCAATAAACTTCCCTTCTTTTAGGCCTGGTAGTTGGCGAGGAAAAAGATACTTATACTCCGGCCTTTTTGACAATAATAAAAAGTTAAAAGATTACACTAAAAAAGAGATGGATACTTTATTATATACCAAACCTAAAAAGCTTAAAAATCCACCAAGTAATTGGCCACGCACTGCGAAATTTGAAGGATTGATTCACCGCTTCAGACGTTCATTTTTATTGAGTGACAATTTTGAAAAGAATAAATTCAAGCAAGATGTAGACCGTGTAGTTACACAGTCGTATTGTCCTACTTGTAATGGCAAAAGATTAAATCAAACAGTTTTAAGTTGTAAAATAAATGGACTCGATATTGCTGACTTTACTCATCTAGCCATAACAGATGCTATTGCTTTTTTAAAAACAATTGATAACGACAAAGCTAATGTAATCATAGCGCCGTTACTTGAACAACTTGAAGCATTAAGAGACATTGGTTTGAATTATTTAACTTTATCACGTCCTACTCCTACGCTTTCAGGAGGAGAATCACAACGTATAAAATTAATTAGACATTTAAATAGTCCATTAAGTGATTTAGTTTATATTATAGATGAGCCGAGTATCGGGCTACATCCAGAAGATATTCAACGTATTAATGAAATCATTCAATCTTTAAAAGCTAAAGGTAATACCGTTCTTGTTGTTGAACATGATCCAGATGTGATTCAAATTGCAGATTACGTCGTTGATTTAGGTCCAAATGCAGGAAAACACGGTGGTAACGTTACATTCACAGGGAGTTACGAAAGTTTATTGTCTTCTAATACAAGTACGGGTGAAGCACTAAGAAAGCCAAAACATTTAAAAATCAATCCTAGACCTTTTAAAGAAACGATTGAATTATCACATTTAACTCATAATAATTTAAAAGATATAACCGTGACTTTCCCTCAACAAGCCATGTCAGTTATAACGGGCGTCGCTGGTTCTGGGAAAAGTTCGCTAATTCATTCTGGTTTTACATCACGCAATAACGTCAGCTATATTACGCAAAAAGCTGTCCACGCTTCTAGTCGCTCAAACCTATTAACTTTTATGGATATTTTTGATGAAGTTCGTTCATTTTTTAGTGAACACACTGATTTAAAGAAAAGCATGTTTAGCTATAACTCCGAAGGTGCATGCCCACAATGTCATGGTAAAGGTGTACTGAAAACAGAACTTGCTTTTATGCCAGATTTCACACAAGTTTGTGATTTGTGTCATGGCACACGATATCATCCAGAAGTTTTAGAAGCGACAGTTAATAATTACTCTATCGCAGACATACTTGCCTTAACAGTAGATGAAGCACTTGACTACTTTAATCATAACGACCACATTATTAATGCCTTACAGGCATTAAAAGCTACGGGTTTAAATTATATGACTTTAGGACAATCGCTAAGCACTCTATCTGGAGGTGAAACACAACGCGCAAAGTTGAGTAAACATTTAATAGATAAAGTTGAAAATCATATCTTTATTTTTGACGAGCCCACTACAGGATTACATGAAAATGATATCCATATTTTAATGAAGTGTTTTGATGACCTTATCGCTGCAAATAATACTATTATATTGATAGAGCATAATTTAACGGTTATGACTCAAGCAGATTGGATTGTAGACATTGGGCCTTATGCGGGTGAACACGGTGGTTATTTACTATTTGAAGGCAGACCTCAAGAATTGTTAAATCATACATCATCATTTACTGCTAAGCATTTAAACAATTATATTACACAACATAAGCAAAAAAACTAAAAACTTATCTTTAAAAATAACCGGCAATAGCCTTTATTTAATATTGTGAATGCAACATAAATATTATAATCATACACAATTAACTGTATTAAAAAACCAATCAACATGTCTGACTTTCAAACAAGTTGATTGGTTAATTATTTGGCGTAAGCCCTTTTTATAAACCTAAAGTTGCCTTAATTAATGACGTTGTTTCTCCACCTGGATATAAAACATATAGTAAAACGTATACAGCTACACCTGTAATCGCTGTGAAGAACCAAATAATAGAAGCGATAGGTCCGACTTTTCTATGAATATTAAACTTATCTTTAAACGCAGTAATAATTTGGACTAAACCAAGAATGCCACCAATTGTAGCCAAATTTATATGAAAAACTAAAAATATCGTATAATAAATTTTAATTGAATCCGGTCCGCCGAATGCTGTGTTTCCTATAAACACAGTTCTTGAAGCATAAATAATAAAGAATAATAATGCTGCTACTGCGGCAGTTAACATTATTCTTTTATGCCCCTCGATGTTACGTTTCCAAATTTTGCGCCAACCTATTGCAACTAAAATTGCACTTAATACAATGCAGGTTGTACTAATTGTAGGTAAAATAGGTAAATTCATAAGTTCCATCCTTAATAATTAAATTTAAAACATCTCGATTAGAGAAACAATTACTGTTAATACGAAAAATACGACTAAATAGTTTAATGAATAGATAAACATCTTAGTTGCCCATTTAGTATTATCTGTACCCTTTTTAAAACTTGTTAGACCCATGTATAGCCAACCTAAGTTTAGTAAAGTAGCAAGTATCATAAACGTAATACCTAATTCTCTAAATAAAAATGGTAATGGTAGTAAAAATACTAACCAAATAAACATACTCACTCTCGTACGATTAAATCCTTTAACTGATGGTAGCATCGGAATGTTCGCTAATGAATATTCATCTTGACGCTTAATCGCTAGAGCGTAAAAGTGTACGGGTTGCCAACAAAAGACAACTAAAAATAATGCAATTGCAGTAACGCTTAAATGACCTTCAATCGCAGTCCAACCTATTAACGGTGGCACAGCTCCGGGAAAACTACCGATTACAGTATTCCATACAGTGTGACGTTTTGCCCAAATAGAATAAAAAGATACATAACCAACGATACCTAATAAACCAATGACACCTGAAGGTATGTTAAGTGCAAACAATAAAGCCTCTCCTATTAGCATCATCCCAAAACTAAGGATCAATAAATTTCTGTCTGAAATTCTGTCGTTTACAGTTGGTCTCTTTTGTTTACTAGGCATGATGCTGTCAATATCTTGGTCATAATAATTGTTCAGTGCACAAGCACCACCCATAATTAATGTAGACCCTAATAGCATCATAATGATTTGAGGTATTGACGAGAGGAAGGAATGATTTGCTAAAACAATTGCAAGCCATGAACCGGCAAATGCTGGAATTAAGTTGCCCTGTACAAGCCCCATTTTTATAATTTGCTGTAACTCTTTATACGTTACACGGCTCGAAGATTGTGACAAAGTTTGCTCTTTGTTCATAATTTCCCTCCTTATATTTTCATACAATATATATGATAAAGCATAATTATTTAAAACTCCATATATATTAAAATTTATTTGTGACACTTTAGCGACATTACAAATCGTCATTATTGTGACACAAATTATATAGATATTCTTGCTATAATGAGGTTAAAGATTATTATAGCCTTTCTTATAATTTAAGATGAGATTTTTGCAAAAACCAATAGTATTACTATAATATATTGTTATTGGAAATTTTTATCTCATAAAGGTAATTTTTTGATGGGGTGTTTATCATTGTTTAAAAAACGAAACCTAAAATGGTTATCGGTACTAGCTACCATCATTATGGCACTAGTACAATTAGGCGGGGCGCTCGTAACTAAGACTGGTTCAGCTAATGGCTGTGGTTCCGACTGGCCATTATGTCATGGCGCTTTTCTACCGCAAAATTTACCAATACAAACAATAATTGAATTAAGCCATCGTGCCGTATCAGGATTATCCTTAATCGTTGTAGTATGGTTATCTATTGTTGCTTGGAAACATATTGGTTATATAAAAGAAATAAAACCATTAGCAATTATTAGTATCAGCTTTTTATTAATTCAAGCACTTATAGGTGCTGCGGCAGTTATTTGGCAACAAAACGCCTATATTTTAGCATTACATTTTGGTATTTCTTTAGTCAGCTTTTCTTCTGTTTTTGTAATGATGTTAATCATATTTGAAGTTGATCGCAAATATGAGGCTGATGAACTCTTTATTAGAAAACCGTTACGTACTCTAACATGGATTATGACGGGTATTGTATATTTAACAATTTATACAGGCGCACTAGTCAGACATAAGAAAGCAAGCCTTGCATATGGTGAATGGCCATTACCATTTCACGACATTATACCTCATACCGAAGGAGATTGGATTAACTTCGTCCATAGAGGTATGGCGTTAATTACATTTATTTGGATATTATTAACCTTCATCCATGCACTTAATAATTATCACCAAAATAGAACAATACGTTATGGTTACACGACAGCATTTATTTTAATTATTTTGCAAGTAATTACAGGCGCACTATCTGTTATCACTCATGTGAATTTAATTATTGCATTACTACACGCTCTAATTATTACTATTTTATTTGGCTTAATCACTTACTTCATCGTATTGATGTTACGAACAATTCGCAGCGGTGGTTAGTTAAAAATGATAAACGCTAAAAAAAAGTTGAGCCTGGGACATATTGTCCTCAGGCTCAACTTTTATATAGGGAGTAGATGACTGAATTGGAAGTAAGCTTGTATCCAGCTTCTTTCAATTCAGTCATCCTGTGGGGGACGAAACTACAAGATCTTCTTATAAAAATAAGATTTTTATCCCTCTCCCATTTTATAGTTAATCAAATTATAGGGTTAATCTACAGCTTCTTTTTCAATTTCTATTAATAAATCTCCTGATTCAATTGCGTCACCACTTTGTACAGTTAACTTAGTAACTACACCATCAAATGGCGCTTGAACAGTTGTTTCCATTTTCATTGCTTCTGTAATTAATAATGCTTGGCCACTCTTTACGTTTTCACCCTCAGCAACTTTAACTTCTGTTACCGAACCTGGCATTTGCGCCCCAATATGATTAGGGTTTAGTTTATCTGCTTTAGGTTTTACACTGGCATTGGCTTTTACATTTTCATCTTGAATATAAATTCGTCGTGCTTGACCGTTCATATCGTAGAAAATCGTACGTACACCCTTGTCATCTGGTTCTGTAATAGCTTTGAGTGTAATAATCAGTCGTTTACCTGTATCAATTTCGATTTCTACAGTTTCGTTGTTACGCATACCAAAGAAGAATGTTGGTGTATCAAGCAATGACACATTACCGTATTGTTCCTGTGTTAACATATATTGTTCGTATACTTTTGGATATAGTACATAACTAATAATGTCCTGTTCTGTTACTTCTTTTAGTTGTTTTTCTTCTAATTCTTTTCTAACACTTTCAAAATCTACTGGGTCTAGGTATTCGCCTGGTCTGTCTTCTAAAGGCGTTTCACCTTTAAGCACAACTTTTTGCAATTCTTTATTGAAGCCATCTACAGGTTGACCAATGTCACCTTTGAAAAATGATACGACTGATTCAGGGAAGTCTAATTTGTAACCGTCTTTGAGTACAGTTTCTTCATCTAAATCATTTTGTACCATGTAAAGTGCCATATCGCCTACTATTTTAGATGACGGCGTTACTTTAACTATATCGCCGAATAAGAAGTTTACTCTACGATACATCTCTTTTACTTCGTTGTAACGATTACCTAAACCTAAACTTTTAGCTTGTTGATGTAAGTTAGAATATTGACCGCCTGGCATTTCATGTTTATAGATTTCAGTATTAGGTGATTTAATATCACTTTCAAAGTCGCTATAGTATTGTCTCACAGTACCCCAATATTGAGACAAGCTTTCCATACCTTCAATATCCGCACGCATATCACGTGGGAAACCGTTTAACGCATAATACAATGAATTCGCACTTGGTTGACTTGTTAAGCCACTCATTGATGCTACAGCAGTATCAATAACATCAACGCCTGCATCGATTGCTTGTTTATATAATAGTAAACCATTACCACTTGTATCATGGGTGTGCAGATGAATCGGAATATCGACAACTGATTTTAATTCTGCAACGAGTTCGTAAGCAGCCTTAGGTTTTAATAAACCTGCCATGTCTTTTATTGCTAAAATATGGAAACCTTCACGCTCCAATGTTTTCGCCATATTTACATAATAATCGAGTGTATAAATATTTGAACGTTCTGGATTTAAAATATCACCCGTATAACAAATCGTACCTTCGGATATTTTACCGGCTTCTTGCACTGCTTCATTCGCCACTTTCATTTGATCTATCCAGTTTAATGAGTCAAAAATACGGAATACATCGATGCCTGCATCAGCACTTTCTTTAACAAACTTTTTAATTACATTATCCGGATAGTTTTTATAACCAACTGCGTTAGATGCACGTAATAACATTTGGAATAACACGTTAGGTATTGCTTTACGTAATCTTTCCAAACGCTCCCATGGATTTTCCTTCAAGAAATTATAGGCAACATCAAACGTCGCACCACCCCACATTTCAAGTGAAAAGTTATCTTTCATGACTTGCGCCGTTTTAGAAGCTATGTTCATCATGTCATTTGTACGAACTCGAGTTGCTAATAATGATTGATGAGCATCTCTAAAAGTAGTATCTGTAATCAATACATCTTCTTGTTGTTTTAACCAATCTGCTACAGCTTTTGGTCCTTTGTCATCTAATAATTGTTTCGTGCCTGATAATTGCGCAATCTCTTTTTTACTCACTTTTGGCGTAGGTGTAACTTCATATTCAGGTTTTGGTCGCTTTTCTACATTTGGGAAGCCATTAACTGTAATGTTACCAATGTATTCTAACGTTTTTGTACCTCTGTCTTGACTCGATTCAATTTCAAAAAGTTCAGGCGTATTTTCAATAAATTTAGTTGTATAATCACCACTAATAAATTGAGGATTACGTATTACGTTTTTTAAAAATTGTACGTTCGTCTTTACCCCTCTAATACGCATTTCTTGTAACGAACGGTCCATTTTTTCTTGCGCTTGTTTAAAGTTAAGTCCATGAGTAGACAATTTAACTAGCAAAGAATCATAATACGGTGAAATTTCTGCACCTTGGAAACCGTCGCCAGCATCTAAACGTACACCAAAACCACCACTAGAGCGATAAGCAATAATACGGCCAGTATCTGGCATAAAATCATTAGATGGATCTTCTGTTGTAATACGACATTGCACAGCATAACCTAATGTTTTTATATCTTCTTGGTGCGGCATGTTAACACGTTCCCCAAATAATGGTTCTCCATCCGCAATTAAAATTTGAGTTTTGACGATATCAATACCTGTGATCATTTCTGTAATCGTATGTTCAACTTGAACACGCGGATTCACTTCAATAAAGAAGAACTCTTCTCCCGAAACTAAAAATTCTACAGTTCCTGCGTTGACATAATCAATTTTATTGGATAAATCTACGGCAGCGTCACATATACGTTCTCTCATTTCTTCTGTAAGACCAACAGATGGCGCAACTTCGACAACTTTTTGATGTCTACGTTGAACAGAACAATCGCGCTCATATAAATGAACGATATTGCCATGCTCGTCGCCGATAATTTGTACTTCAATGTGTTTAGGATTATCAATATATCTTTCTATATAAACTTCACTATTACCAAAAGATTTCTCAGCTTCTGATTTAGCTCTGTGGAATGCATCTTCTAATTCATCAGCATTACGAACGATACGCATACCTTTACCACCACCGCCACTTGTCGCTTTAATCATTAATGGATAACCAGCTTCTTCGGCAAATGATTTGGCAGCATCAAAAGTTTCTACTGGTCCATCCGTACCTGGAATAACAGGTAAATCAGCTTTAATAGCAGTTTCTCTAGCTTTCACCTTATCTCCGAACATATCCAAATGTTCAAGTCTTGGCCCAATAAATTTTATGCCCTCTTCTTTACAACGACGTGCAAAAGTTTCATTTTCGCTTAAAAATCCATAACCTGGATGAATAGCATCCACTTCTGCGCGTTTAGCTACTTCAATAATTCTCTCTATATTTAAATAACTATCTGCCGGTCCTAAATCTTCACCGACTAAATATGATTCGTCTGCTTTATATCTATGTAAAGATCCTTTATCTTCATTTGAATATATAGCAACTGTCTGAATATCTAATTCAGTAGCCGCCCTAAAAATTCTAATTGCAATTTCCCCACGATTAGCTACAAGTAATTTATTTATGTTTCTCAAATCATGGTCCCCCTTAAATTTTTGAATTTTCTAAATAGTTAGATATATAACATTATATCAAAATGCGTTGTTTGTATACAGTAATAAATTATTCTTAGTGTTATTTTATACTATTAAATGTATAATTACTCATATTTTTACAATAGACATACTCATGTCTTATATAAATTTTATGTATTGTTGTTATATTATAATTTATCAACGCCTTTATAGCACCTATTTATACAATAATAAGCACTAAAAATTACTTTCACTTTAGGACTTTATATCAGACATTGTATAAAAATAAACAGACATTACATTTTAGATGTAATGTCTGTTGCTTATTTATCTACGTCTGTTTGACGGTACAGAACGTATATTATAGTTATTTTCTTTTTTATATTGTTCATCAATTTTAATTTGTTTAGCAGTTATTAATAATAAGCCCATAGCGATACTTAAACTAACCATAGAAGATCCACCAAAACTAATAAATGGCAATGGCACACCTGTAAGTGGAATTGTACCAGAAATACCACCTAAGTTAACAAATGTTTGACTTCCAATATAACTAGCAATACCGACACAAACTAATTTATAGAAATATGAAGATGTTTTATTTGCCAGTTGGAAAGCTCTGTAAACGATAAAAAATAGTAAACATATTACAAATAAACCACCAATAAGTCCAAGTTCTTCACAAATGATTGAAAAGATAAAGTCTGTATGAGGCTCAGGTAAATAACCTAGTTTCATAATACTATTACCTAATCCCCTACCAAATAAACCACCATTACCTATTGCTAATAGTGAGTTGGAAATGTGATAACCCGTACCTGCTTCATTACTAAATGGATTTAATAAAGTACTGAAACGTGCAGTTAAGTAATGTGGTACTAAACCAAATAGCAATGCCAAACCACCAACTACTACAACACCAATGACGACCATAAGTAAATATTTAACCGTTTTTTCAACACCAATACCCGCATAAAATATTATTGAGAAGAATATGATTATAATAAGTAAAGTTTGTCCAACGTCTTTTTCTAACAATACTAAGCCAATACAAAATGCTGCTAGTACTATTGGAGACGTTAATAATTTAGGTTGTTTAAAAACTTTCGGTCTTTTCTTTTCTATCATATATGGTATGTAGAGAATTAATGCAATTTTCAACAATTCTGAAGCTTGTAAATTCATAAAACCTAAGTTAATCCAACTTTTAGAACCATTGATATTACTACCAATAACAAGCGTCGCACATAGCAAGCCTACTATAATGAGCATCATCCATTTTTGAAATTTTGTCTGTTCCAAAAATTTAACATTAAGGAAAAATGCCATAAAGAACACGATTCCGAAACTCATAATAACGTAAAGTAATTGCCTAGAATAAAAATAAGTACCTGATACTGATATGCCACCAGTCAATGAACCTTTTGTAGCTGCAACCATACTCGCACTATAGACCATAACTAAGCCGATCATACATAATAAAATATATGTAACAACTAAAGGATAGTCAATGTACTTTGCATATTTTCCTACATGCCGTAGTATTTGCCTAATATTTTTCATTGTAAATTTCATCCACTTCTAAAATAATATCATTTCTATATACTTAATTTATGTAAAAACATTCGAACTACGCTTTATTAAGTATAAACTTTGCACATTTTATTATAGCAACTTTACTGTAATTTCTCGAATAAAGTTATAATGTATTTTGTTACTTTATAAAAAAAGTGACTAAACATAAATCAACATACATTTGATTCTTTAGTCACTAACTTGTCTCTATGTAGTTTTAATACAAACGATTAACTTTTATATCATTAAACAAATACATTTAATACACATCATACGTTTGTAAAAGCGTCATGAAGTTTAGACAATTCTTTTTCTAAACGAAGCATTAAATCTTTTCCTACTTCTTTATCAATTAACTCTAATTGAATGGCAAAATCAACTTCTTTTTGTAAGCCAAACATTTGAGTGTCTAGTACTTCTTCATATAATGGGCATTGAGGTAAAGTAAGATTGTCCATCTGAACTTTAATCAATTGTAAAATCCTGTCAGCATCTTTATTTAACTGGTCATATGCCGCATTATTTAATTTTTGGCTTTTTACCATGACATATTCCCCCTATCAAATGTAACTTTATATTAAAATTCTATCCTACAAAGAATTAAAAAGCAAGTGAATTTATGTATTATACTTCATGAGTTAAGATATGCTAAAATAGTTAAGAGAAATTTTTTACCATTCAATTTGGCAAACTAAAATGGCTAATTTTATAACCACTGCTATCATGGTTTTTTCCTTGTTTTAAGCTTATGAAATTGTCAGAAAATAAAGTGTATAATATGTCATAAAACAGACACAATTTTATCTTTTATTTAATGCTTATCTAAATGGTATAAAATTTTTACGAGTAATAAATTTATTAGGGAGTGGGAAAATGATTCAAATTAAAGGCGCGGTTAAATTTCCAATTACTTTAGATAGTACAACGTGGATATTCGATGATCGCAAAGTAAAAATTGAAGATTTGGAATCTGGTATTTTTGAAGGTACTAAACCGATAGATTTCGAGGATAATAGAGAATGGAATCGTGCTATTCTTGAAGGACAAACAAATCCACCTACGTTAAATTCTGAAATTAAATATAAAAAAAATGCGATGCTTGATGGCACTTTTGTAATAAACATGGCTACATTTTTCAAAAATGCTGAACCACATAACGATGCTAAATTAATACGGTTATCTAATGATGAAGATGCGATTGATATAGATATCGAATTATTGCCTTATTTATTTTTCCAATTTGCTAGAGAAGGCAAAAGACTTTATGACGATAATGCGGTTGATAGTTTTATCTACACACCTGAACAAGGCTATTCACATAAATTTAATTATGTGACAAACATTGAGGTGATTTAATGATGATGACGGTGCAATGTATAATTTGTGATACCAAGGTACTCATCGACAAAAATACATTAGAAGCTAAACGATTACGTAATGATCCAATGCATACTTTTATGTGTGACGAATGCAAAAGTCGTTTAGATTCACCTAAGCAACGTAAAACACATATTAATTATAATTAACTGTTTAAAACAAAGCCATTGCTATTTAAATAAATAACAATGGCTTTGTTTATTAGTGGCAAATATAATAATCAATACATATAAATCATAAAAAAGCCAATCAACTATTGATTGGCTTTTTTATTTATTCTTCGTCTTGCATCATTTGTTTAATTCGTTTTGATTCTTTTTCACGCGCAGATTTTTCAAGTATTTTCTTTCTTAAGCGGATACTTTCTGGCGTAACCTCTACTAATTCATCGTCATTAATAAATTGTAGTGCTTCTTCTAACGTTAAAACTCTTGGTCGTTTCATAGTAACTGTTTGGTCTTTTGTAGCAGAACGTACGTTAGTTTGGTGTTTAACTTTAGTAATATTAACTGTTAAGTCATTATCACGGTTATGTTCACCAACAATCATACCTTCATATACTTCTGTACCAGGTTCCATAAAGTTAGTACCACGATCTTCTAAACTCATAATCGCGTATGAACTTGCTTGACCTTGGTCCATTGAAACTAAAGCACCATTTCTTCTGCCGCCAATACGACCTTTGATTCGTGGTTTAAATTCTTCAAATGTATGGTTAATAATACCGTAACCACGTGTTTGAGACATAAACTCTGTAGTGTATCCAATCATACCACGTGCAGGCACCATAAAGATAATACGTGTTAGACCATTGTCTGTAGTAACCATGTCTAACATTTCACCTTTACGTTGACCCAATGATTCAATAACTGCACCTGTATATTCTTGTGGTACTTCACATTGTACTCTTTCAAATGGTTCACATGTTACACCATCGATATCTTTTAAAATTACTTGTGGTTTAGAAACTTGTAATTCATAACCCTCACGTCTCATATTTTCAATGAGGATAGATAAATGTAGTTCACCACGACCAGCTACAATCCAAGTGTCTGGTGAATCAGTTTGTGTAACTTTTAAAGAAACGTCTGTTTCTAATTGTTCATCTAAACGTTCTTGGATTTGACGTGCTGTTACGAAATCACCTTCACGACCAGCAAATGGTGAATTATTAACTTTAAATGTCATTTCTAATGTAGGTTCGTCAATACGTAACACAGGTAAAGCATCTTGGTGATCGTGTGGCGTTACTGTTTCACCAACGTTAATGTCTTCCATACCTGATACGGCAATAAGGTCACCGGCATGTGCTTCTTGAACTTCAACACGGTTTAAACCGAAGTAACCAAATATTTTAGTAACACGGAAGTTTTTCACTGTCCCATCTAATTTAATTAGCGACACATTGTCACCTACGCGCATTGTTCCTCTGAATATACGTCCTACACCTATACGACCTACATAGTCATTGTAATCTAACAATGCTACTTGGAATTGTAATGGCTCTTCATGATTGTCTAGTGGGGCTGGAATATATTCGATAATAGATTCGTATAATGATTGCATCGTTTCGTCTTGCTTATCTGACTCTAAACTTGCAGTACCATTAACAGCAGAAGCATATACAACAGGGAAGTCTAATTGTTCGTCAGTAGCTTCTAATTCGATAAATAAGTCTAATACTTCGTCTACAACGCCTTCAGGTCTAGCTGAAGGTTTATCAATTTTATTTACAACTACTACTGGTTTTAAATTTTGTTCTAATGCTTTTTTCAATACGAAACGAGTTTGTGGCATCGTACCTTCGTATGCGTCTACAACAAGTACTACACCATCTACCATTTTCATAATACGTTCTACTTCACCACCAAAGTCAGCGTGCCCTGGTGTATCTAAAATATTAATTCTTGTGCCTTTGTAATCAACCGCAGTATTTTTCGCTAAAATTGTAATACCACGCTCTTTTTCTAAATCGTTTGAATCCATCGCTCTTTCATCTACGTGTTGATTTTCACGGAACATGCCTGATTGCTTTAATAATTCATCTACTAAAGTCGTTTTACCATGGTCAACGTGAGCGATGATTGCTATATTTCGAACATCTTCTCTTAAATTAGTCATTCAATAATTTCCTTTCTCGAGTAATTTCCCACTTTTAATTGCAACTTAATTATTATATCATATAATTGATTAAAGAAAACAAAAAGGTGTGGTAGGGATGCAACAAAAAAAATCAAAAGCTATATTTTGGGTACTCGCAGTAGTAGCCATCATATTCTTATTATTATTTAGTTTTAGCTTAGCAGCTACAAATGTTCCATTGATGATTTTAACACTTATATTGTTCATTGCAACATTTGGCGTTGGTTTCACTTTAAAAAAGAAATATCGTGAAAATGGCTGGCTATAATTATTTATAGTGAATAGTTGTCTAACAAGATCAATTCACTAAATTATTGCTTAAAAAAACTAATCCATGTATTTTACATGGATTAGTTTTTTATAGACACATTTATTATTTGAAGCGTTCATGAAGTGCGATTAACGTATCTCTATAATTATCAAAATAATTATGAATTAAATTATCATGTAAACTTGCATTAGCTACAATTACCGAATTAGGATGTAAAATAGACAATGGTTCACCTAACATATTTGTAGCTTTTCCATTAACTTCATTTAAAATTATCATGCCACCAGCGAAGTCCCATGGTTGTAACCTAGGAGTCACATATGCGCCTAATTTCCCCGTCGCGACATAAACAATTTCTAACGCCGCAGAGCCATAAGCTCTTGCGCTTCTCGAGTCTTCAACAATTGGCTGCAACATAGGCCCTAACTTAGGTTTAGTTAACCAATTTGGATTAATACCTATAATACTTTTCTCTAGTGTATCTTCTGCTAATGGTGGTATTAGTCGCTCATTTTCATATGCGCCCTCGCCTGCTTTACAATGATATAACACGTTATTGATAACATCGTAAACAAAACCAGCATATGGTTCGCCATCTATAAAAATACCAATAGAAATTGCAAAGTTTTCTTGCTGATGCACAAAATTTAATGTGCCATCAATAGGATCAACGACCCAAACAACACCCTGTGTTTTCGATACATCATGTCCATGGCCTTCTTCACCGATGACGGCATGATTAGGATAAGTTTCTTTTATATTATCAAACAGAAATTGTTCTGTTGCTTTATCTACATTTGTGACTAAATCGTTTGGATTGGATTTAGTTTCAATTTCAATTTCTTGTTGCATAATTTTAGTAACATTATTACCTGCTTCTAATATAAGACCTTTTGCAAATTCATATACAGTCATAAAATCATCTCCTAGCTTAAATTGTATTATACAGTAAATGCTTCTATAAAAAATGTCATATGCATAGAAAAAGTAAAATAAAATTTTTTCTTCTTTACTTTAAATAAAAAATTGCGTTACATATAAAGCTAAGGCAATGTTTCTAAAGAGTGAATATGCTACAATATCATCAACTATAGTTATAATTATGTTGGAGGTTAATATGACTAAATATATATTTAAACCCAAAGATTTCAAAGCATTTACAGTACCAGGATTAGACGATAGAATGGCAGCACTCGAAGAACATGTGCGTCCTCAATTAAACAATTTAGGTGATTATTTCGCCCAATATTTAGAAACTCAAACGGGAGAAGTTTTCTATCCACATGTTGCAAAACATGCAAGAAGGAGTGTAAATCCACCTAAAGACACTTGGGTTGCTTTTGCGACGAATAAACGTGGTTATAAAATGCAACCACATTTCCAAATTGGACTATTTGAAGAACAATTATTTGTGATGTACGGCGTTATGCATGAAGCAAAGGATAAAGCACAACAAGTAAAAGTATTTGAGGATCAATTCAATCAACTTAAAAACCTTCCCGCTGATTACAGCGTAAGTTTAGACCATATGAGCCAAGAAAAAACACTGATTAAAGATATGGATGATTCAAGTTTACAAAAAGCAATTGATCGCGTTAAAAACGTTAAAAAAGGCGAATTTTTTGTTGCAAGAACATTGCAACCTGGTGCAGATGAATTAAAAAATGATAAAGCCTTTATCTCATTCTTAGAAGATACATTCACTCAATTACTCAAATTTTATGCTTAATATCACATTTACCTTAAATAACACTAAAAGCAGCTCTGTAATAAATACAGGCTGCTTTGTTAATGAAATATATTTATGTTAATAAATATATGGGTCGTCTTTTTTCTTATTTAAATCTTGCTCAGGATTCCATTGCTGTTGATTGTGGTTAGGAATATTTGTCTTACCTTGTTTAATAAGATGATTATCTTTTTTTATAAATAACTTAACAGCAACAATAATCCATAACACCATCGCTACTAAATTAGTAACAAAAAGACTAACGACTGCTGCAATGATAAATAACACACCAGCTAAAACACGATTATTTTTCATTATTAGCGTTGCAATTATAGCTAAAATAATGACTACTACTAAAATAATAATTTGAATCATATAGCTCATAAATAATAAATCTGGCGAGAAATTTTGTCCTTGTGCCTGAGACATTTCATTAAACACTTTTTTAAATTCTTTAGTATTTGTGTTTAATAATAGCACACCTAATAACACGATAAATAAATATAAAATACTTAAACCATTACCAATCCACGCCAATATTTTTTCGGTCTTTCTATTCATAACTTACCTCCTTTTATTCACAATTAATATTTTATCAAAATTACTATATCACCAAAAGACTAATATAACTACTTAAAATAACTACAAATTGCAATTTTTAGGTTGACCTAACAATTATTTTTTAATATCCTTGAATTATTATAAAAATTAGTGAGTGGTGAAAATATGACAGAGAGAGAGAATGAAAAAAGTCTAAGTGAAATTAATAATACAGTATCCATTAATACTGATGGCAAATTTAGCCGTAAATTGTTATCATTTTTAGGCCCTGGATTGCTAATTGCAGTCGGTTATATGGATCCAGGTAATTGGATTACATCAATGCAAGGTGGCGCCCAATTTGGATATATGCTATTATTCGTCATTTTACTATCAAGTTTAGCGGCTATGTTATTACAAAGTATGGCGGTACGTTTAGGAATTGCCACCAATATGGATTTGGCTCAAGCAACTAAACATTATTTAAACAAACCATTCACCTATGTATTTTGGATTATTACAGAGTTGGCAATTATTGCGACTGACATTGCAGAAGTAATTGGTAGTGCAATCGCATTATACCTACTCTTTGATATTCCATTACTTGTTGGTTCAATTATTACAGTATTAGATGTATTTTTATTACTATTTATTATGCATTTCGGTTTTAGAAAAATTGAAGCTATTGTCGGTACGCTCATCTTTACTGTATTAATTATTTTCTTATTCGAAGTATTTATCGCATCACCTTCTGTAACGCATATGTTGAATGGTTTCGTACCACAAACAGAAATAATTACTAATAATGGTGCTTTATATATCGCATTAGGTATAATCGGTGCGACAATTATGCCACATAATTTATATTTACATTCATCTATCGTACAATCTCGTATGTATGATAGAAATGACGACAAAGCAAAGAAAAATGCTGTGAGATTCGCAACGCTTGACTCAAACATTCAACTTATCATCGCATTTGTTATTAATTGTCTATTATTAGTACTTGGTGCTGCATTATTTTATGGCGCGAATACTGAACAATTAGGTGGTTTCTTTGATTTATACCATGCACTTAAAACTGAGCCAGCCCTAGGTGCAACTATGGGTGCCATTATGAGTACACTATTTGCCGTAGCTTTATTGGCATCAGGTCAAAACTCAACAATCACAGGTACAATGGCAGGCCAAATTGTCATGGAAGGTTTTATCAATTTAAAAATTCCAAATTGGTCACGTAGATTAATTACACGTGGTATAGCAATTTTACCAATTATCATTTGTCTAATTGTTTTCAAAAGTAATACAGAAAAAGTAGAACAATTATTAGTATTCTCACAAGTATTTTTAAGTATCGCTTTACCATTCTCACTCATACCGTTACAACTAGCGACGAATGACAAAAAATTAATGGGCGTTTTTAAAAATAAACGCTGGGTAAATATTATTAGCTGGTGTTTAATTGTAATTTTAAGTATTCTTAATGTGTATTTAATCGTTCAAACATTCCAAGAATTATAATCTATATAAACACTTGAGAAATGAACGCTACTATTAAAATACGAGGGAGCTATACAGAAATCTTATTTGTATAAAAATATTTTGTAGTCTCGCCTCGGCAAGGATGACTAGAGTTGAAAAAGCTTAATGCAAACGCATTTGCAATTCAGTTATCGATTGCGCATATAAATAAATAATTTAGGATATAATTCCTAAAGAAATAGCCAGTAAATGCGTTTTTATGAATTCATTTACTGGCTTCTTTATTTACAATACTTCGTATTATTGGCTCGCTTTCTTAGGTGGACAGCTTTATCCTACAGTCTTCAGCTTGTCCGGTTCACTCAAGAGTCCCGCCAAAATACTTTGTAATTATATATACTTTTGCATTGAAATACTTTAAAAATTAAAGCTCCTGTCGTAAAAATCAATGTATGCAATTCTACTCAAAAACAAATATAAAAATGAACGAAAATTATAACTCAGTATATTTTAAAGATCACAGCAACAAAAAGCTTTTTGAAACGGAAACAAAAATTATCTAAAGTCAAAGCAAAAATTGATGGAGAACCTGTTTTGGTATTTATGAAAGCGATTTCGGGTTTCGCTTGAATATCCGTTCGAGAAATAGATAAAGTCAAAAGAGAACTTGGATTTGTATTAATGCCACTTACTATATGACAAGTAGCATCTCAACAAGTTGTATATGATCAACAGAATTATAAAAAAGGCAATTTCTATATTATTTCAATAGAAATTACCTTTTTTCACTTGTCCAAGAACTTTATGTCCTAGGCTCTCTTTTATCTACATTACAGTTTAATTTTATATGCTTTCCAAAAAATAAATCTTTAATCGATACGCCGTCTAATCTTTAAAGTTATAAATGATCTATAGTGCTTCTATCTCATAAAAGTTAAACGTCAATTTCAACAGAAATTGACGTTTAACTATAATTAGAAATATTGTATTTCAAATACTTCTATATTATTTTTCTTTTTCGTCTGTAGTTGTAGTATCTTGGTTGTCAGAAGCTTTGGCTGTAACTTCTTTTTCTGTCTCTACGTCATCATGAGATGTCATTTTCTTACGTTCTTCATAATTCATACGACGTTGATTTACAGCACTCGGTTGTTGCTTACGTTTTTCTTTCATGCGTTTTCTTAGTTCTTTTTTCTCTTGTTTAATTTTTGATTTTTCTTCGGCACGTTCTTGTTTAAGACGTGCTTTTTCTTCTGCTTCTTCTCGTTTACGTCTTGCCTCTTCTTCTTGTTGTTGTTGACGTTCTGCTTCTTGACGTTCTAACTCTTCTTGAGAAGGTCCACGTTGGTAATCTGCTTCAGCATTTTCATCTTCTTGAGGAACTTCAACCTCTGGGTGTTGTTTATTTTTATAATTGTATTTAGCTTGTCTTGAAAGCACTTGTGGCTCTTCCTCAGCGTTAGGATCACCATTTACTTGCCTTGCTACTTCAGAACTATAACCGCCTCTACGCAATGAATTATAATCTTTAGTTTCTTCTTCATCTGAAGCTGTACTTTGTTGATCAACTGTCGTATTTTCATCAGCGTTTCTACGCATTGTACTTGGCTCATCAGCTGGTTGATAACGGCTTGTTTCTTGATTACTTTTACGTTGCTTATAATCATTTTGTGCTGACTCTTTATCATAACCATGTCTAGATTGAGCATCTCTATCATAATATCCATTGTCGTAATATGCAGGTACTGTTTCAACCTTATCTTTTCTTGCGAACATCATAATTGCAACTATGATGAATAATACAGGAATAATTAATGGAACAAATAATACCATTAAAGGTAAAGTAACAATGGTAGCAATTAAGAATAAGAATCCTGATAAAATTCTAATATTCATTGAAATTAAGGCTAAAAACGAAATTAATAAGCAGATTATTAAATATACAATAATCGCCCATACTCCATTTTGTAACCAAATAACTGCTTGTGTTGTGTTTAAATTGTTATTAGTGAAAATTTGTTGTGCAAATTCATTCGCATTCAATGAACTCTCAAGTCTTTGTATTGATGTATCACTACTAAATGATACGAGTGCGATAAACATTGTAGCAATGGTTAAAAGTAGTAAGAAAATCCAACTTAACCATCCTAGCACTTTTTCTGTTAATCGACTTACAGGACGTCTAACTTGCGTAAATTGCTCTCCTGACATGTACTTACAACTCCTTACATTACTAGTCAACCCATTATATCGAACTATAGCAAAAATAACTACTAACTGTCATCTATTTTAATGACATTTTGAAGTTTAAAAATCTTTCATTATAATCGCTTAATGTTTGTTTACCTAAATCTTGATAAACTTCTAATTTGTGTTGTTCCTTTTTAGATGGATAAAATCGATTATCATTTTTAATATCGTCCGGTAATTTATTTCTAGCTGCTTTATTCGGTGTTGCATACCCGACCCATTCAGTATTTTGTTTGTTATTCCGCTCATTTAATAAGAAATTCATAAATTTATAGGCGCCTTCTTTATTTTGTACCGTCTTAGGAATAACCATATTATCGAACCATAAATTAGACCCCTCTTTAGGAACGACGTAATCAAATTCATTACTATCTTGAACGATTGGTGCAGCCACTCCGCTCCAAACGACAGCTATGTTAGCTTCATGTTGCTCCAACATCATTGTTATTTCATCACCAACGACACCTTTAATTTGTGGTGCTAAGTGTGTTAAATCTTGTTGTGCTTCAATTAAATGTTGTGGATTTTTATCGTTCAAACTATAACCTAATTTATTGAGCGACAGACCCATAATTTCTCGAGCGCCATCTACTAATAGTATATCATTTGCATACTTTTTCTTGTAAAGACTTTGCCAAGAACTAAAGTCATCATGTGGATATGCTTTTTTGTTATAGACGATACCTACCGTTCCAAAGAAATATGGTACAGAATATTTATTATTTCTATCAAAAGGCATATCCAAATAATTGTTATCTAAGTTTTTCATATTGGGTATCTTTTCGTGATCGAGTGGTAACAATAAATTTTCTCGTTTCATTTTCTGAACGGTATATTCACTTGGAAAGGCAACATCGTAATTCGTACCACCGTTACGAATTTTTGCTTCCATAGCTTCATTTGAATCAAAAGTTTCATATACTACTTTAATACCCGTTTCTTTTTCAAACTTTTTAATAAGCGCTGGGTCGATATATTCACCCCAGTTATAGACATTAATCTTTTCGCCACTTTTAGATTTATCTTTCGCAGTAAATTTATGACTAATGTATAAGCAAAGCAAGCCAATGACGATAGCAACAATAACTAATTGTAATACACGTTTCATTATTGTACACCTCGCTTACTCTGTTGTTTGCGTCTTATCATGTGTTGAACAAAATAGTAGCCAACAACACCTATTACAATAACGACGAATAACAAGGTCGAAATAGCGTTTATTTCCATGCTTATCCCTTTTCTTGCCATAGCATAAACTTCAACGGATAATACACTGAATCCATTTCCTGTTACGAAAAAACTAACAGTAAAATCATCTAGTGAGTATGTTAATGCCATGAAGAAGCCGCCTAAAATGCCGGGTAACAATTGTGGCAACATAATATGACTTAACACTTGGTACTCATTAGCACCTAAATCGCGAGCCGCATGAAGCATATTGTCATTCATTTCATAAAGTCTCGGTAATACAATAATAACTACAATGGGTATACAGAATGCAATATGTGATACCAACACGGTCGTGAATCCTAGACCTAAGCCGGTGATATGGCCTATAGCTGTAAACATAATTAAAAATGAAGCACCTATAACTACATCAGATGACACCATTAACACATTATTTAATGTTAATAGTGATACCTTCATCTTTTTATTTCTTAAGTGATAAAGTGCTATAGCACCCATTGTCCCAATTATTGTTGATATGGAAGCTGCAATTAATGCAACTGCTATCGTATTAAATATAACCGACATCAATCTATCATTTTGAAATAATGATTTATAATGTTCTAACGTAAAACCATCGAAATGAATCATATTCCCTGCTGAATTAAAAGAATAAATCATTAGAAAAATGATTGGGGCATATAATAATGCAGTTAAAATTCCTATATAAAGTTTGCCATACCATTTCATTTGATTCACCCTTTTCCGTTCGATGATTTAGAATTCGTAATCACTAATATAAAGGCCATAAAGACGATTAGGAATAATGCGATCGTTGACCCCATACCATAATTTTGAATTACTAAAAATTGTTCTTCAATAGAAGTACCAATATTAATAACTTTATTGCCTGCAATTAATCTAGTAATCATAAATAAAGATAATGCAGGGATAAAGGTAACTTGAATACCTGTCAGTATCCCTTGCTTTGTTAAAGGCAAAATCACTTTACGAAACGTTGTAAAAGGACTTGCACCTAAATCTTTAGCGGCTTGCAACAAGTTATTTGGAATGTCTTTCATACTATTGAAGATAGGTAAAATCATAAATGGTATATAAATATAAGTAGCTACAATTAGAAATGCTGGCGCAGTAAATAATAAATGCGCTTTAGGTAAATGTAGTATATTTAACAGTTGATTTATAATACCATCATGACTGAAAAGTCCAATAAATGCATAAGTCTTCAGTAGTAAATTTATCCAAGTAGGAATAATGAGTATCAGTAACCATAAGTTTTGATTTTTGGAGGCTTTAATAAAATACGCAGCAGGATAACTAACGAGTAGCGTCAATACTGTAATTGCTAATGCGTAAATTACTGAGTCCCAAATCATTGATAAATACTTCATAGACATTATTTGTTTATAATTACTAAAGCTAAAATGACCATTAATATCGATAAAGGAAAAATATACAAGCAGTATTACCGGTACAATGATAAATAACACCATCCATAACAAATATGGAATGAATAAAAAGTTAGATATTTTACGCATTGTCTTGCTCCTCATAACTTTCGATTCGTTTATCGAATTCTTCTTCACTTTCACCAGGCACCATTATATGTATAGCCTCTGGATCAAAATAAAGACCTACTTTGCTACCAATCTCAGCTTTTTTAGTCGTGTGTATTACCCATTCGTAACCTTTTCTATCTATACAACAAATTTCGTAATGTACACCTCTAAATAACATTGAATCAACCGTCACTTCAAACAAACCTTGTTCAGCTTCTATTAAAGAAATGTCTTCAGGTCGTATAACTACTTCAACATTTTTCCCCGATGGGATCCCCATATCCACGCAATCAAAATCTTGGCCATAGATATTAACAACATAGTCACATTGCATTGTCCCTTTAACAATATTAGACTCACCAATAAAATCCGCAACAAATCTATTAACTGGTTCATCATATATATCAATAGGTGTGCCGAATTGTTGAATTTTGCCATCTTTCATAACAAAAATATAATCACTTAACGCTAATGCCTCTTCTTGATCATGAGTGACAAAAATAAATGTAATACCTAATCGAGATTGTATTTCTCTTAATTCATATTGCATTTCTGTACGTAATTTTAAATCTAGAGCAGACAATGATTCATCTAACAATAGTATTTCAGGCTCATTAACAATCGCTCGTGCAATGGCAACACGTTGTTTTTGTCCTCCACTCATATCATCAATGCGTTTATTTTCATAACCATCTAATTTGACCAATTTCAAAGCTTCTTTTACTTTAACTTCAATCTTTGGCTTACTCATTTTTTTCAATTTCAATCCAAATGCGATATTTTCAAACACGTTTAAATGTGGAAATAGAGCGTAATCTTGAAATACTGTGTTTACTTTACGCTTATTCGCAGCAATATTTGTCATAGCTTTATCTTGATAAATAATATCTCCACTATCTGGTTGTTCGAAGCCTGCAATTAATTTAAGAATTGTAGTTTTTCCGCAACCTGAAGGCCCTAATAAGGTATAAAAAAAGCCTGATTCAATGTCTATATCTATTTCATTTAAAATTTGTTCGTCATTATAACCTTTACTGACAGATTTAAAAGATAGTAACGGCTTCATTTCTTGTCCTCCTATAAATATGATGCAGTAGCAACGATGATTGCTTTCGCTGTATGTTCACTACAATTAAACAACCTATGTTTGTCACTTGCTTTAAAATATAACGCATCTCCCTGTTGTGCTCGAAAAATTTTTTCTCCTAGTTCTAACGTTATTGCTCCTTCACTACAAAAAATAAAAGTATCAGAGTTAGATGGATTAAAATTTTTATAAGTTGCTTGTGGTTTTAACGTCAGCATTAATGGTTCCATATCGAATTCATTAGATTGAGTGACTAACCAATTTAAAATATAACCCTTATCATATTCGTCATAAACAACTTGTGATTCTTGTGGATATAAGATTTTTTCTTCTTGTTTTTGTTTAAAAAACTCACTTGGAGAAGTTCCTAGCACTTCTAAAATTGATAAAAAAGTATCCATACTTGGTGAAGCATGTTGACTTTCAATTTGGGAAATGTAGCCCTTAGATAAATCAGTGCGTTCGGCCAATTCTTCTTGTGTTAAGTTTTTAATCTTACGTAAATTTTTAAGTTTTGTTCCAATATTCATTGTACTCACCCATCAAGTTGTATGTCTTCCAGTATAAATTACTAAATAAAAAAGCTATATTTTGTTTACTTTTATCAAACTTTTTGTTTAATGCTTAATAAAAATATCAAAATATAGCTCAAATAACAATAGTTATTTTTGATTTGCAGATATATTTTTTTCATCTGGATTTTCTTGTGCATATTTTACTGCTTTATAACTATTATAGCCGCTACCTTTTTCGAACTCTTTAAAGATTTGCTTTTCTTCTGCCTTTCCAGGGACAATCTTTTTAAATATACGATATTGCTCAATAAGGTAGTCTCTTTCTACTTGTTGTTCATAAAAAGATTCAATAGCATTAAAAAAAGTAACGACGGCTACCATTTCATCGTTAGTCCACTCTAAATCAATAGGATAATGATATTCCATTTTCACCCTCCTCTAATAAGTAAGGGAGCGGGACAGAAATCTTATTTGTATAAGAAGATTTATTAGTCCCCGCTCCCGGCAATGATGACTTGAGTTAAATGAAACTTGATACAAGCACAGTTTCAATTCAGTCATCTACTGTCTATATAAAAATAGAGTCTGGAGATAAATATTATATCCAGACTCTATTAACTCTAAAAATGTAAGCTGATGATTACATAGTATGAATAGGTAAACCTAATGCTTTTTCAGCAGCTTCCATTGACATTTCACCTAATGTAGGGTGAGCATGTACTGTTAATGCTAAATCTTCAGCATTCATTCCTGATTCGATAGCTAAACCTAATTCAGAAATAATATCAGAAGCACCAGTACCTACAACTTGAGCACCTACTAAAGTGTTGTCTTCTTTAAGTGTTAATAATTTTACGAAACCAGTCGTATCGTCTAATGATAACGCACGACCGTTAGCTGCGAATGGGAATTTAGAAGCTTTAACTTGTAATCCTTCTTCTTTAGCTTGGTCTTCTGTATAACCTACTTGAGCTAATTCTGGCTCAGTGAAACATACTGCAGGCATACCAATATAATCTACTTCAGAAGCTTCTCCAGCGATTACTTCAGCTGCAACTTTAGCTTCGTAACTTGCTTTATGGGCTAATGGTAAACCAGGTACGATATCACCAATTGCAAAGATATTATCGATAGAAGTACGGCTTTGCTTGTCTACTTCTAATAATCCACGATCAGCAAATTTTAAGCCAAGTTCTTCTAGGCCTAATTCGTCTGTATTTGGACGACGGCCTACAGTAACTAATACGTAGTCTGCTTCAATACTTTGTTCTTCACCATTAACTTCGTATGTTACAGTTACGCCATTTTCTGATTCATCAGCTGATTTAGCCATTGCTTCAGTAACGATTTCGACACCTTTTTCTTTCATACCTTTTTTAACAGGTTGAGTCATTTGTTTTTCGAAACCGCCTAAAATGTCTTTAGCACCTTCTAAAATAGTAACTTCAGAACCAAAGTTAGCAAATGCTGTACCGAGTTCAGATCCGATATAACCGCCACCAACAACAACAAGTTTACCAGGAACTTCTTGTAAGTTTAATGCGCCTGTTGAATCGATAACACGGTTACCAAATTTAAAATTAGGAATTTCAATTGGTCTAGAACCAGTAGCAATAATAGCATTTTTGAAATTGTATGTTTGAGCGCTCTTATCGTCCATAACACGTAAGCTGTTATTATCAACGAAATACGCTTCACCTTTTACAATTTCAACTTTATTACCTTTTAATAGTCCTTCAACGCCACCAGTTAATTTGTTAACAACTGATTCTTTGAATTCTTGAACTTTGTCAAATTTAAGTGATACGCTTTCAGCGATAACACCTAAGTTTTCAGAATGTTGTGCTTCACTGTAACGGTGAGAAGCGTGTAATAAAGCTTTTGAAGGAATACATCCAACATTAAGACATACGCCACCTAAATTACCTTTTTCTACGATTGTTACTTTTTGACCTAATTGTGCTGCGCGAATTGCTGCAACATAACCCCCTGGTCCTGCTCCAATGACAATAGTATCAGTTTCAATTGGGAAATCTCCAACTACCATGTTTTACCCCTCCATTAATAATAATTCTGGATTATTTAATAATCGTTTAATATGGTTCATCGCATTTTGTCCAGTAGCACCATCAATTTGTCTGTGGTCGAAACTTAATGATAATGATAATACTGGCGCTGCTACAATTTCACCATCTTTAACGATAGGTTTTTGTGCAATGCGACCAATTCCTAGGATAGCAACTTCTGGGTGATTAATTACTGGTGTGAACCATTGTCCACCAGCTGAACCGATATTACTAATTGTACATGTAGCACCTTTCATTTCGTCAGAACTTAATTTACCATCACGAGCTTTAACAGCTAGTTCATTAATTTCATCAGAAATTTGGAAAATAGATTTACGGTCAGCATTTTTAACAACAGGTACTAATAAGCCTCTGTCAGTATCTGCCGCAATACCAATGTTCCAATAGTGTTTGTGTACAATTTCGCCAGCTTCTTCGTTAAATGAAGTATTTAATGCTGGATATTTTTTCAATGCAGAAACTAATGCTTTAACAACATAAGGTAAGAAAGTTAATTTAGTACCTTGTTCAGCAGCAATTTCTTTGAATTTCTTACGGTGATCCCATAAATCTTGAACATCAATTTCATCCATTAATGTTACGTGAGGTGCAGTATGCTTAGAGTTAACCATTGCTTTAGCAATCGCTTTACGCATAGCTGGGATTTTTTCTGTAGTTTCTGGGAACTCGCCTTCAGTAGCAGTTGGTGCTGATTGTACTGCACTTGCAGATTCTTCAGTACCTTGAGTTTCAGTACTTTCAGAAGCAGCTTGTCCACCATTTAAGTGAGCATCGATATCTTCTTTAGTTATGCGACCATTTTTACCAGTAGCTGATACTGCTTTAATGTTAACGCCATTTTCACGTGCATATTTACGTACAGATGGCATCGCTTTAACTCGTTTGTTATCGTCTACATCTTCTTCAGAAGATGCTGTCTTAGATTCAGTAGCAGCTTCTTCTTTACTATCGTCAGATGATTCTGATGATTGTGACGCACTTTCATCGCTATCGCTACCTTTGAAAGTCATTTCTTCAGCGTCAGGTGCATCGATTTTAACAATTGTGTCACCAACTACTGCAACTGTACCTTCGTCTACTAATACTTCTTCAATTGTACCGCTTACAGGTGATGGAATTTCAACAACTGATTTATCATTTTGTACTTCTGCTAATACATCGTCTTCTTCGATTTGATCTCCAGCTTTAACAAACCATTTTACGATTTCGCCTTCGTGGATACCTTCACCAATGTCGGGTAATTTAAATTCAAATGCCACGTTTTTGTCCTCCTAAGATTTCAATTTAAGTTATTGTGTGGAATTTTACTATGTACTAAACATAGCTTAACATATTTCATTTATAAAACATTAGAGAGAAGTAGAGAAATTTGCATTCAACTACTTCTGACTAGTGTATTAATTAGAATTCTAATGTTGCTTTAGCTTTTTCTAAGATATCATTTTTGTTAGGTAACCAAACATTTTCAGCTTGTGTAAATGGATATACAGTATCTGCTGCAGCAACACGAGCGATTGGTGCTTCTAATGATAAGATAGCACGTTCTGCTAATTCTGAAGCAACTGTTGCACCAACACCAGCTTGGCGTTGAGCTTCTTGTACTACTACTGCACGGCCAGTTTTTTCAACTGATGCAACAAGTGTTTCGATATCGATTGGTTGAACAGTACGTAAGTCAATGACTTCAACTGAATGTCCATCTTTTTCTAATTCTTCCGCAGCTTTAAGTGATTCTTGTACCATTGCACCGTATGCAATGATTGTTAAATCCGTACCTTCTTGTTTTACATTGGCTTTACCAATTTCAACAGTATACTCTTCTTCAGGTACTTCATCACGGAATGAGCGATATAATTTCATATGTTCTAAAAATACGACTGGGTCATTGCTTCTAATTGCTGAAACTAATAATCCTTTAGCATCGTATGGGTTTGAAGGAATTACAACTGTTAATCCAGGAGATTGAGCTAAAATACCTTCTAAGTTATCTGCGTGCAATTCAGGTGTATGTACACCACCACCAAATGGCGCGCGGATAGTTACTGGTGCACTTTTTGAGTTACCAGAACGGAAACGAGTACGAGCAATTTGACCCGCTACAGCATCAAAGACTTCAAATACGAAACCTAAGAATTGGATTTCCATTACAGGACGGTACCCTTCTAAAGTTAAACCTAATGCTAAACCACCGATACCTGATTCTGCTAATGGTGTATCGAAAACACGGTCTTCGCCGAATTCTTTTTGTAACCCTTCAGTTACACGGAAAACCCCACCATTAACACCAACGTCTTCACCGAAAAGTAAAACGTTCTCGTCGTTTTGTAATTCAGTTTTAAGCGCATTGTTAATCGCTTGAACCATTGTCATTTGTGCCATGGGTTACTTCGACTCCTTCTCTTTATAAATTTCATATTGCTCTGCTAAGTTTTGAGGCATGCTTTCGTACATGTTTTCCATTAAATCTGTAACAGTTTGTTTCGGTGTGTTGTCTGCTTCTTTAATCGCTGCTTTAATTTCTGATTTAGCGCGCTCAATAACTTCGTTTTCTTTATCTTCAGACCATAAACCTTTATTTTCTAAGAATTTTCTAAAACGGACTAATGGATCCTTTTTCTCCCATTCAGAATCTTCATCAGAAGTACGATATTTAGTTGGGTCATCTCCTGCCATTGTATGTGGACCATAACGATAAGTCATAGTTTCGATAAGCGTTGGGCCTTCACCATTGACTGCACGGTCACGAGCTTCTTTAGTAGCTTGATATACTGCTAATGCATCCATACCATCGACTTGTAGTCCTGGAATGCCTACAGCAATACCTTTTTGAGCAAGTGAAGTTGCAGCTGTTTGTTTACTACGTGGTGTAGAGATTGCATAGTTATTATTTTGAATAACAAAAATTGCAGGTGCTTTATAAGCAGAAGCAAAGTTAATACCTTCGTAGAAGTCACCTTGTGAAGAACCACCGTCACCAGTATAAGTAATTGCAACAGCATTTTTACCACGTTTTTTTATACCTAGTGCTACACCAGCAGTTTGAACATACTGTGCACCGATAATAATTTGTGGGCTTAATGCATTTACACCTTCTGGGAAACGATTTCCTTTGAAGTGTCCTCTTGAGAATAAGAATGCTTCAGTTAAAGGTAAACCGTGCCAAATTAATTGTGGTACGTCACGGTAACCAGGTAAAATAAAGTCTTCTTTCTCTAATGCGTATTGTGAAGCTAATTGAGAAGCTTCTTGTCCTGCAGTAGGAGCGTAGAAACCTAAACGTCCTTGTCTGTTTAATGAAATAGAACGTTGGTCAAGAATACGTGTCCAAACCATTCTCTCCATTAATTCAACGAATTGTTCATCTGATAAATCTGGTACTAAATCGTTATTAACAACATTACCGTCTTCATCCAAAATTTGAATCATTTCAAACTGAGATTGAGTATCGTTTAATACTTTCTCTGCATCGAATTGGGCTTGTAATTTCGGAGCCATTCAATTCACCATACCTTTCCCGTATAATAGAAATTCATTTTATCCTTTCACATTGTATCACAAAACTGTTTCACTGTTAAACAATTTAAAAAAGTTCTGTTCTACTACAAAAAGGTACAGTTCTGAAACTGTACCAATATATTATATACAACTGTACTAGTGGATAAAATGTGTCACATAGCGTCATTTCCCACCATAAATGTAAGCGCAATCATTTTTCTCGTATTATTCGCAACTTATATTATATTAAATTATCGACATCTTGTTTTTCTTCTTTAACTTTTTTCATTGCATTGGAATAATTTTTGAATTGTTTATTCATATCTTTATACGCACCTGAAATCGCCTGTGATTTTTTATCAATTTCACCTTGTGAAGGTTGACCTTTCGAAGCATATTCAAACATATCTTTTTCTTTATTCATTACATTTTTATATGCATCTGCGTATTTATCATGTGCTTCATATTTTTCTTTTAATGCGCTATCTAATTGTTTAACTTCACGTTGTTTTTTACTATTGCCTATTTTATCAATATGTTTAGAGGCTTTTTTATAATCTTGATGAGATTTGTCCATAGCATTTTCTTCTTCTTTGAATGTTTGTTGTCTTTCTTTTGTATTATCTATTACTTTTTTAGCGATATCTTTTTCTTTATCTTCGTCTTTTCCTTTTAAACTTTGCACTAATTTATTTTTCTTCTGTTCAAGATCATTTAGTTTTTTACTAGAAGTGTTAATTGATTTTTCGTCGTCAAAAGCTTTTTGAATTTGTTTATTATACGCTTTCATTTCGCCTTTATCGGTAGTACAACCAGCTAATAGAACTGTCGAAGCTAATGCGACACCGATTCCTTGTTTTAATTTCATATTAAGCTAATTCCTCCTCTACGTGTGTGTTATATTATATAATATTATATTATAAATCAAATAGATTACTGTATTTTAATGATTCAAATTTGGTATAGTGATAATAAGGAAGGTGTAAGTAAATGTTAACAATGAAAGACATAATTAGAGACGGACATCCAACTTTGCGTGAAAAAGCTAAAGATGTTGAATTGCCATTGTCGGATGAAGATCGCTCAACATTAAAATCAATGCGTGAATTTTTAATTAACAGTCAAGATGAAGAAACAGCTAACAAATATGGGCTACGCTCAGGTGTCGGATTAGCCGCACCTCAAATCAATGTTTCAAAAAAAATGATTGCTGTTTATCTTCCTGATGATGGCAATGGCAAATCATATGACTTAACTTTAGTTAATCCTAAAATTATGAGTCATAGTGTTCAAGAAGCTTATTTACCGACAGGCGAAGGTTGTCTAAGCGTCGACGAAAATATACCTGGTTTAGTTCATCGTAAATTTAGAATTACGGTAAAAGCAACAGATATAGATGGTAAAGAAGTAAAATTAAGACTTAAAGGCTATCCTGCAATAGTAGTTCAACACGAAATTGATCATGTTAACGGGGTTATGTTTTATGATCACATCGATCAAAACAATCCACTACAACCTCATGAAGATGCTGTTGAAGTTTAATAAAAAAGAGAGAGCAATTACATCTAGTAATTGCTCTCTTTACGTTTACATAAAATCGTCGCGTCTTTCACTATAAGATATATGTAATTCATCTAAATTTTGCTTTAACGCATTTAATTCTTGGATATCAATAAATTCTGGGTCGTGATTATGTTTAATAAAATATTGATCTTCATTTTGTGTATCAACAATCTCTTCATAATTAAAAAACATAATTACTTGTTCAGTTCTTACTTCAAACGTAACGCCTTTAAAAATTTTGTCATCTCGTTGTTTTTCACGTTTCACATCTTCAATAATTCTACTTGTTTGATTCAAACTAATCACCTTAATTCTATTTTGTCTCGAATTGCAACTTCCACTCTATATTACTACTACCCAGTTAGTTATATTATTTCATAATAAATAAATTTCTACAG
>NZ_JAVTDB010000083.1:0-17226 GCF_032139365.1 Staphylococcus kloosii
TTATAAAAATTAATAAAAGAGCCTCTCTAATTTAGGGAAGCTCTTTTATTAGCTAAAATATAGTTTGATTTAGTCAAGAAATTTGTGAGTTTTTATAATTCTTTTTATAATTCGTTAATCTAAGGATTGTTAATAAAGTTATTATTTAATAATTGTATTTTTAAATACAAAACTAGGTTCGGCACCTAAAATAATAAGAAATATTTGTGAGTAGTTCACATTTTGGAATTTTAACATCATATCTTTAAAAATTACAAAATTACTATCTTTCTTAACTTTTTTAACTTCTTGTTCATATAATTTTAAAACAGATTCTCTTATTAAAGTTGGTCTCTCATTTTGGATAGTTTCAGGGTTATCTGAAAACATGAGTAATCCTAAATATTTATAGTGGATACTTAATTGTCGTGTCAAACTAGCTATATATTCTAACTTTTCATACATACTAGGAAACTCGTTTCTTAGTTTTTTCAAATCTAACTTAGCTTGGTTTAATTCTTCCATTTCAGTAAACATTTTATCACTACTCCAATTCCCATGGCTTATTGATATCAAGAGACTCAATTATATTTTTAGTTTGTGATCTTTTAATTTTTCGCATTTTAGCTCTTTCTTCGCCATCCATAAATAATAATTTTTCTTCTTTGGACTGAGGAGAGATTTTGGGTACTTTAATTGGTTTTTTCTTTTCATCCAAAGCTACAAAAGTAAGAAAAGCTACAGCAGCAATTTTTCTTTCTGCAGTAATCATATCTTCTGAAATGACTTTACAAAATATTTCCATAGATTTTTCTCCTGTATAAACTACATAAGATTCTATACAAACTGAATCAGATTGGGTGATTGGATATAAAAATTCTACTGAATCTGTAGAAGCTGTAACACATTCTTTAACTCTTGCATGTCTTCTAGCTGAAAGCGTTGCGTTATTATCAATTTTTTTCATCAACACCCCCCCAAATAGGGTATTATAATTGTTTAAATCATTAATTAATACTTGATCCGTACTGACAATTTTACTGTCACTAGGAAATTTATAATTTTCCATAAAAAACTCCCGTTTCTATAATGTTTATGTTCTAATTATAGAGCGAGAGTATATAAATATAAAATATCATTTTTTTATACAGCTATAAATTTCTCAAATACCTTTATATTTAATAGTTAATTAAGAAGTTTTCTTGGAGAAATTTAATCCAATTTTTTGTTAAAGAATCAACTATAATATCTTTTCTCCAAATAATGGCAAGTTCCCATTTCATGGAAGGTTCATTAATATCGATGGCTTTTAAATTATTATCTAATAATTCTAGTATTCCTTCGGGTAATATACATATTCCCAGATTATTTAATAACATTTCTTCTATGAAACTCCATTGGGTGGTTTCAAAAATCATATTAGGATTAAAGCCATAATCTCTACACGTATTTTTGATTTTATCGTTTAAATAGAAATCAGAATTAAATAAAATAAATTCTTGTTCTTTTAAATCTTCTATATTAACCGTTTTTCTTTTAGATAATTTATGATTTTTATGAACAACCAATTTTAATTTTTCTTCTAAAAAAGAGAAAGTATTAAAGTTTTTATTATTTGTAGGCAGTACGGTAATCCCCATGTCTAAATCACCATAATATATATCGTTTTCAATTTTTTTACTACCATTTTCAAAAAGTTGAAAAGTTATATTAGGATACATTTCATGAAATTGTGAAATTAAGTTAATTAATATTCTTATATTAATAATAGTAGGTATTCCAATTTTTAAACGTCCTGTTTTTAATTCTAATAAATTACTTAATTCATTAGGGATGTTATCATACATTTTAAGCATTTCTTTACATTGAAAAAAGAAAGCTTCTCCTGCGTCAGTTAAGTATATTTGATTTTTATATCTACTAAATAAGATTACTTCCAATTCTTCTTCTAATAATTTAATTGTATTACTAATTGTGGGTTGTGTAATAAAAAGACTAGCTGCTGCTTTGGTCATACTTTTTTGTTTTACAACTTCTACAAAATACTGCATATGTTTAAGTTCCAATAAATTTTCTCCTTTTTTATTATTCTGTATATCGATGAACGACTAAAACCTGTCTGTTCGGAAAATCTCTTCACCTGTAAGTTTTGTTAATCATATAGAAATTTGATTTCTCTTTGCTTGTGATCAGGTAATGAAGCTCTCGCACTTTTGTGGTCGCTTGCTCGTGAAGCTTCTAATCCTTTTTTGGGACTGTCACTTAACAAATTAACTTCGAGTTCAACGAATGTACTCATCGTGGTAAAGAATATCTTGCCGATCGCATCTTTCGTTAATACATTCATATCTATAGTATGTAAATCAATACTGTTTTTAGCGAATCACTAAGATAACCCAATCAATTGTTCCGTTGTACGTCCAAAAGGATATAATTTATAGAGAACTAGAATATATCCTTCTCGTAAATAATCCCAAAACTTATCAAGTTCAATTCATTTCATTTTACGGTTACGTGCTTTCTTACTAAAGATACGTTCACAGCCATATTTCTCAAGTGTATCAATCTTTTTTGAACTTTTTCGAGAAACTATTAATGAAATCTAATTCTCGATGCAAATAAACACGTCTGTAAGCGTCTAAAAAAAACAAGTTTTTTAAAAATTTCCTTATTTAATTATTAATAGATTATATTAATATGCATATTAGTTGTATAACTATTATTTTTATTGTTTCTTTAAATTCTTCAAACGCTTTTTATTAATTGGCATTAAATAATCTTTATCATTTTCATTTAAATAAACTTTTATATTTATATTTTTAGCAGTTACACCGCCTAAATTTTGTTGTTAAAAAAAGTAGTTACATAGTCAGAATCAGTTTGAGTTAGATTTCTTAATTTTAAACTTTTTCCTCCTTGTTCGATAATAACTTGATCGAATGCTAAGAATGGGATAAAAGAAATTTTAATTTGTCTGATTTGTATAATTACTGAAATGATATATAAAATTGTCATAATAAATGTTCTAATTTAACCAATTGCTTGTAAATATTTCTCAACAAATTCTCCTTTTGAAATAAGTAATAATTTAATTCTACTCTATCTCAACAATACAATCTATATTTGTTAATACATTTTATAGTATTTGATAGACTGGAGTAAGTTTTATAGATTATTTCATAGTAAATTACTAATTAAGAAAAGGGGGGGTAAATAAAGAGATTATGAGTATAGCGTTCACCATCATACATTAGTTCCTTTATTTTATAATAGGATAGAGTCGCAAAATTACTTACAGTTGATTATATATAATACATTCTTTTTTAAAGTTTTTAAAAGATCTTTTTTAGAAAGTTTATGTACTGTTATATCAGTTATTTCAGATTTAAAAGTAGTTGATAAAACAATTATAAAGCATCCTATGTTTAAATTTTCTCTTTCTAGTGTATATAGCATCTAGATGTAAAATATAATTGAAAGGCATGTTGTATTATGAATAAAAAAGTAGCAATCATTTTAGCAGATGAATTTGAAGATATAGAATTAACTAGTCCTAAAGAAGCATTAGACAATGCTGGATTTGAGACTGAAATTATTGGAGATACGGCAAAACATGAACTTGTTGGCAAACATGGGGAAAAAGTAACTGTAGATGTTAGCATTTCAGATGCGAAACCAGAAAATTATGATGCCTTATTAATTCCTGGTGGATTCTCACCTGACTATTTACGTGGTGATGAAGAAGGTCGTTATGGTACATTTACTAAGTATTTTACTCAAAATGACGTACCAACATTTGCAATTTGCCACGGACCCCTTTTACTAGTTGATACTGATGATTTAAATGGACGTACAATAACTGGTGTTATCAATGTACGCAAAGATTTATCTAATGCAGGTGCACATGTTGTAGATGAATCAGTTGTAATAGATAACAATATTGTAACAAGTCGTACACCAGATGACTTAGATGATTTTAATAGAGAAATTATTAAACAATTAGAAGCATAATTTTGAAATATTAACCAATGTTCATTATCTTAGAGATTATGTTTTTATAAAAAGAAACAGCATTAGATAATTGATTAAAGTCAGAAATTTTATAACTTAATGCTTATGAAAATTATCACATGAAATATATAAAGGAGTCTATATACTGGTTATAATCTGTATATAGACTCCTTTATATATTTATTATTACGGTTTTAGAATTACTTTAATATTATCATCTTTTTTCTGATCGAAAATATCATACGCTTGGCTGGCATCTTCTAAAGGCAAGGTATGCGTTATAATTTCTGTTGGATCAAAAACTTCATTTTTAATCATTTCATATAATTTTGGCATTTGATGAATAACTGGGGCTTGGCCACTTTTTACTTGGACATCTCTATTAAAAATTAAATCTATTGGAAAATTATCTGCAGGGGTACCGTAAATACCAGTTAATTGAATCGTCCCGAATTTTCGTACTGATTCAGCTGCTGTAATAATTGGACTAATATTACCGCGTTGTGCTGAATTTGAACTAATCTCTAAATCATCTTGAGCAATTTGTCCATCCATTCCAACACAATCTATAACGACATCTGCACCACCGCGTGTGCTTTCATGAAGTAATTTTCCTATATTATCTTCTTTAGAAAAATTATACACTTCAGCTCCGTTGAATTTTTTAGCATGATTTAATCTATGTTCTATATTGTCAATGGCGATAACACGTTCAGCGCCTTTTAATTTAGCAAATTTTTGAGCCATTAGACCGATTGGCCCACAACCGAGAACAATGACGGTATCTCCAGATTTTACGCCTGCATGTTCAACACTCCAATAAGCTGTTGGGACAACATCAGATAAAAATAATACTTGTTCGTCTTTCAAATCACTATCTGGAACTTTGAAAGAGGAGAAATCGGCAAATGGAACTCTTAAATACTCTGCTTGACCTCCCCAGTGGTTTCCGTGCATGCCACCAAAACCGAAAAGCCCACCATTATCCAATTTCCAACTTGCCGGTGATGGATTAGAATTATCACACTGAGATTCCATATCATTATTACAATAGAAACAATCGCCACAACCTATGTTAAAAGGTATAACTACTCTATCTCCCTTTTTCAAGGTTTTAACGTCTTTTCCTACTTCTTCTACAATTCCCATTGGCTCATGTCCAATAACAAAACCAGGATCCATAAATAAATCACCTTGATGGTAAAGATGTAGATCAGAACCACATATACCTGAAGCTGTTATTTTTATAATTGCATCAGTTGATTCTTCTATTATTGGATCATGTACTTCACGCACTTCCATGTTTTTATGACCTTGATAAGTAACTGCTTTCATTTATACCACACTCCTTAAAAAACTGTACCCGTGATATTATAATGCAAACTCAGAAGAATAAATTGATTTATTAATCTTTTTAGAAAATTGTTAGTTTATATGTTGCAAAATACCCAGAATCGTATTTATATAGCTAAAAAATTGATATCTAATGCTCATTTTTATATAGTTAATATGAAATTTATATTATAGTTATCAAAGACAGTGTACTACTTTGTCAAAAAAAGGAGCTAAATATGATTAATATTATATCAGCGATCGGATCGCTCGGAACATTTATTATGGCCTTATTTTATTTTGTATCAGTATCAGTTCAACTTTACCAAATGAAAATAAGTTTTATTCCTGCATTAGGATTTAATCAGATTTTATTAATTAGAGATAAAGACAAAAGGTTAAATTTAAAAAATACCACTTCTAATGCGGAAGAACATGAAGATTATTTGAAGTTATATAATTTAGGAGGTGGAGCAGCAAAAAAAATCACCATTGAAGTTTTATTAGGTGAAGATAAAGTTATTCAAAAAAAATATGTTAATATGTTACCTAGTAAAGAAGGTTATATGCTACCTATAAATAAAAGAGTATTTGATGAATTAGACGATACTATAAAAAATAATGGTTACGAATCCAATATAAATATTAAGTTAACCTATTATCATAATGTGAGTAGAAAAAAACAAGAAATATTTTTAAAAGGACATATAGACGAATTCAATACCTACGAAGATGAGTCCATTTATGAACTACAGTTTATTTAAGTAAGAAAATGAATAATTGTAAATTAAATAACTGTGAGCATTCACCAAAATTAACATGTAATTATCAACTATCTATTTAGGTGGGTAGTTTTATTTATAAGTAATATAATAGTCAAAAAAATTCGTTTTGTGTATTTTTAAGGTACACCCTAAGCATACAAATTAAGTTGTTGAAATTATCGCAATTGTTATTTTACTTGCTATATGAGAATGTTTTAACTTTATAAATAAGAAAGAGAAGTACAACTAATATTAGTTGTACTTCTCTTTCTTATTTATAAAACAATTTGAATAATTGCAATAATAATTAAAATACTGATAATCCACTTTTGTACAAAACTAGGGACCTTTTTACCTAATTTTAAACCTAACGGAGCGAAAATAATACTCCCTATTATTAAAAATAACGCATCTTCTAAAGGAATGTAACCTTGTATAAGTTTAATGATAAAGGCGCCAATTGAAGATATAAAAGCAATTACTATACTATTAGCAACTACCGTATTCATTGGTAATTTGAATAAAACTAGCAATATAGGAATGATAATAAAAGCGCCGCCTGCTCCAACTATACCTGAAATGATACCAACGAAAAGACCAACCATAACTAATAATGGCTTGTTAAAGGAAGATTGATCTAAACTCGGTTTTATGTTAATAAACATTAAAATTAATGCGAGTAAAGCAATGATAATATATATCGTATTTACAAATGTAGCATTAAATAAATTTGCTAACAGTCCACCTAACATGCTGCCTATAATCATGCCACTACCCATGTAAAGCACTAATAGTGGCGAAAATTCTGGTTTTTTTCGCGCTTTTAATGACCCACTTAAAGTACTGAAAAAGACTTGACTGGAAGTAAGTCCTGATGCCATGTATGCACTGTACGCAGGAGCGCCAAATAGTGGTGGTAATAATAAAATAGCTGGATAAATAATGATGGCGCCACCTATACCTACTAGACCCGAAATAAAGCCTCCGAATACCCCAATAAGTAACATCATAATAATAGTTGAAATATCCATTATTTACTTTTTACCAATAAGTTAACGGCTTCATTAATCAATTCTTCAGAATTTTCACCATTATCCTCTGCTGCTTTTACACATTCTATTAAATTTTCACTAATGATAATTCCCATCAAACGTTGGATTGAACTTTTTGATGCACTGATTTGAGTAATGACATCTTTACAATCTTTTTCTTCTTCCATCATTTTAATAACGCCATTGAGTTGTCCTTGTATTCTATTAATACGATTAATCATTTTTTTATCATAATTCATAGTTATTTCCTCCACTTTTAATTGAATAAAGTCATAATAAACGATAAAAGTAAACATGTCAAATACCCCCTACCGTATTTGACATAATATAAATAATTAGTTAATATACCCGTATAGGTATTTATTAGGAGGTTAATATGAAACAATATAACGAAAATCATATCAATAATTTCAGTAAACAAGAATTAGAAAAATTGGGTGCACAAGGTCAACTGATTGACGTTAGAACACAAGAAGAATATGAGCTTGCACATATAAATGGTGCGACATTACATCCTGTAGATAAGATTGAATCGTTCAATAAAGATAAAAACACAACCTATTTTGTACACTGTAAAAGTGGTACCAGAAGTGCTAAAGCGAGCGAATATTTAGCTAAACAAGGCTACAACATTGTTAATTTAGACGGTGGCTATAAAGCGTATGAAGCAAAAAACGACGATGATAATACATTCGAAGAAAATACTAATGTAGAAATTAAAGCAGAGCGTAAACAATTTAACTATAGTGGTCTTCAATGTCCAGGTCCAATTGTAAACATCAGTAAAGAAGTGAAAAATATTGAAGTAGGCGAGCAAATCGAAGTTACAGTCACAGATCCTGGATTCCTTAGCGACATTAAAAGCTGGGTCAAACAAACTGGTCATACTTTAGTTAAACTTGATGAAAGTAATAATGGAATTAATGCTATCATTCAAAAAGAAAAACCAAAAGACTTACAAGTGAATCATACTGCTAAAGGTACGACAATTGTACTATTTAGTGGAGAGTTAGATAAAGCAGTGGCAGCAATGATTATTGCAAATGGCGCTAGAGCTGCAGGAAGAGATGTAACTATCTTCTTTACTTTTTGGGGACTTAACGCGTTGAAAAAAGCGCAAACAGTTAACGTTAAAAAGAAAGGTATCGCAAAAATGTTTGATTTGATGTTGCCAAAAACACCTTTGAAAATGCCACTATCTAAAATGAATATGTTCGGTTTAGGTAATATCATGATGCGATACGTAATGAAAAAGAAAAACGTTGATTCATTACCATCACTCATTAATCAAGCGATAGCTCAAGATATTAAATTAATCGCATGTACCATGAGCATGGATGTCATGGGTATTACAAAAGAAGAATTAAGAGATGAAGTTGAGTACGGCGGTGTAGGCACTTATATAGGTGATACTGAAAACGCGAGTCATAATTTATTTATTTAATTAAATCTATCAAAATAAGGAGTTCTTTATATGTTTTTCAAACAATTTTACGATAATCATTTATCTCAAGCATCTTATTTAGTTGGCTGTCAACGTACGGGAGAGGCAATAGTAATTGATCCTGTTCGTGATTTAACAAAATATATGGAAGTTGCAGATAGCGAAGGTTTTAAAATTACACAAGCTGCTGAAACACATATTCACGCTGATTTTGCTTCTGGAATTCGGGATGTGGCAAAACGTTTAAACGCCAATATATATGTATCTGGCGAAGGTGATGATCAATTAAGTTATAAAAATATGCCGGAACATACAAATTTTGTTAAAAATCAAGATATTATTCAAGTAGGTAATATTAAATTAGAAGTCTTGCATACACCTGGTCATACCCCTGAGAGTATCAGTTTCTTACTCACTGATGAAGGTGGCGGCTCAAGTGTTCCAATGGGTTTATTTAGTGGTGACTTTATTTTTGTTGGTGATATCGGTAGACCTGATTTACTAGAAAAATCAGTACAAATGGAAGGTACTACAGAGATTGGTGCAAAACAGATGTACCAATCTATAGAAGGTGTTAAAAATTTACCAGATTATATTCAAATATGGCCTGGACACGGTGCTGGAAGTCCTTGTGGTAAAGCATTAGGTGCCATACCAATGTCTACGCTAGGTTACGAAAAAATTAATAACTGGGCATTTAATGTAACAGATGAATCTAAATTTGTTGAAACATTAACATCAAATCAACCAGCGCCACCCCATCACTTTGCACAGATGAAAAAAATTAATCAGTTTGGTATGAAAATGTATCAACCATACAACGTTTATCCTAGTTTAGATAATGAAAGAATAGCATTTGATCTTCGTAGCAAAGAAGCCTTTCACGGTGGACATACACAAGGAACAATCAATATTCCTTATAACAAAAACTTTATTAACCAGATCGGTTGGTATTTAGATTTTGAAAAAGATGTAGATTTAATCGGAGATAAATCTACAGTTGAACAAGCAACGCATACTTTACAATTAATTGGTTTTGATAATGTAGCAGGCTATCGTTTACCAAAATCAGAAATTCTAACACAATCCATCCACAGCGCTGATATTACTGGTGAAGAAGCAAATGTACTCGACGTACGTAATGAAGAAGAGTGGAATAATGGGCACTTAGATCAAGCAGTCAATATTCCGCATGGTAAATTATTAAATGAAAATATTCCATTTAATAAAGAGGATAAAATATACGTACATTGTCAGTCAGGTGTTAGAAGTTCAATCGCAGTGGGTATCTTAGAAAATAAAGGATTTGAAAATGTCGTGAATATTAGAGAAGGCTATCAAGATTTTCCAGAATCATTAAAATAATTTAAGGGTGTGGAAAAATGAGTAAGTATTATCAAATTGTTATTGTAGGTGGCGGTACAGCAGGTATTACCGTGGCATCAAGACTATTAAGAAAAAATCAAAGCTTAAAAGGAAAAATAGCAATTATAGACCCGGCTGAATATCATTATTATCAACCGTTATGGACTTTGGTTGGTGCTGGGGTATCGAGTTTAAAAAGTTCTCGTAAAGATATGAAAAGTGTTATGCCTGAAGGTGTTCAATGGATAAAAAATGCTGTTTCAAGCTTTCAACCTGAAAACAATAGCATTATTTTAAGAGATAATTCGGTCGTTAGTTACGAATTTTTAGTGGTAGCCCCTGGATTACAGATTAATTGGTCTTCTATTAAAGGATTAAAAGAGAATATAGGTAAAAATGGTGTTTGTTCTAACTATTCACCTAACTATGTTCGCGAAACTTGGAGACAAATTTCTAAATTTAAACAAGGGAACGCGATTTTCACGCATCCTAATACGCCTATCAAATGTGGAGGCGCACCTATGAAAATTATGTATTTAGCTGAAGATTATTTTAGAAAACATAATATCCGTTCTAATGCTAATGTGATATACGAAACGCCAAAAGATGCTTTATTTGACGTAGGCAAATATAATAAAGAATTAGAGAAAATTGTTGAAGAAAGGGATATAATTGTCAATTATAATTATAATCTTGTTGAAATTGACGGAGACAAAAAAGAGGCTACATTTGAACACATTAAAACAGACGATAGAAAGACAATAGATTATGAAATGTTACATGTAACACCACCCATGGGTCCCTTAGGTGTACTTAAAGAAAGTACACTTTCAGATAGTGATGGTTGGGTAGATGTTAACCCAACCACATTACAGCATAAAAGCTACTCTAACATATTTGGGCTTGGTGATGCTTCAAATGCACCTACTTCCAAAACAGGAGCAGCAATTCGTAAACAAGCGCCTATAGTTGTTAATAACCTATTGCAAGTAATGGATAATGAAATGTTGACGCATCATTATGATGGTTATACTTCGTGCCCTATCGTTACCGGGTACAATAAATTAATACTTGCCGAGTTTGATTATAATAAAAAACCAAAAGAAACATTGCCTTTTAACCAGGCCAAAGAACGAAGAAGTATGTATATTTTTAAAAAAGATTTATTACCTAAAATGTATTGGTACGGTATGTTAAAGGGGCTTATGTAAATAACAAGAGTGTACAGAAAATAACCATTTTCTGTACACTCTATTTTTATGTCGAAATAAGTGAGTCTTACATAGATTAGCATGTTCAAAAACCCAACCAAAAATCTATGTTCATAAAAGACCTGAAAATTAAGTTATGGTACACTGGATATGTATATAGGAGGTTTGTATTTTGAAAATAGGTTATGCAAGAGTTTCAACTGGATTACAAAATTTAAATTTACAGGAGGATCGATTAAATGCATATGGTTGTGAAAAGATATTTAACGACCATATGAGTGGTTCAAAAAGTAAAAGACCTGGTTTAGATAAAGCAATTGAATTTGCGAGGTCAGGAGATACGATTGTTGTTTGGAGATTAGACAGATTAGGACGTAATATGGAGGATTTAATCACATTAGTTAATGAGCTTAACGAACGAGGTGTAAGTTTCCATAGTTTAGAAGAAAATATAACGATGGATAAATCAAGTTCTACAGGGCAATTATTATTTCATTTATTCGCAGCATTTGCAGAATTTGAACGTAATTTAATTTTAGAGCGTTCTTCAGCCGGTCGAATTGCAGCACGTGCTAGAGGCAGATATGGAGGCAGACCAGAAAAATTAAATAAAAGAGATTTAAACTTACTTAAGACACTTTATGATAATGGCACGCCAATTAAGACAATTGCAGAGCAGTGGCAGGTTTCACGTACAACAATTTATCGTTACCTCAATAAATTGGAGGACAAGGAAAATGAAAAACAAGGAGAAGTATCTAACTAATTTTTCTGAAGTCAAACGTAAAGAAGCTACTCAAAAGTACAATATTATAAAACCTTTTATTCTAGGCGAACAATCTTTATCAAGTATTTCTAAAAGTAAAGGTATTGCGTTAAGTACACTTTATAGGTGGAATAAATTATATAAGGAAGAAGATCTTACTGGTCTAATTCATAATACAAGAGTTGATAAAGGTGAGCATAAATTAGAACAAAACATAATTGACGAGATTAAAAGCCTTGCACTCAAGAATAAAAGAAATAGTATTGCTACAATTCATAGGAAAATCGCTAATTATTGTATAGAGAATAATTTTGATAAACCCAGCTATAAACAAGTTTATAGTGTTATTAAAGCAATGCCTAAGTCTGTTATTGATTTCTCTCACAAAGGTGAAAAATACTATCAAAATAAGTATGATTTAATACAAATAAGAGAATCCTCAAGACCCAATGAAATATGGCAAGCCGACCATACTTTGCTAGATATTTATATATTAGACCAAAAAGGTAATATCAATAGACCATGGCTAACCATTATTATGGATGACTATAGTCGTGCCATTGCAGGCTACTTTATAAGTTTTGATGCTCCTAATGCTGAAAATACAGCATTAACATTGCACCAAGCAATATGGAATAAGAATAATACCAATTGGCCAGTATGTGGCATACCCGAAAAATTCTACACGGATCACGGAAGTGACTTTACCTCGCATCACATGGAACAAGTCGCTATTGATTTGAAAATTAACTTGATGTTTTCGAAAGTTGGTGTTCCTCGTGGGCGTGGAAAAATAGAACGATTTTTTCAAACAGTTAATCAAATTTTCTTAGAACAATTGCCTGGATATATAAATAATAATGATACACTTAGTGATTTGATAGATTTTCAAAATTTCGAAGAAAAATTACGATACTTTTTAATAGAAGATTATAATCAAAAAGAGCACAGTGCTATCCAGGATACTCCTATCAATCGTTGGAACAGTAATCATTTTTTCCCTAATATGCCAAGCAGTTTAGAACAACTTGATTTATTATTATTAGAAATACCTAAATCTAGAAAAATTCACTCAGATGGCATTCATTTTCAAGGCTTTAGATACAGTAACACGAACCTAGCTGCTTATGTAGGTGAGTATGTGTTGATTCGTTACAATCCCAATGATATGGCTGAAATACGCGTTTTTTATAGAGATGAGTTTCTTTGTACAGCTATATCTCCTGATTTAGCTGATTATTCAATTGATATAAAAGATATACAACATGCTCGTAGTCAAAGAAGAAAGCACTTAAAGCAAAGTATTACTAGTCCAAGTACCACTGATTTAATAAAGGAAGAAAAGAATTATGGTTATTCGCCTCAAGAAACGACTAAAAACGTCAAAAAGTTAAAGAGGTATCGTAATGACTAAAAATCAAAATTTCATTGAAACGAAAGAGTATAAACGGTTTACTGAATTTTGTGACGCTTGCATTAAATATCAATATATTGGGATCTGTTATGGCCAACCAGGAGTTGGAAAAACTTTATCTTCAAGATATTACTCAAATTGGGATACTATTGAAAAGCAAGTTAATCATAGGGGTTGGGAAGATCTAGCTAGTAAAACGACTGATGATATACTATCAGTAAATAAGATATTTTATACTGCACCAGCCGAAAAACAAACAAGATTAAGTAGTGACCTATATAGTATTACTGCAAGCATTGATTTGGGTCAAAAATTACATGTCGTAAATAAGTATGGATATGAAGATAGCAAACATTATAGTGATATGTTTAAAGATATCGATTTAATTATAGTAGATGAGATTGATCGCCTTAAAGTTCAGCATTTAGAGCAATTAAGAGCTATTTATGATGAACACGATTTAGCAATGATATTTATTGGTATGCCAGGTATAGAGAAAAAGTTATCTCGTTATCCTCAATTATATTCGCGTATAGGTTTTGCACATGAATTCGATAACTTAAGCAAAGATGAAACGCATCATATATTAGAATATAAATGGCAAGACTTAGGATTTGATTTAAAACTCGAAGATTTTACTGATTATGAGGCAATAACTACGATTATTAAAATTACAAAAGGAAATTTTAGGCTGATTCATCGCTTGTTTGCACAGATAGATAGGATTATGGATATAAATGGCTTAGATAAAATAAGTACAGAAGTCGTAGAAACAGCTAGAGATAGTTTAGTCATAGGTATTCGTTAATAGAAAAAGCAATGTACCATATTGAAGTACGTTGCTTTTTCTCATTTATTAGGTAAAATCATTCTCATATATCAAGTAAAGTAACACGCAACTAAAACGTATGATTAGGGTGTATATTAAATATGGAGCGAAAATAAATGATTATAGGTTATGCGAGAGTATCTTCGATAGATCAAAATTTAGAAAGACAGTTAGAAAATTTAAAAACGTTTGGTGTGGAGAAAATCTTTACAGAGAAACAATCAGGCAAATCAGTGGAAAATAGACCTGTATTTCAAGAAGCCCTTAATTTTGTAAGAATGGGAGATCGATTCGTTGTGGAATCTATTGATCGTTTAGGACGTAACTATGATGAAATTATTGAAACTGTGAATTATTTAAAAGACAAAGACGTTCAGTTAATGATTACCAGCTTACCTATGATGAATGAAGTGATTGGCAATCCATTACTGGATAAGTTTATGAAAGATTTAATCATTCAAATATTAGCAATGGTTTCAGAACAAGAGAGAAATGAAAGTAAACGTCGACAAGCGCAAGGAATTCAAGTTGCGAAGGAAAAAGGCGTATATAAAGGGCGCCCCTTACTTTATTCACCAAATGCTAAAGACCCACAGAAACGTGTTATTTATCATCGCGTGGTGGAAATGTTAGAAGAAGGGCAAGCAATTAGTAAAATTGCCAAAGAAGTTAATATTACAAGACAAACAGTTTATAGAATTAAACATGATAAGGGATTATCTTGATAAATTGATTGTCAATGCAACTGAGCGTTTCTCACAGCATTCTAAAACGCATATTAACCTTCGTTTCATAAATTGCTACATCAAAACCAGAGAAAGTAATTTGAAAAGCAGTTTGTCTTCCTTATGTTGCCCCATCAACTATTATGAATTTTTTGAAACTCATCGTTAATTCTCCTTAATATAATCCTGAAAACCACAATATACTCTTATGTTAACAAATTACAATAAAAACCTAAAAAAGCAAAAAATCATAAAAGTAAAATAGTAAATTTTATCATTTTTTGTATTTTAATCCTCAGAGGCGTATATTAAAAGTATAAAGAATTGAAATATTGAGAGATTATACTTATTAAAAGGGTGATGTTCTTATGTATTATACTAACAGTAATTATGAAGCTTTTGCGCGTCCGAAAAAACCAGAAAACGTTGATAAAAAATCAGCATATTTGATTGGATCAGGTTTAGCTTCACTAGCAGCAGCATGTTTTTTAATTCGTGACGGTCAAATGAAAGGTGAAAATATCCATATTTTAGAAGAATTAAACATCTCAGGGGGAAGTTTAGACGGTATTAATATGGAGCATCATGGATTTGTTGTACGTGGTGGTAGAGAAATGGAAAATCATTTTGAATGCTTATGGGATTTATTTAGAAGTATTCCATCATTAGAACAACCTGAAGCATCTGTGTTAGATGAATTTTATTGGTTGAATAAGGAAGATCCTAACTATTCAAAATGTAGAGCCATTTATAGTGGGGGAAAACGTATTGAGACCGATGGCAATTTCACATTATCTAAAAAAGCAATTAAAGAAATTTTAAGTTTATGCATGAAAAAAGAAGAAGATTTAGAAGATGTTAAAATTTCCGAAGTTTTCACTGAAGATTTTTTAAACTCTAATTTTTGGTTATATTGGAAAACGATGTTTGCTTTTGAACCTTGGCATTCAGCAATGGAAATGCGGCGATATCTTATGCGTTTTGTTCACCATATTGGTGGTTTGGCAAATTTTAGTGCTTTAAAATTCACTAAATATAACCAATATGAATCTTTAGTATTGCCAATGATAGAATATCTTAAGTCATATGGTGTGCATTTTGAATACGGTGTTCAAGTTGACAATATATTGGTCGATTCAACATCATCTAAGAAAATTGCACGAGAACTTCTTATAAACAAAAATGGTAAAACAGAGTCTATACCCTTAACTTTAGATGACCTTGTTTTTGTAACAAATGGTAGTATTACTGAAAGCTCAACTTATGGGAATAATGACCATCCTGCTCCACCAACGAAAGCATTGGGAGGTAGTTGGACATTATGGAAGAATCTAGCTAATCAGAGTCCAGAATTTGGAAGACCTGAAAAATTCTGTGATTATATTCCAAATAAAAGTTGGCTAGTATCTGCAACAACAACAACTAATAATAAAAAAGTTATTTCTTATATTGAAAAGTTAAGTAAACGAGATGTGTTATCTGGTCGTACCGTTACAGGGGGGATTGTAACAGTAGCTGACTCTAGTTGGCAACTTAGTTTTACAGTCAACCGCCAACAACAATTTAAAGAGCAGCCTAAAAATCAAGCCAGTATATGGATATATGCATTGTACTCTGACGTCAAAGGTGATTTTATTAAAAAACCAATCACTGAATGTACAGGTAGTGAAATATGCCAAGAGTGGTTATATCATATGGGAGTGCCACAAGATGAGTTAGTTGAATTGGCACAAACAAAATGTAATACAATTCCTGTTTATATGCCTTACGTGACAGCTTACTTTATGCCAAGAGCATACAAAGATCGTCCATTGGTTGTTCCTAATGGCTCTAAAAACTTAGCATTTATAGGTAATTTTGCTGAAACAGAACGTGATACAGTATTCACAACTGAATATTCTGTACGTACGGCTATGGAAGCTGTATATCAATTATTAGAAGTAGACAGAGGTATACCTGAAGTGTATGCTTCTGAATTTGATGTACGTGTACTTATGGATGCTTATTATCAATTAAACGATCGTAAATCATTACCTGAATTAGTTAATAAGAACTTTCTTAAACGTTCAGTTCTAAAAAAAGCGATGGAAAAAATACATGGCACATTCATTGAAGAATTATTACGCAAACATAAGTTATTATAAAAGTGGTTCTGTTGCAAAGTAACTTTTAAAAGGCATACTATTAAATTAACTAAAACAAGGAGGTTTTATCAATGAAAGCAGCAGTTTGGTATGGTCAAAAGGATGTACGAGTTGAAGATCGAAAATCTAAAGAGTTACAAGATAATGAGGTTAAAGTTAAAGTGTCTTGGGCTGGCATTTGTGGGACAGA
>NZ_JAVTDB010000084.1:0-12306 GCF_032139365.1 Staphylococcus kloosii
TTATAATATAGATTATAAAAACTAATGAAAGGAGAATCTCTAATTTGAAGATTCTCCTTTCATTAGTTTTCTTTCTGTGATTAATTGTTTTTACTACTTCATTTTTATTATTCTATAAACAGTAGACCTGCTAACACCTGTTTGCTTCGCAATTTCTTCACCCGTATGTTTTTGTTCATCATATAAGAACTTGATTTCTCTTTTCTTGTGGTCAGGTAATGAAGGGCGACCACCTTTTCGGCCTCTTGCTCTTGCTGCTTCTAGTCCTTTTTTAGTTCGTTCACTTAATAAGTTAGCTTCAAGTTCCGCAAATGCACTCATCATAGTAAAAAACATCTTGCCCATTGCATCATTGGTTGATACGTTCATATCTATAATATGTAAATCAATACTGCTTTCATCCAACCATTGAGACAACTCAATTAACTGTTTCGTTGTACGTCCAAGACGATCTAGTTTATAAATAACTAGAATATCTCCTTCACGCAAATAATCCAAACACTTATCAAGTTCCGTTCTTTTCGTTTTTCGGCCACTTGCTTTCTCGCTAAATATACGTTCACAACCATAGTCTTCAAGTGTATCAATCTGTCCATCCAGACTTTGATGTTGTGTTGATACACGTGCATAACCAATTTTAGCTATTTAATTTCACCCTCTTTTATTCATTTTATGACCACTTATTAACGTGATGTGTTTCTCGATGCAAATGAAACCCTCTGTCAGAGTCTAAAAACTCATGTTTTTTAAAACTTATGAGACATTGACTATAACAAAAGTTTTAAAACTTAAATATATAGGAAAATCCTCTCAATTTTATATTGAGAGGATTTGTGTCAAAAACGAATGTTTTTAACTCACTATTGTTCAGGTTTGTATAATCCATCTTGAATTAATGAATCTAATGGAACGCATAAAGGTTTAATACTTATACCATTTAACGATACTTCATAATCTATATAACCGTCTACTTTTAAAATATTAATAATTTCTTCCGTTGTTTCTTTATCGACAAGCTTATTATTTATTATTTCTTCATTAGATTCAACGTCTTTATTGAATATTAAATCTGTAACTATATTAACTTCTTCTCTTTTGAAACTTGTAATGTCTCTTCTGAAATTCATGTTTTAAACCCCCTTTATAGTTTTCTTCATAATGATTCACAATATTTTCCTCACTTATTCTAATAGTTTACATAATAGGCCGTTATCAGAACTACACAGACATCTTCTGTAAGAATCCTTTTTTACGTTCTTTTATTTGTTTTAATTGTTTTTTATTTTCGAGAAATTTTGTAAATCTTACTGAAAATAAAAATAAATTAAAATGCTAATAACTATTCAAATAAATTTCTTATAGGTTTCCAATTGTTATTTTCAATTGTATCTAACCAATTTCCAGAATTAAGATAGAATAATTCTTCATTTACATCTCGTACAAAAGCCCATTTAACATTATATTTTAAAGCATATCTTTTAAGTGTTTCGTATTTTGCAGGTGTATAAGGATCCATGTTTTTATCATTTCCTTTTAGATCTTTGCCACCTTTGGTTTCAATAATATAGGTATCTCCCTTTTTAGTTTTTATAATAAAATCAGGATAAAAATGGGATACCCCTCCATTAGTACTGTAAACTAATGAAAAATATTGTGGACCTTTATCGCCATTTTTGTATACAAAATCAATAATTTCTTTATTTTCTTCTAACCATCGCTCCATCAAACGTTCTACTAAACTAGGGCGTACAGCAATAGATGCAGTTGTATAATTCTCATAAACATTAGTAGTAACTTTTTTTACATCTGGCAATTTGGGGTTGTAGGTATAGCGTTCTGTTAAAGGGATGGTAAAATCACTTTTTTTAATATTATCTAAATTAAATGATCCCTGAATTGCTTGGTCTATATCGATGTTTCGAAATTCTTCTCTCAATTTCTTCCAATTATTTAATATAAAAGCAGTCCATTCATTTATATTTAACTTCAAAATGGAATAGTCTGTATTAAATGTGTTGTTTAAAAAATATTTTTTTAACATTGCTTCTACTTTAGAAACCGGAAGATGAGTGATTCTATCTAATTCATGATAAGCATGTAATAAATCCAAACGATTTTCTCTATAATCTGCGTTAATCCAACGTTCTCTATCGATAAGGTTATCTGCATTTTGTAATGTATCAAACTTTCCTTGTTTAAAATAAGTTAATATTTTATCTCCGAATATAAATCCTTGAGATTCTAATATAGCTTTATTATTATCAAAATTATTTGTCAAAGAGAAATGCTGTTTCATACCTTTATATATATTATTAAGTATGCTCTTTTCATTGAGTACTTCGTCATAATTGATTATACGTTCAGAAATTAAATTAAAAGAAAAAGCTTTTTCTTTTAATTTTAATAAAGGTGTTGGAGAAACAGCTGAACCTGAAGAAAAAGCACCATCTAAAAAGTCCGTGTCAAAAGTATAAAGATATGCATTATCAAGTAAATCAATATTATAATGACCAATATGAGGATGAGGCATTCTTCGTATTCTACCGAGTGTTTGAATGGTGAATTGTTCTCCCATATTTTCACGTATTTTAATTAAAATTTTAGCGCGTGAAGCATCCCAACCAGTTGCGATAGCTTGTTTAATAATCAAATATTCTACTTGATTATTGTGGTTAACCACATCATTAATATTACGTTTTTGTTCCGATAACCAAACACCTAATTTACCATTTTCATAAGTTTTATTTAATTTTTGTTGAATATATGTTTCTATTTTTTCGGATAGGTTTTTTGTAGAATTATCCGGGATTTGTACTAAAACAAGAGGGTTGATTTTTTGTATATTATTAGTTAAATAACTTTCTAAAATTTCTTTACGTTTTGTTTCAGCTGCTTGAAATAAAATTGCAAATTCGTCTGTTCCATTAAGTGATGTATCTAGATTTTCATTTACAATAACAGCTTTAGTAATCAAACCAGAATCTATTACCGATTTTTCAATAACTTCAAAATACTCTGTATTTGTAGATAGGTTTGAATTATCAATTGTGGCGGAAACACGCACAATTTTATCAGCATTAAATTTTGAAATTATATCACGTGCTTTATGAGTATCATTTCTATGAGCCTCATCTATAATAATTACAAAGTGACGATCGTTTTGTACAGCTTGGTCAATTTTATCTATTAAATTATCATGTTCGCTATCTGTCAACATAGCTTTAGATTTTTTTCCTACAACTCTCTCATAATTAATAAAAGTTGTTGTTCCTTTTTGAAATCCTTCAAGTAAAGCTTCATCCACATTTTGAGCCTCAATACTTGAAAACAAATTTGCTTTGTTTTTAGATTGTTCTTCAAGTTCTCCTGCTCCTGGGGTAAACCAAATAAAAGCTACATTGTCGTCTGTTGATTGAATGTATTCATTAATCCATGATAACAAGATAAGTGTTTTACCTGATCCTGTCGGAGCCTTTATCATTAAGTTTTTATAGGGGTATTCAGGAGAAATAAAAGATAATAATTTTGTTACAACATCTTGCTGAAAATTCTTTAAACTTATCATTTTTCCCACAGTTCCTTTCCAAAGAAATACCTAGGTATTTCTTGTATTTCGATATTTAAATTTTTGATCAGTTGATTTTGTTTGTCATCAAAAAAAACATCTGGATGTAAAAACAATATAGAATTATTAGTTAGTTGTTTCTTATCAAAAAGATTATTAAGTTGTTCTTCATTCATAATAATTTGTACATTTGGATTAGAAGAGTCAATACCCAATTGAAGCTCTATAAGTGTAGTTACATGTTTTAGTAATTCATATTCAAGTGATATATCTGGGAATTTTTCCTTGTTTATAAAATTAGTTTTTAAATATTTTAAATTAAGATTTTCCGGTGGTACCATAGAATTTTTATTGTATTCTCCAAAAAGTTTAATCTTTTCATCGTCAATTTTTATCGTCAATTTATCGTAATAATTTTTATTATTTAACTTTATATTTTCGAACCTTTCTAAAATTGAATTCATTTTTTTTAAATTAGTCATAGTTAATTTCTCTTCATGAACAACATCTTTGAATTTAGCAAGTGTCTCATATCCATCTGCTACTTTTTTTAATCTAGGATAAGTTACTTCTTCAGCAATATGATTTTCGTTGTTGGTTGCAATTATAAAACTTCTATTCCCATTATCTATTTTGTTTAATTCAACAACTGCTTCTCCAGTTGTTCCAGACCCTGCAAAAAAATCTAAAATAATTGCATTAGGTTTATTAAATGTTCCTAAAAATAAAAGGTATTTTATTAAATCAATTGGTTTTGTAGTATCAAAAACTTTTTTACCAAACATTCTTTTAATTTCTTTAGTTCCTTCTGTAGACGTGCCAAATGTTTCTAGTATAGAATCAATTGCTATAGTACTTTCTTTACCAGAAGGAATTATTTTTTTTAAAGCAATGTTATCATTTTTATCGACAGAATAACTTAACAAATTTTCATTTATCAGGTTTTTGAAACCTGGTACTCCCTGTCTCCAACGACCAAATCCATCTTCTGAATCTTCTCTTTTAGGTAATACGACAGAATAACCTAATGCTTGATATTTTTTTATTAAATTTTCCAATATATCATCATTAAAAGTTTCTGTTGATCGATTATATAACTTTAAAATTTCTTCATCACTTGGTAATAAATACTCCTGTTTTTCTCGATTAATTAAAACTGGGAAAAACATTGTAGGTCTGTCTATTCTAAATGGACCATTATCTCCCCATTGTCTAAGATTTTCAATTTTATCTTTATCAGATATTTTATTAATTTGATAAAAATTAACCACAGATGCATTTTTAGCATACACTTTAATATATTCATGCTGGAAAGCAATTTGACTATTTGTTCCCCCTTTACCTGAGCGACCTTTCCATATAAATTCGCCAACTTTATTTTCAGATCCGAAAATTTCATTCATAAGTAATTCTAAGTTAGCTTGTTCATTTTCATCAATAGAAACAAAAATAACACCATCTGAAGTTAATAATTTTTTAGCTATAGTTAATCTTTTTTCCATGAAACTAAGCCATTTAGAATGTTTAAAAGAATCATCACTTTTTAAAAAATGATCGTTATACTTAAAGTCTTTATGTCCAGTATTGTATGGTGGATCAATATAAATAACATCAGTTTTTGCAAGATGTGTTTTTTCTAAAAGGTGTAAACTATGTAAATTATCTCCTTCTAAGAAGAAATTAAATTTTTCTTCATTATCATTACTTTCAATTTTTTTACTCTCATCTTCTACAAAAACAGGTATTTTAGTTTTCATTTCTTCATATACTTTCTCTTCATGTTCTTCCCAAATTAATCCATATTTTTTTGTTTTGATGAGTGACATTAATTTTTCTAGTTTTTCTTCATCTTCTTTTTTATTACTTATTTTGGCGTTTTCTATTAAAGTTTTTAAATATGCAATTGAGTCTTCTTTTTCATTTTGTTTAGGTCTTTCGCTAAATTGATTGCCTAGCATTGTTTTATCTCCTATTCTTAATTTTTAAAAATTTTCTTCCAAAACCCTTTTTTTTCATTTTTTACTCCATATACTTTAAGTTACTTCAATCATATCAAAAACAGCCACCATATACATATATGGTAGCATAGTAGTTAACATAATCGATGATTATCAGAAGTTCTCACTATATAAAAAAGCACTAAAAGGTTATAAACCTTTTAGTGCCTAATCAATTATATTAGCTACCAAACAAACGACTCCAAAACCCCTTTTTAGGTGATTCTGCTTCCCTATCCTCAGCTCCACTCTCTATTTCTTCAGATGGTTTATCATCTTTCGCTAATACTTCTTCGTTTGTACTGCCATCTTTTTTCTCTTCAATTATATTCTTATGATTTACTTCTGTTTCTGTTGGTTGGCTTTTCTTTTGTTGTTGGTTGATATTTTGAGATTCTTCAGTAAAAGTTGCTTCTTGCGGATTAACGTTTTGTCTATCATTAGTCGCTGTATCAAAAGAATAATTAAGTTGTCTTTCTTCTTCTAATTGGTTTTCTAGTTTTTGAATCTTTTTATTACTTTCTAAAGCTAATATTTGTTGATTCTCCAACAGTTTATTTAATGTATTAACATTGCTATTTTGTTGATCTAATTGTTTAGTTAGATTCTCAATATATTTTTCATCATTTTTAGCTCTAGTTTCAAAGATTTCTATTTGCTTTTCTAATTCATTTGCTTTTGCTTTTAATGTCTCAAAACTATTTGAATTATTATATATATGCTTTTTAACTTCTGCAGTATTTTCATCAAACATTTCTTTTTTTACTGATTCTTTATTTTGCGTTGTACTTTCCTTCTTAGTGATTTTTTCTATAATTTTTAAACAATCATTTTCATTAATGTAATTAATTCCATTTTCTTTTTCAAAAGATATATTTAAGCTTTTAGCATTATTAACAATAGTTTGTTTAGTTACATCCAATTCATCAGCAAGCATTTTAATAGTTTTCATAATATCCGCCTTTAGGTACCTAATTTAGTACCTAAATTTTACCACCTAACAAAAATTTTTTCATCTTTTACCGCCTAATTTAGTACCTAAGCACCTAATTAGCTGCCTATCGAGTATTTTTGGCACCTAATTTAACATCAAATTAATAAATTTTGCCATTTTGAGGTTATAATGTGCTTTTAACTACACTTAAAACGCTTTATATACTACCTTAAAAGTGTTAATATTACTTTATGGATATTAAAAGAGTCGATGCTATTGGCGTAGCATCGACTCTCGGTAATAAAACGATTCGCATTCGTTTGTTTATATATTTTTTTGATACTTGTATTATATATATCTAACCATTTAAGTGCAAGCACAAAACATATAACTTACGTAAAAATTGTTTTATTACCTCAATCCAAAAAAGTGGAAATGAGGTTTTTATTATGCCCAATTTTGAGAAATACAATTTATCACAAGTAAAAACTGAAAGGTTTTATCAACTTCCTAAATATTTATTTGAAGATAAATATTTTAAGAAAATGTCAGCAGAAGCCAAAATTATGTACGCGTTATTAAAAGATCGTTTTGAATTATCCATCCAAAATGAATGGGTAGATAAAAATAATAACATTTACTTTATTTTCAGTAATAAACATTTGTGCGAATACTTAGGTTATGCAGAACAAAAAATTATAAAATTAAAAAAAGAGTTAGTAAATTTTAATTTACTAACTCAAGAACGTGTTGGCCTTAATAAACCCAATAGATTATACTTATTAAAACCCAATTATGATATTGAAGCCAGTCGTACCAAGGAACTTCCAAATTCACAGTTCCAGAACAATGAATTTGGAAGTTCTAGAACTATGAATTTAAGTGGTCAAGAACTTCCAAATTCACAGTCTAATGATACTGACTTAAATAATACTGATTATATAGAAACTGAACATAATGATACGAATGATTTGAATGATACATACAACAATTTTTCGATAAACAATACACATTCAAATCATCCAAATCAATTTTCAAATAACTTTGGTAATCAAGATGATAAAGAAATACTAATACAAGAATTTCCAGAGCAACTTACGTCTTATTTATTAAATTACAGTTATACAGATTTAGAAATTATAAAAAGTGTAATACTTAAGGCTAAAAAATCATTTAATTCAAACCATGATGATACTTACTACATGTTAGAACACATTGAAGATGAAATATTAACTGCTTTAAAAAGAGTTAAAAAAGCGATACATGATAGAGGTGTTAAAGGCCAAAAGGAAACGATCAGTTCGATGCAAGGGTATTTAATGAAAACAATTTTAAGTGAACTTGAAGAACTTTATTCAGCCAATATGAGAAGACAAAATATGGCTAAATATAATATTTTTAATCAGTAAATTAAATAAGCTTGGAGCAATCAAAGCAACCTCAAAATATTCGGTTAAGTCATCTGTTTTTTTTAATTATGATGAAAGAAATCAAGCAATCGTGAATGATTTGGAAAAAGGTTTAGACCGAAAACGTATGTTGAGTTGGGGTGGATTGCTTAAACAAAAACATAAGATTTTAAATTTAGATGATGCCGAAGATGGCAATTTGATTCATATAAGTGACGAAGATAAAACAACAGACGAAGAAGAAAAAGCCCATTCAATTACGGCAATTTGGCATTTTGAAAAACTAATAATTGCCCAGTTTACATGCACAAAAATAATTTTGTGCGTAACTGGGCAGTGTCTAAAAAATTCGACACTGGTTTTGCTCAAATTTTTGTTTGTGAAACAGCATATATTTATTAGGCTCATATTTGCGTTTTAAGAGCTTATATATGTTTTTAGGCATAAAACTATATGATTGACCCCTAAATCTTTAAAATACCCCCTTAAAATTCAAAATAAAGGTATTTAAATTTTAAATCGTTCTTGTGATAGAGTTTACTTAAAAAGGAGCGTTTTCTATGTCTATTTTAATGTGGATTGGGGTTTTTGTTGCAGTTTTTATTGGTGGTATGGGAGTGTTTTTATCTTACTATTTTGGAGAAAAGAAAAATAAATAGACCACGCATTTATGCCGAGAAAATTTATTGACCAACTTTGACCTTTATGTTATATATAGAGTGAAAATAGTTATATGCTTTATAGGGAGGGGTTGATATGAGTTTAGATAAAAATTCAAAAAAACTAATTCCTTTTAAGAATATGTCTAATTTTGAGGGTGTATTTGAATTTAGCCCTTTTGTTGAATTTGAATTTAACAGTAATTGGGAAGCGTATTTAAATGATCTGGATTATGTCAAAAATATGAATCAAAAAATAGGTTAAATATGATAAGGAGTGATTGTTATGACTTATGATTTAAAACCATTTGGAAGAGATTATTTTGATATGACACCTAGTGAATTGTTTAGAGATTTTGGAAGACAATTTTTTAGTAATTTCCCTGATGAACAAGGTATAAAAACTGATATTAGTGAAAAAGACGATAGATATGAATTAAAAGCAGAGCTCCCAGGATTTTCAAAAGACCAAATAGATATTTCTTATGAAAATGGGACGCTAATAATTTCTGCTGAAAATAATCAGGTAAATGAAGAAAAAGATGATGAAGGTAAAGTGATTCAAAAAGAAAGATCTTATAGTAATGTGAAGAGAATGTATTCACTTAATAATATAGATGAAGATAATATTGAGGCTAAATTTGAAGATGGTATTTTATCTGTAGATTTACCAAAAACAGAAAATAGTCAAAGAAAAGTCATAGATATCAATTAATATAAAAAAGAGATGTGAAAATATTTTCACATCTCTTTTTTAGGGTTTTAAGAAACGAGTTTCTTCTTGTCTTGATACTATATAGAAATAACATTCTTGTTTAATTATAATTGATAGAGGTAGTGATTTTAAATGGAATTAATTTCTAAATTAATTCAAGAAGATATAAATAACAACTCAACATTAAAAAAGTTATATAGCGAACAAGGAACAAAATTAGACTTAGCAATAGTTCTTGTTAACTTAAGGAAAGATATTGGATGGTCAAAAACGCAACTTGCTCAAAAACTAAGCGTACCTCGAACAATTATTTAAATGAGTGAAAATGGAGTGTACTTCCAACAATGGCTTTTCTGAGGTTATTTGCTGATGTAACACGAAAAGAATTGCGTATTTCATTTGTATAATTAAATAATATAGAAGAATGTAAAGCTACAAAGTTAAACTAGAATAAATAATAGTTTACATTCGTTTAGGATATTAAATTATTGAAGATCAGGAGAAGATAGCATTGGAAAAAGAAAAGTCAATTAAAGAAAAAATTCAAGATTTTTATAAAAACGGTGGTCGTTATGAAGAAAAAGAAATCGATTTTGGGAAGCCTAAAGGATCAGAAGTTTTATGAAAAATTTCTAGTTAGGTAAAGCTAACGATAGATTAAAGACGTTATTTTTACACTGAAATTCAAGCGTTATCTCACCTAGTATTTAATAATCTGCATGATTACATTGTTGTTATTCAAATTCAAAATGCTTTTTATTGATACATATCCTCTATTTTATACTCCCTAAAAATTTTATAAGAAATGAGCATAAGGAGAAACGGTACCACCTAGGGTGTTATCCAGCATAGCTGGAGTTTCAACCTTATCACTCATTCCATTCGTTTGCTCTTAAAAACCTCTATAAACATTGATATAACAACTTTTATAGCACATAATAATAATGGTTTTTATTAATATTATTATAGTGAAATCCAATACTCCGTTTTTAGAAATTGGTCCCAGCTAAAATGGGACGTAGAGTATTAAGAATGTTGATTTCAAGGCTTTTATATTAGTACGGAGTATTTAATATTGCTATAATTTAAGATAAATACTCCCGATACTCCGAAAAAATGATGAAAATGAATGAGCATATTTTAATATATAAAGTAATTCTAATAAGTATTTCTTTTAATTTTTCAAAATAGAAGGGATGGAAAATTAGTGAAGAATATTATCAATTTTTCACTTTAACTTTTCCATCTCTTAAATTTATTAGAAGCTATTTTGGTATAAAAAATCAGAAGATTATTTATGATTTTTCTAATCTTTTATTTTGAAAAATTATTTTCGCTTATAAAAAAACTCTGGAAATAAACATCCAATGTATTTATGAATTTGTTTCTTTATTTAATTTCTTTTGTGTTTTTAGTTCTTGTTTTTTAAAAGCTTCTAAAATATCTGGATACTTTTCTTGAGCGTAGAAAACTAACAATATATCCATAAAATCTATTCTATTCTCTCTTTCTTCTGCTACTAGTTCATCGAATAAAGGTTTGAAATCTCTGTGTATCTTAATAGATGTTCTAGTTCTAAAACTTTCATATTGATCATTTGAAGGGCTTTTAGAATTTTTTTTATTTGATTTCATTCTAATATTTTCCACCATTTGTTTCCCTAATTCTTCTCTAGTTATTTTTTCTTTCGACATTTAAAAACCTCCTTAATTATAAAAACATTTACTCCTTTAGGAAAATAAAACTCATAATCTTTGGTTCTGTTGCAAAGTTAATTTTATAGTATAATTTTAACAAAAAAGGAGCGTTCTCTATGAATTATTTTAGATATAAGCAATTTAATAAAGACGTAATCACTGTAGCCGTTGGCTACTACCTAAGATATGCACTTAGTTATCGTGGTATATCTGAAATATTAAGCGAACGTGGTGTTAACGTTCATCATTCAACGATTTACCGTTGGATTCAAGAATATGCTCCTATTTTGTATCAAATTTGGAATTTTCCTCATTGCATTCATTGGTCTTGTAATCGAACTTATTAAATTAATCCAAAAAAATAACCATTCCCAACTTTTGACCGAGTAAGAATGATTAAGTAATTCCGAAAAGTCACCGTCTTTCGAACGGACTCGTGGAGCAACATGTTGCTCTTTTTTCGTATTTATAAATACGTTTATTACAACTATATAATATCATGATATTATATAGTTGTACAAGTAGATATACTGAAAGTAACAAAGAGTGATTTTTGAAATACGAACAAATACAATCATCTTTTTACATAAAAAGTTAATTCAACAGTTTTTAATTCGAACTTACATAATCCAACTTATCGGAAGTTATCTGTAACTCAATGATTAGAAATGATATAATACAAAGGTCGTCGTTCACTTCTGTGCTGTATTTAGCATGGAAGGAGGTGACATCATGTTCAGTACACTATTTGTAACTATTATAGCTCCTATCATAGTAGGGGTTATACTCACATTATTTTCTCATTGGCTGAATAATCGTGAAAAATAATTTAGCGGCGACATATAGCTAATACACCAAAAGAGCCCGATAACTATTCGCAGTAGTTATCGGGCTCGGTGTTTATCATGTTAGTACACTATTTGTTATCTAAATTATAACATCATAGTGGATAGGAATGCAAAATTAAGATCTATATAGTAGGATAAAATAATAAAAAGAGTATTATAGGATTACTAATAATCGTTTTCTTTTCTTTTTTATTTATTTTTAGTGAAACGATGAATATATTAATATGTATTTAGATATTTTTAATTTTAAGTACACTTTATTCATATAATAATTTAGAAACAATATATTAAAAGATTAATTTATTTGAAAACAACTTTTAAAAGGCATACTATTAAATTAACTAAAACAAGGAGGTTTTATCAATGAAAGCAGCAGTTTGGTATAGCCAAAAAGATGTACGAGTTGAAGACCGGGAATCTAAAGAGTTACAAGAGAACGAAGTGAAAGTTAAAGTGTCTTGGGCAGGCATTTGTGGTACAGA
>NZ_JAVTDB010000085.1:0-41809 GCF_032139365.1 Staphylococcus kloosii
TTATACAGGCCGGCCTAGCTCAACTGGTAGAGCAACTGACTTGTAATCAGTAGGTTGGGGGTTCAAGTCCTCTGGCCGGCATCACATGGAGGGGTAGCGAAGTGGCTAAACGCGGCGGACTGTAAATCCGCTCCTTCGGGTTCGGCAGTTCGAATCTGCCCCCCTCCACCATTTATAATTTAATAGGGGCATAGTTCAACGGTAGAATAGAGGTCTCCAAAACCTTTGATGTGGGTTCGATTCCTACTGCCCCTGCCATGGCGGTTGTGGCGAAGTGGTTAACGCATCGGATTGTGGTTCCGACATTCGTGGGTTCGATTCCCATCAACCGCCCTTAATATTAATGGGCTATAGCCAAGCGGTAAGGCAACGGACTTTGACTCCGTCACGCGCTGGTTCGAATCCAGCTAGCCCAGTAAATTGGCGGCATAGCCAAGTGGTAAGGCAGAGGTCTGCAAAACCTTTATCACCGGTTCAAATCCGGTTGCCGCCTCCATGTGATATGCGGGAGTAGTTCAACACTTAGAACAGGTTCCTTCCCGGAACAAGGTATAGGTGCAAATCCTATCTTCCGCTCCATTTAATTTAATAATAAATGCGGGAGTAGTTCAACACTTAGAACAGGTTCCTTCCCGGAACAAGGTATAGGTGCAAATCCTATCTTCCGCTCCATTTAATTTAATAATAAATGCGGGAGTAGTTTAACTCTTAGAACAGGTTCCTTCCCGGAACAAGGTATAGGTGTAAGTCCTATCTTCCGCTCCATTCAATTTAATAACAAATGCGGGAGTAGTTTAATTCTTAGAACAGGTTCCTTCCCGGAACAAGGTATAGGTGTAAGTCCTATCTTCCGCTCTATAATTGCTTCCAAAGGGAAGTTTTTTGTTTATCTATTGGGCCGGTGTGGCGGAATTGGCAGACGCGCGGGACTCAAAATCCCGTTCCTTCATTGGAGTGTCGGTTCGAACCCGACCACCGGTATTTCATAATACTCAATTTACCTCACATAAAGTGGGGTTTTTTAATTTCTTTAATAATTTAATTTTTTATATATAAAAAGCCTCTGTATAGAGGCTTTTTTTCATGTGTTTGATGTTGATACTTTTATTTTGTTTCTTAAAGCTGTTGTTAATACTAATGATAGCCAAGTTAACACGACGACAATTTTCACTGTGATTATAGCATTTCCATTATTTATAAATATTGATGCTAATGAACTTATATTTGTATAAACAATCAGGCCACCAACCCCTATAGCAAGAATATTTATCGGTAACGATTTTACTAGCCAAGCTGATATTGGTGCTGCGATAACGCCTCCGATCCCTAAGACTATGACCAATATCCAATTTATTGAAGCCCAATTTAGAAAAATTAAAAAGCTTAGTGATGACGATATAGTTACGAAAAATTCACTTGCTGATACCGTACCGATTACATAACGCGGTTCAATTTTTTTACTCGAAAGTAACAAGGGTGTGTTAACTGGTCCCCAGCCACCGCCACCAATAGAATCTAAAAATCCTGCAATAGCTGCTTGAGGCAACAGTACAAAATTGGATACCTTTTTAAAGCCAGCATTTTTGTTTAATTTTTTATCACTTTTGAAAAGAAATTGGTAAATAATATAAATTCCTAATAATAATAGAAATACTGATATTATTGGTTTCATAAAGTCTCCGTTTACATTACTTAAAAACATTGCCCCTATAAAAGCAGCGATTGAACCTGGGATCGCTAGTTTCAATACTGAAGGTTTATGTACATTATTAAACTTCAAATGTGATGTGCCTGCTGCAGCAGTCGTTAGTATTTCTGAAAAATGCACTGTTGCTGATGCTATAGCAGGAGTAATCCCAAATGTTAATAAAATAGATGATGCTGAAGCGCCATATCCCATACCTAGTGAACCATCTACTAATTCAGCTAGAAATCCAGCTAAAGCAAATATAATAATTTTTTGCATAATAACACTCCTTTAAATTTACTTTTAACATTCTTATCAGAATACTAAGGATTAAGTCTAAAAATTTGAACTCTAACTTTATTTTGAGCTGAGTTCTGGTGAATACAAACTTTGTATTAGAATTTTCTGAATTTATATTAAAATATATTACATTTATAAATACGCCATGTCAATACTTCATTTTAGTTAAAATTTAAAATAGAAGAAAAGTTTAATTATAGGTAACTTTAACTTATATTTTTGAAATATAAAATAAAGCATGAACGTAATAATACGTTATATCTTTTATTAGAGTAATTGCATCACTTTTTTTACAAATATTTTGATTAATTTTACTTTCGGTTCAAACAATCTTTCTATCTTTACTGGTCTTCTATATAATAATTTCGAAATGTTTATATAATTTTTTTATAGTAATAAATATATATCTATGTGTTATGTACTCATTTTACTTTATTGAATAAGGGAGTAATCTATTGTGAGAAGTTATAAAGCACACATTTCAACTACAAAGCATAGGTATGCTATTCGAAAATTTAGTATTGGTATTGCTTCAATTTTAGTAGGTAGTGCACTCTATTATGGTGGTAATCAAGAAGCACAAGCATCAGAACAAGTAAGTCAAAGCAACAATGTTAGTAGTAATCCAAGTGATGTCGTACAAAGTAGTAGGGAAAATGATGTAACAAATAGCACAGGCGAAGAAGCTGTCAATGAGCTGAGCGATAATGTACATAATCAGTCTTCAAACAGTGATAATGAAAATACACAAAGCAATCATTTGCAAAAGATAAGTCAGGTTAACGAAAATAATGATTCATCAGTTTCTTCTCAATCAAGAACACAGCAAAGTCAATTAGTAAATGGAGCCATTGATAGATTGGGGGAATCACAAGTAAATAATAACCCTCAAGCGTCAAACGCAACTACTAGCACAAATGAAGCAGTTACTAATACAATACATCATGATCTTGACGTTAATCATAGTATAGAACAAAGACCTCAGCACAATGCTAATCATAGTAACGTAAATGTAGGTAAACCAAAAATATATCCAGTTCAGGTGGTTAGGAAGTCTGTGAGTGCGCAGACGAAAGATGTAGATGTATTAAAAATTGTTGAAAGTCATAGTAAATATCTTTCTGACGAAGAGCGTAAATACTTTTTAAGAATGGTTAGTCGTAATTCTTCTTTCCAACCACGTGACTGGAAGCATATTTATAGAAAAGACTATAATGGTATTTCTGCCACTGTAAACTCGAGAGTAATAGGTGCTAACAAAGTAAATATCAATAATAAAATTATTAATGCTATGTATGATTTAATAGAAAACCGTAACAATGATAGTTATTACAGAGAATTATCAGGGAAAAAAAGTGTTAATTATTATAAAATAGATAAATACATTCAACGTGAACAGGATCAACAAATTGTTAAAATACCAATAAGTAAAAGTACTAAAAAGATTTCTGAATATAAAGGTGGGAAATGGATACCTTGGAATCAACGTTATGAACAATGGGGGTTAAGAACAAACGAATCATTGAATAATAAAATAGAACAAGTTTTCGTAAAATATCGTTGGAAAGGCCAAGATTATAAAGATGTTTTAACACGAAATAATAAAGGATTTTATTGGTTTAAAGAAGATGAGAAATTTACTGTTGGTAAATCACATATAGGTGGAGGCGTAGATTTCTTTATCAAATTTAAAAAGAATGTAGTGTTAGACAAAGCTAAAGATTTACTTTGGGGTTATATTATTAGTGATACGAAAGAGAATAGAACTATGTTAGGTTCAAATATAGGATTTAAAAAATTAAACCTAGGGGAAAGTAATTTAGATACACGATTCAATAACTTTGCGTTAAATAAGTTTAAAGAAAAAATCACTACTAAATTAAATAATCCGAATAGTGTTTTTGCTACTTCGGTAGGGAATAAATCTTATTATTTGAATTTATTAAATAAAGCTACTGAAAATGTATCGAGTAGTTTAGATTATCAACGTGCAATTTTGTCATTAAATAATTTAGAAGCACGTTTAATTTCTGCAGACAATGAAGTTAAACCTACTACTTTAACTAATCAACAAGTAAGTACGGATACGCATGTAGTAGATGTATTTAAATATATTAATGCCCATGAACAACATTTAACTGATGAAGAGCGTCTCCTATTTTTACACACAGCAATACGTTATACATCATTGACAGAAATTGATTGGAATAAAGTATATAGTAAAAATTATGATACCTTATCATCAACTGCGAATACGTGTAAGTTAAATGCTGCACAAGTGACTAATATAAATAAAACGTTAAATGCACTATATGATTTAATCCAAAATCGAAATAGCGATAACTTTTATAAAGAATTGGCAAATGATTCTAAAACGGGTGGGATACAAAATCACTTCTCTGTTAAAAATACTATTCAACAAATTGAAGGACATCAAGCTTTAGAGTTTGCATTCAGTAAAAATAAGATGCAATTATCTCAAAATAAAAATGGATGTTGGCAACCGTTAAATCTTCGTTATGAACAATGGGGATTAAGAACGAATGAATCATTAAATAATAAAATAGAACAAGTTTTAGTCAAATATCGTTGGAATGGTAAAGAACAAGAAGAAGTTTTAAAGAGAAATGATAAAGGATTTTATTGGTTTAAAGAGGATGAAAAATTTGCTATTGATAAATCAAATGTAGGCAGAAGTTTAAACTATCTAATTAAATTTAAAAAAGGTGTTACTTTAGATAAAGCAAAAGATGCCGCATGGGGTTATATTATTAGTGACTCTAAAAATCTTAGTACTGTGGCGGATGCTAATATTGGCTTCGAAAAATTAACTTTTAACGTTGTAGAACAGAATTTTAATCAACAAACTATCTTAAATTTAAAACAACAATTAGTCGATCATATAAATAACCAAAGTAGTAAATTAACGTCACAAGCGAATGATGTTCAAACATATATTGATCAAGTTAACGCAATTACTGCTTCTACAGCAACACCTCAGTCGGTAGACGAAGTTAAAGCTCAACTTAAAACTGTGTTACAGCAAATTATGCAAGCAGTAGAAGCAAATGAACAACAAAATAATATTATAAAAGTGCCAAGTAATAAACGACATTTAAAATTATTTGCGCAAAGTAATAAAGATGTTAATTTCCATAGTTTCCAATCTAAAAATACAAAACCCGCCAATTCTATAAATGCGGACGGTTCATTGACTTTAAAACCTAAAGGATATTTCTTCTATAACTTAAAAACTGTTGATAAGTTGGCACCTGGTAAACAAATTAACATCAAAGTATTAGCAGATAAAGTTGATGAAACTACTAAATTTGAATATAGTGTACAGCGTAAAGATAATACGTATTTGGTAGTTGTATCTGATATACCGAAATCAAAAGAAGGATATTATGAATTGAAAAACTTTGTTGTTCCAAAAGATGCGGAAAGAATATCATTACGTTTAGATAATAGAACGGGGACTACTGAAGCACAAATTAAATCATTTACTGTGACATTAGCAAATAGTGTGACAAATGATTTATTTGAGAAAAATTTAATTGTAACACCTACCAATCAACAACATATTGGTAAATATGCTAAGCATATCAAAGATAAATACTTTTATAGTTTCCAATCATTAAAAACGGGTCCCGTTAATTCTATAAATCCTGATGGCACACTTACTATAAAACCTAAAGGGTATTTGTTCTATAGTTTAAAAGCAGTAGATCAATTAGCACCTGGTAAGACATTTAATATTCAAGTAGGTGCAACACAAGTAGATGACAATACTAAAGTAGAATATGCTATTTATGATGCGCAAAATAATTTATTAGCAAAAATTACTGATATCCCTAAAAATGAAGATGGTACGTATAAATTAGAAAATGTTGTTGTTCCTGACAATGCTAGTAGGATCGCTGTAAGAGTGGATAATAGAAAAGGTACAAGTAACACACAATTATCGGGTTTATATGTAGTGCCTGCGGATAAAATATGAAAATAAATAAATTATAAAAGACAGTCATCTGATATGCACATCAAAAGTTGGACTAATAATTTAACTTATGGGGTGCATATCAATCTTTGGCTGTCTTCTTTATTATTTTTAAAATAAATTATACTTTTTGTTAGATAATAAATTGACTGATTGCTCAGAAAATGGTAACTTAAAGTTTATTAAAATACTCGGAATAGTAAGGTTTTAGGGGGAATAGAGTTGAATAGAATGAAATTAGGCTTTTTTATGGCTGGTTATGGGCATCATGTCGCTAGTTGGAGACATCCAGACGTAGCAAAAAAAGGTACGATGGACTTAAATAGTATTATTGAAAATGTGAAAACTGCAGAACGTGCGCATTTTGATTTTGTGTTTATTTCAGATGCATTGTTTGTTGATAAAAAAACACATCCCGATTTAATGACAAGATTTGAACCTATTAATTTAATGTCAGTTATTTCTAGAGAAACGACAAATATAGGACTTATAGTGACAGCTTCAACTACATTTTCACAACCATTTTTACTTGCTCGTGATTTCGCAACTTTAGATCATATAAGCAATGGTAGAGCGGGTTGGAACATTGTCACATCTGGTGTGAATGATACGGCTCAAAATTTTAATGGCGCGCAAAATATGGAACATGATTTACGTTATGACCAAGCAGCTGAATTTGTCGATGTGACACAAAAACTTTGGCATTCTTGGGATAATGTAACTTTTGATAGAGATCAACAAAATGGTCAGTTCATTAGTAAGGAAGAACCAGAAGCGATTAATCATAAAGGACAGTTCTTTCAAGTCAAAGGCCCATTAAATGTTGAGCGTTCGCCTCAAGGTCATCCATTAATGATACAAGCAGGGTCATCGAAAAAAGGTGTAGCATTTGCATCAAAAGTAGCTGAAGTTATTTTCACTGCACAAACTGATGTAGATGATGCAACTAAATTTGCTGATGAAGTTAAAGAGAAAGTGTATCAAGAAAGAGGCGAAAATCAAGAAGTTGTAATTATGCCTGGGATATTTCCTGTTATTGGAGATACAGACGCAGAAGCAAAAGCAAATTACGAAGAATTGCAAGAATTAATACTACCGGAAATTGGTTTAGAATTATTATCTTCTTATTTAGGTGATATTGATTTGAGTGGTTATGATTTAAACACACCTTTTGAACAAATTAATTTAGACTCAGGTAATGGTATTCAAAGTCGTATAAGTATTATTCAAGCGCATGCAAGTAAACATAATTTGACTTTGGATGATGTTATGAAATCTGTTGCTGGGGCCAGAGGTCACCATATTATAATAGGTACTCCAGAAAAAATAGCAGATAATATGGAAGAGTGGTTTACTAAAGGAGCTGCAGATGGTTTTAATGTCATGCCGCCACTGATACCTACTCAGTTTGATTTATTTGTTGAAAAAGTGGTTCCTATTTTACAAGAGAGAGGCCTAGTACAAAAATCATATAATGCAGGCACATTGCGAGAAAAACTTGGTCTCGAGACTAAATAATACGTTATTTTAAAATAAAATATTTAGAACTGGTGCCTTAAATTTTAGGAAACTGGTTCTTTTTAAACTACCAATTATTATAGTAAAATTCAGACAATTATTAATGTGTTAATTAAAGAAAAACTTTAATTACTAAATTAATTGTAAGTATTTGTTTGAACTAGTTATTGGTAGTTTTATTTTTGAACAAAGGGGAGAAGTAACATGAAAATAACGTTAGCACAAATACAGCCTGACGTTGGGGATTTATCTACAAACGTTAATAATATTTGTACTATATTAACTGAGGCGAGTAGGCATCACGGTGAACTTGTTTTATTTCCGGAATTATCATTATCTGGATATGTGACGAATCAACTAACTTTAGAAGAGACAGCGATGAGCGATAGTGATTATTTAATTATGAAAATCAAACAAGTATGTAATCAAGTTAATATTGATGCCATTATCTCGTTTCCTGAACTAGCTGAACAAAATTTTTATATTACGTCGTTATACATAGACCATAATGGTGAAGTTTTAGCTAAATATCGTAAAACGCATTTATTTGCTGATGAACAAAAATTATTTACTAAAGGTGAAGATTATCCAGTTTTTAATACGCAATTTGGTAAATTAGGCATGATGATCTGTTATGATTTAGAATTTCCAGAAGTTGCGCGTTTATTAAAACTTCAAGGGGCGGAGATGATCTTAATCTCTACAGCAAACATGCAACCATATGAACATCATCAAGATGTGTATTTAATGAGTAGAGCGCTTGAAAATGAATTGCCGGTAGCAATTGCGAATCAAGTTGGCATTAATGAGCCACATCACTTTTTTGGTCATAGTGCAGTAGTTGATCATAATGGTCAATTTTTACTAAAGCTTGATAACGTTGCTCAATCGCAACAAGTTAGTGTTAATTTAAATATTAATAGAGATGCTGATTTAGATTACGTAAATAATTTACATTCTAATATTTATCAAAAACTCTCTTCAATTAAGGAGAGTGTGTAATATGGAACAAGGTAAACTACAACAGTCTTTATCCCTCTATCAAGTTATCATGTTTGGACTCGCCTATATGGCTCCGATGATTGTATTTGGAACATATGGTACATTATTTGAAACAACACAAGGCTTTGTACCTTATGCTTATTTATTTGCAACAATTGCCATGTTATTTACAGCATATAGTTACGGTCAGATGGCAAAGGCTTTCCCTTCAGCTGGATCTGCATATACATTTGTTTCGAAAAGTATGAATCGTTCATTAGGTTTTATGATTGGATGGACAATTTTACTGGATTACTTATTTTTACCACTTGTTATTTGGTTAATAGGTGCTGAGTATTTAAGTACAGCATTTCCTATCGTACCTAATTGGTGTTGGATAGTCATATTTATCATTGTTACTACATTAATCAATATTATTGGTATTAATACAACGACAACGATGAACTTGCTTATCATGGTATTTCAAATATTAGTCATCGCTATTTTTATTATTCTATGTGTATGGAGCGTCGTACATGGTATGGGTGAAGGTCATTTAGTTAGTAAAAATGTCTTCGTTTTACCACAAAGTCATATAACACCTGTTTTAGCCGGGGCCTCTATTGCATGTTATTCGTTCTTAGGATTTGACGCGGTAACAACTTTATCAGAAGAAACAAAAAATCCTGAGAAAACGATCCCAAGAGCCATAATGTTAATTACATTAATCGGTGGTTTTTTATTTATAGTAGTAGCTTACGTACTTTCAATTACTATACCTAATTTCGATGCTATTCAAAATACAGAATCAGCTGCATTTGAAATCGCTAAGATAGTAGGAGGAAACTTTTTATCAGCTTTATTCCTAAGTGGATTAATACTAGCTCAGTTTGCTTCTGGTTTATCTGCCCAAACAAGTGGTGCGAGATTATTGTATGCGATGGGTAGAGACGGCGTATTAAATAAGAAAATATTTGGTTTCGTCGGTAAAAGAAGCCAAACACCATTATTTAATTTAATGTTTATCGGTGTAGTTGGACTTATTGGTATTTTAATGAGTATTAGCACATCTACCTCATTTATTAATTTTGGAGCATTTATATCATTTACGTTCGTTAACTTAGCAGTTATTATTCACTATTTTGTCAGACAACGACAACGTAGTGGCGTAAAATTAATTCCGTACTTAATTGTTCCAATCATTGGTGTTATTTTAGACGTTAGTCTGTTCGTAAGTCTCGATAAACATGCACTAATACTAGGTTCGTTATGGACTTGTGTTGGTTTTGTTTATTTACTATGCATTACAAAATGCTTCTCAAAAGCACCACCAAGTTTATCATTTTAATATACAAAAGCTCAAAACCTCTATAGATGGTTTTGAGCTTTTATTGTATTAACTATAACTAAATTCTTTATCAATTCAATATTGTAGTTTCATAAGTAATATAATATTATTAGGTCTAAGATACATATAGAGGAGATAGTCTTATGAGCAAAACTAAAGTTGCCCCACAGCAATTTTTTATGAATATTTTAAATGCGGTAGGGGCTGGAGTTGTTATAGCCTTAATTCCGAATGCCTTATTAGGTGAATTATTAAAATTTTTTAAAGAAGGCAATGATTTATTACAAACTACATATGACATTGTCGTAGTTATACAATCGTTTATGGCATTTATTATTGGTGTTTTAACTGCCCATCAATTTAAGTTTAGTGGCGCTGGTGCAACGATGGTTGGTGTTGCTGCAATGATTGGTAGTGGTGCGGTAAAATTATCGGGAAATGGCATCTCATTGAATGGTATTGGCGATATTATCAATATCATTATCGTTGTAATGATTGCGAGCTTGTTATTTTTAATTTTACAAGACAAATTAGGCTCATTAGAAATGATCATTTTACCAGTATTGATTCCTGTAGTTAGTGGCATTATAGGATTATACACTTTACCATACGTATCCAAAGTCACTAAAGGAATAGGACATGTTATTAATTCTTTTACAGAACTCAACCCAATGTTAATGTCAGTTTTAATATGTGTGGCATATGCATTATTAATGGTGACACCAATTTCACTTGTGGCTATCGCTACTGCAATTGGTTTAAGTGGATTAGGCAGTGGTGCTGCTAATATGGGTATCGTCGCTTCATGTGTAACTTTCTTATTTGGATCTTTGAGAGTCAATTCTACTGGTGTGAATTTAGTATTAATTATTGGAGCAGCTAAAATGATGATACCAGTATATTTGAAAAATCTTATCATAGCAGTACCTTTAGCAATCAATGGTATCATATGTGGATTAGTGGCATATTTTATAAATATACAAGGAACACCGATGTCCGCTGGATTTGGTTATACCGGTCTTGTAGGACCTATCAATGCTTTCAATAGAATGTCTGGAGATCCAACTACAAACATTATATTGCTTGTTTTCGGTTACTTTATTATTCCGTTTGTAGCAGGTTTCTTCGTTCATGAGTTATGCAAAAAATTTATAAATAGATACAGTGATGAATTGTATAAATTTGAAATACCAGAACAATAATATTAGAACTAGGAAGGTTATAGCTGCAGCGCGTATACTTTCCTAGTTTTTTATATATTTTTTATGATTTCTTTTAAAAGTTATCTAAAATCTCATTGAATATATTTACGTAATTATGTATAATAATAAAATAATTGAGAAAGGGGTCATGGTTTATGAAAGTATTTGGGAAAATTATGTTGGCAGCTATTATTATATTAAGTTCAATCAGCCTTTATCTTAAGCCAACAACACATGCTGCAGAAGATAAGCAGTGGGAAAAAATAAAAAAAAGAGGAGAATTAAGAGTAGGTTTATCTGCCGATTATGCCCCTTATGAATTTGAACATAATGTTAAAGGGAAGACGCAGTATGCAGGGATTGATATTGAATTAACTAAAAAAATAGCTAAAGACAATAATTTAAAGTTAAAAATTGTAAATATGCAATTTGATAGTTTATTGGGAGCTATTAAGACAGGAAAAATTGATTTGATTATATCTGGTATGACCCCGACTCCTGAACGTGAAAAGGAAGTTGATTTTTCGAATCCGTATATGACAGTTACGCAAAAAATGATTATTAAAAAAGCGAATGAGGATAAATTAAAAACGCTAGATGACTTTACAAATAAAAGAATTGGTGTTCAAAAGCAAACACAACAGGAAACGATAGCTAATGAAGAAATCAACAATGCACAAGTACAGTCTTTAACGAGAGTTCCTGAAGTCATCATGTCATTAAAAAGTGGTAAAGTTGACGGCATGGTTATTGAAGGACCTGTTGCTGAAGCATACTTAAAACAAAACCCAGATTTAAAATTTGCAAATGGTGTTAAGTTTAAAGAGGGTGAGAAACAAACTGCGATAGCACTACCAAAACATTCACCAACATTGATGAAACAATTAAACTCAACAATTAAAGAAGTAAAAGATAAAAATTTAGTTGATAAATATAAAGATAAAGCAGCCGAAGCTATGAAAAAAGATGACGGAAACTTCTTTACTAAATATGGTAGCTTCTTCTTAAAAGGTATAGGAAATACGATTCTTGTGTCTATTGTCGGTGTCGTTTTAGGTGCATTATTTGGCGCAATTATTGCATTGTTTAAATTAAGTAAATTTAAACCACTAAGATGGTTAGCATCTGCATATATAGAATTTTTAAGAGGCACGCCATTACTCGTACAAGTGTTTTTAGTTTATTTTGGTTCGACAGCCGTTTTAGGACTTGATATTTCAGCATTGATTTGCGGTATGATTGCGCTCGTGATTAATTGTTCAGCTTACATAGCAGAAATTATCAGAGCTGGTATTAATGCTGTTGATAAAGGTCAAATGGAAGCAGCGCGTAGTTTAGGTCTATCTTATGGCCAAACGATGAAATCGGTCATTTTACCTCAAGCAATTAAAAATATATTACCGGCACTAGGCAATGAATTTGTAACTGTTATTAAAGAATCATCTATCATTTCAGTTATTGGTGTAAGTGAAATTATGTTTAATGCACAAGTTGTTCAAGGTGCATCATTCGATCCGTTCACGCCATTACTAGTAGCAGCAATATTATACTTTGTACTTACATTCACGTTATCTCGTGTCATGTATTTCTTCGAAGGGAGATTAAAAGTCAGTGATTGATATTAAAAATTTAACTAAAAATTTTGGCCAAAACGAAGTGTTAAAAGGGATAGACTTAACAGTAGAACGTGGTGAAGTAGTAGCAATTATTGGACCTTCAGGTAGTGGTAAAAGTACTTTGTTAAGATGCATGAACTTATTAGAAACTCCGACTAGTGGAGATGTAATATTTGAAGGCAACAATTTAATGGACAAACATACTCAACTTGAACAGTTGCGTCAACAAATGGGTATGGTGTTCCAAAACTTTAATCTTTTTCCACATAAAAAAGTAATCGACAATGTATTATTAGCGCCATCATTATTAAAAAAAGGTGATGCCAACGCATTGCGTAGCGATGGTTTGAAACTATTAGAAAAAGTAGGATTAGGTGATAAAGCCGATGCATATCCTGCTCAATTGTCTGGTGGTCAAAAGCAAAGAGTTGCTATTGCACGTGCCTTAGCTATGAATCCAAAAGTATTGTTATTTGATGAACCTACATCTGCTTTAGACCCTGAAGTTGTAGGAGACGTTTTGGCGGTAATGAAAGATTTAGCCAAAGAAGGGATGACAATGGTTGTCGTTACACATGAAATGTCATTTGCTAGAGATGTTAGTGATAAAGTTGTCTTTATGGCAGACGGCGTAGTTGTTGAATCAGGCACTCCAACTAAAGTATTTGACAATAGAAAACATGAGAGAACTAAGTCATTCTTAGCTCGAGTATTATAAATAAGTTTAAAAAGACAGTAATATCTTATTATTTTAAAAATAAGATATTACTGTCTTTATTTTATGTTTTTGTAATGATATTCATTTATTCTCTATACATTTGTGATGTGTTACACTAATATATGTATGTTTTTTTAATGGAGTGAGTAAATGGATATTAAGCAATTAAAACAAGATGTTATTACATACGCACATTCGATTGGTATAGATAGTATAGGTTTTACAACTGCAGATCCATTTGATGAATTAAAACAAAAACTTATAAATTATCATGAACAAGGTTATGCTTCTGGTTTCGAAGAATCAGATATTTCATTGCGTACTGAACCTAAGCTTTCATTGCCTACAGCAAGATCTATTATAGCTATCGCAGTAGGATATCCCAATAAATTAAAAGGTGCGCCTAAGAGTGTAAAAGGTGATAGAAGAGGTATGTTTGCTCGCGCGTCATGGGGTCAAGATTATCATACGATAATGAGAAATAGACTTGACAAGCTAGCTGAGTATTTAAAAACCAAAGTGCCTGACGTGGAAGTTCAATCAATGGTAGATACTGGCGTGCTATCTGATCGCGCTGTTGCCGAAAGAGCTGGTCTTGGTTTTGCGGGAAGAAATGGTTTTGTCATTAATCCCGATTTAGGTACGTGGACATATTTAGGTGAAATGCTAGTCAGTATACCATTTGAACCAGATGATCCTCTTATGGATAGTTGTGGTGATTGTACGATATGTGTAGATAGGTGTCCCACTGGTGCATTAGTAGGTGACGGTCAATTAAATAGCCAAAAATGTATTAGTTTCTTAACCCAAACCAAAGGCTACATGAAAGACGAATATCGTTATAAAATTGGCAATAGATTATATGGTTGCGATACTTGCCAACAAGTTTGTCCTAAAAATAAAGGTATCAATACGCAGCACGACGATATCGTATTAGAACCTGAAATCTTAAAACCAAGATTAGTGCCACTATTAAAAATGAGTAATAAGGAATTTAAAAATACTTATGGTCATCTAGCCGGTGCTTGGAGAGGTAAAAAGCCAATCCAACGAAATGCAATTTTAGCTTTAGCTCATTTTAAAGAAACTACAGCAATTCCTGAGTTAAAAGACGTTGCATTAAACGATCCAAGACCAATGATTCGAGGTACGGCATATTGGGCAATTGGGCAAATATTGGGTGATGAAGCAACTGAATTTATAAACGAACATTATGCTTCTGAAATTGAAGAAGTACAACAAGAAATGATTAAAGGATTAGAACAGGAGAGTTAACCTTATGACGAATCACATCGTATTATTTCAACCTGAAATACCAGGAAATACAGGTAGTATCGCTAGAACTTGTGCTGGCACATATACGCATTTACATTTGATAAAACCATTAGGCTTTAGTACAGATGATAAAATGTTAAAACGTGCTGGTCTTGATTATTGGGATAGTGTTAACATTACTTATCATGAAAGTATTGAAGCATTTTTCGACGACACTGAAGGAAATTATTATCTATTAACAAAATTTGGGAAGAAGACTTATTCCAATTTTGATTTTTCTAATAGTGCAGAAGAACATTACTTTATTTTCGGACGTGAAACGACAGGTTTACCAGATTGGGTAAAAGAAAAGTATCAAGATACTGCTTTAAGAATGCCAATGAATACTAACATCAGATCATTAAATTTATCTAATACGGCATCGATTTTAATTTATGAAGCTTTAAGACAACAGGATTTTCCAAATTTAACATAATTGATGTAATTAAAATAGTGAAATGACAAATAAAGACTTGTATAATTATGATATTAAGAATGATAAAATATACAATGATGTTAATAATGGTATAAACAATGCGTTTATCTGCTTACAAACTAGGGTAGTAGTAAAGCAATATAAGCGTCTATATTTAATGGATAACAAGGAGTGCAAACACTATGGCAATGAACTTTAAAGTTTTAGAAAATGAAAATATTGTAGCAGAATATGTAGCTGATATTTTAAGAAAACAATTCAATAATAATCCGACAACTATTGCTGGGGTACATCTTACAAAGGATAATGCGCCTGTTTTAGATGAACTAAAGAAAAATGTTGATACACACGCTGTAGATTTCAGTCAGATTAATATTTTAGATTATGATGACCATAAATCATATTATGAAGCATTGGGTGTACCGGAAGGTCAAATTTACAATATTTCATTTAGTGAAGATACTGAGTCATTTATCGGCGATAAAATCAAAACAAAAGAGAATAAAGGTAAATTAATTTTACAAGTAGCTTCAATTGATAGCTCAGGCAAATTAGATGTTAGTATTCGCCAAGGATTATTAAATGCGCGTGAAGTATTTTTAGTTGTTACTGGTAGCGATAAAAAAGAAGCGGTGCAAAAATTATACGCAGAGAATGGTAAAACAAGTTATGAACCCGCAGATTTAAAAGCGCATAGAGTGGTCAATGTTATTTTAGATGAAGCTGCTGCCGAAGGTTTACCTGAAGATGTACGTCATTATTTTACGGCAAAATTTGCGTAAGTTAATACTATGAGTTAGTTATGAGAGGTGAATTATAATGACTCATGAAAATACACATCAACATTATGAAGATGATGAAAACATTGAAAATGAAATGGTTGATGATTACTCAGATTTAGTCGAATTAGGCAAAGAAATGGAACAAATTTCGGAAGAAAATGATGAAGATAAACTTAACAAAACGCATGATCCAAAGACACGTTCCGATTTAGACTAAATATGATTAGAGCCTGAGACAATAATATTGTCATCAGGCTCTATTTTTATATCGGCAGTAGATGACTGAATTGAAAAATGCGCTTATATCCAGCTTTTCTCAACTTTAGTCATCCTTGCTGGGGCGGGAATACTAAATCTTCTTATTAAAAATAAGATTTTTGTCCTGCTCCTTTTTTATTAACTCAGCAGTCATCATTTTGTTATACATATGTTATGATTAAGACAATAAATTGGTTAAGGAGAAAATAAGAATGATAGCAAAAAATTGGAAATACATAATGGTAGCGGCTGTCGTTATTAATTTAATTTCAATAAAAGGATTCCCAATGGCAATTGGAGCGATATACTTACCTATTTTATTCAAAGTAATAAAAATGCAAATTAATTTATCTAAAGGATTAGTAGATAATGTAAATCCTAAAACATTTATTAAATCAAACCAAACTGGTGTCATTATAAGTGTTATTTGTTGTATTGTAATATCAGTTTTATTAATGAAGCCATTAAATAATTTTTATAGTAATCTAGATGGATTTTTAGGTGCATTAATAGCAATAAGTCCGTTAACAATGACCATAGGGGCGATATTATTAATATTAACAGCTATTGGCGTAATTCAAGCTGCTAAAAACTTCTATGCTCATAGTACGGTGACCGACAATAATTAAATAGAAGTATTGAGACAGAACAATTTTTCAAAATTTCATTTTGACTTATTTGTTCTGTTTTGTTGTCTCAATATAATAATTTTACGCTTATTATGAAAACGCTATATTATGTCATTGCCCGACTAAATTAATTAATGATATACTAAAGTTGAACAAAGATAATCACAGGGGGAGAGACACATTATGTCTGTAAGAATTGAACATGATACATTTGGAGAAATAGAAGTGCCAGCTAATAAATATTGGGGAGCGCAAACTGAGCGTAGTAAAAGAAATTTCCCTGTCGGCAAAGAACGTATGCCTATCGAAGTTGTTTATGGCTTCGCTCAATTAAAAAGAGGTGCAGCGCTAGCTAACCATGAATTAGGTAAATTATCCGATGTTAGAAAAGATGCAATTGTGCATGCTTGTGATCGTATTTTAAATAAAGAGTTAGACGAACATTTCCCATTAGTTGTTTGGCAAACAGGTAGTGGAACGCAAAGTAACATGAACGTAAATGAAGTTGTAAGTTATGTTGCCAATCAATACTTAGAAGAGCAAAATGAACCGGCAGATATTCACCCTAATGATGATGTGAACAAATCACAAAGCTCAAACGATACATTCCCAACAGCAATGCATGTTGCGCTGTATACTGAAATAGAAACTAAACTTGAACCAGCGCTAAAAACTTTAAGAGATACATTTAAGGATAAAGAACAACAATTCCAAGAAATTATTAAAATTGGACGTACACACTTACAAGATGCGACACCAATTAGGTTAGGCCAAGAAATTAGTGGTTGGAGATATATGTTAGATAAATGTGAAACGTTATTACATGAATCTAAAGCACATATTTTAAATCTAGCTATCGGTGGTACTGCTGTAGGTACTGGAATCAATGCGCACCCTGAATTTGGCAACAAAGTAGCGAAATTTATTTCTGAAAATACAGGATATCCATTCGTATCATCAGAGAATAAGTTCCATGCTTTAACTTCTCACGATGAAGTTGTGCAATTACATGGTACTTTAAAAGCATTAGCAGCCGATTTAACTAAAATTGCTAACGATGTACGATGGTTAGCATCAGGTCCACGTGCTGGCTTAGCTGAAATCTCTATACCTGAAAATGAACCTGGTTCATCAATTATGCCTGGTAAAGTAAATCCAACACAATGTGAAATGTTAACTATGGTTGGCGTTCAAGTTATGGGTAATGATGCAGCGGTAGGTATCGCAAGTTCACAAGGAAACTTCGAATTAAACGTTTATAAACCAGTGATTATGCATAATACATTACAATCTATTTATTTATTAGCAGATGGTATGCAAACATTTAACGATAATTGTGCAATAGGTATCGAACCTATTAACGAAAACATCGACAATTACTTAAATCAATCATTAATGTTAGTAACGGCTTTAAATCCACATATTGGTTATGAAAAAGCTGCACAAATTGCTAAAAAAGCACATAAAGAAGGCTTAACATTAAAAGAATCTGCGATACAATCAGGTCACTTAACTGAAGAACAATTTGAAGCGTGGATTAAACCAGAAGATATGGTGGACCCTAAATAATTAAGTTATTAAATAAAAACGTTACCGCGTTATAGCGGTAACGTTTTTTATAAATGTTATTTATCATCTAATGATACAGAAATAAATGTTTGTGTAAGTGGATGTGTAAATTCAATTTGATGACTGTTTAGTTTTAATTGACGTAAGGTAGAGTTTCCGTACAGTGGATCGCCTATAACGGGATGTCCAATTTGTGCTAAATGTACACGAATTTGGTGTGTACGTCCGGTATCTAATTTTAAGTCTAATTCACATACATTCTCTTCTATCATTTTAGAATCAATAATGTGCGTAATCGCACGTTGTCCGGTAGTTGAAATTCTTCTACGATTTGGATGGAACTTATCTTTGCCAATTGGCATATCAATCGTTTGAGGTTTAATAGGTAATAAACTATGAACGTGTGCTTTATATATACGTTCTATTTTATTTTCTTCTAGCATTTTATCTAATATTTTTTTCATTATTGGATTTTTAGCTACGATAAGTAAACCTACAGTTTCTTGGTCCAGTCGATGTATGGGTTCGACGTAATCACTATCAATTGTGTAAATGACATGGTTCATTAGCGTATTACTTTCTTTTAAATCATTTGGGTGTGTTTTTACACCTTTAGGTTTCATAATAACGGCAATATCTTCGTCTTCATAGTAAATTTGTGCATATCTATAACTTGGGAGATAATTACTTTTTTCGTCTGGCGTTGGGATATAGACTACATCTCCAGCATAAACCTTAGTCGTAAATGTGCTCATTTCACCATTTATTGTAATTTCTTTCGACATATTTAATAAATGTAAATCTTTTTTTGGTAATGTTAATTCTTGAAATATCTCTCTTAACGTTTTGCTATCATAGCTTTGTGGGATTGTAAATTTCATAACTTCCTCCTCAATATTCTTTATTATCATACCATATTCATATCGTTTAAAAAATTAACTTTAAGAAATATATGAGAAAGTTAACGGACTATTTTCAATAATAAAATTAACATTGTATAATGTTAATTAATTGAAAAGTGTTCAAGACTGGGGCGGTAAAATGGAAAAACCAACGCGTTTGGCATTGCTTAAAGAAATAGCAGAATTTTTAAATGAAGAGACAGAAACATATGATATGATGCAAGGCGCACTTAAATTTTTAATTAATGGTAGTGATTTTAGTACAGGTTGGATATTTTTTATTGATCATGAAGGCAATCATGAACTTGTTTCTGATACTAATCTACCAGGTGCTTTGACTAAAAATAATTGCCAATATATGCAAGAAGGTACATGTTGGTGTGTACAAGCATACAATAACGAAAAATTAACGAAGGCTTCTAATATAATTAACTGTTCACGCATCAATTTAGCCACAAAGGCACATTATGAAGAAACAGATGGTATTACACATCATGCAACAGTGCCATTAAGATCCGGGCAAGAGCAGTTTGGTCTTTTAAATGTTGCGACGCCATATACAACAAGTTATAGTGAAGAGGATTTAGAATTATTAGAATCTGTGGCATTTCAAATAGGTTCAGCTATTAAACGTATTTGGCTGACCGATCAAGAAAAAGAAGCGGCACGAATAAATGAACGGAATAGGTTGGCACGTGATTTACATGATTCAGTTAATCAAATGTTATTTTCAGTAAAATTAACTGCACATGCAGCTAAAGCAATGTCAAAAGAAGAAATGTCAAAAAAAGCATTTAACACTATTGAAGAAACAAGTCAGCAAGCCGTAAATGAAATGCGCGCTTTAATTTGGCAATTAAAGCCAATAGGATTAGAACAAGGCATAGTTAATGCTTTAACGAGTTATTGTGAAATGTTGCAATTAAATTTAAATGTCCAAGTAGAAGGTTTAATCAATGTACCAAGTTTAATCGAAGAAAATGTGTACCGTGTTTTACAAGAAGCAATAAACAATGTAAAAAAACATGCAAATACAACAGAAATAGAGCTGACTTTGAAACAACATGATAAATATTTATATATTGAAATAGCTGATTATGGTACAGGATTTAATATTCAACATAATTCACATCAAGTATCACACGGATTGAATAATATGAGACAACGTATAAAAATGATTAATGGTAAAATTAATATTCGGTCTAGTTATGGCCAAGGCACAAAAATATCATTAACCATTCCAATTTGATATTGATTGAGAGGAAGAGTAATATGCATCGAATAATACTTGTAGATGATCATCATATAGTGAGACAAGGTTTAGAGTTTTTACTATCTACAGTTGAAGATTTAGAAGTTATTGAAGGATTTTCAGATGGTCAATCATTTTTAAATTACATAGCAGAAAATGAATTACCAGATATTGTACTACTGGATTTAGTTATGCCGAATATGAACGGTATAGAAATTACTGAGAGATTAAAAACGACATATCCGCAAATCAAAATATTAGTGCTAACAAGTTATATTGACGATGAACACGTCATTTCTGCTATCGACAAAGGTGCTGACGGATACGAAATGAAAGATGTTGAGCCTGAGCAACTTATAGATTCTATTAATAGAGTTTTAAATGGAGAAAAAATCATTCATCCTCAAGCTCAAAATGTAATAGAAAGTGTTAATAACAAACCTCATATGACGAATAAACTATCTAAGAGAGAAATTGAAGTGTTGACGGAAATGGTAAAAGGTAAAACAAATAAAGAGATAGCATCGACTTTATTTGTTTCTGAAAAAACTGTTAAAACACATGTCAGTCATATATTTAATAAATTACAAGTTACTGATCGCACGAAAGCTGCAATTTATGCTATGGAAAATAAATTAATATAAAATAACGGGGCCATGTATTGATATTTTAATGCATGGTCTTTTTGTTCTTTGTATATTTATACTTCCCAAAATGTAAAATTACTATATAATATACAGTAATAACAAGGAGGGATGAAAATGAAAACAAAGAATCTTAGTATTAAAATTGTTATTGCTCTTGTTTTAGGCATTACCGTGGGTTCAATTTGTAATATTTATGCACAGTCTAATTTTGTAACTAGTATTGATAAGTATGTATTTAACGTTGTTGGACAAATATTCTTGAATTTAATATTTATGTTGGTAGTACCTGTTGTATTTGTATCTATTGTATTAGGGGTAGTAGGCGTAGGGGATCCAAAGTTACTTGGAGGCATAGGTGCAAAGACCCTCGCTTTCTTTTTATCAACGACTGCTATAGCTATCTGTATAGGAATAGCATTGGCTTTAATATTTAAACCAGGTGCTGGCCATTCGGATTTACTAAATAGTAAAGATGTAACGAAGTATCAGCAAACTTTAAACAAGCAAAATGAGGGACAAGATTCTGCGGCTAAACAAACTTTTGATCAAACATTGATTAATTTATTCCCTAAAAATCCATTACAAGCAATGTCGGAAGGAAATATGTTACAAATCATCACTTTCGCAATTTTTATTGGTGTAGGTATTATAATGGTAGGGTCCAAAGCCCAAGTCGTTCATAGGTTTTTTGAACAATTTAATGAGGTACTCATGTATGTTATTACTATGATTATGAATTTATTTGCGCCAATTGGGACGTTCGGCTTAGTTGCACATGCTTTTACAGGCGCTGGATTTGGTGCGATTAAACAGCTGGGATTATATTTTGTTATCGTACTAGCCGCACTGTTAATTCACTTTTTCGTAGTTTATGGTGCTGCAGTTAAAGTATTAGGCAAACATAGTCCTTTCGCATTTTTTAAAGGATTTTTACCTGCGATTACACTTGGTTTTAGTTCTTCGAGTTCAAATGCAGCATTACCTGTATCTATGAACTGTACTAAGAAAATGGGTGTTAGACCAGAGATAGCTAGTTTTGTTCAACCGCTAGGTGCCACAATAAATATGGACGGTACGGCAATAATGCAAGGGGTCGCTACAATATTTATTGCACAAATCTCTGGGGCACAGTTATCAGTATTACAATTAATTACGGTTGTTGTTGTCGCAGTAGTCGCTTCTATTGGTACAGCAGGGGTACCAGGCGTAGGTTTGATTATGTTAGCAATGGTTTTAAATGCTGTTGATTTAAATCCAGCAGCTATCGGTATTATTCTTGGTATTGATAGATTATTAGATATGACTAGAACTTCAGTAAATATTACTGGGGATGCCGCTTGTGCTCTAATTATTTCAAAATCAGAAGACAAAAAAATTGAACATGCTCAAGTTGAACATGCGCATAGTTAATTGAATATATTGAAAAATAAAAGCGCCTGAGACATCATATTGTCTTCAGGCGCTACTTTTATATGGGCAGTCGGTGACTGAATTGAAAATGCGCTCGTATCAAGCTGCTTTCAACTCTAGTCATCCATGCGCCAGGACGGGAATTCGAAATCTTCTTATGAAAATAAGATTTTTGGCTCGCTCTCTTTGTAACTCTTATTTTATGAAAAGACTACAGTTTTGTTGTTATTGGTAACGATTACTTTATGAAGTACATGATATTCAACTGCTTGTGATAATACAGTTGACTCAACATGACGGCCGATTTTTCTTAAATCTTGTACACTGTAACGATGGTTAACTCGAGTAACATCTTGTTCGATAATTGGACCTTCGTCTAAATCAGAAGTAACATAATGGCTCGTTGCACCTACAAATTTAACACCACGTTCCCAAGCTTGTTTATATGGGTTGGCACCAATAAATGAAGGTAAAAACGAATGATGTATGTTAATGATTTTATGTTTGTAATGACGCACAAAGTTGTCTGTAAGGATTTGCATATATTTTGCTAATACAATTAAATCTGTATGATGTTCTGCAACAATTTTAAGTATTTTATCTTCAACAACTGATTTTTCTTCATTGTTAGGTACGTAATAAAATGGAATATTAAGGTTTTCAGCAAAACGACGGTTATTTTCATGGTTACTGACGATACATACAACCTCGGCTGGAATTTCTCCACGTTCAATTCTTAATAATACTTCATTAAAAGCATGATCTTCTTTTGATACAAATAATGCGATTCTTGTATTCTCTGAACTATCAAAAAGCTCGAATGAAATATCATGTTTATGTAGTTCTTCTTCTAATACTGGTTTTAATTCCGGCACTTTATCAAATTCAAATCTTAAATATAATTTTCCCTCGTCATCATTATTATTGTATTCAGTAAAATGATCAAGATGTAATATATTAGCATCATATTTAGCAATTAAGTTTGCTATTAATGAAGTGATACCAACTTTGTCTTTACACGTTGCTAATAAAATAAATTTGTCATTCATTGCTTTCACTCCTAATTTACAAAGTAATTCAAATTATAAGTAAAAATATACTAACTGTAAAATTATATCACTCAGATATAGAAAATAGACGAATTTAAATTTATGCATGATAAGTATTGTATAATGCGCTATAATATATAGATAGTTATTTTAGTTAAAATGAGTAAAAAGTAAAAATATAGTATATTATAAAATTGAAATGTTAAGGGGACTATAGATATTTTGGAATTATTGCACATTTCTTAAAATTTTGATTATGCGACACATATGTCACAAACATTAGTAAAATATAATGAAAATTAAATTTCTCTCTTTTATTTTGATTCATAATGTATTAAGATGTAATTTGTGTTTCAAGAAGCGTGTATTATTGCAATTTCTTGTGTCCGGATAAAATTATTCTTTTATGAAAGGTAGATTAAAGTAATGGATAGACAGACTTTTACAGATTTAATTCAAACAAAATTCAAAATGGTACGTATTGAGGCGGGCTATACTCAAGATACAATGGCCCAAACAATCGGACTTTCAAAAAAGACATTAGTTCAAATTGAAAAAGAACGTGTTTTACCAAACTGGACAACTTGCGTATCAATTTGTGCGTTATTTAGAGATTCAGACGTACTAAATAGTGCCTTTGGTTGTGATCCTTTAGAAATGGTTCAAACAATATCTAGAGGTCATTGTGCATATCCTAATCATTCTACTACAAGTGATATTTATTGGAATACTGTTGATAGCAGAAACGGTTATATTTTACAAAGTAACAAAGTAAGCACTATTTACCGAGTGTTAAACCAAGAAACACAACCCATTTTTGGTACATCTAAATTAAGAGAAGCTGAAACATATTTTGGAAAAGTTTCTAAAGAGGAACTTATGCACGTATAAAACTAATATTGTGATAGAAGAATTATTCAATATTGCGAAACCCCATGTTAAATAATTTAATCACAGTCCATCTTATATGACTAAATTACCTTTAATATGATTTAGTAAAATGACGTTACCACAACTTGAATATAAAGTGGTAACGTTTTTTAATACTTTGAAAATATGATACAAATATTAGGACTAAATGCAATATAAAAAAATATAAAGGAGATTACTTATGCATGCACTATTAATCATTTTATTTATGATTGTTATTGGGGCACTCATCGGTGGTGTTACAAATATCATTGCTGTAAAAATGTTATTCCATCCGTTCAAGACATATTATATTTTTGGAAAAAGAGTACCCTTTACGCCAGGTTTGATTCCTAAACGTAGAGAAGAAATAGCTTCTAAAATTGGGCAAGTGATAGAAGAACACTTGTTAACTGAAGAAGTCATTTATGCTAAATTGAATGCACCTACATCTAGAGCAGCTATCGAAGAGTTGATCAAAGAGCAGATTCATAAATTAAAAAGCGATAATATAACAATTCAGGATATTTTAACAAAACTAGACATTAAAGATACGCAATTGATTAATGATAAAGCTACAGATTTAATATCAACTAAACTTAAACAATATTATCAGTCTAATTACAATGAAAAGTTAACTGATATCCTACCTGCAGAGGTAGAGCAACTACTCGATGACAAAGTTGCTCATCTACACGAATTATTATTTGAACGCGCATATATTTATTTAAACTCAGAAAAAGGTACTCAAGATATATCATCGATGCTAGAGACATTCTTTAATGAAAAAGGAAAAATTGTAGGTATGTTACAAATGTTTATGTCTAAAGAAAGTATCGTTGACCGTATTCAAAGTGAGTTAATTAGATTAACGAGTCATCCGAAAGCCAATGCAATTGCTAGTAAAATCATAAATAGTGAATATCAAAACTTAAAACAACAGCACTTAAATGAAGTACTTGATGACGAAAAATTTGCTCGAATGCAACAATCAGTGGCGACGTTAATCGTGAATTACCTTAATATCGATAAACAAGTCAATACACCGATTCATCAACTTATGCCTGACTTCATCAATTATTTAGAAAGCAGCGTGTCAGCTAAATTGACGAACGTTATTATTGATAATATTTGTCATCACATTACGCCAATCATGCAAAAAATTAATTTAAGTGGTATGGTTGAACAACAAATTAATACATTTGACTTAGATTATATTGAAAGATTAATCATCGATATAGCCAATAAAGAATTGAAATTAATCATGTTATTAGGCTTTATTTTAGGTGGGATTATAGGTGCATTACAAGGTGTGATTGCTATTTTTGTATAACGTAATAAAGTATGTTATTGTTATTACCGATGTGGTTAAAACACATATATATATAAGGAGTGAAGATCAATGGCAGTAAATTTATACGATCATGCAAATCAATTAGAACAAGCATTAAGAGAAAGTGATGAATATCAAGCAATCCAAAATGCTTACGCTAAAGTAAAAGAAAACGAAGAATCTAAAAAGTTATTCGATGAATTCCGTGAAACTCAATTAAGTTTCCAACAAAAACAAATGCAAGGTGAAGAAATCGGTGAAGAAGAGCTACAAAAAGCACAAGAACAAGCTCAACAAATCGAAAATGACTCAAACATTTCTGAATTAATGTCTGCAGAACAAAACATGAGCCAAATTTTCCAAGAAATTAACCAAATCATCGTTAAACCTTTAGATGAAATTTACGCTGACTAAGTGTTAAATTATATTTAATTCAAAGCTACAATGCACTTTTGTGTATTGTAGCTTTTTGTGTGTCGACTGATATGAAAATAATGTGATAAAATATAAAGATAAAAGTACGTGATAAAACAAATTGTGAGCATAAGTTAACGACATATCATTGTTGACACGTTACCTTTAAATACACTCTTTGAACAAAGGAGAACTATAATTTATGGTTAAATTTATTCATTGCGCTGACTTACATTTAGATAGTCCATTTAAATCGAGAAGTTACTTAAGCCAGTCAATATTTGAAGATATGCAGAACAGTGCTTATGAGAGTTTTAGAAAGATTGTCGACTATGCTTTAAACGAAACTGTAGATTTTATAATTATTGCCGGAGATCTATTTGATAATGAAAATAGAACATTAAGAGCAGAAGTTTTTTTAAAAGAACAATTTGAAAGATTAGAAAAAGAGCAAATTTTTGTTTACATATGTCACGGGAACCACGATCCATTATCTAGTAATATTGGTACTGAATGGCCAGGGAATGTCTCTGTATTTTCCGAAAATGTAGAAACATACCAAACTATTACTAAAAATGGCGAAGAAATTTACTTACATGGGTTTAGTTATCAAAATGATGCAAGCTATGAAAATAAAATTGATGCTTATCCTACTAGCCAAGGTCAAAAAGGTATTCACATTGGCATTTTACATGGTACTTATAGTAAGACTAATGCAAGCGACAGATACACTGAATTTATATTAGAAGATTTAAATAGTAAATTGTATCAATATTGGGCATTAGGACATATTCACGAACGACAAGAGTTAAGTGATATGCCTCAAATTCAATATCCAGGAAATATTCAAGGCAGACATTTTAAAGAACTTGGTGAAAAAGGTTTCCTTTTAGTAGAAGGAGATAATGTTAGATTAGATTCTAAATTTATTCCAACTCAATTTATTAGATTTGAAGAAGCTTCTATTGATATTAATAAAACTTCAAAGCAAGCTTTATATGAAGCTATTCAATCATTTAAAGATTCCGTTAGAAATCAAGGTAAGTCAATGTATCGATTAACTCTGAATGTTAATTCAGATACACCAATACCAACACAAGATCTTGTTCAAGTTAAAGAGATGATAGCCGATTATGAAAGAAATGAACACAATTTTGTGTTTGTTGAAGATTTTAAAGTTAATTACAATTATGAGGAAAAACATCCATTAGTTAATGAATTTTCAACAGAATTAATTGACGATAATACAGTATTTGAAAAAGCCATGTCAGATTTATATTTAAGCCCTAAAGCTTCAAAATATCTAGACAATTATACTGAATTCGATAGAAGGTCTTTAGTGGAACATGCAGAAAATCTTTTAAAGACCGATATGAGGGGTGAATAAGTTGAAAATAAAATCATTAGAAATATATGGCTATGGTAAGTTTATAGAAAGTAAAATTGATTTTAATGAAACTTTTACAGAAATTTATGGTGAAAATGAATCAGGAAAATCAACAATACAAGCATTTATACATTCTATCTTATTTGGTTTTCCCACTAAAAAAGAAAACGAACCACGTTTAGAGCCTAGATTAGGTAATCAATATGGTGGCAAATTAACTTTAATTCAATCTGATGGTTCAGAAGTAGAAGTTGAAAGAATTAAGGGCAGTGCTACTGGCGATGTAAAAGTTTACTTGCCAAATGGTGCAATCAGAGATGAAGAATGGTTGAAAAATCAATTAAATTATATTTCAAAGCGCACATATCAAGGCATCTTTTCATTTAATGTTTTAGGCTTACAAGATATTCACCGTAATATGAATGAAACACAACTTCAAGATTATTTATTACAAGCAGGGGCACTTGGTTCAACTGAATTTACAAGTATGAGAGAATCGTTGAATCAGAAAAAAGATGAAATATACAAAAAGAACGGTCGTAACCCATTAATAAATCAGCAAATTGAACAGTTAAATGATTTAGAACAACAAATTCGTGATGAAGAATCGAAGCTCACTGAATATAAAAGATATATTGATGACAAAGATAAAGCATCACGTCGTTTAGATAATTTAAAGCAAAATTTGGCGCAATTATCAAAATTGCATAGTCAAAAGCAAAAAGAAGTAGCGTTGCATGAGCAAACGCAAGAATGGAAATATTTAGAATCATCACTGAATATAGAACCAGTACAATTTCCTGAACAAGGTATCGATCGATATGAAGCGGCTAAGATTCAAACTCAAAATCTAAAAAGAGACATCGGTTTAAGAGAAGAAAAATTAGCGCAACTCGAACAAGAAAACGATAATATAGCTGTAGCTAAACAATCTGACATCGATGCGATTAACAGCCTATATCAACAAGAAAATGAAATAAAACAAAAAGAAATGGAGTTAAAATCCATAGAAAAAGACATTCAAGACAAGGAACGTGAAAAAATTGGCTTGAAATCTGATATAGGTTGGCAAGATGTTTATCATGATGTAGATAGCACAGAAGCAATGAAAAGCCATGTAAACGAGCAAATCAAAGTAAAACAAGAACAATCTGCTTATTTACAACAATTAGAACGTAGTTTAGAAGAAAATAAAATTGATACTGAAACTAACAACTCTGAATTAACAGCATTAGAGACCGATATAGTGCCTGACGAAACTTTTGAAAAGAAAAAGCAACATAGCCAACAGGTATTTGAATTACAAGAAAAAAATAATCTTTTCCAAAAGATGAGAGACGCATTTGAACTAGAACAACAAGAAAATCAAAGAAAACAAAATATGTTAAGAGTGAGTTTAATCGTCCTAGCATTAATAAGTGTAGGATTAACTATTTTCTCATTTGTATCAGCTAACGTAATATTTGGCGTGATATTTGCTATTTTAGCTGTTGTGTTCATCGTAGGCATTTTCTTTGTTAAACAGAGAACGATTGGTCACACTGAAACATTTACAAAAGAAATAGAAGATTTAGAATATCAAATTAATCATTTAGAAAATAACTATGATTTAGATTTTGATTTAGATGACCAATTCCGAATTAGAGAACAATGGCATAGTGCTGTAAAGAATAAAGAAGCACTTGAGAAAAAAGAATACTATTTAAAAAATAATATTGACCAAGCTAGACAATCATTTGATGATGCTCAACAAAATATTGATAACGTCAAAGCCAATTTATATTTGTCAGATAAAATCTCAGATGAATTAATCATTGATAGTATAAATACAATGAATAAGATTAAAGAGTACGATAACCACGTTGAAGAATTAAAACAACAACAGCAACAAATAAAACAAGAATTAGAAACGTTTTATAATCATGGGCAAGAAGTTACGAAAAATCAGTTAGTACAGTTCAATACATTATCATTCTTCCATGACATTAGACAGTGGCTAAGCAGTGCTAGAACAAATGTAGAAAAATATAACAGAAACAATGATCAAATTAATTTGATTGCAAATGAAATTAAGCAATTAAAACATCGTTTGGAAGAAAATCAAAATGTTATTTCTGAACTGTTTGCGTTTGTAAATGTTGCTGATGAAGAAGCATACTATAGACAACAAGAGCATCATAAAATTTATCATCAACAATTACAACGTTTTAATGATTTAACGAAATATCTAGAAAACCAAAATTACAGTTATGAAGATAATTCAAGATTAAGTCAAAAAACGACAGCTCAATTAGCACACGAAGACGAAGTACTATCTAAACAAGTTGATGATTACAATGATCAGTACTTAAGTATGCAATCAGAAGTAAGTGATCTTAATTCAAAAATTTCACATATGGAAACTGATAGCACCTTAGCTAATTTAAGACATAAATACCATATTTTAAAAAATAAATTGAATAATGCCGCGAAAGATTGGGCTAGTTTAAGTTATTTGCAAACTTTAGTGGATGAGCATATTCAACAAATTAAAGATAAAAGATTGCCACAAGTTATTAATGAAGCAACAAGCATTTTTAATGATTTAACGAATGGTAGTTATGTACAAGTGACATATGCTAATGATGATTTAATGGTCAAATACCAAAATGGGCAAATGTATTTACCAGTTGAACTGAGTCAATCTACGCGAGAATTACTTTATATTGCATTACGATTCAGTTTAATCATGACATTAAAGCCATATTATCCATTCCCGATTATTATAGATGATGCATTTGTACACTTTGATAAAAAACGTAAAGAACGCATGATGGATTACTTACGTAAAATACCGCAAAGTTATCAAATTTTATACTTTACTTGCGTTAAAGATTCAAGCGTACCATCTAAACAAATCGTTACATTAAATAAATTAGAGGAAGGCGGTAAATAATGCGAAATGTAGAAAAATTAAATCCAGGAGATTCAGTCAATCATTTCTTCCTTATTCATAAGGCAACACAAGGTGTAACAGCGCAAGGTAAAGATTACATGACATTGTATTTGCAAGATAAAAGTGGTGATATAGAAGCGAAATTGTGGACAGTCACTAAAGAAGATATGAAATTATTACAACCAGAAAAAATAGTACATGTTACTGGTGATGTTATTAATTATCGTGGACGTAAGCAAATGAAAATTAATAAATTTAAATTAGCTACGGAAGAAGATAATGTTAAAACGCAAGACTTCGTTGATGGGGCGCCGCTAACACCAGACGAAATTCAAGAAGAAATCTCTCATTATATGTTAGACATTGAGAATGCGAGTTTACAACGTATAACAAGACATTTAATTCGTAAATATCAAGAGTCATTTTTCACATTTCCAGCAGCGAGTTCACATCATCATAACTTTGCAAGTGGTTTAAGTTATCACGTGTTAACCATGTTAAAAGTAGCTAAATCGATTTGCGATATTTATCCTACGCTAAATCGCAGTTTATTGTATAGTGCTATTATTTTACATGATTTAGGGAAAGTTAAAGAATTGAGTGGGCCTGTAGCAACGACTTACACAGTAGAAGGAAATTTATTAGGTCATATTTCCATCGCTAGCGAGGAAGTCGCAGAAGCAGCTAGAGAGCTTAAAATAGAAGGCGAAGAAGTAATGTTATTAAGACATATGATCTTGGCGCATCACGGTAAAATGGAATTCGGTTCACCTAAATTACCTCATTTAAAAGAAGCAGAAATATTATTTTTTATAGATAATATTGATGCAAAAATGAATATGTTTGATAAAGCATATAAAAAGACAGAAAAAGGTCAGTTTACAGAACGTATTTTTGGTTTAGAAGGACGTCAATTCTATAAACCAACTTCGTTAGACTAAAAATTAAAAGCAGTGGGAGGATAGCGACATGCTATGCTCCACTTTTTTTATAATAATAAGGCTACTCACTTTATATAGAAAGTAAGTAGCCTTATTTGAAGTGCTTATATTATTGTCCGGTAGACATTGTTGCGTCACCAGCTGAAGTACCACCTGCTGATTGTTGTTGCTGTTGTTGCTGTTGCTGCTGCTGTTGTTGTTTGATTTTTTGTGGATCTAAAATAGAACCTTCAATTGCTTTCTTAATATCTCTGTCTTTATAGTCAACTTTGTACTCTTTAAGTAAAGATTTGTAGGCATCTGTAAGTAATTTAGGATCTTTTTGTACTTTCTCTTGAATTAATTTTGATTTAAGTTTACCTTTTTCTTTATCAAAGTCAGATTCTTTATCTGCTTTAATAATATGGTAACCATAATCAGTTTTAACAATTTTAGAAACATGGCCTTCTTTAAGTTTGAATAATGCTTTTTCAAACTTGCTGTCCATTTGGCCTTTGATAACGTAGCCTAAACTACCGCCTTTTTTAGCTGATGCCTTATCTTGAGATTCTTTTTTCGCAATATCGCTGAATTTATCTGGGTCTTTTTCTACTTGTTTTTGAATATCTTCAGCTTTTTTCTTCGCATCTTTGTCGGATAAACCTTGTTTATCATCTTTGTTTTCTTTAACTTTTATTAAGATATGAGAACCTTTTTTAGTATCATCTTTTATTTCTTTATCAGAAAGATTTACTTTATCAGTAAGAAGTTGTTTTTGATATGCTTGTAATTTTTTCTGTTCTTTATAGTCATCTAATGTCATGTTTTGTTGTTTAAGCATGCTCTCGAATTGGTCTTTTCCGCCATATTGTTTTTGCTCTTTACTAATATCTTTATCAATATCTTGAGCATTGACTTTGTCTTTATATTTATCGGCTAATAATTTGTTAAGTAAAATTTGGAATGAACTGTTAGCAATTTGCTCATCTCCTAATTTATTCATAACATCAGATACTTTAACGTCACCAGCTTTAGATGAAATAAGTGTGTTTTCTTTTGAATCTGTAGCATGATTGCCGCATGCGCCTAGTAAGATTGTACTAGCAGCAACAGGAATTAAGATCTTTTTAAATGATTTCATAGTTGGGAACTCCTTTTGTAATAATAACAACGTTAATATAACATAATATAGCGTTATGACCAATTATAAAGGCAAGATATAGGACTATAGTATTAGAGGATAAGACAAGATTTTCATAAATAAAAACTAAAGATCTTATACAACTCATTTGAAATTGAGTAGCATAAGATCTTTAGTGTGATTGTAATTACGATTGATTTTAAATTTTATCTTTTAAAGTTTGACGAGAATCTACCCAATTTAAGACATTAATACCAGTTTGATGTTCTTCAATATAAGAACCTTCATTTGAAAAAATAATGATTTTTAAATATAAAAAATCCATTACTGAGTACCCAACATTCAGTGCTAATATAAACATAAGATAATGACCGAATTGCGGTAATAATGATGTTAGATAGGCACAAGTCAAAGTAAGTATAATGAATGGCATAATTAAGTCTATACAGAAATAATATTTATTAACCGGTGTATTAACATAAGTGTTATAAAATGGGACGCGCTTATGTCTAACTAATTTATATTTTTTAAAAGATTTATAATAGGGCGATAAAAAGACTAAATGTATCGCTTTATGGATTGGATATAAAATTAAAACAATGATTAAAAATATTAAAAAATAACGATCAGTTAATTTAGTATCTGAAAAATAACGCATAATTTCGAAACTGACTAAAAATGTAATAATTGTCGTTACGAAACTTAAGAATGCAATTCTAGGTAACCCAAAACGCGCGTTAATATCAATTTGTCGTGAACATAAATACATACGTCATTATCTCCTTGCATTCATTTACTGATTCAATATACTTCCGTATTATCTACCTATTTAAACAGTGCGTCAAGCTAATTTTAGAACAAAAAAATAGAGTCAAGAAACATTGGCATAATAAGACTTTAGGATAGTTATTATCTTATTATGCAATGACATCGACTCTATTTATAAATAAGTTATTATTTTTCTTCTTTATCAAATGCGTGACTGATTTCTTCACCACGATTTTGTAAGTTCTCTATGTGAGATTGTAAACGTTCGATATTCGGATTAATATCAGATTGGAAGTTGCCGATGAGTTTTTTAACTTCATCGCCTATTGTGCTACCAAATTCGGTACTTTCAGATTTAATTTGAGATACATAGTTAATAATATCATTAACATTTTGTTTGATCGTATTTACTTCACGGTTAAGTTCAGATTCTGCACCAGTAGGTTGACCAGCATTACCAGCAAGTTTTTGATGGTTTTGCTTTTCTCTATTCATTAGTACAACACCAACACCAGTAGCTACACCAGCGCCTAGTCCTAATAAAACTTGAGTTGCTTTCATATATATTCTCCTCATTTCTAATATCTCAATTATTAATATTTTTCCTTACCCTTAAATTATAAGAAGTAAGCATAATTAGTCAAATTGAGCAGCTATTTCTTTTGCAATTTGAGCTTTTTGCTCATCGTTGATTGTTTCTTCATGTGTTTCCCATTTATAACCAAACCCATCAGTATCATTTTCATAACGAGGTAAGAAGTGGAAATGGAGATGGAATACAGATTGGTCTGCAAATTCTCCGTTATTTTGAATGATATTTAAACCGTCCGGATTAAAGGCTTTTTTAATCGCATTTGCAACTTTCGGTAATGCTGCGCCAATATGTTGCATTGTTTCAGCATCTGTTTCAAAAATATTAGGAGACGCTTTTTTTGGTATGAGTAAAGTATGACCTTTTGTCACTTGTGAAATATCTAAAAAAGCATATACATGGTCATCTTCATATACTTTGAAACTTGGTATTTCTCCTGTAATAATTTTACTAAAAATTGTGTCAGCCATAAAATCAACACTCCTTATATTCATCTTATGAACTATTATAGCATTCTATAGTAAACTACGTCATATATCATCTATTTGTTTATCACTAAGTCGTGATTTTTGATACAATATAGTGCATGGAGGTGTCAAATGACAGTAAAAGTTGAAAATTTAACAGGTGGTTATGGTAAAAAACCAATAATTAATGATATCAATTTTGAATTACAAGCAGGTGAAATCGTCGGCTTAATAGGATTAAACGGCGCTGGTAAAAGTACGACAATTAAACACATGCTTGGTTTATTAACTCCAATGGATGGAATATTAACCATTTCCGGCATTAATATTAATGAAGATGTTGAACAATATAGACGTAAATTATCTTATATACCAGAATCACCTGTAATATATGATGAATTAACACTAGAAGAACATATTTATATGACTGCTATGGCATATAATATAAGTAAGGAAACGGCAATGGACCGTGCACGCCCATTACTGAAAACTTTTCGTTTAGAAGACGAGTTAAATATCTTTCCGAGCCATTTTTCTAAAGGTATGAAGCAAAAAGTAATGATTATATGTGCATTTATTGTTAACCCGGATTTATACATTATCGACGAACCGTTTTTAGGTTTAGACCCATTGGGGATTCAATCAATGCTCGATTTGATGGTAGAAAAGAAAAATGAAGACAGAACAGTATTAATGAGCACTCATATTTTAGCTACTGCAGAAAAATATTGTGACCGTTTTATCATTTTAGATAAAGGTAAAATTGTAGCAGTAGGTGATTTAGATACCTTGAGAAAACAAACAGGATTACATGACAAAACATTAGATGAAATATATATTCATGTAACTCAAGGTGGGGAGCAATCATGAATCTTTCAGCACAAGGGCTCTTCAAATCTAGAAAACTAGAAATTACGAAAGAGAAACAGTATTATAATAAATTTGTATTTAACGGCCACTTCGGTATATTTTTACTTATATTACTAGGAGCCTTCATATTAGGTTATGGTCAGTTTCTTAAGTCTATTCCAGCAAATTTAAACTTCCCGTTAATCGTAGGTGTCATTTTTGCACTTACATCGTTATTTCCAATCAGAACATTACTAAAAGATGCTGATAGACTGTTTTTATTACCATTTGAAAAACATATGATTGAGTATATGAAACGCAGCTTAGTGTATAGCTACTTTTTACGATTGCCTATTCAAATATTAATGTTAGTTATTTTCTTTCCATTATTTTATGTGTTGAACCATCAAACATATATGTTTTATATTATGTTTGCCATTTTGGCTCTCGTGTATCCATTTATTGGATTGATGTTAAAGTGGGAATGGTACAAATATAAACTTGAGAGTTGGTCTATTCATTTACTACTATTTATAATTTTTCTTGCTGGTTATTATTTAGTTTTAGAAGTGAAAAGTTTTACAGCGATAACGACAATTATTATTTTAATCGCGCTTATTTATATTATGCGTTATTGCAATAAAAAAGAACTTTATCCATGGGAGAAAATGATTACTTCTGAAGCACGACATCGTATGAACTATTATAAATTTGTAAATATGTTTACAGATGTTAAGCACTTAAAAGAAACTGCAGTGAGAAGAAATTATTTAGATCCATTATTACGTATTCCAAAACGTAAGCACTTTAATGAAAATTATATGTATTTATTCTTATTTTATAGAAGCTTTATGAGAGGCAAGGATGCGTTTAATATAATCATTAGATTAATAGTTATAGCTTTAGTATTGATGATTTGGTTAAATCAAATGTTTATTTCAGCTATCATCGGCGCGTTATTTATGTATATTCTTATTTTACAAATGGCGCAGTTTTATACACAGCAAGCGTATGGATTATGGCCGCAAGTATGGCCAGTACCAGATAGTAAAGTTATAAAAGGGTATGAACAATTTTTATATAGATTAATGTTAGTGTTAGGTATCATATTAAGTATTGCCTACATTACCATACAACCAACACACTTTTATTTTGCTATTTTATTCTTTATTGTTGGTTGGCTAACAATAAATAGTGTTATCAAGAAATTAAAATACCAAGAAACATTACTTAGAGACTAAAAAAGTGGTTATTCTGATTTAAGCGTGAAACGCCGAAATCGTGAATAACCACTTTTTCATTGCTTTTAATTGTCATCAATTGGATATAAGAAGCGTTCGAAGTAACTAGAAAATTGACCACTAGAACCGAAAAATTGACTCAATGATATTTTGTCAAAATGATTGTTAAATAGTGTAGAATTTTTAAAAGTTTCGTAATTACTTCGTGAACTGAAACCAAAATAAATTTTATAAGTTAAGCCCTCTACAGGTTTTAAGAAACGGTAAGACTTAAATCCAGCAAATTGTGAGAAATCTGCAGATATACCTAATATTGTTTTTTCTAATTGATATGCATGATCGTCAGTAGTTGGAATGAATATAACGGCATAAAAATTATCTTTATTTAATTCACCTTCAGATTCTATAACATCATATGCAATAGGTTCTTTTAAAACTGTTGTATCATTAGTTTCTTCTATTATTACTGATGAATCAGAAGTAGAAAACTGTAATAAATTATGGTCTGGGTTATTAATTCTAATTTGATTTAAATAACCAAAAGTACCATATGATGCATACATTTTCATAATTTCTTAATCCCCCTTAGTTAATAAGCATGTGTTAAAGATTATAACAAAAAAGGTATATACACAATACACTTATTTAATTATTTTAAAAATTATGCTTTGTCAATAATTATAATAGATTTAGAAAAGAAAACAATAGCCAAAATAATTGTATTTATACAAATTACACAGTATGGCATTTTTATGACATTTAAGCAGAAAAAAATACGATAAGCCGTGCAATATGATATTATAAATAAGAATGATTATAATGTAGGAGGAATTAACGGTGCATAATAAAAACAATACAATACTTAATATGATAAAAGGTCAACATGTTGACCACACACCGGTATGGTTTATGCGTCAGGCAGGAAGGTCACAACCTGAGTATAGAAAACTAAAAGAAAAATATTCTTTATTTGAAATTACACATCAACCTGAGTTATGTGCATATGTTACGCATTTACCTGTAGATAATTATAATACTGACGCTGCAGTATTGTATAAAGATATTATGACACCACTACAACCAATCGGTGTAGATGTAGAAATTAAATCAGGGATAGGTCCGGTAATTCATAATCCTATAAAGTCACTTAGTGATGTTGAAAGGTTAAATGATATAGATCCTAAAAGAGACGTACCTTACGTTTTGGATACTATTAAATTATTAACAACTGAAAAATTAAATGTTCCATTAATCGGCTTTACTGGTGCACCCTTTACATTAGCTAGTTATATGATTGAAGGTGGTCCTTCAAAAAATTATAATTTCACAAAAGCGATGATGTATAGTGATGAACAAACATGGTTCGCTTTAATGGATCATTTGGTTAATATTTCCATTTCATATGTAGCAGCTCAAATCGAAGCAGGTGCTGAATTAATTCAAGTGTTTGACTCATGGGTGGGTGCATTAAATGTACAAGACTATGAATACTATATAAAACCTGCGATGACTAAATTAATTTCTGGAATTAAGGCACAATATGACGTACCTATTATTTTATTTGGCGTTGGTGCTAGTCATTTAGTTAATCAATGGAATAGCTTACCCATTGATGTCTTAGGGCTAGACTGGAGATTATCAATTAAAGAGGCAAGTGACTTAAACATCACAAAGACGTTGCAAGGTAATTTAGATCCATCTTTATTACTTGCACCTTGGGATGTAATTGAAAGTAGATTAAAAGCTATTTTAGATCAAGGTATGGATTATGGGCAACACATTTTCAATTTAGGTCACGGTGTTTTTCCCGAAGTAAAACCTGAAACTTTAAGAAAAGTGACAGAATTTGTACACAACTATACTCAAAGATAAGAGTATAATCATAATTAATGAACAGTAGTAAACGAATTTTTAAGTTTAATACAAAGGATGATAAAGCATGGTAAAAACAGTAGGACTATTGGTTATGGCTTATGGTACTCCATATAAAGAAAGCGATATTGAGGATTATTATACAGATATCAGACACGGTAAAAGACCAACAGACGCTGAATTACAAGATTTAAAAGATAGATATGAATTTATTGGGGGATTATCTCCTTTAGCTGGCACAACTGATAGACAAGCAGAAGCACTACGTGATGCGTTAAATGAAACTTATAATAATATAGAATTCAAACTATATCTTGGCCTAAAACACATTACACCTTATATTGAAGAGGGCGTTAAGCAAATGTATGAAGATGGTATTGAAGAGGCTGTAACTGTCGTTTTAGCACCACATTTCTCCAATTTCTCTGTAGGCTCGTATAATAAAAGAGCTGACAAAGAAGCGGACAAATATGGTATTAAATTAACGCATGTGGAACATTATTACCATCAAGAGCAATTCATACAATATTGGACACAGCAAATTAATAAAACATTAAATGATATTCCCGAAAGTGAACACGATGAAACTGTATTAGTAGTTTCAGCTCACAGTTTACCAAAGGGTATGATAGAAAAATCAAACGACCCATATCCTCATGAACTACATGAAACTGCAAATTTATTATCGGCGCAATCTAATATTAAACATGTAGCAGAAGGTTGGCAATCTGAAGGTAATACGGGTACACCGTGGTTAGGACCTGATGTACAAGATTTAACGCGTGAGTTATATAAAGAACATGGATACAAAAACTTTATTTATACACCAGTAGGATTTGTATGCGAACACCTAGAAGTTTTATATGATAATGATTATGAGTGTAAAGTAGTCTGTAATGAAATTGGTGCTAATTATTATCGACCAGCAATGCCAAATACGGATCCATTGTTTATTGGTGCCATCGTTGACGAGATAAAAAAATTATTTTAAGAGGTAGCGTGATTTATAGTGGCTAAAAGTGTAGCAATAATTGGAGCGGGCATTACCGGCTTATCAAGCGCATATTTTATAAAAAAGCAAAATCCTAATATTGACGTAACTATATATGAAGCTACAGATAGAGCTGGAGGAAAAATTCAAACATATAGAAAAGATGGCTATACAATTGAATTAGGTCCAGAATCTTATTTAGGTCGTAAAAAAATTATGACTGATGTAGCAGAGGAAATAGGGTTAAAAGATGACTTGATAACAAATCAAACTGGGCAATCTTATATTTATGCTAAAAATAAACTATATCCTATTCCAGGCGGCTCTATCATGGGCATTCCTACGGACATTAAACCATTTATTTCTACAAAACTTATCTCGTTACAAGGTAAGCTAAGAGCAGGTTTAGATTTAATTAAAAAGCCAACGAAAATGGATGAAGATATTTCCGTAGGTGCTTTTTTTAGAGATAGACTAGGCGATGAAGTTTTAGAAAACTTAATTGAACCATTAATGGGCGGTATTTATGGCACCAATATTGATGATTTAAGTTTAATGAGTACGTTTCCACAGTTTAAAGAACGCGAAGAACAATACGGAAGTTTAATCAAGGGTATGAAACATGAAAAAGAACAACGTATGAAGCAGCGCCAATTATATCCTGGTTCCCCCAAAGGGCAATTTAAACAATTTCGACATGGCCTAAGTTCTTTTATTGAATCTTTAGCAGCGTATGTTGAAAAATTAGGTGTTCATATTCAATATAATACACCGATTAAAGATGTTATAGTGTCACAACAAAATTACAAGTTAGTTACGAGTGAAGGCGACAAAACTTATGATGGTATTATTATTGCAACCCCACACGAAGTATTTATGAACTGGTTTAAAGAAGATCCAGCGTTAGACTATTTCAAAACAATGCAATCAACTACGGTAGCAACGGTTGTTATGGCTTTTGATGAACAAAATATTGAAAATACGTATGAAGGTACAGGGTTTGTTATTGCACGAACAAGTAATACCAATATCACAGCGTGTACATGGACGAGTAAGAAATGGCCATTTACAACGCCTGAGGGCAAGGTGTTAATACGTGCCTATGTTGGTAAACCTGGCGATACAGTAGTCGAAGATTACACGGATTCTGAAATCGTCAACATAGTTAGAAATGACTTAAGTATGATGATGAAGTTTAACGGAGATCCAGATTTTAGTATCGTAAATAGATTGCCTCATAGTATGCCACAATATCATGTTGGCCACATTAATAAGATTAAAGAGATACAAGCGCACATTGCTACTACTTATCCGAGATTACGCATTACCGGTGCTCCGTTTGAAGCGGTTGGCTTACCAGACTGTGTTGCTCAAGCACAAGAAGCTGTTAAAAGTATGTTAGTTGAATTATAAAAATTTGTTGAGGTATACCTATATACCATATGGTATATATGTAACTTCAACTTTTTAATATAAATGAGGTGGAAGACATGACTGATATCGTTATAGTACATTCAAAAATAGGGGACGCAACGAATCATTGGTATGAATGGTTACGCAACAATTTAATGTTAGAAGGGTATAACGTTACATTGTTTAATATGGCAGATGCCTATGCTAAGCCTTTAGAAGCATGGGTAAAAGCAATTGACGAACAAGTAAACATTAGTAAAAATGATACATATTTTATCACTCATGGTTATGGTACATTAGCGGGACTTAAATATTTGGAATTACAAGATATAGAACCTATTGAAGGTGTATTTATTATTTCCGGCTTTAGAGAAGATGCAACAGCTATTGACGACAATTTGTCTGTAAATACCGAGGCGTTTGACTATGAAAACATTAGAAAAAAAGCACAACAATTTTATGGTTTATGCGCAAAAGACGATAGATATATTTCATATAAAGAAACACAACGTTTAATGGAAATATTGAATGGTACATGTAAAACAACGCCTTATGGTGGTCATTTTATAGATGAAGATGGGTTCTCAACATTTATTACGTTACAAGAAAATATTCAAAAAATAATGTCTAAATAAGGTAAGGGATAGCCGAAGCTCCTATAAATGGAATGAAATAGGAAGTGTTTTAGCGTTATTGAAATCATTTTTGATGAAAATTAATATAAATTAATCACTAAAATTAAAATATTATTGTTATAATCCTTTTTTACACTAAAAACTTCGAGCAAGTTATTGACTATAGTAAGGAAAATTTATATACTTAAAAAGGCTTAAGAAACAACCCAGTTTTTGGAGCTAACATGTGAAGATAAGAGTTTTTATTAACATATATTGCTTGACTTGATAGCAACAAATATGGTATGATAATTTGGTAAGCCAATCGTAAAGCAATTAATATTATTA
>NZ_JAVTDB010000086.1:0-16647 GCF_032139365.1 Staphylococcus kloosii
TTATATCACTTTTTATATTAATTGTGCTATTATGTGTACAAGCAACTAAACGGGGAGGTAGACGACAATGTCTAAATTAGTGAAAATTATCATTGCTGCGGTTATTGCATTGCTACTTATTGTAGGAATTGGGGGCGCAATAACATACTATTTAGTGAAAAATACACCTAAGAATACCTATTTATTAAGTGAACAAGAAACAGCTAAGAAACTTCAAGATTATGGGAAAGATCGTTTTAAGAATGAATTTGAATTTCAAGACAAGTTGAAAGATAGTTCATACTTAGTAAATATGAATTTCAGTGCCGACGTACCAGATAAATTATTGAAATCTTCTGACATTCCAAAATCAACCGTCGATTCATCAAAGGTCAATTTAAAAGTGGGACATGACCCTGATAAAAACAAGTCAGTGTTAGCTTTAAATCCAACTATTGCTGATAACGAAATTGGAAAATTTCAATGGGCTGCAAATAGCAAAAATCAATATTATGAAGCACCTATTTTTGATGATAGTTATAAGGCAAAAAGTAGTGAACTTGTAGATGTGTATAAAAAAATTACAGGCGATTCAGCTTCATCATCTAGTTACTCGAGTTCATCAAAATATTCAAGCACTTCAAGTAGTCAAAACAGCGTCACAAATGATAGCTTAAATTTAAATACGATACTGTCTAGTGCGCAACTTTCTAATGATGACTTGAAAGATATTGGGGATCATTACAGTAAATTTGTCGTTGATAAATTAGATAAAGACAATTTCAAAAAAGATAATGCCAAAGTCACTGTAGACGGTAAAAAAGAAGATGCTAAAAAAGTTACGATGAAATTGAGCCGTAGCGAAACGAAAAAATTAACTGTAGCTGTCTTGAAAGAAGCGAAAAAAGATAGCGATATTAAGAAAATTGCTAAAGATAAATTCAACAATAAATCATATAAGAAATCTATTAACAAAGCATTAAAAGATGCTAAAAAAGCCGACTCAGACGAATATCCAAAAATTACTTCTACAATTTGGGAAAAAGACAATCAAATTTTAAAACGTAACTTATTACTTAAGGGACAATATGGTTCAGATGTTAAAATTACAGGTACAAGCCGTATTAGCGATAAAAAACTATTTGTAGACTACCAATTAAAACAACGCCAAGATACATTAAGTATTAAAGGTAGCTCTAAGAAACATGGCGATAACTACACAGATAAATATACGTTAGGTTCAAAAAATAGTTACAAATCAGATGGCATCGTTATTGCTAATAAAGAAAAACATAATGGTGACAACCGTACTGACAAAGGTAGCATCAAGAAAAAATCAAAATACGACGCTGCTTCTGTAAAATACAATAATGTATTAAATAGTGATCCAAAAAATAATACACAAAAACAAAAACTCGATATTACTACTGATGTCGAAGACGAACCAGTTACATTTACATTAGATGGTAATGTTAAACTTAAAAAACCAATTAAATTCAGTACTTCAGAGGCTAAAGACTTAAACACGATGTCTGATGCTGATTACAAAAAAGCACAAAAAGCAATTTCTAAAAATACCGGCGACTTACTAAAAAAATTACAAAAAGACGTTAAAAAATAATTAACTGACTAAAGGAGTGATTAAATGAAAACATTACAATTGTTTCGCATTTATCACTCTTTTTTATTAAAAAAATGGTATTTATTGCTCTATATTGCAGTCGTTATTATCGCCCTATTATCGACATTACTTATTATTCAACACGTTAAGCAACACAATGCCAAATTTAATATTGGCATTGTTGATGAAGACCATTCCAAAGAAACAAAATTGATATTGAACTCTATGGGTAACGGGAAAAACTTAAGTAAAGATATTCGGTTAAATCAATATAACAAACACCAAGCGCATCAACTATTACATCAGCAAAAAATTGAAGGCTATTATGTCTTCGAGCACGGTATGACAAAAGCTTTTTACCATAGTGGTAAACTACCAATCACTGTCTATACATATGATACACAATCTACAAAAAGCATTGCGATTCATCAGTTAACCGACTCTGTCTATAGTAGATTAATGCAAGCAATGGGCGGCGGTCTGGCTTATACTAGTCTTACACCACATGCGACTAAGCACCAAGCGTTCATCTTACTAACAGATTTATTATTTACAGGCTTAAATCGTACAGGCGCTTTTGATTATCACCCGTTAAAGCTCTATGATACCGGTAGTTATTATGTTATTACAGGCTATTTAATTTCGATATTCATCGTATTTTTGTCACTATTTTCTATTTTAAAAATGAATCAAGCAACGGCACTCAAAAGTAGACTAAGCATGTTTCACTTTTCATTTGAAAAATTAACTTTAATACGCAGCTTATTTAGTCTTTGCTATACCGCAATATGGACTGTCATTGGCTACATGTGGATTTTGCACAGTTTACCTAATACTTTTGAAAGTTATAACTGGCCAACAGTAGTTATCCACTTAGCTTATTACGTCATCATGATTACCTTATGGATCACAATGATAGAATTAATAAGCTCCGGTTGGCTGAATTACCTTTTCAAAATGATTTTAACGCTATTTATCGTATTATGTTCAGGGATGATTGTCCCAACGATATATTTCAAACATTTATTTGGTGGTTTATTTATTGCACAGCCATTTAGTTTAGTGACAAATCAAATGTTAGAAATTACGTTAAACAACTTTATTTTAGATACTTCACCTGTATTTTTTAGTAGCCTAATTATTTCTATCATTTTGTTAGCTATAACCCTTGTTTGGAGGTATCGCCGATGATGAAATCATATGTATATCTCGTAATTATAAAACAATGGAAACATTATTTAGCATTAATCGGTATCTTACTGTGTGTGTCATTCATTATTTGGGGCATTCAACAAAACTTAAATAAAACTCTGCATATACCCGTCGCAGTACAAGATATGAGCAATAGTCAGCAATCAACAGAACTCATTAATACATTACGTCATCATGATATTATTCAACTTGAAAAAATACCGCCAGACGATAGCTATATTGACGAGCGTGTATCCAAAAAAGAAGCCGTTGTCAGTATGACAATACCAAAAGATTACGCGACAAAACTCAGACATAATCATTTACAACATTCAATAAATTTATACACGCGCGATGATTTTATTGGCAGTATTGCCCTGGAAATAATTAGCAAGTCTATTTATGAACAACAAATTCCATATATCGTTAAAACACATAGTCAGTTAGCTCACAAATCTTACACCATGAAGACAATCAAACAACGTGTAGCTGACAAGACGCCTTCATCAAAAATAGGTTATCAAGCGTTAACACATACTTCTAATCATTCTATATCGGTAAGTATTATTTTTGCTTTATTACTATGTGTGAGTACAATCCAAATTATTCTACATCAGCGATTGAAACAAAATGCGGCATTAAATCGCTTAGCGCTTTTTCATTACGGTAAGGTTAAATTGTACTTAACATACATTTGTACCCATGCATTGATTTTATTGTGCTTTTTAGGCATTATCGCTTTAATGATGCAGCAACAACTCAGCATTATATTTTATTTACGTTCATTGTTAATTATTATTATTTTTGAATGCGGTATCGCCTGGTTACTATTCAAAGTTAATACGCTAAGTCATCGACTTTTTATGGCACTTATATACGGCGTAATGATTGCTATCATCTATATCTTTTTACAATTTTAGGAGTGACGCTATGATTGAACTTACAAATATTAATAAAAGTTTTCGCAATTTGCATATTTTCAGCAATCTGAATATGACTTTTAACGATAAACAGTTAACAGTATTACTCGGTGAAAATGGTGCAGGTAAATCAACTTTACTCCAACTCATCGCCACGTTAGAAAAACCGAACAGTGGCGCGATTCAATATTTTGGTGCACATTTAAATAAGCAAGCTGTCCGTGATTTAATCGGTTATATACCACAAGATATTGCTTTGTTCGAACATATGACTGTGAACGAAAACATTAATTGTTTTAAAGCATTATCCAAAAACCCAATCTCTGACCAAGCCATTGATACTTATGCGCAACAACTTCATTTAACTGAAAGAAATACGAAAGTCGCCAACTTATCAGGTGGTACTAAGCGTAAAGTAAATGTCCTAATTGGTTTATTGAGCAATCCTAAAGTACTTATTTTAGATGAACCGACTGTAGGTATTGATTTAAAATCACGTTATGATATTCATCATTTACTCAACGCTATGAAATCACAACGCCTTATCATCTTAACCACGCATCATTTAGATGAGGTAGAAGCCCTAGCTGACAATATTAAAGTTATTGGTAGCGACCCTTTTTATCGCGAAGTTTTAACAGAGAAAAATTGGTCATTCGAAGTGTATGACAACAAATAAAGCACATTAAAATAGGAAGCAGAGCAAAATTTTATTTTTATATGAAGATTATATATTCCTCCCCGCCAAAGATGGCTAGCGTTGAAAGTAGCTTGATATAAGCGCATTTTCAATTCAGTCCTCTACTGCCCATATAAAAGTCGAGCCTGAAGACAATATAATGTCTCAGGCCGTTTTTAATAACAGGAATTTGATAATATCTTCACTATTTTCTAGATGATTATTGCTCAAATAATAGCATACCGATGAAAATAACATTATCACCTTTTTTAATACATGTGTATTAAAATATGTTATGGTGTAAATATGCCAAAAATAATTAATCATGAGAAAAAGAAAGAACAGATAATTCAATATGCTTTCAATTCGATTGTAGAAAATGGAGTTAAAGGTTCTACAGTAAGACAAATAGCTAAATTAGCTCAAATGACACCCGGACAAATCAGATATTATTTTCCGAATCATTCAGAGTTATTAAACGCAGTTATGTCTTCAGTGGTATCAAAAATAAGAAGGAGAATAGAAACAATATTTACATCTGATTCTATGAATACAATTGATAAAGCAAAAACAAGTTTGCTAGCAGTATTACCTTTAGATCAAGAAAGATTAGCTGATATGGAAGTTTGGATGGCTTTTCGATACGACATGCATGAGTATGGTAAAAGTACCCTTGACGACGGACTAGATGAATTATGTACGAGCATTTTAACTTTATTAAATAATGATAATTTGTTAAAAAATAATTCGACTTTACGCCTTGATTCTATGAAGTTACATGCCTTAATCGATGGTTTAGCACTACATAAATTACTTAATCCAAATGAAACTTCAAACGAAGATATACAAGCAATTTTGGATGAAGAAATAACTAGACTAACACACTAAAGGAGAATAGCAAATGAACTTTATAGTATGGCTTATCATTTTTTGTGAAGTAGCCTTTTGGATTGTAATATTAATGGGGGTGGTAACTAGATATATTTTAAACCGAAAAAAACTAGGTTTCTTCTTCTTAGCACTTACACCTGTTATAGATTTAATATTGCTATTAGCGACATCTTTAGATCTCATGAAAGGCGCAACAGCAGAGTCACCTCACGCTATAGCTGCAGTTTATATTTCCGTTTCTCTAGTTTTTGGAAAAAGTATGATAAGTTGGGCAGATGATAGGTTTAAATATTATATAATGAAACAAGGTGCCAAACCTCCAAAACTTACCGGCTTAAATTATTCTAAACACTACGCTAAAAATTGGTTAAAACATTTACTTTCATACATTATAGGAACAGGGATTTTACATTTAATTATATATTTAATCAATGATAAAAATCGTACTGAAGCTTTGAATTCCACTATTCATATTTGGACAATTGTTATCATCATTGACTTAATAATTTGTGTTTCTTATTTTGTGTGGCCACCAAAAAAAGCTAAATAATTGTTAAAAATATTTGCATATAAATAAGAAAAAACCTAAGAAACTCTATTTTCTAGGTTTTTTCTTATTTATTAAGTTAATGTATATTAATTTATGAAGAAACTTAGCTATTTATTACAATTGTTCAAATAGTGTGGCTAATAATGATGTTCTATCAACTACATACGTCTTATTAATATGTTCATTGCGGGCATGCGGGCCTCCGCCTACACCACCTAAACCATCTAACGTAGGTGTGCCTTGAGCGGCTATAAAGCTCCCATCACTACCGCCACCAACTGCAACTTGTGCTATTTCGAAATCTAAATCTTGAGCAAATGCTTGTGCCTGTTCAAATAACTTCTCAGTAGCATCTGTTTTTTCCATAACGGGTCTAACTTGTCCGCCATCAATCGATACTGCTACTTTTGAATTTTGTGCTTCTAGACTTTGAATACGCTTATCTATTTTTTCACCTTCATAGTTATTATTTACGCGGACGTCGACTTTAATTTGAGCGCTATCTGGTCTAACATTTATCCCAGTACCACCCATCATTGTCCCAACGTTAACTGTAGTACCTGTATCATAATTCGTTAAACTTTCTAAGCGTTGAATAAAATGAGCTGCTTCTAAAATTGCACTTTCACCTGCTTGATGATCATTACCCGCATGTGAACTAACGCCTTTAAAATTTATCGTATAACGATAAATACCTTTTCGGAAGGTTTTCAGCGCACCCTTTTCTCCTGTCGCCGCTTCAGCAACTAAGCCATAAGTACTGTTACGCGCTTCTTCTTCGATATAAGGTCTAGAAGTTGGCGATGCTATACCTTCATGGTCACCGTTAAATAAGACGACAATTTTTTTATTCGTAGTGATATTTTGTTCTTTTAATGCACGTAACGCCCATAGCACTTGAACGACACCGGTTTTCATATCAATAACACCAGGCCCATAAATCGTATCGCCATCTTCAATCAGTTCTAAATCGCCAAAGCCCCATACTGTATCAAAATGCCCACTTACTAACATTTGTTCATCGCCTTCACCTATCCGAAAACGAATGTGGTTACCAGTATCCTGTTGTTTAATGATTTCTGGTTCAATATCCAAATAACTTTTGATTTTATCTTGAATCCATAACCCTGCTTCATCAACAGCCTCTTTATGCGCCGTTGGGGACTGTTTTTGCACGAGGGCTTTTATATCCGCAATAATATCTGCTTCATGTTCAGAAATATAGTCCTTTATTCGTGACAAATTATTCCACTCCTATTCCACTAAATCTTGGTTTTCATCATTTAATTGTTCTAATTGTTGAATACGTGCTTTTACTTCGTCATTATAATTTTCTCTAAATTGTGTGATGATAACGTTGAGCAAACTAATTATCGGCGCTATTTCGTTATAACCACTAACGTCTCTATTTGTTTTCGCAAAAAATACCGTGTCAGCCATTTTATATATTGGTGAAACTTGATTATCTGTAATACTAATAATACGGGCTTGTTGCTTTACAGCATTTTTTATAAATGCCGTCGTATCTTTATGATATCTAGGAAAAGAAATGGCAACGACAGCATCATTAGGTTCCATGTCTAACAAATATTTATTCATATGTTGTTTCGTTACGACAGTGACATTGGATTTATACGTACTTAACACATAGCCAAACCAATGCGCCGCACCATATGACGTATTATTTCCTATGATATACACGTGTTGTGCATCATGGATTAAATGCATAGCATGATTTACAGCTTGTTCATCCAATGATGTTGCCACGCCTTGGATTAACGTAATATCTTGATTCATAGGCGCAAGTATTGATGACGAATTAAACTCAGTCTTTGATTCCGTATCAAACACATACGTTCTTATCGCATTTTGCATTTCCGTATATCCAGCAAAACCTACAGTATATGCAAAACGAATTATTGTAGCTTCGCTTACTTGTGTGGCTTTTTGTAATTCGGCTAATGTCATATAACTACATGTCTTTGTATAATTCAAAATATATGTTGCAACTTTTTTCTTGCCGGCTGACAATGCGTCATATTGTTCTTCAATTGCCTTAATGATATCTTTTGCCATTTAAGATCCTCCAAACGTCAGTCTTTAATTCGTGCTATACGCACCATTCTTTCACCAGAAAAACAATATCTTGGGTAATTGATTGCTGCGATATAGCAATCAAATGGTGCTGTTATATTTTCATTATTAAGTTTACCAAGAATCGTACCTTGTTCATAATGAACGCCCGAATTAACATAAGGTACAAATAATCCATGGTACTCAGCTTTTAGGGTCGTCATACGTTCGTGAAAACGCACAGGATGTGTTTCTACAATTTTATCAGAATTAGTAGTTGCTATATTGCCTGTATACTTGAAAAAATTAAGCAATTGTTTAAAGCATTTTTCTGCGGCATCAAAATCAATCATACCGTCAGGCTGTCCGCCTTTTAACTCAACTAAGAGTGCTTGTTGGCCCGCTTCACATGCTTCTAAAAATAATTGCCCTCTCGCTCCACCAGAGTGTACCACATCTGGAAAACCTAATAATTTTGCTAAATCAGACTGATGTTCAAATTGGCTATAGAGTGACATCACATATGTTGAACCATGTTGACCGCAGCAATGTAAGTCGATAATATAGTCAGCGTCTCTTGTATCTTGCCAAATACTGTGCGCTAATTGCATAGATTGCGAGCCATTCACATCACCTGGAAAGATACGGTTTAAATCTAATTGGTCATATGGCGACGTTCGCGTACGATTAAAATAGGCTGCTTGATTACACACTGGAATAATTTTAACCTTACCGTTCGCTCCATGATCTTCAAAATATTTAACAAACTGACGTGCTACATAAATTGCCGTTTGTTCTACGCCATGAATGCCTGACGTGATAACGACTTCAGTTCCTTCGCCATCACCATATTCATATATATCATAAGTAGATAAACTAGGATCTTGATATGTTACTGTTTTCATTATTTTGCACCTTCTTATTAATTAATATTATGCTGGTCCGTAATGAATCAATACTGCTATGATGACAAAGATAATTGCGATAACTGACCAAATCACTACTAGTGGGAAAGCAAATCTTACCCATTTCGCAAACGGTACACCACCTACTGCTAATATAGCCATTAAAGTACCAGACACTGGTGTAATCATATTAGTAATACCATCACCTAATTTGAAGGCGATAACGGCAGTTTGTCTTGTAATGTGTAATACGTCTGCTAACGGTGTCATTAAAGGCATAACTACCGCTGCTTGACCACTTCCAGAAGGTACAATTAAATTGAATAAAACGTTGAATATAAACATTGCTACTGCACCTAACATCGGCGGTAAATGACTTAATGGGATAAAGAGGCCATTCACTAACGTATCCAAAATTTTCGCGTCTTGCATTAGTACAGTAATAGATCTAGCCACGCCTATAATTAAAGCACCAAATAAAATATTTTTCGCACCTGTCATAAATGTTTCTATAAATTCATTCGGCGTTTGACGCGCAACAATTGCCGTTAAAATACCATCAATTAAAAATAGTGCTGATAATTGATTTACGCCCCATCCTAATTGTAAAGAACCATAAACAAAGACTAATATAGTCGCAAAGAATAATATGATGATTATTTTATGCGTCATTGTGAAGTTCGAACGAGCTTCTACTCCTTCATCGACAATATCTTTTTGAAATCGTTGTTTACCCATAATACTCTTGCTTGGATCTTTAGATATCTTTCTAACGTAATGCATCACATACAATAACGTCACAATCATATAGACAATAAACATATAGACACGTAACATCGTTCCAGAGAATATAGGTAACTTAGCTATCGTTTGTGCAACACCTAAAGCTATCGGATCGAAAATCGGTGCAACTGCACCAACAAAGTAACTCAAATATACAATTGCCACTCCAGCTATCGCATCTAGATTCATCTTGCGAGCCAAAATAACACCTAACGGAATAAAAGCAATAACTGCATTGGCACTAACACCAAATGCGTGTATTAATCCAAAAGTAATACCAATGACAATAATTAATAAATATATATTACCACCGGTTTTATCTACGAGTTTTTGAACCGCTGAATTAAAAGTACCTTGCTTTTCAATAACTGCTACTGCCCCACCCATAATTAATACTAAAAACACTAAATCAGAAGTATCAATTAGTCCTTTCGGAATCGACATAAACAAATCTATAACATTTAAAAATCCACCATTAATATAATTAAAGCTACCAGGCACAACTGTATGGTTACTACCAGTCGTTTTAAATTCACCAGATGGAATTATAAAACTCAACAGCCAAACTATTATCAGAATAACGAATAATATTACAAACGTATTCGGCATATTAAACTTCTTTTTCATACTGACACCCCTTTTAAAGTGAGTAAGCGCTTACAAAATTAAATGATTTTTATACTTCACAATTGTTATTTTCGAAGTATTTACTACACCTTAACATATTACACTTCATGTTCAAAGCGTAATTATGTTGTTTCAAATATTTTTGACATTAGCATTTTGCTGGAATTTGCTTTATACTCGGCTTGAATGCACAATATCAAATTACATAGCGCGTTATTTTACAAATTTTTAAGGGGATGGATACAATGTCAGAACAAAATTTACCTACGTTAACTTATACAGGCGCTTCTAAATCAGCAGTACCAATTATTAACGAAAGTGAATTACAAACAATTACAGCTGAACCATGGGTTAAAATTTCAGATGAAGGCTTACAATTAGAAGGATTGTGTTTCGATAGCGCTCATAATTTATTTCTATGTGAAGTTTTTGGTGGCAAAGTTTTTCGCGTAGATTTACCAGAAAAGCAAGTTTCTACGGTTTTTCAATCCACAAAAACAAATCCTGCTGCAGTTAAAATTCATAAAGACGGCAAACTCTACGTGTGTTATTTAGGTGATTTTGAAAGTAGCGGTGGCATCTATGCAGTGGATGATACTGGTAACAATTTCGAAGATATTATTAGTGATACTACGACCGAATATTGCGTAGACGACCTTGTTTTTGATAGTAAAGGTGGCTTTTACTTTACAGACTTTAGAGGGTACTCTACGAATCCACAAGGTGGTGTCTATTACGTTTCACCAGATCATCAGACAGTGACACCTGTGATACAAAATATATCAGTAGCGAATGGTGTCGCGTTAAGTACGGACGAATCAGTGTTATGGGTCACTGAAACAAACACCAATCGTTTACATCTTATTGAATTACTCGAAGATGGTGTATCTATCGCACCATTTGGCGCTTCTATTCCTTACTATTTTACGGGTCATGAAGGTCCAGATTCTTGTTGCATCGACAGTGACGATAATCTTTACGTTGCTATGTATGGTCAAGGCAGAGTATTGGTATTCAACAAACGTGGTTACCCAATCGGCCAAATTTTGATGCCTAACAGAGACGAAGGTCATATGCTTAGATCGACACACCCAGCATTTATTCCTGGCACAGATCAACTTATTATATGTGCTAATGATATTGAAGCAGGTGGTGATTCTTGGTTATTCACTGTGCGCGGTTTTGCTAAAGGACATAACAGTTACCAATTTCATTAAATTTAATGCATACAAAAATAGAGGATGCGACATTTAACTGTCACGGCCTCTATTTTATATTGCCTTCACAAAATTTGTTATGCTACATATCGTCCCTTTTCACACTATGATAAGGGACAAATTTAATTTTTATGTCCTGGGGAATATTCCAATATTGTTTAAATAACTTTTCATATTTTTTATTCTTTGGGGTTGGTTGTTGTAAAAATTGTTCAAACGGTAATTTTTCAACTTTATATGTAGTTGCTAAAGGATCCTGATGATAATCATATTTTAGCTGACCAATACGGATATCATTTGTATAATCCACATAAAACATGACACAAATATACGTACAACATATTGTTGTCACTACACTATTTACAGCAATACCAAACCACTTTTTCTGTATTTCAAGTTGGGCTAATAATATTAAGAATATAACAACCCATATGCTATAGGTTATATAAAAATATCCATGTTCAATTTCATTATAAAAACTATAAGTAGCCATCAAAAACACGAGTGAACCACATAAAATATGTAACGTTTGTTTGAGTTGTTTATCGATATCTAGATAATTAATAGCAACTACTACAGATACTAGAAAGATAAGCGCCATACAAAAATTAATGATATTTAAAATTATAAAATGTTGATACGCGTCAAAGTTGAAATTTTGATAAATGATAATAGCATAGCATTGAAAAATGACAAGCCCACTACAAATAAGCACTTTTTCCCATAATAACGCACTTTGAAAATCGGCACTTGGTATTAACAACACAATTAATACAATAGTAATAAGCGTTAAAATAATAATGTTACTGAAAAATACACTATTGGTAATCGATAACGTTAGACTTTGATAACTGCGTAGGGCTAACGTTGTCAATTCGTTCCCATTTTGAGGTATTTTAATCACACTATGCAATTTGTCGTATGCCGTACTCGCATAAAGTATAAATATACCTATAAAAGTTAAAACGCCGCCTAAAGTTAACTTAGGATTTAGCCGATTATATTTATAGCCATAAGTAATGACAGCAGTAGTTATCAATATAACATTAAATAGCGTAGCTAGTTCCAAAAATAATTGACCACATAAACTTACAACATAATAAATAATGTGATGTCTTGTCGTTAATATAGCAACGTCATCAAACATTGAAATGACATACCATAAACTATATATCATACATGCCGTCGCAGGTACATAATTATAAAATCCTTCAAACCAACCATACGTATGACTGAAAAGAGATGGAGGAATGATCAACATTAAGCCAAAAACGAGCATAAAATAAAGTGTTTGTTGCTTAACTTTTATAAACTGTACAATGGCAAGAATGATACCTAAACTAAACAAACTATAGGTTAGCCAACGTATGATTTCACTTCTAACAGCATAAAATTCCAATAAATTACTCAAATAACGACCGTTAATATCTACAAAATGAGTGTGTAACAATTTAACACCATAGACACTATGCCATTGCCAATCGCTATACACGAGAGGTACCCACATGACCAAAACAAAGTAAAACAAGAAACAAAAGCAATAGTATTTCATAATTCCGGACTTCATTGGTGTCATATTAATGTTCCTCTATAATGCTTGTGATTGTTAGTATATGTAGTCGTTTGTTCATTGTAATGTCTCTCCTAAAAATTATTTCTACTAAAGGAATATTATAACCATTACTGAGCCAAAAGTGACCGAGTCTAACAATGACCTAAAAAACAAACAAGATTTAGTAAAAAACACATCGTTATGACATAAAAAGCTAACAAGATAACCTTGCTAGCTATAAAATCTATTACATATTTGATTTTCTACTTCTGAATAAACGTGTTGATAATAATGTTACTCCAGCAATAAATAATGAACCTACAGTAACGAATACGTTAGATTGTGCACCACCTGTTTTAGGTAATTGTTTAGCTTTCTTTTGAGTTGCTTTAACTTTTTGAGTTGCTTTTTTAGCTTTATCAGTTTTAGCTGTCGCTTTATTGGCTACAGCTACTTTAGTGTTTGCTGTTTTCACAGTAGCGTTTGAAGCAGCTTTTTTATTAGTTGTCTTACTTACAGTTTTAATATCCTTTTTAACACCTGTTACGGTTTTTGCATTTGCTGTTTCTTTCGCTTTTACATTAGTTGATGTTTTTGATTCCACTGCTTTAGGTGCTACAGCTTTACTTGCAGAATCTGCTGCTTTTTCAGTTGATGGCGCTTCACTTCCTTTTACTTTGGGTGCATCTGGCCATTTTTTTGGTGACGGTGTACTTGCACTATCTGCTGGCTTTCCAGTTGATGACGCTTCACTTACTTTTACTTTAGATGCATGTGGCCATTTTTTTGGTGCTGATGTACTTGCACTATCTGCTGGCTTTTCAGTTGATGGCGCTTCACTTACTTTGGGTGCATCTGGCCATTTTTTTCGTGCTGGTGTACTTGCACTATCTGCTGGCTTTTCTGCTTTTGCTTTTTGCTGACTATCACTTACTCCATGATTATGACTGTGATGATGGTCTGCTAAAACATGATCTGGCGCTTCTGCTCCATCACCTTGACTATGTGCTTCTGCATTCGTCTGTACAGTAGTTAATAATAAAGCTGAAACACTTAATGAAGTTAATATAGATTTCTTTAACATAAATTTTCCTCCTGTTGTTCTGTCACTTGATGCCTTTATGTCAATAAGATTATTTATAAAGTTGTTCCGTGATATTTAGAATTTATATAGCTATACACATATTATTATAGTCATTTATCCTTTCTATTTTTTACTATTTTCATCGTATTTTATACCTTTTCACTTTTATATTAGCCCTTCGCCCTTGTTACTCCTAAACTCACAAAAAATTCCCGTAAATTCACTCAAGAATTTACGGGATTTACATTATTGCTTATTTAATATAGTTGTATGAACCTGCTTCGCTTGCTGAAATTGTACGTGAAGTTACAACGCCAGGTCCTTTACCATAGTTCATTTCTGATACTTTTACTGAACCATCGCTGCTTACGCTATCTACATATGCAACATGGCCATAAGCACCTTGTGAAGTTTGTAGGATTGAACCTGATTTAGGTGAGTTATCTACTGTGTAACCTGATTGAGCAGCTTTGTTTGCCCAGTTACTAGCGTTGCCCCAATCAGAACCGATTTTTCCGCCTACTTTATCGTAAACGTAATAAGTACATTGACCTGCATCATATGCATTGCCACCGCCTGATGTTTTACCAGAAAATGCTGTTGAATTATCATTTGATTGAGGTGCACTTTGTGTTTGTACTTTTACGTTTTTATCTGACGTGCTATAAGATGCACCTTTTCCTCCAGCGTTATTAGCTGTGTAAGATTGCATTTGGTTGTTTGTACCATAATTGTTGTTAGCGTTTTGTTGACTTTGGTTGTTTTGTTGTCCAACTTGTCCTTGTTGAGGTTGTTGATTTTGTTGTCCTTGTTGTGCTTGGTTTGGACTCCAATTACCTTGCCATTTGTAATGATAGCTACCTTGTTGGTCTATATTATATGAATAGCTATAAGATGATGGGTCGTTAGGGTTATATGCACCTTGTCCGTTATTTTCTGCTGCGTCAGCATGATGATGTGCCATTCCTATAGTTGCGATACCTGCTGTTGCTATTGTAGCTGTAGCGATCTTTTTCATAATTAAACATCCTCCATAGATATAGTAAAAATTTTTATTAGTTAAATGAGAATCTCGTGGCTCATAAATTACATGTTTACTTTATAATTGTATTTTTTCATCGTTTTTTAACGACAAGACACACACTAACAGATAAATTTAACTTTGTGGGCGATGTTATGACATTGTAATTGACGCATAATAATTTACTGTGCGTTGTAATTTTTCTGCCTTTTCTGTAATTTAATTACAAAGTTGTCACTATGGTTTTCAAGCTTTCATTATGTTTTCAAAGTATTACACCATGTAATAAGTAATGTAATTTGATGTTTGTTACACACAGTACAAATTAACAATATATAACTTTTAATTATTGCAAAATATTATAAACCATTACTTAAACTTATTAATTTTGTATGCTAAGGTTAAAGTAATTACTACATCGCACGGGACGGCATTTCTTTAGAAGTATTTATATAGATAAGAGGGATACTATGTTTGTTTATATTTTATTAGAAGTTATTTTACCAATTTTAATATTGATTATTGTGGGAGCTTTAATTCAAATTAAATTTACTTTTGATTTAAAACAACTTTCTACATTAATTACTTATTGTTTAATGCCTGCAGCAGTTTTCATCAATATTATCGATATTAAAGTAAATACTACTGTTATGATGCACATTATTTCCTATTTAATAATTTACACAGTCATTTTAATGTTACTAGGAAATGGTCTCTCCAAATTATTAAAGTTAGATAAACCACAAGGCGCAGCTTTAAAAAACAGCATTTCTTTAATGAACTCAGGAAATTATGGAATGCCTGTCAGTCAACTCGTATTCGCACACAATCCAATTGGCGTTTCTATACAAATATTCATTCTTATTTTCCAAAATCTTTTAACTTATTCTTATGGGCTCTATAATTTACTTTCTGCAACAACAACGTTACGTGGGATTATTACTTCACTCTTAAGATTACCTATTTTTCATGCACTTATCTTAGGCATCATCTTTCAAGTATTCCATATTCCATTACCTGAATTTGTACATATTCCTTTAAATGAATTATCAGATGCTTTTGTCGCAGTTGCACTACTCTTATTAGGCGCACAACTAGCTAAAATACGTCTACGTTTCTTACATCGCGTTATTAAGTGGTCATTAATTGGCCGTTTAATCATTGGTCCGTTACTTTCGCTAGCTATCATCTATATCTTGAAAATTGATGGCGTCGTTGCGCAATCACTATTCGTTGCAAGTTCGTTCCCTACATCTAGAAACACTTCTACAATTGCAATGGAATATGATGTTGAACCAGAATTACATGCACAAGTAGTACTTTATTCTACTTTACTAAGTGTTATTACGGTGACTACTGTCATCTATCTTTCAAGAATCATGTTTTAAATAGCACATTCAAAAAGGGAGCAGGACAAAAATCTTATTTCAGAAGATTTTATAGTCCCACCCCGGCAAGGATGACTAGAGTTGAAAGTAGCTGATATAAACGCATTTTCAATTCAGTCATAAAATCACTAACTATCAATATAAAAAATAAGTTTAGCTTTATAAC
>NZ_JAVTDB010000087.1:0-747 GCF_032139365.1 Staphylococcus kloosii
TTATGGTGGAGACTAGCGGGATCGAACCGCTGACCTCCTGCGTGCAAAGCAGGCGCTCTCCCATCTGAGCTAAGCCCCCATTAAGTAAACAAGAGTCGGGAAGACAGGATTCGAACCTGCGACCCCTTGGTCCCAAACCAAGTGCTCTACCAAGCTGAGCTACTTCCCGTATTTAATTGAAGTTCTTATAAAATGGCGCGCCCGATAGGAGTCGAACCCATAACCTCTTGATCCGTAGTCAAACGCTCTATCCAGTTGAGCTACGGGCGCATATTTATAAATAAGATGGTGCCGAGGACCGGAATCGAACCGGTACGGTAATTACTTACCGCAGGATTTTAAGTCCTGTGCGTCTGCCAGTTCCGCCACCCCGGCACAAAATAATGGAGCAGAAGACGGGATTCGAACCCGCGACCCCAACCTTGGCAAGGTTGTATTCTACCGCTGAACTACTTCTGCATGTCCAAAATTAAAATTATTAAATCTGGATGAGCCATAGAGGATTCGAACCTCTGACCCTCTGATTAAAAGTCAGATGCTCTACCAACTGAGCTAATGGCTCATGAGATGGTGCCGGCCAGAGGACTTGAACCCCCAACCTACTGATTACAAGTCAGTTGCTCTACCAGTTGAGCTAGGCCGGCACATTATCTAATTGAGAAATGGTGGAGAATGACGGGTTCGAACCGCCGACCCTCTGCTTGTAAGGCAGATGCTCTCCCAGCTGAGCTAATTCTCCGATTTGTT
>NZ_JAVTDB010000088.1:0-17995 GCF_032139365.1 Staphylococcus kloosii
TTGATTTCTTATTTCTTTTTCAAGATTTTCTACTTCTTGTTTAAAAGTTGGATCGTTTTTTGTGTCGGTACTAATTTTTTCATGAGCGTGGATAACAGTTGTATGGTCACGTCCGCCAAATTCTTCTCCAATTTTAGGGAGTGAAAAATCGGTTAATTCGCGTGATAAATACATTGCTATTTGCCGCGGATAAGCGATGGATTTAGTACGTTTTTTGGCACTAAAGTCTTCGATTCTCACGCTATAATAGTCACCGACAACTTTTTGAATATCCTGAATCGTAATCTTTTTAGATTTAGGTGCTTGAATAATATCTTTAAGTGCTTCAGCAGTTAATTCAGTAGTTATTGATTGGCCATGTAGTTTTGAAAAAGCGAGTACACGTGTTAGCGCCCCTTCAAGCTCACGAATATTTGATTGAATTTGATTTGCAATATAAGTTAATGCTTCTGTCGGAATATTTAAGTTCTCTTCCTCTATTTTCTTTTGCAATATCGCCATTCTAGTTTCGTAATCAGGAGGCGTAATATCAACAATTAAACCCCATTCGAAACGTGAACGTAAACGATCTTCAAGTTTCGAAATTTCTTTTGGTGGTCGATCACTAGAAATAACAATTTGTTTATTAGCTTGATGAAGTTCATTAAAAGTGTGGAAAAATTCTTCTTGCGTTTGTTCTTTATTTTGAATAAATTGAATATCATCTATAAGCAATACATCAATGTTTCTATATTTTTCTCTAAAGCGTTCTGTTTCGTTATCACGAATAGATTTAATGAACTCGTTTGTAAATTTTTCACTTGATGTATAGATCACTTTTGCATTTGGATTGTTGGCTAAAACATAATGCCCAATAGCATGCATGAGATGGGTTTTGCCTAGACCAACCCCCCCATAAATAAATAATGGATTATACGCTTGGGCTGGCGCTTCGGCTACTGCCAAACTTGCAGCATGTGGGAATCTATTCCCTGGTCCAATTACGAAAGTATCAAATGTATTATGTGTGTTAAATTGTTCTCCACTCACCATTGCTATATCAACACTTTGAGGCTGCTCTTTTTCTTGTTTATCAACAGCAGTTGACTTGTCGTTCATCGATTCGAGTTGATTTTTTGAATAGAATTTTGGTGTAACTTCTTCGCCAATCGTTTTATATAGTAATGATTGGACTATTTCAGCATATTTAGTATTTAACCAATTTGCTACGAAATCCTCGTCTGTCACGATAATAGCTTCATTATCACGTAGAGCGTGAATTTCAGTATCTTTTAAAAATGTAGTATAACTTGTTTCACTAATTTCTTCTCTAGCTAATGAAAGTACTTTCTCCCAGATTTCTTGTTCTGACATAATAACTAACTCCATATTCCATAAATTTTCGACTTATACACAGAAAACACATACGTGGATAAAAATAATCACAACATGTTGATAATTATCCACAAGTTAATAACAATCAGTGGATAACTTTTAACATATCATGATTTATACACAGCTTTTTGTACATAATCTAATAAAATAAACCCTATAACTATCAATATTTGATGACTTATCCACATAATTATACTTTTTAACAGCGCAACCTGTCAAATGCCTGTGAATATGTTAGTAAATAACCGAATAACTTGTGAAAATGTAACATATTATCCACAGTTTTTCCATTTAGAATTGTGTATAAGTGGATAAATCAACTTAAGTTTTATTTTTCTGTTTATCACAGTTTGGGAAATAAAGTATATCCATTGTATGGAAAATGAATAATAATGTTCGTATATTTAAAAACGCCACTAATACAAGGTTTGAACGTTCGGTTTTTCTGTAAAGCGTCATTTAATAGATAGTAGTTGAGCCAAAATGAGTCAATAGGTCAATTAAAATTGTGCTTGCTTTATAAATTGGAATTTGTTATATTTTAGTAGTTGCTTGAATTATGACTAGAAATTAGTAAAGTTAAATCAAGACTAATTAGCAGAAACGTATACTTAATTTATCTATATAATAGTTAGATAACTGAATAAAGATGGAGGTGTTTTTGCATGGTAAAACGTACTTATCAACCAAATAAACGTAAACATAGTAAAGTTCATGGTTTCAGAAAACGCATGAGCACTAAAAACGGACGTAAAGTCTTAGCACGTCGTCGTCGTAAAGGCCGTAAAGTTTTATCTGCATAAGATCACTGACTCATCAGTGGTCTTTTTTTTGATTTTAATTAGCTATTTCAGTGATTAAAATTTTGTTATTATACGACTATATAATGAAGATTAAATATTACGAGTGGTTAATATTTGAGATATATAATTTTTTAATTGAAGATATGGACAGGCGAGTGATTGTGAGTGGAAAAAGCTTATCGTATTAAAAGAAATAAGGATTTCCAGTTTATTTATAAAAATGGAAAATCTGTCGCAAATAAGCAGTTTGTTGTATATATTAAACACAAAGAAGAGTTAGAACATTTTAGATTAGGTATAAGCGTCTCTAAGAAGTTGGGTAATGCTGTTGTGAGAAACAGAATTAAGAGGGGAATAAGAGAAAACTTTAAAGTGCATAAAGACGATATTATCCCTGTAGACATAATAATTATAGCAAGGCAGCCAGCTAAAAATATGACCGCATTAGAAATACAATCAAGCTTAGAACACGTGCTTAAAATAGCTAAGGTATTCAACAAAAAGATTAAATAATTTTAGACTGTCGCATGTCTTACTTCAGACAAACCGAAGGCTATCCGTACGATTAATAGTCAATATGTTAGCTTTTTCTAAAGAAAATCTTTACAATATTACAGTAATAAATTATGTGATAAGGAGGCGAGAAGGATGATGGAATTAGACACGATTACTAGTATCTCCACACCGATGGGGGAGGGGGCTATAGGCATTGTACGTTTATCAGGCGTAAACGCAATTGAAATAGCAGATAGTTTGTACCGTGGTAAACAAAAGTTAGCTGATGCACAGACGCATACGATTAACTATGGTCATATCATTGATCCAGAAACAGATGAGGTTGTAGAAGAAGTAATGGTTTCTGTGTTACGTGCCCCTAAAACTTTTACTAGAGAGAATATAATAGAAATTAATTGTCATGGTGGCATATTAACTATTAACCGCGTACTAGAATTAACAATGACTCATGGTGCACGCATGGCAGAACCTGGTGAATTTACGAAAAGAGCATTTTTAAATGGGCGTATCGATTTATCCCAAGCAGAAGCAGTTATGGATTTTATACGTTCTAAGACAGATCGTGCTTCTAAAGTCGCTATGAATCAAATTGAAGGCCGTTTAAGTGATATGATTAAGCGACAACGTCAATCCATTCTTGAAATCCTTGCACAAGTTGAAGTGAATATTGATTATCCTGAATATGATGATGTCGAAGATGCAACGACAGAATTTTTACTTAAGCAGTCTCAACACATTAAAGGTGAGATTAATAAATTACTAGATACAGGTACCCAAGGTAAGATCATGCGTGAAGGTTTATCTACAGTAATAGTAGGAAAGCCTAATGTTGGAAAATCTTCGATGTTAAACAACCTAATTCAAGATAATAAAGCTATCGTAACTGAAGTAGCAGGTACAACGAGAGATACTTTAGAGGAATATGTTAATGTCCGTGGCGTTCCGCTTCGTTTAGTCGATACAGCCGGTATAAGAGATACGGAAGACATTGTTGAACGTATTGGCGTAGAACGTTCTAGGAAAGCACTTAGCGAAGCAGATTTAATATTATTCGTCTTAAATTATAATGAACCATTAACACATGAAGATAAACAATTATATGAAGTAATTAAAAATGAAGACGCAATAGTTATTATTAATAAGATGGATTTAGAACAAAATCTAGATTTAGATGAAGTATATGAGATGGTAGGGGAGACACCTCTTATAGAAACCTCAATGTTAAAACAAGAAGGTATAGATGAATTAGAAATACAAATTAGAGACTTGTTTTTTGGTGGAGACGTGCAAAACCAAGATATGACTTACGTTTCAAATTCACGCCACATTTCGTTACTGAAGCAAGCGCGTAATGCGATACAAGATGCAATTGATGCAGCCGAATCAGGAGTGCCTATGGATATGGTACAAATTGATCTGACGAGAACTTGGGAAACTTTAGGTGAAATTATTGGAGAATCGGCTAGTGATGAACTTATCGATCAATTATTTAGTCAGTTCTGCTTAGGAAAATAAAAGGAGGAAATAATTTATGGCTCAAAAATATGATGTCATTGTAATTGGAGCCGGACATGCTGGGATTGAAGCAGGTTTAGCATCAGCTAGACGTGGTGCAAAAACGTTAATGTTAACGATTAATTTAGATAATATTGCGTTTATGCCTTGTAATCCATCAGTTGGAGGGCCGGCTAAAGGCATTGTTGTTCGTGAAATCGATGCATTAGGTGGCCAAATGGCAAAAGCGATTGACCGTACACATATTCAAATGCGTATGCTAAATACTGGGAAAGGCCCAGCAGTACGTGCGTTACGTGCGCAAGCGGATAAAGTATTATATCAACAAGAAATGAAACGCGTGATTGAAGAAGAAGATAATCTAGAAGTAATGCAAGGTATGGTCGACGATTTAATTATTGAAGACGACGTAATCAAAGGTGTGCGCACAAATATTGGTTCAGAGTATTATGCAGAAGCAGTTATCGTAACGACAGGTACATTTTTACGCGGTGAAATTATTCTTGGTAATATGAAATATTCAAGTGGTCCAAACCACCAATTACCTTCAGTAACATTAGCTGATAATTTAAGAGGTTTAGGTTTTGAAGTTGTTAGATTCAAAACAGGTACGCCACCACGTGTTAATGCCAAAACAATCGATTATGATAAAACGGAAATTCAACCTGGTGATGACGTAGGCAGAGCGTTTAGTTTCGAGACGACTGAATATATTTTAGATCAATTACCATGTTGGTTAACTTACACAAATGAAGAAACACATAAAGTTATTGATGATAATTTACATCTTTCAGCAATGTATTCAGGCATGGTTAAAGGTACTGGTCCGAGATACTGTCCATCAATTGAAGATAAATTTGTACGTTTCAATGATAAACCACGTCACCAACTATTCTTAGAACCAGAAGGTCGTTCAACTAATGAAGTATATGTACAAGGACTATCTACAAGTTTACCTGAACATGTACAAAGACAAATGTTAGCTACAATACCTGGTTTAGAGCATGCTGATATGATGCGTGTAGGTTACGCAATCGAATACGATGCGATTGTGCCTACACAACTATGGCCAACATTAGAAACTAAGAAAATTAAAAACCTATATACTGCTGGTCAAATTAACGGTACATCAGGCTATGAAGAAGCGGCAGGACAAGGTATTATGGCGGGTATTAATGCAGCAGGCAGAGTGCTTGGTAAAGAAGCAACAATCTTAAGTCGTTCTGATGCATATATCGGTGTATTGATCGATGACTTAGTAACTAAAGGTACGAATGAACCATATCGTCTATTAACTTCTCGTGCCGAATATCGTTTACTATTACGTCATGATAATGCAGATTTACGTTTAACAGATTTAGGTTATGAGTTAGGCATGGTTTCAGAAGAACGTTATGCACGTTTTAATGAAAAGCGTGATTTGATTAAAGCCGAACAAGATCGTTTAGCGTCAATCCGTGTTAAACCACATGCACGCGTACAAGAAATAATTGAATCTCACGGTGGTTCAATTCTAAAAGATGGTATTTTAGCTATTGAATTGTTACGTCGTCCTGAAATGACTTATGACATTATTTTAGATATTTTAGAAGAAAGTTATAAGTTACCAGCAGATGTTGAGGAGCAAGTTGAAATTCAAACTAAATACGAAGGTTATATCAATAAATCATTACAACAAGTTGAAAAAGTAAAACGTATGGAAGAGAAGAAAATTCCTGAAAACATCGATTATTCTAAAGTAGAAAGCCTAGCGTCAGAAGCACGTGAAAAACTTAAAGAAGTTAAGCCATTAAATATTGCACAAGCATCACGTATTTCTGGTGTTAATCCTGCAGATATTTCTATTTTATTAGTGTATTTAGAACAAGGAAAAATCCAAAAGGTGGATAATTAACATGAGTATACAATGGTTAACTGACCAGCTGGCAGAACAAGATATAATTTTATCTGAACAACAGCAACAGCAATTTCAAAAGTATTACGCACTACTATTTGAATGGAATGAAAAAATGAATCTTACGAGTATCACAGACGAACATGACGTTTATTTAAAACATTTTTATGATTCAATAGCGCCGAGTTTTTATACTGATATGGATAAAGATTATAGTATTTGTGATGTTGGTGCTGGTGCAGGTTTTCCTAGTATTCCATTAAAAATCGTTTACCCTGAGTTGAAAGTTACAATTGTTGATTCTTTAAACAAGCGTATTCAATTTTTAAATCATTTAGCAGCTGAACTAGAATTAGAGCAGGTGAGCTTTGTGCATGATCGTGCTGAAACATTCGGTAAAGGAGACTGCAGGGAGTCTTATGATATTGTTACAGCGAGAGCCGTGGCACGACTTTCAGTGTTAAGCGAGTTATGTTTACCACTTGTTAAAAAAGGTGGTCGATTTATAGCATTAAAATCGACCAAAGGTGATGAAGAATTAGATGATGCTAAATTTGGGATTGGTATTTTCGGTGGTAAGCTAGAACAAATGATTTCGTATGAATTACCAGAAGATGCTGGTGAACGACAAATGATGATTTTCGAAAAGCGAAGTCTGACACCTAAAAAATATCCTAGAAAACCAGGTATGCCGAATAAATCACCATTAACAAAATAGTAGCAATAACAACTAATTTAGAGGGAGCGCATTAATTATGAAAAAACCTTTTTCTAAATTATTTGGTTTAAAAAATAAAGATGACATCGTTGGTTATATCGAAGAGGAGTACAATAATAATGTTGAGTCTATACACATTGAACGCATCGTCCCTAACCGTTATCAACCAAGACAAGTATTTGAGCCAAATAAAATAAAAGAACTTGCAGAATCAATAGCTGAACATGGCTTACTTCAACCTATCGTTGTGCGTCCAATTGAAGAGGATATGTATGAAATTATTGCTGGTGAACGTCGTTTTAGAGCGTTACAATCACTGCAACATACGCATGCCGATGTGATTATTCGTTCGTTAGATGACGAAGAGACTGCAGTCGTAGCTTTGATTGAAAATATACAACGTGAAAATTTATCTGTGATTGAAGAAGCGGAAGCGTATAAGAAATTATTAGATATTGGTGATACGACGCAACACGAGTTGGCTAAAAGTGTTGGAAAGAGTCAAAGTTTTATCGCCAACAAATTAAGATTATTAAAACTTGATCCTAAAGTGATAGAGCGCTTACGTGAGAATAAAATTACAGAACGACATGCGCGTGCCTTATTAAGCCTATCTCAAGAAGATCAAGCTGAGATGGTAGAGCAGATTATAAGCCAGAAGTTAAACGTTAAGCAAACAGAGGCGCGTGTAAAACAAAAAGTTGGTCCTGAAAAAGTTAAAGCACAGAAATTTCAATTTTCTAAGGATTTAACACAGGCACGTGACGAAGTAGGTAAAAGTATAGAAGCAATAGAAAAATCAGGTATTCAAGTTGAACATAAAGGCAAAGAATACGATGATTATTATGAAATTAAAATTAAATTATATAAATAGTCACTTTGAAAGCTCTAATTTTCCATTCCCTATGCGAGAATTAGAGTTTTTTAATTTAGAAATACCTGATATGACATAAAATAATTTTTTATTATTATTGACTTGTAATATGTAAGACATTAAATTTAATTTAAAGAAACTGACAACAGCAAAGAATCAACAGAAAATGAGGGATGATCGACATGAAAATGAGGCTTGCTAGGCAGCAACTGATATATTTTATTATTATGTATATCAGTGATTTAGTAATTTCTTATTTTATAAGTAAGAAGATAATAGCAGATGAGTTCAATAAATTATTAGGAGAAGACATAGCAAATGAGCTAATCATTAATATTTTAGCCATAATAGCAATAATTATTGCCGCATGCTTTATAGTAGTCCAAGCTGTTATTTATAAATTTCTAGTTAAAGTGATAGGTGAAAAAAGAAAGTTCACTTTAGGAATTAATTTGTATTTAATCATGCTGTCAGTCTTACCAGGTACTATTATGATGCTTGTTCTCGTTTTAACTTTTAATGGTATAACTGAACAATCAAATACGTGGATTACTTATATCACTAGTATAATCAGTGCCATAATATACTGTATATTGTTATTACGCTTTGGTTTAATAGCAAAGCAACAAATGTCTATTCTCTTATCAGTATTATTGTTTGTAAACATAGTATTCAGTAGTTTGGCTTTTATATATCTATAAAAACTGTGATGATAAGAAACAAGTTGCTTTCGTTGCTTCCAATAAAAAAGAGTAATATGTTTAAACTATAATATAGACTGAATAGCTTAAAAATTATTGAGAGTAGAGTGATGTTTGTATGAAACAATTTATAGTAACTTATGATAATGCACTACTTTTATTTACACAGGAGCATGATGAATACCGTATCGAATCTAAATTTAAAGGTGCTAATCCCATTGCCGTAACGCAAGATCCAATTAATCCGAATATAATGTATTGTGGCACTTTTGATCGTGGGTTATGGAAAAGTGACGATAGTGGTGAAACGTGGATACCGATAGGCACACGATTTAAAAATAATGATGCTTTCAAGCAAGAAGATATACACATGACGCGTGTCACTTCTGTAAAAGCATACAAAAATGAAGATGGGAAATCATCTATGTTACTCGTTGGAACTGAACCAAGTGCCTTATTCGTTTCTTATGATCAAGGTGCAAGTTTTGAAATAGTAACTAATTTTTCACACATTGAAGGGAAGGATAAGTGGTTCTTTCCACCGAGACCGCATACACATCATGTAAAATGGCAGGCAAGTAACTTACAACAACCACAAAATATATTTGTCACAATAGAAGCGGGCGGCATGCTATATTCAGAAGATTACGGACGAAGTTGGCAAGCAAATAAAGCGAGTTATGCACCTGTAGACATTCATGTACTACGTATACATCCAACTATACCTAATAAATTGTATGGCGTATGTGGAGATGCCTTTTTAAATACTGGTCATGGTACAGTTATTGAAAGTACTGATTATGGTGCCACATGGCAAGATATCAACGAAGGCATTGAAGCAAAATACGGCTATAGTTTAGCAGTAAATGAAGATGATCAGCTTGTTATTGCAACGGCTAAGTCTCCATATAAGGCACATAGTTATACAGATGATACAGAATCAACAATTTATTATCGTCAAAATGACAAAGATGCCAAGTGGATAGAGGCAACGGAAGGCTTACCGGAACAACAAGGTACTATTATTTCAGCGTTAACTGAATATGAGGGTGTATTCTATGCAGCAAATAATAAAGGCGTCTTTTATTCAGAAAATGGCGGCCAACAATGGCAACAACTTAACGTTAATTGGCCACATGAATTTACTAACCAACATGCACATCAAATAATCCCGATAGTTTAAAGTTGAAGGATAAAGGTGGTTATTAGTTATCGATAAATTCACTTTTGAAAAACAGGTAACTACATTTTTTCAAGCGTATGAAAGGCAGTTTAATCAAGCAATAAAACAACAAAGCGATACAGAAACATTAAGTCAATTTTATGCAGAATCATTTATTGCTGCTAATCCTAATGCCATAAATACTGGCTACAACAATGAAACGTTCCTACAAATGATGCATGAGGGCTATAAATATTATCGAGCGATAGGCACACAAGAAATGAAGTTTTTAGACGTCTCGGTGACTAAAATAGATGAGCTACACGTTATAGCCCATACGACATGGCAGGCAACTTATCTTAAAAATGGTCATGAGATAACAGTTCCATTTAACGCGCATTATTTACTACAAATACGGCAAAATAAGCCAGTTATATTTGGATGGATAACCGGAGATGAACAGCAACTATTACAAGCATATGGCATTATATAAAAAAGGAGGGTAACTCATTTGAGTTCCTTCCTTTTTTAATTATTAATATTTTGATATAGCCGCTATCATTAATTTCCAAAAACCTTCAACATCAAGTTCTACACCAAACTTAGCGTTAAATGGCTTATGAGTCACACCAACTAAATCTACACAAGTAGTGCCAAGTGTGTATGCTACCTTTGTTTCTATAGATATATTAACGTCCTTAAATGTAAATAAATTAGGTGCGATACAATAAGCAATAGTTAGTACGTCGTGAAGCGGTGGTCCATCGTTAAAATTAAAACTTTCTTTATATGTGTGAGCAAGAAATGTCAACAAGTCACTAACGATATTAGCTACTGGATTGTCGATATTGTTTATTTGTTTTATAACTTTTTGTGTAGCTATTGCCTGATGTGTAATGTCTAGACCCATAACAGTAATAGGTAATCCACTATCAAAAACCTTTTTAGCTGCTTCAGGATCTGCCCATATATTAAATTCAGCAGTCGGTGTCCAGTTACCAAATGTACCGCCACCCATAATGACAATCTCTTCAATATTTTCTTTGATTTCAGGTCTCTTAGTGAGTGCCAAAGCTACATTCGTTAATGGACCTGTGGCCACAATAGTTACAGGTTTCTCGCTTTGTTTAACCTTACTTATAATCATATCCGAACCATGTTTATCGCTCCATGAACGGGAAGGTTCAGGAAATTCAGGTCCATCTAACCCTGATACGATTAGACCACTTATCGCTTTTTTACACGACGTACATCTTGCTCGTTATTATCAAAAACAACATAAGTTTAATAAATAAAAGTATATATAAACTCCCCGATTAATCATAGCCTGGGGAGTTTTCTTAAAACCATTTTTTCTTTTTAAATAATAAGATTAACCAAATGGTTATTATTGCCATTATGGCAATAAAGATGAAATAGCTATACTTCCACTGTAGTTCTGGCATAAATGAAAAGTTCATACCATACCATCCAGTTAATAAGGATAGAGGGAAGAAAATAGAGGTAATCATCGTAAGTACGTTCATGACGTTGTTAATTTTGTTTGAACGATAAGATTCGTTATTATCTTTAATTTCCTCGGTAATGCTTTCACTGGCTGCTAAAGTATCATTTTGTTTTTTTAGTCTGTTTTGAATATGTTTAATAAGTCTGCGATTTATAGGGATTGAAGCAAGCACATTATTCTCTGTAACGTCATCTATCATTTGTTGCATAGGCAATAAGACGCGTTTTAGTTTAATGATTTCCGAGCGTATATCAAATACGTCATCCATTAATTTATTGTTTTTGGTCACATTCACGTTCCTATATTCAAAAGAAAATACAGTATCTTCAATATCATTTACATATTTAAAGTAACTGTTGGTTATATTATCTAAAATTGCTAAAGTAATGCTTTCGTTATCAAACGTAAGCTTACCATTTTGTACTTGTTCAATGACTTGATCAAGTACTGCAATATTATTTTCATGTACTGTTACCATCAAATTTTCAAAAGCTGTAATACTTAAAGGATTGGCTGAAAAATCATTGTTTGTAATGGCATGGAATACAAAATACTTATTTTTTTGATGCGCATCAACATCAATTTGGGGTCGTGAAATTGTATAGATAGACTCTTCAATTTTATGCTTATCCAAACTAAAATGATGCTCCAGAAAATCTTTGTCTTCATCAGATGGATGACGACTGTCATACCATATAAACCGCCCGTCATTAGGTACACTAGCGTTATTGTCGGTAACTACGACTTGTTGCTGGTCGTTTTTAAATATAAAACGCATTGTTTCGTCCTCCAATAAGAATAGGATATTAATATGTATTTACCTGAATATTATTAGAGTTAATCATAATTTGAGAAATAAATTGACTGGTATGAATTGCTAGTTTACAACGGTTATGGAGGCTAATAGGTATTTGTGCAGTAGGAGAGCATAGCCAATGAAATATTATTTGAGCAAGCATGACTAGCAATTTGTATGTTGGTGGAGATATTGTAATTTCAATAGTAAAGAAGACATACCTACACATGAATCTATAAATCACGAACTATAAGCGGATTAAATTAATAACTTGATCTATTTCGATATATTGTTTATATTACGATATATCGAAATAAAATAATATGCTTGGAAACATAATTTTTGCTAAACCAAGAATATTAATATATGTAAAATTAAACCTTAAAGGAGACAGCTCAATGAAAAAAGATACAAATGAAATTGCGATTATTGGTGGAGGCATAGGTGGATTAACATTAGCCAGAATTTTATATGTTAAAGGCATTCCTGCAAAAGTATATGAATCTGATGCTTCACCTAATGCGCGTACACAGGGCGGACAATTAGATATTCATGATTATAATGGTCAAATAGCATTAAAAGAGGCCAACTTATGGGAAGAATTTACTTCTATAATCCATGAAGGCGCTGATGCCGTGAGATTTTTAGATACTGATGGCAGCATATTATTAGATCTGCCAAGTGATGAATCAAATGGTCGACCAGAGGTTTTAAGAGGTTATTTAAGAAAAATTCTAATAGATTCTTTACCTTCTGATATGATTATTTGGGATAAAAAAGTTAGCAATGTTCAAGAGATAGCAGATGGAAAATATCAAGTCGATTTCCAAGATAACACTTCTATAACTAGTAATATTCTGATTGGCGCAGATGGCGCATGGTCAAAAGTTCGTAAGGTATTAACAGATGTTAAACCTGAATATAAGGGTACTACGTTTTTAGACGCTTACTTATATAATGTTGATGAAAAATATCCTGAAACAGCACATGCTGTAGGACAAGGAGCTTGCTTTGCGCTATCACCTAACAAAGGCATGACAGCACATCGTGAGCCTAATGATACCATTCATACTTATATTCAATTAAATTGTACAGCAGAGTGGATTAAAAACATCGATTTTTCAGAGAAAAAAGCATCAATTGATACTATTTCATCACAATTTGAAGGATGGGCACCAGAATTATTGTCATTAATACAGGATAGTGATACTCATATTATTCCGCGCATGATTTATGCTTTACCGGATAAACATCGTTGGACTGCTAAAAGTGGTGTTACTTTAATAGGGGATGCTGCACATTTAATGGCACCGTCTGGGGAGGGCGCTAATTTAGCAATGATAGATGCTTATGACCTTGCCAATGCTATTGAAAATAACTTTGATCATATCGATGTAGCAATTGAAGCGTATGAAAAGAAAATGTTTCCGCGAAGTGAAGAAGAAGCTAAAGAGTCTCATGAAGCTTTAGATAACGTGTTAGGAAAAGATAGTCCCCATAAACTTATTTCTTTTTTCAAAGAAAGTAATTAATTGTCACAAATAAAGAAAAGAGCGTGTATGTGCACGCTCTTTTCTTTATATTATTCAAATCTCACTCTGGGTGAGTAATATAAGTTTTTGGTCATTATAAGAACACTTAATTACGTTAAAGATAATAGCTTAAACAATCTATAATCACATTTAATTCTATATTGATGTTTATCTTGTGATATTAGCTATAGTAATCCTAATATTCGCTTTGCCTGCTGTTAACTTAAAAAAATCATAGCCTAAATAACGCTTTATTCCAAATTTTATACAATCATTCACCGGCTAAAAATTTTATTGCCAGTGTTTTAATTCGTCTAAGGCGTCACGTCCTATCATTTTTCCTTGTTGATAACCAGCATCACCAATTTCTTTTATATGTTGTGATGAATAAATATTTGTTCCTATTATATTTCTACTATTTTGATCTGGTGTTATTAATGTTACGTTGCTATTTACTTTCAGGGTTTCAACATCTTCATAAACTGAAGGAACTAAACCTTGTTTCTGATCTAACGGTGCCAAGATGATAATATCTTTATAATTTGCCATTAGTTGTGCGTTGGTGGAAGAAATCATGCCACCGTCTATCCATGAAGCGTCGAGCATATCAACATGTGGCCATATACCTGGGACTGCACCACTTGCCATAACTGCTTCAATTAAACTTATGCCACTTGATTCATTAAAGACTTCAAGTGCTCCGGTCTGAGCATTAATAGCGGTAATTTCCAGTTGAGGTGTCCAATCCACATTACCTATTCTTTTACGTACTGAACGCTCTCGCTCTTCAAGCGATACTGGAGAAGGATTTTTATTAATAATATCACCTAGGTATTTACCAATGACTTGTTCATCTGTCTTTCCTTGCACAAACGCTTCGCGCCATAATTCAAATAAAGATGGATCTAGTTGTGCGTTATCTGTATTGTCTCGGTTAATTGCTAGTTGTGCGTTATCTGTATTGTCTCGGTTAATTGCTAGTTGTTCATAGTAAGTCTTCATATTTTGTCCATGTGCTAAAATTGAGCCGACGTAAGATCCTGCTGAACTTCCTAGTATTTTATCGGCATGGTTCACAAGAACACCAGAATCAATTAATCCAGCTAAAACGCCAGATTCCCAAGCAATACCTGTAATACCGCCTCCGCCTAATCCAAGCGCTTTTTCATTTATCATTTAAACATCTCCATATAGTTAATGTACGTTAAACAAATATTCGTTTTTAGAATACAATATATATTATCCTATAGAGATATATTTGTTAAGTATTTTTAACGTTTTCTACACGAGGTGATAACAATATAATCGAGGAATATTGAAACATGCTTAATAGCTAAAAGTAGTTATGGACATATAGTTTATAACGATCAATCCTTGATTTTAAGAAAGTATTAATTTTTCGATCTTTTAATTGGCTGTATTTTTAAATATGTGCCACAACGCCATAACCATTCTAAAGGACCGAATAAGAAGTAATGCATCCATATAAATGAAAATAAAAGTTGAAACACTATGACTAAGCCATATAATAACAGCATACCGTAAACATGAACGGTGTAGTTTGAAAATATGGGTGTGAAAATAACGACACCTATAATTGTTTGACCTAAATAGTTTGTAAATGCCATTTTACCATAGGGTATAAGCAGGGTTAGTCCTCGTTGGAAAGGTCGGAATTGGTATACAAGGATAATAGATAAAATATAAAACATACCAATAATCGGACCGCTGTTTTGTTTAAACGTGTGTAACATGTCTTGATTTTGGATTAATAGTGTAATTGACCATAAAGTTATTGTTATTAACAATAATATAAGCCAGTATATTTTTAATTTTGGTAATAGCGCTTTATTCGTAAAAATGCCTAAATAATAAAGTGCTTGTCCTAATAACATATGTCCTAATGTTGACAACATGACCATCAATAAAACAAAGGAATTAATTAAAGAAGGAATGTGAACCCCCTTTATTTCCAAAAACTTAATTAATACTGGCAATAAGTTTCCCAATGCAATTAATAAAAGGCCAAAACTTAGTTTGATTTTAGTAGAAAATTTTTGGAATAATAGCAGTATGATTGCCATAGCAGCATATAGCTTAAGAATATCTCCATTCCATAAAAAAGAACTGAGTGCACCCACAATGAAAAGGATAATCATTCGACGAATATAGACCCAAATCGTTAGGTGTTTCTGTTGTAAATTAGTTATAAAAATAGAGGAGCTAACACCAAACAAAAATGCAAATATAAAATGAAATTTGTTTAAGCTGAACATTTCTATATAATTAATCATTTTACTGTCAAAAGCGTCAATTTTTATACTTTTTATATCAGAGGGCTCAAAATAATGAATATTGATTAATAGAATACCAATGATTGCTACACCGCGTATAACATCAATGATATTAATCCTTGATAATGAAGCTGTACCTTTTCGTTCGTTCATTTTATCCCTCGTTTCTTTTAATATAATGCACATTCTACAAGTAAGCGTAGGCGATGAAAACAAATTTTTCCTTACAATTTTGTCACTTTAAAGGTTAAGCATATAAAAAATTTAATTGTATATGAGCATAGACATGTTATAATTGAGAAAAGTTCTCAATTATAACATGTCTATTTTTTAGAAATTATATAAAAACGACTATGGAGGTCTCCCAATATGAATACCATATACATAGTTAATTTGCCCCACATCAGAGGAACAGAAGAAGAATTAAGTCAATATAAACCCTTAGATTACTATTATAAAGAAGGCATTGCTGTATCAAATTATCTCAATCAGTTTAATCCAGAAGCATTATTTATTGAATTAGATAAAGCTAATGAACATGAAATTGCTAAAGATTTAATACAATTAGAGCGCAATAAATCACCCTCATATTTTACAGAGTTTCATTTTGCAGCCATGCCTCTTTCGCTATTAAGAGGTATTGACATTCATCCTATAGATGATAACGATAAAGCACAGAGAAAAGTCTTACAAAATAAAGCTGAAACAATGTTACAAAATAATAAACCGGACCTATATCAGCAAATGACTGATTTTAAAAGTCAGCATAGTCAAGCAAAGGATAAGAAAGGTAGCATGCTATCTTCTATGCTAAATCAATCGAGGGAAGTCATTCCATTAGAGAAATATTTTTACATGCTTATGCAAGCTGGAGATGTAGGAATACAATTCATCAATCATTGGTCACAAAGAAATTATAAAATGGCAATGAATACAATAGAGAAGGCAAAAAATTATAAGTGCTCTATGCTATTTGTCGGTAAATCTCATAGCAGATATTTAAAATTTATATTCGAGTCTACAGGTCTCTTTAAAGCAGTCATTATATAAAAATAAAAAACGAGGGTGTTAATTAAATGAAAAAATTTATCTTACTTATAGTTGTAGCGGTTTTATTGTCAGCATGTGGCCAAAGCAAAAGTAATGAAAAAAAGAAAGATGTAGTAAAAATTAAAACGAAATATAATTTACGTGGAGACAGAAAAGATGGTAAAGATGCTGAAGTTAAAAAAGGAACTGTTACTATTCCCAAAAATCCGAAACGTATTGTCACTTTTGATTATGGTGCAGTCGATACGATTAAGGCACTAGGTCATTCATCAGCGATTAAAGGTATTGCAAAAGGTAAAAACGGAGAAAGTCTACCTGATGATTTAGCAACCTTTAAGCAAAAAAAATACGCTAATGTTGGAGAATTAGGTAAACCCAATTATAATGCTGTTGCGAAACAAAAGCCAGATTTAATTATATTCTCCGGACGTACGGCTAGCAAACAAGTACTCGACGAACTCAAAAAAGCAGCACCGAATGCAAAATTGTTATACATAGGTACAGACGATGAGCAAACGTTAAGTTCTATTAAAAAAAATACAAGAGATTTAGGGAAAATATTTGATGAATCATCTAAAGCACAAAAATATATAAAAAAATTAGATGATATTAGTAATGATACAAAAAAAATAGCAGCAAAAATAAGTGATAAATCAATGATACTACTAACGAGTGAAGGTGAACTTTCAACATATGGGCCTAAAGATTGTTTTGGTGGCTTGATATATAATGAAATAGGAATGAAACCAGCTGATGAAAAAATAAAAGCAGGGCCTCATGGGAAACCTGTAAGCTTAGAATATGTAGCTGAAGAAAATCCAGATATTATTTTTGCTATGGATCGAGACAAAGCTACTTCTGGAAAAGGGACGAGCAGCAAAATTTTGAACAATGATGTATTAAAAGAAGTTGCTGCTGTTAAGAAAAAACAAATTGTAGAATTAGACCCTAAAGAATGGTACTTCTCTACAAATGGAATTCAATCTAGCATCAAGCAGGTAAAAGAACTTAAAAAAAATATTGAACAATTAAAATAAGCACAAAAAGAGGTCTTGGTAAATGAGGCCTCTTTTTCATAATTTATTGAGAAAAAATTACTTTTTATAGGTAATATTACAATATATTACGTTAACTAACGTACAATTACGCTTTTAAAGCTGCTATGGCAGACTTGAAAATTATTACAGGAAAAGCTGAAAGACGCTAATTGTAAAATAATGAAATACCTTTTTCACTTCACTGTAACTCACGCAGTGTTT
>NZ_JAVTDB010000089.1:0-1645 GCF_032139365.1 Staphylococcus kloosii
TTTAGCGCAAGGACTAGCAAGAGAAAACGTTTCAATGTTAAATAATATGAATGCACAAAAATATATCATGCAAGATAATAAGCAACCACAAATTGAAAAATCTGTATTGACGACAAAGCAACAGCAACAAATTAAAGATATTACGAAACAGCAACCGATGAAAATAGCACCTCAGACGCTAAATATTAATAAAGATGAAGCAGACGTTATGATGATTAATAGCGTAAAAGATAATCAGCCAAAAATAGAAAAAGGTCATTATCCGAAAAACAACAACGAAGTCGCTATTAATAATAAATTAACTGCGGACGGCTTATCAGTAGGAGATAAAGTTAAAACAAAATCTGGTAAGCAATTGACTGTCTCAGGTATTCTTACAGATACGATGCATGCCCACAGTTCGATAGTAATGATGAATAATAAAGGGTTCGACGACTTGAATAAACAAAGTTCAGTAATCTTCCCAGTCAATAAATTATCAAAAGAGCAACAACAACAAATAAAAGATATGGATGACGTTAAAACATATAGTGAGAAAAATATCACTGATGAACTTCCAAGTTATCAAGCTGAACAAGCACCATTAAACATGATGATAGTGAGTCTATATATTATAACTGCCATCGTATTAAGTGCCTTTTTCTATGTTATGACCATTCAAAAAATATCAGAAATTGGCATACTTAAAGCAATCGGTATTAAGACAAAACATTTATTATTAGCATTAGTAACACAAATCGTGTTCAGCACGATGATTGGAGTTATTATTGCTATCGGCATCATTAGTGGATTATCAATGATTATGCCAGTATCAATGCCGTTCCATATAACAGCGACAAACTTGGCAATCGTAGTAGTCATATTTATTCTAGTCGCGATGATTGGTGCCATCTTATCATTCGTTAAATTATTTAAAGTAGATCCTATAGAAGCCATTGGAGGTGCAGAATAATGACTTTAACAGTAAAAGAAATTACAAAATCGTTCGGTAAAGGTCAAGCTGAAACAGAAGTTTTAAAAGGTATTAATTTTAATGTGGAGGATGGAGAGTTTGTTATTTTAAACGGTGCATCTGGTTCAGGAAAAACAACGTTACTCACTATTTTAGGTGGTCTATTAACACCTAATAGCGGTGATATTATTTATAATGATGCGCCCTTATTTTCAGCAATTAATAAACCTGCAGATTTAAGGCTAAATGAAATAGGATTTATATTTCAATCATCTCATTTAGTGCCATATTTAACAGTTAAAGATCAACTAACAACGTTAGGCAAAGAAGCTAAAATGTCTAAAAAAGACGCTAACGCTAAAGCGCTAACTTTATTGGAAAATATAGGTTTAGCACATCGTTTAAATGTATATCCACATATGTTATCAGGAGGAGAAAAACAACGTGTAGCTATAATGAGAGCATTTATGAATGATCCTAAAATAATTTTAGCCGATGAACCAACAGCTAGTTTGGATGCAAAGAGAGCAACTGAAGTAGTCTATATGATTAAACAACAAATTCAAGAGAATAACATGATTGGCATTATGATTACGCATGACCAACGTCTATTCCAATATGCCGATAGAGTTATAGAATTAGATAACGGTAAAATTGTAGATAGTGATAAAGAGACAGTGTCAAATTAAGCTA
>NZ_JAVTDB010000090.1:0-20622 GCF_032139365.1 Staphylococcus kloosii
TTTTGTAATATAATTGTTTGCTGTCTAAGATTTATTGGTATTTATACATTAATAAAAGAAATAATTTGTATAGACTTTATTCTTAAATTTAAATTAATAGTAATATGTGTGCGTATAACAATTTTGTTATATCCCAATTTTATATACACACAACTAAGATTATATGCTATATTTTTTATAAATTATAAGAACGACTGAGGGCTGAAGGATAATTATGACTAAAGAGCTAAGAAGTAAAATTTTCACGATTCTTAAAGTAATATTTGCTATTGTATTACTCGTTATCGTTATTTTTAATTTGCATAAAGAATTAGTAAATATTAATTTCAAACAAACATTTATTGCATTTGGTAAAATTGATCGTTTTTGGTTAGTGTTGCTATTTTTAAGTGGTGGGGCATCAATGATTATTTTATCCATCTATGATGTTATTTTAAATAAATCACTTAAAACATCGATGTCTATTTGGAAAACAATACGAGTTGGTTATATTATTAATGCCTTCAATGCCGTCATTGGCTTTGGTGGTTTTATCGGTGCAACTGTCAGATATTTGGTGTACAAAAATTATACAAACGAGAAAAAATATTTAGTACAAAAGATTTCTGTTGTATTAATATCTATGTTAACAGGATTAAGTTTGTTATCTATATTTGTTGTCGTGCATATTTTTAACGTTCAACACTTATTTGAGTCCTTTCCATGGGTTAAATGGGCGCTTTATGTCGTAGCGTTATTTTTACCAATATTTATTATTTTTACGATAGCTAAACCAGTTCAAGCAAATCAGAAATTTTTAGGCTTATATTGCACTCTCGTATCTAGCTGCGAATGGTTTGCTGCCGCTTTCGTTTTATACTTGGCACTGCTTATCGTAAATGTACATGTCCCGTTCAATATTTTTATGGGCGTTTTTATTATTGCCGCAATTTCAGGATTAGTAAGTTTTATTCCGGGTGGTTTTGGTGCATTTGACTTAGTTATTATTTTAGGCTTAAAATCTTTAAACATTGGAGAAGAAAAGATTGTCTTAGCGTTGCTATTATATCGTTTTGTTTATTATTTCTTCCCATTACTCATTGCGTTAATTTTAACTATCTTTGAATTTAAAACGACTGCAAGACGTTATTTTGAAGAATCTAAGATTTTTGTGCCTATGCAAGATTTTGGCTCTCTATTTAAATCATATCAAAAGGATTTTTTATCACGTATTCCATCTTTCGCGATAGCAATTTTACTGTTCTTTACAAGTATCTTATTCTTTTTAAATAATATTACTATTATTTACGATGGCTTGTATGCTGCTAATCATTATGTATATTATATTATTGTATCTGTGCATACATGTGCTTGCTTATTATTATTTTTAAATGTGATAGGTGTTTATAGTTTATCTAAAAGAGCGATTTTATTTTCAATTATTTCGTTATTATTAATCGTTTTAGTAACAATATACACTTATGCATCGTTTATCTTATTAACATGGTTAGCAGTTATGTTTGTACTACTTGTCGTGTTCTATAAGCGTTCTAAAATATTAAAAAGAAAATTCAGTTATGTGAAATTATTTTATATGTTTTTAATTAGTGGTTTTGTGTTATTTATTAATCATATTATCATTTATCAAACACTTCATACGTTGGACGTTTATAAATTAGAAGTAGATACTTCAATTTTAAGATATTATTTTTGGATTACTGTGTTAGTTATTGCCATTATCGTAGGTGGTATAGTCTGGTACTTTGAAAGTAAAATTAAACTTAAAGAGAATGAGCAAAGTTTTTCAGTATGTGAAAGTATTGTTGAAACATACGGTGGTAACTATTTAAGTCATTTAATGTATAGTGGCGATAAACAATTTTTTATAGATGATAGTCAACAAGCGTTTTTAATGTATCGTACGATTAATAACGCTTATGTCATTTTAGGTGATCCAATTGGAGACGAAAAAAACTTTAATAGTCTACTTATTAATTTTTACAGTAATGCACATTATATCGGCTATGATATTATTTTCTATCAAGTTTCAGAAAAATACTTGTCGTTATATCATAATTTTGGCAATCAATTTTTCAAATTAGGTGAAGAAGCATTGATTGATTTAGAAACGTTTACGACTGCTGGTAAAAAACGACGTGGTTTACGTGCGACATTAAATAAGTTAAGTGATATGAACATGACTTTTGAAGTATTGACACCACCGTTTAATAGCACGTTGTTAAATGCTTTAAAGGAAATCAGTAACAATTGGCTAGAGGGGCGTCAAGAGATGCATTTTTCGGTAGGTTCCTTTACTGAGGACTATTTAAATAAAGCGCCTATTGGTATTATTAGAAATGAATCACAACAACCAATAGCATTTTGTAGTCTCATGCCAACTTATTATAATGAGACGATTTCGGTAGATTTAATTCGTTGGAATCCAGAGATAGAATTACCACTTATGGATGCGTTATATTTACACATGCTGTTATGGTCTAAAGAACAAGGGTATAAACGTTTTAATATGGGAATGGCCACATTATCAAATGTAGGACAAGTACCATTCTCATATACTGGGGAACGTATTGCTGGTCGCGTATTCGAGCATTTTAATGGCTTATACCGCTTCCAAGGCTTACGTCGATATAAAGAAAAATTTAAACCTGAATGGGAAGCAAGATTTTTAGTGTATCGGAAACATCGTTCATTATGGTTAAGTATGTTAAAAGTTATGCGTGTTATTCGTAAAAACCCCAAAATATAAACTATTGCTATAGAAAAAAAGTAGAGAAACATGCTTAAAGTCATATACGTTTCCCTACTTTTTAAAACAAATAGAGTTAGTTACTTTTAAGTTAGTAAAACTAATTTAAAAGAGACTAAGCTTATTATGGCTTAGTCTCTTTTTTGATTGCTTACGTCGTAATAATGCTTGTACAGTTAACGTTATGAATACCATCATTAAATTTAACTATAATAAACTAACTATATGAAGTTTGCCTAACAGCTTGAAAGTTTGGCATATGCATAATATACCAATTATAGAGAGCGTTCTCAATATCGATATTAAAGGTGTTTTGAGTATATTGTAATATTTTATCATTTAGTGGTTAGTTATATATATTGAGTAAAACTTGAATTTTATACGACATAAAGAAGGCAACCTATTTTCATTTTTGGTTACCTTCTTTATGCATTAATTATTATATTTTTGTCGTTGTTCTTGTTCTTTAGCATAGCGTTCTGGATTTTTCTTATAAAAATCTTGATGATAGTCTTCAGCTTTATAAAATGGCGTAGCAGGCAAAATTTTAGTGGCAATAGCTTTGTCTTTATCTATTGTATTTTTCATTTGTGCTATATATGCTTCAGCTTGTTGTTGTTGATGATCGTTTGTATAAAAAATTGCTGTTTGGTATTGAGAACCTCTGTCCTGAAATTGACCGCCATCATCAGTAGGGTCAATGACTGAGAAAAAGATTTCTAATAATTTATTATAAGAAAATAACGCGACATCATATTCGATTTCTATTGTTTCATAATGACCAGTATTACCTGTTTTTACTTGTTCATAAGTTGGATTTTCAACATGACCACCCATGTACCCTGAAGTTACTTTTTCTATCCCTTCAAATGTATCAAAAGGTTTCACCATGCACCAAAAGCAACCTCCGGCGAAATACGCCTTATTTATATTCATGTTTAACATCCTTTCGTATTGGCCCTAAGTCTGATTTATTTAGAAAGTACTTGATTTTTACACAAATTTTATATAACTTTAATATGTATTAATTATAGTACATAGATTCGTAATTTTGAAGATATAAGGTTGATAATATATGAGCGAAGATAAGCATAAGACAGAGATAAGCAGTGAAGAAACATCGCACACGCCTCCGCCGAGGCGCACAAAAAAGAAAAAGAAAGTTAGAAAATTACCTTTTATTATTTTAATTATAGTAATTGCTTTTGCCATTTTAATTGGTTATGCAGTACATGGTTATAATTCAGGTATACAGTATGCTAAAAATCATGGTAAAACTTTGAAACAGCACAAATTTAACGGTGCTGCTAAAAATGATGGGAAGATTACAATCATGGTATTGGGGGCAGATAAACAGCAAGGTGGTATTTCTAGAACTGACTCCATTATGATTGCTCAATACGATTACATTCATAAAAAGATGAAAATGATGTCTGTTATGCGTGATATATACGCAGATATTCCTGGCCATGGTAAGCATAAGATTAATTCAGCTTATTCAATTGGTGGTCCAGAGTTATTAAGACAAACATTGAAAAAGAATTTAGACATTGATCCAGAATATTATGCCATTTTAGACTTTACTGGATTTGAAAAAATGATAGATGAGTTAGAACCTAATGGTGTACCAATAGATGTCGAGAAAGATATGTCGGCTAATATTGGCGTATCATTGAAAAAAGGTGAACATAAATTAAATGGTAAAGAATTACTCGGTTACGCACGTTTCAGACACGATGCTGAAGGAGACTTTGGTCGTGTACGACGTCAGCAACAAGTAATGCAGACCTTGAAGAAACAATTAGTTAGTCCGAGTACTTTTCCTAAATTACCGAAAGTGGCAGGTATCTTAAGAGGTTACTTAAATACGAATATGCCAGATTCTGCTTTAATTCAAACGGGAATGAATTTTGGTTTGCGTGGCGATAAAGATGTAAAATCTAAAACGTTACCTATTCAAAATACGTACCAAGATTACCAATCTCCAACAGATGGTAGTGCTTTACAAATAGATAAAGCAGCGAATAAAAAAGCAGCTAAAGCGTTTTTGAATAACTAATAAAAACCCGAGTTACAGTTTTGAGTACTGTAGCTCGGGTTTTTAATTTGTATGTAACAACAGTTGTTAAATATTATTGATCTGCTTTCCTTACCCCAGCTACACCATAGTGAGCAGCTTTCATTTCTTCAATGACAACATGGATCGCATTTTTGTCTGCACCCGTCGTTTTCTCTACAGCATTTGTTACTTCTGATACTAAATCTTTAAGTTGTTCATCAGAACGTCCTTCTAATAATTTTACGTTAACAATCGGCATATAAAAGCCTCCTTTTTATGAGTTGAACAAAGTATAGCACGAATTAACTAAGAACTTAATCTAAAAATTAGCGCCCTAATATTTAGTAATTTACTTCTTTATTACGACAGATAGTCCAGTGAATATATAAATATTCACTCATAATTTGTTACTAAATTACCATTTGATTTATTGGTAAAAATATTTTATAATTTATAACGAACATACGTTCTGTTTTGTGGGAGGTTAGTTATATGTATGATTATAATTTGTTAGAAGAGAGAGACGTTTTGTGTATCGATCAAAAGAGTTTTTTTGCGAGTGTATCATGCTTACAAAAGGGATTGGATCCATTGCAAACTAAACTAGCAGTCGTCGCTGATACGAAGCGACAAGGGTCAGTTGTTTTAGCTGCGACACCTGAATTAAAAGCGTTAGGGATTAAAACAGGGTCAAGATTATTTGAAATTCCGCATCGCAATGATGTTTATATTATTAATCCAAGTATGCGCAAATATTTAGAAGTATCAGTGAAGATATCACAAATTGCATTACGTTATGTACCACCAGAAGATTTGCATCAATATAGTATTGACGAGTTTTTTATGGATATTACAGATAGTTATCACAGATTTAGTACGACCATACGTTCGTTTTGTGAAAAATTACAAAAAGAAATAAAAGAAGAGACAGGGATTGATTGTACAATCGGCGTAGGTTCAAATGTTTTATTGAGTAAGGTAGCAATGGATGTTGAGGCAAAATATATCGAGTCTAAGATAGCGGAATGGCGTTATCAAGATATTCCCCATAAATTATGGCCAATACAACCATTGAGTAAATTTTGGGGGATAAATAGACGAACTGAAAAAAAATTAAATAAAAGAGGTATTTTTACGATTGGAGATTTAGCCAATTATCCTTATCAATATTTAAAAAGAGATTTAGGCATTATAGGTGTTGATTTACACTTACATGCGAATGGCATTGACCATAGTAAAATTAGAGAAAAATATATTGCCGGCAATCCCTCAATATGTAAGAGTCAAATTTTGATGCGCGATTATAAATATGATGAAACGAAAGTAGTCATGAAAGAATTAATTGAAGATGTAGCGAGCCGTGTGAGGGCACGCAATCAATTAGCACGCACGATTCACTTTTCTTTTGGTTATAGCGATGAAGGTGGCGTCAACAAACAATATACATTAGGCACTCCAACAAATTTAGAAAATGACATTATAGCCGTGGTGGAAAAATTTGCTGATGAGCTATGTGATAAATCAGCGTTGTATCGCACTTTAAGTGTTTCGTTAACGAATTTTGTAGATGAGCACAATAGACAATTAGACTTGTTTATTGATGAATATGAACGTAGACGAATTGAAAAATTAGCTAAAACAATCGATAATTTGCATAATAAGTATGGTAAAGGCATTGTTTCAAGGGCAGTATCATATACGGATGCGGGAACAAAACATGGTCGTCTAGGTCTAATGGCTGGACATAAGATGTAATAATAAATCTAGAAAGGGTATCATCATCGACAAAAATTTTACAGCTTAGTAAGTTGCTGACGAAATTTATGTGGTGTGAGCTGAAAATAGAGTTTGAATTTTTTAATAAACTGAGAAGCATTTTTATAACCAACTGCTAACGCAATAGTATTTAAGTCTAACGTTGGATCGGCTAATAATGTTTTAGCTTCAGTCGTTCTTACAAGATGCAAATAATTTATAATTGTCATTCCTTCTAATTCTTTAAATACTCTAGATAGATGATAAATAGAACCATGACAATGATTGGCCAACGCCTCCAACGTTACATGTTGGTGGTAATAACGGGTGATGTAATTTTTAATTTGTATACACCATTCTTCTTTATCGGTAAAATAACCTGTCGGATTGCATTTTTTACAAGGTCTATAACCAGCTGCTATAGCATCATTATAATCGTTATAAAGCGTTACGTTTTCTTTCTTGGGTAACTTGGCAGAACATGATGGTTTACAGAAAATCATCGTAGATTTGACAGCATAAATAAATTGATCGTCGGCATTGCTATTATTAATTTTTATATCATTTCATCTCGATTGTATAAGATTAAGTTTACTCAATATTATCACCTCGCAAAAAGTGTAACATAAAATAATAGCCTAATCTTGCGCTTTGATTACTAAAACCGTTGATATTGATGAGTTTTACAAATGATAATGTTAATATTTAGTAATTACAAAGTAGGGAGGAAGTAATATGCAAAAATTATATGCCGCGAAAATATGGTTTGATGATGTGTTTTTAAAAGTATACGCCACACAGCGTGGATTACGTTTTATCAGTACAATAGATAGTGATGAGATATTAAGTCAAATCATTCATGAAGAAGTAAATATCGAAGAAAATGAAGCGTATTTAACAACTTATTTGCAAGAACTGCGTCAATATTTTAATGGCACAAAACAAGCATTTGAATTCGTCATAGATATGAATTATCAGCACACTGAATTTCAACGGCAAGTATGGACGCAACTATTAAAGATCCCTTACGGTGAAACGCGAACATACAGTGAGATTGCCACAGCTATAGGCAAACCAAAGGCAATTAGAGCCGTTGCCACAGCAATTGCCAAAAACCCATTGTTGATCGTTATACCGTGTCACCGTGTTATAGGTAAAGACGGACAGTTACGAGGCTATAGAGGTGGAGAGGTCATGAAAGAAAGACTGCTAACAATTGAAAAAGGGCAAAAATAAAAAAGGCTGAGGTACTTAAAGGGAACCTCAGCCTTAACGCGTAGTGCAATCATTTAATGGAATTTGGTTATGCGATATAAGTTTCGAAATCACTCAACGCTTCAGCGCCTTGCTTTCTATCTTCAGGGCTTTTAAAACTTACACGTAATGCGCCATAAATATCTTCACGTACTTCTAATATTCTTATGTTGCTTATAGAAATATTATGTAAACTTAAGATACTTGTAACTTGACTAATCATACCCGGCTTATCCGGAATATCAACATACAAATCATACTCGATAGATAGTGCACCTTGTGATTTAAGGGGTAATTCATCTCTATATATCTTAGCGTCATTGAAAAAATTATATAATGTTTCAGGATTATCTTCTTCTATCAACTCAATAATACTAGACATTTGATTTTTCCATTCTTTTAATAATCTAAGAATTGTTGCTTTATTTTCAATGGTAATATCACGCCACATAATTGGATTACTACTAGCAATTCTAGTAATATCACGGAAACCACCTGCTGCTAAAGTTTTAACTAAAGCAGAATCAGAAATATGATTGGCATTTAAGTGAACTAATGCTGATGCAATAATGTGCGGTACGTGGCTAACAATGCCAGTAACAAAATCATGTTCTTCGGCATTGGTAGAAATAAATTTAGCATCTGTTGTCGATAATAATTGTTGAATGGTCGTTGCCGCTTCATCATTTGCTGTTTCATTGTGCACTAAAATATAAAAAGCATTTTCAAATAAATGTTTTTTAGCATTTAACACGCCAGATTTATGACTACCCGCCATTGGATGACCACTAATTAAGTGAATATGATGTGCTAATAAAAACGTTTCGTACTGTTGAATTGTTGATTTTGTACTACCGGTGTCAGTTACGATGACATCGCGCTTAGTATTGAAATTTGGTAATGCTTGCAAATATTTAATTGTTTGTTGAACAGGCGTAGCATAAATAATGATGTCAGCTTGCTCTACGCTAGCTTGGTAATCCGTTGCTTGATGATCGATAATACCAATAGACAATGCTTTATCTAATTGAGAAGGATCTGCGTCATAAGCTGTGATTTCAATATCATCATGATAATAACGTAAATTGCTAGCTAAGCTACCACCAATAAGGCCTAAGCCTACAAAAAGTATGTGTTTCATAATGTCGAAGCACCTCTGTCTAAGTTTTTAGAATAATAATAGTGTATAGTAGCAGCATTGAATATGCAATATGTATCAATTTAAACGTTAAAAAGTTAAAATATAAATATAACATAAGGGGGTAAAGTGAAATGGCAAATTCAATTTTTGAAACAATCTCACAGTTAACACAAATTAGCAGTCCATCAGGTAATGCGCAAAAAGCAATTGATTATGTTGCTTCACATGCACAAAAATTAGGTTATCAAACTGAAATTACAAATAAAGGTGCGTTAATAATTACTGTGAAGGGTAGTAATGAACAACAACAACGCTGTATTACTGCGCACGTCGATACATTAGGCGCCATGGTTAAAGAAATTAAAGAAGATGGAAGATTAGCATTAAGTTTAATAGGTGGCTTTCATTTTAATGCTATCGAAGGTGAATATTGTGAAATAGAAACGAGTAATGGCCAAACATATACTGGTACTATTTGTATGCATGAAACTAGTGTGCACGTCTATAGCAATAATAACGAAATTCCAAGAGATGCCGAACATATGGAAGTACGCTTAGATGAGAAAGTTAATAGTCAAGATGAAACAGAAGATTTAGGCATAGCAGTAGGAGATTTCGTAAGCTTTGATCCACGTACAGTTGTAACGCAATCAGGTTATATTAAATCTCGTCATTTAGACGACAAAGCTAGCGTTGCCATGATTATGGAATTGTTAGAGAAATTGAAAGCAGATAATACGACATTACCACATACGACACAATTTTATATTTCAAATAACGAAGAAATAGGTTATGGTGCAAACGCCTCTATCGACGACGAAATCGTTGAATACATCGCCTTTGACATGGGAGCATTAGGTGACGGCCAAACTTCAGATGAATATACGGTATCAATTTGTGCTAAAGATAGTTCGGGACCATATCATAAAGGGTTACGTGAACACTTAGTTAATTTATGTAAAATAAATGATATACCTCATAAAGTTGATATATATCCTTATTATAATTCCGATGCTTCGGCAGCATTAAGAGCTGGTGCCAATATTCGACATGGACTATTTGGTGCAGGCATCGAGTCATCACATGCCATGGAACGCACACATATAGAATCATTAGAAGCTACAGCTCGGTTATTGTATGCCTATTGCTTATCACCGATTAAAGAATAATAAAATTTTGTTTGACAAATAAAAATAATCAGGTTATTATGCTAATTAATTACTTTTAAAGCAAAATATTTAAAAGAATTAAGTAGCACATAAACTTGTAGCACAAAGAAAGCTAATGGTTGATGGAAATTAGCACAACTTATGTGACGAATTGGGCTTTTAAATACAATTTTATAATTTAAAGTGAACAATTATTGTTAACTAAGGTGGCACCACGGTAACGCGTCCTTACAGAAATGCGTTTATTGTGGTGTCTTTTTTATATTGATAAACAAAAATTAAAAATTAGCAAACAAAATGTAGTAGATTGTATTGAGTAGCTTGCAGAAAGTTAGTGGTTGATGGAAACTAACACTCATATTATTCGAAATTGGGTTTTGTTGAAGCACAGTTGAATATTGATGATGAGAGAGTTTGATATTTAAATAATCAAACTAATACAGGTGGCACCGCGCGTCAGCGTCCTTACGAAAGTTAAGGATGTTGACGTTTTTTTATTAGGAGGGAAAAGTAATGCAAATAAAATTTAAAAAGTTAAATGCTGAAGTTACACCAGAAGCATTCGCTCGTTTAAGAGATAAAAAAATCATCTTAGAAAGTGCAGATCAATCACAGCTTAAAGGTCGTTATTCATTCGTTATTTTTGATACTTATGGTTCATTAACTTTAGATAATGACACACTGAATATTCAAACTAAAGATAATAAAGTAGTGGAAAATGAACAACCATACGCAAAAATGAAAGACTATATAGATCAATATAAAGCAGACGTTGAAGATGAAGAGTTACAAGATATTCCATTTGTTTCTGGCTTTGTTGGCTCTTGTAGTTTTGATTTAGTAAGACACGAATTCCCAATTTTACAACAAATCGCATTGCAAGATCACCAACAACATGATGCTCATTTTTACATGATAGAAGATGTATACATTTTTGATCATTATAAAGAATATTTATATGTAGTAGCATCCAATTTATTTTCTAACCGTAGCGCAGAGGAAATGGAAGAAAACATTAGTCATAGAATTGCTGAATTAAAAGAATTATCAATTTATCCTGAAATAATAAATTTTGAACAGCAAGATAAAACAATCAAAACTAACATGACTGAACAATCGTTCATGGATACGGTCGCTTATTTAAAAACATTAATTCAACAAGGTGATATGTTTCAAGTCGTACCATCGATTATTTATAGTTATAAACATCATTTTGACAATCAACTACAAACTTTAGCGTATCAAATGTATCAAAAATTAAAACGTCAAAATCCAAGTCCTTATATGTATTTTATTAATATGGAAGAACCAATTATTGTAGGAAGTTCTCCTGAAAGCTTTGTGAAAGTACACGGAGATACAGTGATTACAAATCCTATAGCTGGAACGATTAAACGTGGCGCGACGAAGGAAGAAGACATTGAAAACGAGCAATTGTTAATAAAAGATGAAAAAGAATTAAGTGAACATAGTATGTTAGTCGATTTGGGCAGAAATGACATTCACAGAGTGAGCATAGCAGGCACCTCAGAAATAAGAAGATTAATGGCGATTGAACGTTATGAACATGTTATGCATATCGTCAGTGAAGTAACTGGTAAATTAAAAACAAACTATTCACCGATGTCAGTCGTTGCAAGTTTATTACCAACAGGTACAGTATCTGGAGCGCCTAAATTAAGGGCAATACAAAGAATATACGAAGTACAACCAGAAAAGAGAGGCGTATATAGTGGCGGTATTGGTTATATTAACTGCAATCACGATTTAGATTTTGCATTAGCTATTAGAACGATGATGATTGATAATGAGTACGTTAATGTTCAAGCAGGTTGTGGTGTCGTTTATGATTCAACACCAGAAAAGGAATTAGCTGAAACGAAACTAAAAGCTAAAAGTTTATTGGAGGTAGCACCATGATTTTAGTAGTTGATAATTATGATTCTTTTACTTATAACTTAGTCGATATTATAGCAAAGAAAAATGACGTCATCGTAAAATACCCTGATGACAGTGATGTTTATAACTTGGATGTAACAGCAGTGATTATTTCACCAGGGCCAGGTCACCCGTTAGATAATAATCATTTATTAAATATAATAGAACATTATAAAGATAAACCTATTTTAGGTGTCTGTTTAGGCGCGCAAGCATTAACGTGTTATTACGGTGGCAAAGTTATTCAAGGCGATGAAATCAAACACGGCAAAGTGGATAGTATGCAAATCCTTAAAAATACTCATTTATACGCTGGGGTGTCAGAATATTCTAACATTATGCGTTATCATTCATTAGTAAGTGATTCACAATCCTTGCCAGACGATTTAATCATTACAGGTGAAACACCAGATTGTATACAGTCATTTGAGCATCGTACAAATAAACATTATGGCATCCAATATCATCCCGAATCATTTGCATCGGATTTTGGTGAACACATTATTAACAATTTCTTAATTATAGCAGGGGAGGTCAATCAAGATGGAACTATTAACAAAACTACAACAGCAAAACCCGCTAAATCAAACTGAAATGACAAATTTTATTCAATTGCTTATAGCTGACGATACTTCTGACGACAAAAAATTAGACATGTTACAACGTTTCTCGGCTAGGGAATTTACACAAAGTGAACTTACTTTTATCTCTAGAAGTTTAATCAACAGTATGTACGATGAACAGCCACAATATAAAGGAAGCATTTGCGTCTGTGGTACGGGTGGAGATAGATCAAATAGTTTTAATATATCTACTACAGTTTCTTTTATCGTTGCAAGTGCAGGTGTGCCAGTTATTAAACATGGAAATAGAAGCGTGACATCTTCATCAGGTAGTACGGACTTGTTAAATGCGATGAATATTAAAACGCAAAAAGTGGAAGAAACAGCTGCATATATTGATGACAAAGGATTGGCATTCTTAAGTGCAACGGAAACTTATCCAATAATGAAAAACATTCAACCTATTAGAAAAATGATTGCGACACCAACAATTTTTAATATTACTGGTCCGTTAATTAATCCGTTTAAATTAGATTATCAAGTGATGGGTGTTTATGACGCTACGAAACTAGATAAGATTGCTCAAACTTTAGCGGATCTAGGAAGAAAAAGAGCGATTGTCTTACATGGTGCAAATGGTATGGACGAAGCTACATTATCCGGAGAAAATATTATTTATGAAATATCAGACGGTATGATTAAAAAATACACATTAAACGCACGAGATTTAGGTTTAAAATACGCATCAAACGATCTATTAGTTGGTGGCTCAGCACAAGAAAACTTAACAATTACTTTAGATATATTAAGTGGTAAAGAACAATCAGCGAAACGAGATGTCGCAATATTGAACGCTGGCATCGCACTGTATGTGTCTGAACAAGTTGACACGATTCAGGCAGGCGTTGATAAAGCAAGAGCGTTAATTATTAATGGCGCAGCATTAGAACAATATAAAAAAATGGGAGGACAATTATATGACTATTCTAGATGAGATTGTAGAATATAAAAGAGAATTATTAGCGAATGGCTATTATGACAAGAAATTACAAGAGCTTAAAGAAGTAGACGTATCGTCAAAACCAACCTTTAAAGAAAGCATGGATAATTCAGATGAATTAGTCGTGATTTCTGAAATAAAATCCAAAAGTCCATCATTACCAGAACTACCAGCTAAAGATTTAGAACAACAAGTTAAAGACTATGAAGCCAATGGTGCAAATGCTGTATCTATTTTAACAGATGAAAAATATTTTGGTGGTAGTTATGAAAGATTACAAAGTTTAACGACACAAACAAAGCTGCCAGTATTATGTAAAGATTTTGTCGTGGATCCTATTCAGATTGACGTAGCAAAAAAAGCAGGGGCATCTATCATTTTATTAATCGTCAATGTTTTAACAGATGAACAATTAAGAGAACTTTATGATTATGCGCAATCTTTAAATTTAGAAGCATTAGTCGAAGTCCATGATAAAGAAGAATTAACACGTGCTTATAAATTAGATCCAGAAATTATTGGGGTTAATAATCGTGATTTAAAACGTTTTGTTACAGATGTCCAACATACCAATGAAATTTTAAAAGAACGTAAAGATGGTTATTATTACATTTCTGAAAGTGGCATTCATACAGTAGAGGACGTTGAATCGGTTGTCGATTCTAAAATAGACGGTTTACTAATTGGCGAATCGTTAATGAAAAGTGATAATCTAAGCGCATTTTTACCTAGTTTAAAATTGAAAAAGGCAAAAGTATGAAATTAAAATTTTGTGGTTTTAGAACATTGGAAGATGTAAAGCTAGCTGAAAATTTAAACTGTGATGCATTAGGTTTCATTCATTACGCTAAAAGTAAACGCTTTGTTACTGTAAAAGAAATTCGCCGTTTAACAGAAAATATTCCAAATGATAAAGAAATTGTCGTTATTGTCGTTAACCCAACCATCGAACAAATTAACGATTTAGTAGCTGAAACCTCACTAACTACAATTCAATTACATGGCATGGAATCTTTAGCTTTAATAAAGGAAATACGTACTTTACATCCACAACTCAAAATTATTAAAGCATTACCAGCACAAGATGAAAAAGTATTATTACAACAATTAGCATTATATAACAATCATATAGATTTATTTATTATAGATACACCGTCAGAAAATTACGGTGGCACTGGTAAGCATTTTAATTGGGACAAATTACGTAATATTAAAGGTTATAACTTTTTAATAGCTGGTGGCATTAACTATGACAATATTAATAAAATTAACGAATTAGCGTTAAATCATAGCGGTTATGATATTGCTAGTGGTATAGAAACAAATGGCAGCAAAGATTTAATAAAAATGAGAAATATTATTGACTTAGTAAAAGAGAGGGATATTGATGAATAAAAATATACAAACAGAAGTAGATGAATTTGGCTTTTTCGGTGAATTCGGTGGTCAGTATGTCCCAGAAACGTTAATGCCAGCAATTATTGAATTAAAACAGGCTTATAAAGAGGCAAAAGAAGACCCATCATTCCAACAAGAACTTGACTACTATTTAAAAGATTATGTAGGAAGAGCAACACCATTAACTTTTGCAAATGCTTATACTAAAGAATTAGGTGGTGCTAAGATTTACTTGAAACGTGAAGATCTAAATCACACAGGTGCACATAAAATAAATAATGCGTTAGGGCAAGCATTACTTGCTAAACGTATGGGTAAGAAAAAACTCGTAGCTGAAACAGGCGCAGGACAACACGGCGTAGCAAGCGCCACAGTTGCAGCATTGTTTGACATGGAATTAGTAGTGTTTATGGGGAAAGAAGATATTCAAAGACAATCACTTAATGTTTTCCGTATGGAATTACTCGGTGCCAAAGTCGAATCAGTAGAAGAAGGACAAGGAACTTTGTCTGATGCGGTAAATAAAGCATTACAATATTGGGTCAGTCACGTCGACGATACACATTATCTTTTAGGTTCTGCCCTAGGACCAGATCCATTTCCAACGATGGTAAGAGATTTTCAAAGTGTCATAGGAAATGAAATTAAAGCACAAATAACTACTGCTGAAGGACGATTACCTAACGCTATTGTCGCATGTGTTGGCGGTGGCTCAAACGCTATCGGAACGTTTTATCCATTTATTAAAGATGATGTGAAATTATACGGTGTTGAAGCAGCTGGTAAGGGTGAAGAGACAGATAAGCACGCATTAGCTATTAATAAAGGTTCGACTGGAGTCTTGCATGGTACGAAAATGTACCTTATCCAGGATGATAATGGCCAAGTGCAATTGGCACATTCTATTTCTGCGGGATTAGATTATCCAGGTGTAGGACCAGAACATTCATATTATCAAGACATAGGTAGGGTTCAATATCCGACAGCGAGTGATAAAGAAGCGATGGATGCATTAGTTAAATTTACTAAATTAGAAGGTATTATTCCTGCAATTGAAAGTGCACATGCGCTAAGTTATGTTGAAAAACTTGCACCACAAATGGCTAAAGACGAAATTCTAGTAGTGACAGTATCTGGTCGTGGTGATAAAGATATGGAGACGATAAGAAAGTATATACAAGAGAGAGGTGAAGCTTAATGTCAAAATTATTTATACCTTATGTAATGGGTAATAAGAATTTTATTCAAAATGTTAAAACATTAAGCGAAGCAGGCGCAGACATAATAGAAATAGGAGTACCTTTTTCAGATCCTGTAGCAGATGGACCTGTTATTATGGAAGCTGGAAATAAAGCTATACAAGAAGGTATGAATATTCAAATTATTTTGGATGAGTTAACAAAACATCAACAACAGATTAATAGTGACTACGTATTAATGACTTATTATAATATTATTAATCACTATGGTGAGGATGCATTTTTTGAAGCTTGTGAGGATGCAGGTGTTTACGGTTTAATTATTCCAGACTTACCTTATGAATTAGTTGAGCAAATTAAAGCGAGACATAAAAGTAGTTCGGTGAAAGTGATATCCTTAGTGGCGATGACTACAGCTGATGAAAGAATTAATAAAATTTCAGCCAGTGCCGAAGGATTTATTTATACAGTAACGATGAATGCGACAACAGGAGAAAATGGTAAATTCCATCCACAATTAAAAGAAAAAATTCAACGGCTTAAAGATATTGCTAACGTTCCTGTAGTAGCTGGTTTTGGTATAAGAACGCCAGAACATGTTTCAGATATTGCTGAAGTCGCAGATGGCGTAGTAATTGGCAGTGAAATTGTGAGACGTTTTCAAAATGACAATCTAGAAAATACTGTTAACTATTTACAAAGTATAAGAAACACGCTAGATCAACAAGCATAATATTTTATTTATGATGTCGTAAGCTGTAGAATGAAGAACCATAAAATATATGTCAATTATAGAGGTGACTTAATTTGAGTAAAAAAGTATTATTTATACTAACAAGTAGAAGTCATTATGATGATGGTTCACAAACAGGTCTTTGGTTAGAAGAAGCTAGTGTACCCTATGAAGTGCTAACTGAAGCAGGCATTGATGTAGACTTAGTATCTATCGAGGGCGGTTCTGTACCAATAGATGACAATTCTACTCAAAACGATGAATTAAATAAGTACGCAAGCTTTGTTGAAAAGATTAAAGATGTACCAAGTATTGAAGATGTAAAAGTCGAAGACTACGATGCAGTTTATTTACCAGGTGGTCACGGTACAGTATTCGACTTTGGTCACAATCAAGCATTGGCATCATTAATCGCTGATTTTAAAGATCAAAATAAATTTATTTCTTCTGTATGTCATGGACCAAGCGCATTTGTAGGTGCGAAAGATAATAGAGGTAACTTCTTAGTGAATGGCGTGACACTTACTTCATTTACAGACGAAGAAGAGAGAGCAATGGGACTTGAAGAAAAAGTGCCTTTCTTAACTCAAACTGAACTTGAAAAACAAGGTGCGAAATTTATTACTACAGATAATTTCATATCTCACGTAGAAGAAGACGGCTTGTTTATTACAGGTCAAAATCCCCAATCAAGTGAAGCTGTAGGCGAAGCACTTAGAGATGCATTACAAAAATAATTAATTTTCAGAGTTGGATTTTTGAATCCAGCTCTTTTTGTTTGTTAAGCTTGTATAAATGGTATAATAGAAATAGTAAATGTACATTACATATATTAATTAAAAAATTAAAATTAGTTCAGTGAAAATCCGTGGTATTAATTTTGTTTTATTTATTAATATTGTATAATAAACAAGATTTAAAAGAATCACCTGGATGAATTAATGATGAATTAGGAGTAAACAAATATGAAATTTACCAATTTAACGTCAACTGAGTTTGGCGCATTTGCAGATAAAATGAATAATAGCCACTTTACACAGATGGTGGGTAATTATGAACTTAAAATCGCTGAAGGTACAGAAACACATTTAGTTGGTGTTAAAAATAATGATAACGAAGTTATAGCTGCTTGTTTACTAACAGCAGTGCCTGTAATGAAATTTTTCAAATATTTCTATTCTAACCGTGGGCCGGTAATAGATTTTGATAACAAAGAATTAGTACATTATTTCTTTAATGAGCTGGACAAATACTTAAAGAAAAACAATGCATTATACTTTAGAGTAGATCCTTACTTACCATATCAGTATTTAAACCATGACGGTGAATTTATCGAAAATGCGGGCAATGATTGGATTTTCGATAAATTTAAACAATTAGGCTATAAACATCAAGGATTTATGACTGGCTTTGATCCCATTATTCAAATACGTTTCCATTCAGTATTGGATTTGAAAAACAAAACTGCAAAAGATGTGTTGAATGGTATGGATAGCTTACGTAAACGTAATACTAAAAAGGTACAAAAAAATGGTGTTAAAGTAAGATTTCTAGAGGAAGACGAATTACCTATTTTCCGTTCATTTATGGAAGATACTTCTGAATCTAAAGATTTCTTTGATAGAGAAGATAAATTCTATTACAATCGATTAAGACATTATAAAGATCGTGTATTAGTTCCGTTAGCTTACATAGACTTTGATGATTACATTGCTGAACTCCAATCAGAAGGTAATGTGTTAGAAAAGGATTTAAATAAAGCACTTAAAGATATAGAAAAACGACCAGATAATAAAAAATCGCATAATAAAAAAGAGAATTTAGAACAACAAGTGCAAGCAAATGAACAAAAAATTGAAGAAGCAAAATCACTTCAAGCTAAACATGGTAATGAATTACCTATTTCTGCTGCGTTCTTTATTGTTAACCCATTTGAAGTTGTATATTATGCAGGTGGTACGTCAAATGAATTTAGACATTTTGCAGGAAGTTATGCGATTCAATGGAAGATGATTAACTATGCACTAGAACATGGTATTGATCGTTATAATTTCTACGGCATTAGCGGCAACTTTACTGAAGATGCTGAAGATGCCGGTGTAGTTAAATTTAAAAAAGGTTTTAATGCTGACGTTGTGGAATATGTAGGTGACTTTATTAAGCCAATCAATAAACCTATGTATAAAATATACACAATGCTAAAGAAATTAAAAGATAGAAACAAGTAAACACTAATTAGAAGGGAACTAAGCTAGTATGAAATTTACAGAGTTAACTGTTAAAGAATACGACAATTTTGTACAAAATCCATCTTTAGAGAGCCATTATTTCCAAGTGAAGGAAAGTATAGCTACGAGGGAAGAAGATGGCTTCCAAGTTGTCCTATTAGGCTTAAAAGATGATAATAATCAAGTTATTGCGGCTAGTCTTTTCTCGAAAATTCCTACTATGGGGAGTTATGTTTATTATTCAAATCGTGGCCCAGTGATGGATTATAGCGATTTAGGTCTAGTAGATTATTATCTACGTGAATTAGATAGTTATTTGCAGCATCATAACTGCTTATATGTCAAAATGGACCCTTATTGGATCTATCAAATTTATGATAAAGATATAAACCCGCTATCAAAGCAAATCAATAATGATGCGTTAGTAAATCTGTTCAAAGCACATGGCTACGAACATCATGGTTTCACTACTGAATATGATACATCTAGCCAAGTACGTTGGATGGGTGTACTCAATTTAGACGGGGAAACACCAGCGTCATTGAAAAAGCAATTTGATAGTCAAAGAAAACGTAATATTAACAAGGCAATTAATAATGGTATAAAAGTGAGATTTCTTGAAAGAGATGAATTCCACATTTTCTTAGAACTATATAGAGAAACTGAAGAACGTGCTGGTTTCGTATCGAAAACTGACGACTATTTCTATAATTTCATCGATAATTATGGTGATAAAGTGCTCGTACCATTAGCATATATCGATTTAGATGAAAATATTAATAGCATCCAAGCTGCATTGACGGAAAAAGAAAATCGTCGTGATCAAATGATGGAAAAAGAACAAAAATCTGACAAGCAATTGAAAAAAATTGCTGAATTAGATAGACAAATCGAGCATGATAAGAAAGAATTGTTACAAAATAGTGAGTTGAGACAAACTGATGGTGCTATATTAAACTTAGCTTCGGGCGTGTTCTTTGCTAATGCTTATGAAGTTAACTATTTTTCTGGTGGTTCTTCTGAAAAATATAACCGTTTTATGGGTCCATATATGATGCATTGGTTTATGATAAATTATTGCTTTGATCATGGTTACGATCGTTATAATTTCTATGGATTGTCTGGAGATTTCACTGAAAATAGTGAAGACTATGGCGTTTATAGATTCAAACGCGGTTTTAATGTGCAAATAGAAGAGTTAATTGGAGATTTTTACAAGCCAATTAAGAAAACGAAATATAAGTTATTTAATACTTTAAACAATGTTCGCAAGAAGCTAAACCGTTAAATATAAAAAAACTCACTTTTGTAGTGAGTTTTTTTATATAGTAGTGTATAAATATGTTATGTAAACTAAATATGTATATAGCTTTTTTATATATCATAAGTAACAGTAATTTTATTATGTAAACTATTATAGGTTTAGCATATTAGTTCGG
>NZ_JAVTDB010000091.1:0-75750 GCF_032139365.1 Staphylococcus kloosii
TTTTGTTTGTGAATTAAGATTCTAATAATAAATCTTCTGGATTTTCAATTAAGTCTTTAATTGTTTTTAAGAATCCAACTGCTTCTTTACCGTCGATAATTCTGTGGTCGTAACTTAACGCAATATACATCATTGGACGATTTTCGATTGTGTCTGCATCAATTGCAATTGGACGTGTAATGATAGAGTGCATGCCTAGGATTGCTGCTTGACTACCGTTAATAATTGGTGTTGACATCATTGAACCAAAGATACCACCATTAGTAATCGTGAACGATCCGTTAACCATATCATCTAATCCTAATTTTTTATCGCGCGCTTTAACTGCTAAGTTAGCAATTTCAGCTTCGATTTCAGCAAAGTTTTTCTTGTCACAATCTCTAACGAAAGGTACTAGTAAACCGTCGTCAGTTGAAACTGCTACACCGATATCATAGAATTCTTTCGTAATCATGTCATCGCCATCGATTTCAGCATTAACTTCTGGATATTTTTTCAATGCTGCTACGGCTGCTTTTGTGAAGAATGACATAAATCCAAGTTTTGTACCGTCATGATCTTTAATAAACTGTTCTTTTTTACGTTTACGTAAGTTCATAACATTTGTCATGTCGATTTCATTGAATGTAGTTAACATTGCAGTGTTGTTAGATACTTCTAATAACTTTTTAGAAGCTGTTTTCTTACGACGAGACATTTTTTCTCTTCTAACTGGTTTTGAAGGGTTTTGATTTGCTGATGCTTTTGACTCTTCTTTCTTACTTGAATCAGCTGCATTGCTTGATGAAGCTTGTTTGTTTTGACTTTGGTCGATGTGTTCTTTTCTCACAACATCTCCTGAATTAGAAGCAACATCAGTTAAATCAATACCTTTTTCGCGTGCATATTTTCTAGCAGATGGTGTCGCATTTACGCGTTGTCCATTGTCACTGCTACTGCTTTCTGATGCTTCAGAACTTGCAGGTTGTTGATCGTTAGAAGCTTCAGCTTTCTCATTTGAAGATGCACTTGCTTCTTTATCTGAAGAACCTTGTGATTCGCTACTACCGCTATTTGAAGGTTCACCTTCGCCTACAACAGCAATTGCTTGACCTACTTCAACAGTATCGCCTTCGTTAGCAAGTGTTTCTTGAAGTACGCCCGCATCTTCTGAAACTACTTCTACGTTAACTTTATCTGTTTCTAATTCTAAGATAGCTTCACCTTTATCTACGCTATCTCCTACTTGTTTTAACCATTCTGCAATGGTACCTTCTGTGATTGATTCTGCTAATTCTGGAACTTTTACCTCTGGCATGCCTAACTTCCCCCTAGTTATTATTTGTGCTTTGTTCTAATATCATATTTTGTACGAGTTTATGGATTTCTCCATCACCTTCAGCTGGTGCTGAACGTTGAATTCGACCATGGTAGCTTAAATCATATTTATCAATTGTTAACTCTTTCAAGTAAGGATAAACGAATGACCATGAGCCTTGGTTTTTCGGTTCTTCTTGTACCCAAGCGACATTTTCTAAGTTTGGTAAATCGTCTAATAACGCTTCAATTTCTGAAGCAGGGAAAGGATATAGTCTTTCTACTGCAACGATTAAAATGGACTCGTTTGGATTATCAGCTAAATATTCTTTTAAATCAATAAACATTTTCCCAGATGCTAAAATAACTTTTTTAACAGCTGATTGATCATGTTCTTCTGGTAAGATTGGTTCGAATTTTCCAGAAGTGAATTTTGAAATTGGGTCAGCTACAGTTTTATTGCGTAATAAACTTTTAGGTGACATTACCACAAGTGGTCTCATAGATTGTGTACCTAAGTTAGCTGCTTGTAATCGTAGTAAATGGAAATAGTTACTAGCACTAGATAAGTTAACAACAGTCATATTATTTTCACCAGCAAGTTGTAAAAATCTTTCTAATCTTGCTGAAGAGTGCTCAGGACCTTGACCTTCAAATGAATGTGGTAAGAATAATGTTAATCCTGATCTTTCACCCCATTTAGCTCTTGAACTAAATAAGAAGTTGTCAAAAATCATTTGTGCCATATTAGAAAAGTCACCATATTGTGCTTCCCAAATAGTCATACAATCTTTATTTTGTACATTGTAACCATATTCAAATCCAACGACAGCTGCTTCTGAAAGTGGTGAATTATACACTTCAAAAGTCGCTTTTTGATCTGGAACATTGTGCAATGGTGTATAAGTGTCACCTGTTTCAGGGTCATGTAATACAGCATGACGATGACTGAAAGTACCACGTTCACTGTCTTGTCCAGTTAATCGTACGGGTTTACCATCTTGTGTAATTGTTGCGAATGCTAATTGTTCAGCTTGTGCCCAATCTACTAAGCCTTCTTCTGATTCAAAAGGCTCTCTACGTTTTTCTAAGACTTTATTTAACTTTTTCATGACATTGAAACCTGATGGATAATTTAACATTGCATCGTTGATTTCTTTTAAATGGTCAAAGCTAAATACTTTGTCGTCACCTTGTAATGGATCTTGCAAGCTCTCTGGACGTTGCATATCAGGATTGTCCATTTTATCGCTTTTATCAATTTTATCGTGGGCTGTACGTAGTGTTTTTTGCACTTCATCCATAATTGAATTCATTTCATCTTCAGATAATATTTTATCTTCAACTAATTGTTTTCCGTACAATACATCTACTGAATCATGCTTACGAATTTCGTGGTATTGTATTGGGTTAGTAATTGATGGCTCATCCATTTCGTTATGGCCATAACGACGATAACCTACTAAGTCAATAACAACATCTTTGTGGAATTCTTTTCTAAATGCCATTGCAATTTCGATCGCTTCGATAGTTGCTTCTACATTGTCGGCATTAACGTGCATAATTGGCACATCATAGCCTTTAGCAATATCAGAAGAATAAGTAGTTGAACGACCATCTTCTGGCTCAGTAGTGAATCCAATGCGGTTATTCGTGATGATATGTAAAGTACCACCAGTAGAATAGCCTTCTAAACCACCAAGATTCATCGCCTCAAAGTTAATACCTTGACCAGGATAAGCAGCGTCACCATGAATAAGAATTGGCATCGCATTATGAAAATCAGTCGTTACAGATCCTGCTTGCTCGGTATCATCTTGGCTCGCTCTCGTTTTACCTAAGACAACTGGTGCAACAATTTCTAAATGACTTGGGTTGTTCGCTAATGATATACGTTGCTCGATACCATATGAGTCTGTAGTTTTAACTCCACCTAAATGGTATTTAACATCTCCAGACCAACCATTCGTTAGTTGCAAGCTACCATCTTCTGGTAAAAACTTCATTGGATCAGTATGCATAAATTCAGAAATCATCATTTCATATGGTTTTTCTAGCACGTGAGTTAGAACATTTAATCTACCACGGTGTGCCATACCAATTTGAATATTTTGAATGCCTTCATCGCCAGCTAATCTTAAAGTTTGTTGTAACATAGGTACTAGTGTATCAACACCTTCAATAGAGAAACGTTTAGCACCTACAAAGTTTTTGTGTAAATATTTTTCAAAACCTTCAACATGTGCAAGATTTTTGAATAATTCAATTTTTTGGTTTTCATTTAGTGTGGCTTTATAAGGTGTCTCTATACGACGTTTTAACCAAACACGTTCTTTGTTGTTATTAATGTGTGTATATTCAAAAGCTATTGGGCCTTTATATCGTCTTTCCATACGATCAATTGCTTCATACGCATTGTCATAAATGTCTTTGAAATGCTCTGAAACAATACCGGCCGAGATCGATTCTAATGTTTCTTGGTCTAAATTAAAATCTTCAATGCTTAGCTTTGGTACATGTTTTCTTTCAGGACGATTAACCGGATAAATATCTGCCAATAAATGCCCGTATTGTCTAATATTATCAATTAATCTCATAACACGTTTAATCGTGCTATCACCTTTTGCATCGCCTCTATCGGCGCTTGATTTTGTTACGATGTCTGCTTCACCGTTTTTAATTGTACTGAAAAGGACTTGCAAATCTTCAGGAACTGCAGATGGATCTTCTAAATAGATGTCGTACAAATCAAGTACATAACCAAGATTTGTCCCGAAATTTACAGGTGCCTCGGAAACCTGTCTTTCGTTGCTCATATTACACCCTCCACAAAATAGTTGAAACGCTTACACACCAATAATAGCATTAAATCTATTGAAATAAAAGCACCAAAAGCCTGTAAAAGATAAAAAAATAGTTTAAGATATAATTTTATAACGCCTATAAAATTATCATAAAAAATAAACCATTAAATTGTAATAAATAATGGTTTATTTAACATTTTGTACTTACAAGCTTCGTCGATAACTAGTGTGCAATATTATATTTATATTGTAACAATCATTGACTAAACTAAAAAGTGATTTTAAAAGTAGTGTGTTTGCCTACTTCACTATCAACTTGTATCGTACCGTTGTAATATTCAATTATTTTTTTAGCAATTGATAATCCTAGGCCATTGCCGCCTAAGTTACGCGCGCGTGATTTATCAACTCTGTAAAATCTATCGAAGATAAATTCTATATCCTCTTTTGGTATACCCATGCCGTGGTCGGTAATTTCTATAGAGATTTGTTTGTTTCTTAAATTAGTTTGAATTTGAATAAATTTATTATTTTGATCATATTTAATGGCGTTATCAATAAAAATTATTAATATCTGTTCGAATTGGTAACGATTTATTTTAATATTTAACGGCTTATCAAAAGGTTCGAATTTAAAAGTGTAATCTGGGTGTAAGTGTTCCATAGATTTAATTCTTGAGTGAATTTCTTTATTAATATCGACACTTTCAATTTCTCTATCATTGACTGAATTATTTTCTTTCGTTAACAATAATAATTCTTCAACTAACTTTGTAATTCGTGACATCTCTTCTAGTGAGATATGTAATGACTCTTCTAGGATTGCAGGGTCCTTTTTGCCCCATCTTTGGATTAAATTTAAGTGCCCTTGAATAATTTGCAATGGCGTACGCAATTCATGTGAAGCATCTTCTACAAATTGTCGTTGCTGGTTAAATGATTCTTCTAACTGTGCCATCATCGCATTAAAAGTATCAATAAGGTGATCAGTTTCTTCATAATTAGTCGGTAATTCTAATTTTTCTTGGAAGCCATCACGTCGTATTTGTCTCATTTTGTTAGACATAGTGATGAGTGGTTTTGTTATTTGTGATGAAACAATATAACTAATCATCGCAGTTAACAATGTGGCAATCACGCCAAATGTTAGTGCAAAGAAATATAAAGAATTCACTAAAGTGTTGTAATTTTTCAACGAATGAACAATGACACTATAACCATTAAAGCCTTGAGACTCAATTTTATTAGTAATAATTAAATAATTTATACCGTGGTCAGATTTTATTTCCTTATGATGAAAATTATGTACATGTAAATTGGGTGAAAAATTAATCGAATTATCATTAGATGTTTCTAGTTTTAATTTTTCATTATTATTAAATAGCATAACTTTTTGATAATTTCCTAAAGAAGCGTTTAAATCTAAAGGAGAAATATGATCTATAGGTTTCGTTTCAAATAAATTATTAATGTCATTCGAACTGCGTTCGGCTTCCGCAATCTCATTTTGTCTTAATGCATTGCTGACATAAAAAATGATGATGATACTAAAAATTAATATAGTTGAAAATGTAATTGTCGTCGTTATTATCATCCATTGGGTTTTTAGTCTTCTTTTAGTCATCGTCTTATCACGTAACCTACGCCTCTTACCGTTTCAATATAGTTATCCATATCATAAGGCTTTAATTTATTACGCAAATAACGAATATAGACATCTACGACATTTGTTTCAACTTCACTATCATAACCCCAAACATCATCTAAGATTTGTTCACGCTGCATTACATGATTGATATTATTACCTAACAATAGCAATAAGTCATATTCAGTTTTGGTTAAACCTAATGGTTCACCATTTACTGTGACTTTAAAAGCCTCCTTGTTTATGACCAAACCATTTATATTAATTTCGTTCTTTTTAGGCTGTCGACGTAACATTGCGCGTATACGAGCAAGTAACTCTTCAATATCGAAAGGTTTTACAATGTAATCATCTGCACCATAATCCAACCCAGCTACTTTATCATAGGTATCACTTTTGGCCGTAATAATTATAATGGGTGTATTTTGAGATTGTCTTATTTGTCTACAAATTTCCAAACCATTTATGCTTGGTAGCATTAAGTCTAATAAAATTAAATCATATGTATTACTTAAAGCTTTATCCAAGCCTTGTTGCCCATCATACTCGATGTCAACGTCATAGTTTTCGTGTTGTAGTTCTAATTCTATAAAACGTGCCAAATTTTGTTCATCTTCAACAATTAAAATTTTTGTCATGCAACTAACTCCTTATCTATGATATTAGGGAAATTATTATTTAATAATAGTTTATATCTATCATATATTATCAATTTATGAACGTAATTTGAAGTAACTCATTAGTTTCAATGTGTGTAGATGACTACTGATCATTATGGTAATGAAAATTTTGAAAAAAATACCGGAATTTAATTGACAATGATTCTCAATGATGTATAATGTAATTGAAAATGATTATCAATTCCAAAAAGACATTCCCCCCACACATTTCGTTCTTTGATGGAATGATCATTTTCAGAAATATCCCCTTTTATATGCCCGTAAAAGACTAACGTTGCGAGTCAACGTAACATATAAAATCGGTTTTACCTCGGTAAAACCGGTTTTTTTGTATCGTTATTAGCTATTTTCTATTGTATATAGCTCTTCGTAAAAAAAACACGCATCCAGATTTTCAATCATCAGAATGCGTGTGAATAATATAACGCTATATTTGTAGTTTATGTCTTAATATAAGTGTGCTTAATACTATACAAAAAGCGCCGCCAATGATGCCAGCTATTACATCAGTAGGATAATGTACGCCTAGATAAACGCGTGAAGCTGAAATCATAATTATAAATAAAGCGCATAAACCAATTGTAAAAGCTTTTGCTTTATCTTTCATGACACGATTAGCAATATAGATGCCGCTACCGAAAAAGGCCGTTGCACCCATTGCATGTCCACTAGGAAAACTGAAACCAGAAATATCAATTAGACGTAATAACGTTGGACGCTCTCTGTCAAAAATATTTTTAAGTAGTGGATTTAAAGTACTAGATAAGCTCATTGCGATGACGAAAAATAGAGTTTCGACGTTATAACGTTTTAACATTAAATATGCCACTAACAATAATGATAAGCATACCATTGCCCAAACTTCGCCGACTTTTGTAAATCCTAATAATACGGTCGTCGTAATGAAACTCTCAGATGAATAAATGAACTCATAAACTTCATTATCAATCCATTTACCCAGTCGTGATTCATGGAAAAATGCAATCACGCTAAATATTAAAGTGAAAATAATTAGTAATGAAATTCTTTTCCAGCGTGACATTGTTATGCACCTTCCCCTTTTTGTTATTGCAATGCATCTGTGATGATTTTATCAAATAAGTCGTATCTTGTGTAACTTTCTTTATAGGAATTCATTTGTTCTATAATCGTAGCTCTATTATTTTCAATATTAATCAATTGTTTAGTTAATTTATCTTCTGTTAACTCATCTTCCATAATGTAGTCACCAAACCCTTTTTTGGCAAAGTTTTTCGCATTGTCGATTTGGTCGCCACGAGATTGATCTAAACCAAGAGGTATTAATAACATTGGTATTTTTAATGTTAAAAATTCATAAATCGCATTTGCGCCTGCACGACTAATAACAGTATCAGTAATGGCTAACAAATCAGTCAAATCATCTTTAACAAATTCAAATTGACAGTACCCTTCACGGTCTTGTAACTGTTCATCAAGTAATCCTTTACCAGTCAAATGAATAATTTGGTAAGATTTTAATAAACCATCTAAATTGCCTCGAATAATTTCATTTAACTTTCTACTACCTAAACTACCACCCATAACGAGTAACACTTTTTTGTCATTAGTAAAGTTAGTTAAATGATAGCCTCTTGATTTATTGCCGCTTTTTAAATCTTCGCGAACAGTTGCACCGACAAAATCTGCTTTATCTTGAGGTAAATATTTAACTGTATCCTCAAATGTTGTATAAATTTTCTTAGCAAATTTTAAGGCGATTTTATTCGCTAACCCTGGTGTTAAATCTGATTCATGGATTATTGTAGGTATTTTAAGAGAACGCGCTGCCATAACAACAGGTACAGACACAAATCCACCTTTTGAAAATAATAAATCAGGTTTCTCTTTTTTTAATACTTTGCGAGCATCAAGCACACCTTTTAACACTTTGAATACGTCTTTAATATTCTCTAAAGAGAGATAACGTCTTAACTTACCGCTAGAGATACTATGATAAGTAATATTAGGTAATTGCGATGCGATCATTTCCTTTTCGATACCGTTTTTAGAACCGATATAAAAAGTTTCATGACCTTTTTCAATTGCAGTTGGAATTAAACTTAAATTGACTGAAACGTGTCCAACAGTACCACCACCGGTAAATGCAATTTTTGACATAATATAACCTCTATTCTTCTAATTTTTTATAATATGCATAAAATGGTTTGCCTTTATTAAAAGGATGATAGTCCATTTCTGCTTCTCCCACTTTAGTAAAGCCAAATTTTTTGAATAAACTTTGTGCACGATAGTTTAATGCAAAAGTGTCAGTGATTAACATATGAACACCATGGTCTTCAGCTAAATTAACGGCAAAATCGAATAATTCAGTGGCGCCGCCTTTATAATCAGGTGAGCTCGCCAATCTGTGTATAACATATGCGTTTGTTCTATTAATTGGCCATTCAATTTTATCATACCACTCGGATTGATTTTGGTCGACCACAATAAAGCCATATATTTTATCGTTTGATTCAAGGACGAACAATGATTCATTATCAATATCGTCAACGAAATGTTCAGATAGAGGATAATGTTCATCCCACTGGTTATTATTATCTTGTTGCATCACGGATTTAGCATCTTCTACTAGTAACATAACGGTATCTAAATCATGTTTTGTTGCAGTTCTAATCATATGGTTACACCTCACCATTATATATTTTATTTCAATTGTTTAATTACTTTATCTAATACAGAATCATCTTTATTAGCTTTTTGAACTAATTGCTGTGTGAATTTATCATTAGTTGCTTTATCAAAATTACCTGTCGTAGATAAATTATTTTTTTCTTGGAATGTTTTAATAGCTTGTTGCAACTCAGAATCAAATTTTGTAGATTTGCTATCTACATTGTAGTCTAAAGCTTGTAGACCTATTTTTATTGATTTTACATTTTTATTATCATCATTAAGTTGATAAGTAGTATTATTTGGAATTACAGTAAGTGTCTGATAAGCAGGCTCGTTAATTTCAACATTAGGTTTTATACCTTTTCCGTGTATATAATGCTTGTGTGGTGTTAACCATTTTAACTCTGTATATTTGAGTAATGAACCATCTTTAAATTCTTTTGTTGTTTGAACAATACCCTTACCAAACGTCGTCGTACCATAAACTTTGGCTTTATGATAATCTTTCATTGCACCAGTAAAGACTTCAGACGAGCTAGCTGAACCTTTATTAACTAATATAGCTACATGCATATCTTTTGCTTCTTTAAGTGCATCGTTAGGTGCTTTAATCGATTCTGTATGTTTACCTTTTTCTAAAGAAACTACAGTTTTATTTTTATCGATAAAGATATTAGCCATCTTAACTGCCTCATTAAGTAAACCGCCAGGATTATTTCTTAAATCTAACACGATATTGTTAACACCTTGTTTATGTGCTTTAATTATTTGTGATTTAAGCTCTGCTGAAGTACCACTTTGGAATTTGTTAATAGTAAATACGCCAACTTTTCCATGTTTTTTATATTCAACACTTTTAACATGTATCGTATCACGTTTAATACTAATATCATGTGATTGACCGTTACGCTCTACAGTTAACGTTACGGTAGTACCTTTTTTACCTCGTACTTTTTTTACTACATCTTCTAATGGTTTACCTGCAACGGATTTTCCATCGACCTTCGTTACGACATCTTTAGGTTTAATACCAGCCTTTTCGGCAGGTGAATCCTTCATCGGACTCGTGATTTGTATTGTCTTATGTCTCTTTTGCATTTCTGCACCAATACCTACAAAGTCACCAGAGACATCTTCGTTAAATGATTTTGTTTGTTCCTTTGTCATATATTCTGAATACGGATCATGTAATTTACTTACCATGCCTTTAATGGCAGCATCTGAAAGTTCTTTTGAATCTGTAGGTTTATAATATTCTTTATCTAATGTTTTGTAAGCTTGTTCTATTTTTTTTACAGAAGCACGTTGCTCGCTATTAAGTCCACTCGCCCAATGACTTATAGCTATAGTGGCAAAAACGGTAATAACTGCGGTTAATACAATTATGCCAATTAACATTAATATAAAAGAACTTAGTTTAAAATTAACTTTCTTCTTTTGCTGTTTAGTTGATTGTTGTTCTGCATTATTTTCTGTCATTTCATCACTTCCTAATGGCTTATGTATATTAAACATAAATTTGCTGAAAATAAAAGTGGCTGGGATAGAACCTAAATAGATTTACCCCAGCCCCAATTATTCTACTGTAATATAATAGTATAAATCTAATGGAAATCTCAAATAATATCGCTATTTAGAATTGTAACCATTCTAAATATTCATCATATAAATCATCAAAAACAGACATAGATACTGTAAAATCACCGTGAGTTTCAATGTATTCAGAAAGAATATTGAAATCTTTTTCGTGTTTTGGGAAAGACAAATCATCAAATATTTGTTCTGCTAATTCGCCTTTATCATTTTTACGTCCTCTCACTGTTAATGCAAATTGGTAAAATGAATAATTTTTCATTACTTCATTGTCACATCTACAATTTTAGTTTCACCTTTTACTACGTTCGTAGTTTCTGCAAAGTTAACAGATGCTGCTTGATCTGAATTTGTAATAATAATAGGTGATGTTGTAGATTTCGCATTGTTTTGGATAAAGTCTTTATCAAATTTTAAAATTGGGTCACCTACATTTACAGTGTCGCCACTTTCAACTAATATTTCGAAACCTTCTCCATCTAATTGAACTGTATCTAAACCAATATGAACTAATAGTTCTAAGCCATTTTCAGCTTTTAAACCAATTGCGTGTTTTGTTGGGAATACATTGTCGATTTTACCATCGATTGGTGATACAACTTCACCTTCGCTTGGTTGAATGCCGAAACCTTCACCCATCATTTTTTGTGCGAAAACAGGGTCTGGAATATCGTCAATTTTTACATATTCACCTGTAATAGGTGCATAGATTTCAATTTCTTTGTTCGCTTCTTGCCCTTTACCGAATAATTTTTTAAACATAGTTAATCCGCTCCTTAATTTTTAAAATGTGGTATCAAATCTCCGTAGCCTAATTCTTCTAATTTATCATAAGGGATAAATTGTACTGCCGCAGAGTTAATGCAGTAACGCAAACCACCCGTCTCTCTAGGTCCATCATTAAAGACATGACCTAAATGACTATTTGAATCTTCTGATCTAACTTCAGTTCTAATCATGCCCATTGATTTATCAACGAGTTCAATAATTTCTTCATCGTCTAAAGCTTTTGAAAAGCTTGGCCAACCACAATCTGACTCAAATTTTTCTTCAGAAGTAAATAATGGTTTACCAGATAATTTATCTACGTAAATACCTTTATCAAAATGGTTCCAATATTCATTTTGAAATGGTGGTTCCGTGCCATCTTCTTGTGTTACTAAATGTTCCATTTCTGTTAATTCATCTTTACTTTTCTTAATCATGTTGTCCCCCCCAATGTTTTTCTATAAACGCTTTTCTACCTGAACCACGTTGATATTGTTCATAATGTAACGGATTCTTTTTATAATAATCTTGATGGTAATCTTCTGCTGGGTAAAAGTTTTTATATGGTTTGATTGGTGTAATAACGGGTTTATCAAAAATTTGCTGCTCATTCAATTGTTGGATTTTATGTTCTGCAGCTTTTTTTTGTTCTTCATCATGGTAAAAAATAACGGGTTCGTAATGTTCACCACGGTCGAAAAACTGACCGGTATTATCCGTTGGATCAAACGTTTTGAAATATATATCTAGAATATTTTCAAATGTTGTAATGTCTGTATCATAAGTAATTTGTACTGCTTCTACATGACCAGTTTGATTTGTACTTACTTGTTCATAGGTAGGATTGTCAATGTTTCCACCGCTATATCCTGAGACTACATTTTTTATACCTGGGTATGATGTAAATGGTTTAACTAAACACCAAAAACATCCTCCGGCTAGTGTTGCATATGCCATAATAAGCCTCCTAAAATATATCTTGTCATAAAATTAACAATAATTTAAGCAATTTGCTATTAAAGTGTTTGAAGAAATAACTGTTAATTAATATATAATAGTTAAGATTTTAATACGACTAAACCTATGGCACCTTGACCTGTATGCGTAGAAATAATAGGTGTAGTTGTATTTACATCAAAATCATTAAAATCAAATTCTTCTGAAAAATGTTTTTTAACTTTATCAACAAATTGCATAATATTAGCATGCGCTATACCAATCGCTTTAATATTATGATTTTCAACAAATTGTGCAACTTCTTTTTTTAAAAATTGAATACTTGAATTTTGCGTGCGTGAATTATGGACTAATTCAATTTTACCATCAATTAAAGTTCCTACTGGTTTAATTTTAATCATATTTCCAATCAAACCTTTTGTTTTACTAATACGACCACCTTTTATTAGCTGGTGTAGTTGACCAATGACTACATAGAGTTTGATATTTTTTTGTAATTCAATGATTTGTTTTTCAATATCTGCAACGTCTAATTGTTCATGTTTCCACTCTACTATTTGTTTGATTTGATAACCGAGACCATAAGAAATGGATTTTGAATCAATGACAGTTACTTTACTTTCAGTCATTTGACTCGCTTGCACGGCTGTTTGATACGTTCCACTCAAACCAGAAGTCATATGAATACTAATAATTTCAGAACCATCTGCACCAAGTTTGTCATATAATTCAATGAATTTACCAATAGGTGGCTGACTTGTCTTAACATCGGCATCGGCCTCTATTTTTTCTATAAATTGTTCAGAGGTTATATCAACTTGATCAATATAAGATTCCCCATCAATCGTTAAGTTAAGTGGGACAACGTGTATATCATTGGCTTGAAGATATTGTTTAGATAAATCAGAGGTCGAATCTGTCACAATTTTTAGTTCTGCCATAAGTTAACCTCCCTTTTGTGCCTTACGAACTAGATGTAAAAATGTATGTGGTATTGTATTTTTATCGTCTAAAGTACCTGTTACTGAAGATTCAACTTCCCAGTCTTCAAAAGTGTAAGGAGGGAAAAATGTATCACCATTAAATTTCTCTTCTATAACCGTAATATACATATCATCAACGATATCAATCATTTCTTCGAAAAGTGTTTGTCCCCCAAAGATGAAAATATGGCCAGTTAAATCATATATATCATCTATGGAATGTATAACTTCTACACCTTCAGCTTCAAATGAAGTGTTCCTAGTTAGTACAACGTTTTTTCTATTAGGCAACGGTTTACCAATAGATTCAAATGTTGATCTACCCATTACAAGTGTATGGCCGGTAGACAATTTTTTAACATGCTTTAAATCGTTAGGTAAATGCCAAGGTAAGCGATTGTCTATACCAATAACGCGTTGTTGGTCATGGGCTACCAATATCGAAAGTGTCATAATATTCTCCTTTAAAAAGTTTAATTACTTTTGTTACACCGCAATGGGTGCTTTTATTGCAGGATGTGATTCATAATTTTCAAGCGTCAAATCTTCATAATTTATATCGAAAATAGATTTATCGCTATTAATTTTAATTGTTGGAGCATTAAAACTATCGCGTTCAAGTTGAGTTTCAATTGCTTCCATATGATTAGAATAAATATGTGCATCACCAAAAGTATGGACAAATTCGCCTACTTCTAAACCACATTCGTTTGCAATTAAATGTGTTAATAAACTATAACTAGCTATATTAAATGGTACACCTAAGAAGATATCGGCACTACGTTGATATAATTGGCAACTGAGTTTACCGTCTTGAACATAAAACTGGAACATTGTATGACAGGGTGGTAAGGCCATCGTATCAATCTCGGCGGGATTCCAAGCTGTAACAATATGTCTACGTGAATTAGGATTTTGCTTAATTTGCTCGATAACATTAGCTAATTGATCAATATGATTACCATCTTTATCTTGCCAATCACGCCACTGTTTACCATAAACATTTCCTAAATCTCCGTATTTTTCGGCAAAAGTATCATTTTCTAAAATTTGTTGTTTAAATTTCGCCATTTCTTCTTTATAGAGCGCGTTAAAGTCTTCATCACTTTGAGCTCTATGTCCAAAATCTGTCATATCTGGACCATGGTAGTCATCTGACTTAATGTATTTTTCAAATGCCCATTCATTCCAAATATTGTTTTTATATTGTAGTAAATATTTTATATTCGTATCACCCTTAATAAACCATAATAATTCGGTAGCAACTAATTTAAATGATACTTTTTTTGTAGTTAATAATGGGAAACCTTGTGATAAATCAAAACGTAATTGGTGTCCGAACTTAGAAACTGTACCCGTATGCGTTCGATCATCCTTTGATTTTCCTATTTCTAATACTTCTTCACATAAATCATGATAAGCTTTGTCAAAAGCATTTAACATTTAAACTCACGCTCCTCTCAATAATAAGCTACTTAGTATTAATAATATTGCATATTGTCATCGATTTAAAGTAATTATATATAGAAAAAGCGATTGACTTTACTTGCCAATCGCGAAAAATTTTTAAAATAGTTTAATTTTTAATTATTATGAACAATGTTCATCAAATGCATCTTTAATATCCATACAGATATCTTGTATGTCGCGACCTTCAATATGTTCTCTAGGAATGAAATGTTTAAGTTCAGTACCTTTAAACAATGCAAATGATGGACTTGAAGGTACTTGTTGTATATAATCTCTCATTTCTTGCGTAGCTTCTTTATCTTGACCTGCGAAAACAGTAACTTTGTGTTGAGGTTTGTTGTCATTTTGCTCAGCAACAGTAACTGCCGCAGGACGTGCTAAGCCTGCTGCACAACCACAAGTTGAATTGATTACGACAAATGTCGTTTCGTCTTCTGGTACTTTATCCATATGCGCTTTAACTGCGTCTGGCGTTTCTAAACTAACAAAGTCGTGAGAAGTTAATTCTTCACGCATTTGAGTCGCTAACTCATTCATATATGCTTCATAAGCGTTCATAATAATACACTCCTAAGTTTAAAATAATAAATAATATTTTCGTGCTATTTATTGTTTCTATTGGCAATCTGTTTCCAAACAGAACCTAGTGCTTCATCGCCATTTTCGATACGAGAAATAGCCATTTCAATCTGTAACTTAACTTCATAGGCGTCATCATCAACATGTGCTTTCAAACTATTTAATTGTTCTGGTCCACCTTCATCAAATAAAAACATTGCCGCTCTCCAGCGTACTATTTTCTGTGGATCATCTAGTGCCTTTTCCATTTCTGGTAGCGCTTGTTTAAAGCCTAAATCACTAAGACAATCACCTGCTGTACGTCGCACACCAGGACTCTTATCATTTAACCCTTTATATAAATACGGTAACACTTGTTCATCTTCAAGCATACCTAAAAGCACAACCGCTTCACGTCTTAATGGTGCTTTTTCTTCATTGCTTAATACACTACCTAGTAATGGTAAATCTTCTAATGTTGGTGTTGGGAATTGTTTTAACATGCGCAATCTATCTTTCCAATTTTCAGCGCTATTATACTCTTCCAAAGTGACGTGGGTATAAACTTTTTCAGGCACAACAATGTCAGTTGCTTGTGCATCACTTACTAATTTATCTAATTGTTCTTGTGGATACATCGCCGTAATTTCATCGCTAATTTCCGACATGATATCATCAAATTCACCATATCTTATACCAAAGTCTTCCCATTTTCTTAGAAAAACGACATTATCATTTTCTTTTTGTGCAGCAAGCATACTATCTACGTATATTTCTGGCAATTGTTTACGTTTTTCCTCTTCATTATTAGTCAGTTTGATTTGATATGGTATACCTTTGAACATTAAAACTTCAGCTTGGATTTCACCAAAATGTTCGTCTGGTGTTGCTTCTTCCGTTTCACCTATCTCGTCATTTAAAGTAGAGGTAATTTGAGGTAATACTTCTTCCCAGTCAGCTTTAGGTTGTTTATCCACTGCTAAAAAGTCCATAACATGAAAAATTGATTTAACGTCGTCTAAAGCTAATAAATCATTTATAAATTGAGGTTGCCCTTCTTTTACTGCTGTATAAGTATTTGATTTATTATCTTCTCTTTTTTCACTTAGTACTATTTTCATTGTATTTGGACTTGGTGTAGGTTCTACGCGTACTATTTCCATATATGTTACCTCCCTATTGTAAGTTATTTCCAATTTGTTTAATTTGTTTACCAATTGAACATTTATTTATGCAAAAATGATGTGCATAAGTTTTACCATGTTCTTTTCTATTATGAGCCTTCAGCATACATTGATGGCAGTAAGTATTCATTAAGTTATCAATTGCTGCAATAGCTTCTTTTTCAGAATAAGTTAGAATTGCTATTCACACTCCTGTAGTTTAATAAAACAATATAGTATTGACACATCATATTTAAAATGTGTAGCTATTTATATAACTAATACTTTATTATTAGTTCAAAACAAGCAATTAATCACATTATAGCATTTGTAAGTTAGAATGTTGAATGCAAAAGGTTGTACATTGTAAAAGGTTAATATAAGTTGTAATAAATTTAAAATAACCTGTTCAACTTTTTACGTTATTGCAATTTACCTAGCAATCTATTAAAATTAGTAAGTTGTATTTTGCGGTTTCTAAACACCCGCTTAATCAAAATTTAGGAGGAAATTAAATGTTTAACGAGTTATTTGGTATCTTTACTTTTATAGTTACCTTTGTATTATTAATAATTATGTACAGAATGTTTGGGAAACACGGATTACTTGCATGGGTAGCTATCGGGACAATTATAGCTAATATACAAGTAATTAAAACGATTGATTTATTTTCTATTTCAGCTACTTTAGGTAATGTAATGTTCGCTTCGATTTATTTAGCGACAGATATCCTTAATGACATTTATGGTCGAAAAGTAGCAAAAAGAGCTGTATGGTTAGGATTTAGTTCAACAATAGTGATGATTATCGTTATGCAATTATCATTACACTTTACGCCTTCCCCGGTTGATACGTCACAACATGCTTTAGAAACAATATTTAATGTTGTTCCACGAATCGCATTAGGATCTATTATCGCCTATATTATAGGACAACATCTAGATGTTATGATTTTCTCACTTATTAAAAAAGTATTTAGTTCAGATAGAACTTTTATTATAAGAGCCTACGGTAGTACTTTATTTAGTAATATTATAGATACAGCATTATTTGTCTTAATTGCATTTGCAGGTTCAATGCCTAACGCTGCAGTTTTTGAAATTTTCATTACGACTTATGTATTGAAACTATTATCTACAATTTTTAACGTGCCTTTTGGTTATGTTGCAAAATCTATGTATCGTAAAGGCAAAATTACAAGTAAAGATGAAGGCTATTAAGTCCAAAAGAGATTGAAGTGATTCAATCTCTTTTTATATTTAATAAATGAGTAATTTGCTCTAATAAGAATTCAAATGTTGTATAACCTTCATTAGCTAAAAAATGCCCTTCGTGTGGAATTTCTATGGTATCAATGTTTAAAGAGGCAGACAATCTACGCGTCGCATCTATATTAACGATTGGATCAGCAGTTGCGCCGATGCCCTTTATAGTATGTGTATTAATATTGTCTAATGAAATTTCTGTTTGTGCAATAAAATGGTTTAATTCAGGTAAGTTTGGTAAATACTCATTAAATCCAGAGATGAGAAACAATGCTTTTATAGTAGTTTCAGTAGCATGTTGTGATAAATAATCTAATGTAGTGATAACACCTAAGCTAAGTGCGACTATAATTGTCTCATTAGTTAATTTATTACCTAAGTAATCGTCTAGTGTTTGTGACCATGCTTCGTATTCTGGTTGTTCGGAGTTGGGCAATGGTATGATTGTTGTGGTATAACCATATTGCTCCATAGAGGATTTTAACCATTGAAACCAATGGGTTTTGGTATTGGCTTTATAACCATGTATTATAAATAAATTTTTCATTAGTATCTCCTTCACGTTTAATTTAAATTACGCCAACTTAGATATTACGTTATCACAATTTAAGATAATCATAGTAAAACATTTCGTCAATGCAAGTTAATTATTATCATATTTAGTAATTTGCTAAAATAAAGATAATCTATGTTAAGAGGTGTATATATTGGCTAAAATATATTTTGATGCAGCAACTGGAGGCAATCCTGGATTAAGTAGTTGTGCTGTCGTAATCGTTACAGAAGAGGAACGCTACGTATTTGAAAAAGATTTAGGTATATTAGATAATCATAGCGCCGAATGGGCTGCATTCGAGTTCGCATTACATTGTGCAATTGATTTGAAAATTGACAATGCTTTAGTTTTTACTGATTCAAAATTAATAGAAGATAGTGTTAATAGAGAGCAAGTAAAAAATGATAAATTCAAACCTTACTTGAATAAAACATTAGCCCTTGCACATAAATTTGAGTTAATGTTTGTTAAATGGGTTCCCCGTAATCAAAATAAAGAAGCAAATCACCATGCTCAACAAGCACTATATAAAAATACACAACAAGAAAAGAAGCGGAAATGACAAGTTACGTCATAACCGCTTCTTTTTTATTATTTGAAATGTGTAGCTAAATATTTACCAGATACATACAATTCATGTTCTTTACACACATCTAATGCATTTGTTAATGATGTACCAAATTGCATTGCTGGCAATAATTGTGCAATATTTAATGGTACCTCTGTATGAATTTGAGCTAATGTTTTAGAAATTTTTAAATTAGCTAAGTCAGCGTTGATTTTCTTTTGTTGTCCTGCCGTTAATTCGTCAATTGCTGCAATAACATTTTCTACAGAACCATATTGTTGTATTAACTTAATTGCTGTTTTTTCACCAATACCTTTTACCCCAGGATAACCATCTGCACTATCTCCCATAAAGGCCTTAATGTCTATTAATTGTTTTGGCTCGACACCATATTCGTCAACGAAGCGGTCTAAAGTATAGCGATTGTAAATATTAAATCCTTTTTTCGTTAACCATATTTCAACGTTTGAATTTATACATTGTAAAATATCTCTATCACCAGTCACGACATAAATTTCGTTGTCTTCAGATAGATGATGTGCCAATGTTCCTATTACATCGTCCGCTTCATAATTAGTCACACCCACGTTAACAAAACCGAATTGTTCTGATACTTCTTTGACAAAATCGAATTGTGGAATTAATTCTTCTGGTGGCGCAGGTCTATTTTGTTTGTAACCTTCAAACATTTCATTTCTGAATGTCTGTTGACCCATATCCCAACAAACGGCTACATGTGTAGGATTAATTTCATTTAAAGCTGTAAAAACGTGGCGTACAAATCCTTGAACGCCATTTGTAGGAATACCTTGAGAATTTTTCATAAATTGATTGTGTAAACTCGTTGCATAAAAGTGACGAAATAATAAAGCCATCCCATCAACGAGTAAAACTTTGTTCGACATTATAGTAGCCTTCTTTCTTTATGTTACAAAATTTGTGCTAAATCATCATTTGTCGCTTTTAATGATTTAATTAACTCGTCATCAAGTTTAAATGATAGCAATTCTTGAATTTGAGATTGTATTTCTTGTTCTAATTGTTCGTTTATGTCATAAACTTTTTCAGACATATCTGTTACTACATGGTTAAGTCCTTCTCTTAAATCAGCAATTTTTGGTTGTAATTGTGATATTGTACTTTCAGTGATGTCATCTTGTATGTGTTGTAGTACATTCGGTTGAATTAATTTTTTCTTCGTTAATGATTTTGGTAATAGTGATAACATTTCATTGAAATCGACTCTTAAATACGGCTCATCTAAACGTAAAAATGTTGCATCAATTTCAGGAGTAACAAAGACATGTAAATTTTCTAGTTTTTGTTTGATTGGTGCCATTTCATTAATATATTGTTCTTCAAAATGCTTTTTAATACGTTCAACAAGTAATGACTGTTCTAAATATAGACGTTGGTGAATTTGGTCTAAATAAATTTTCGTCGCTTTTTTCTTTTCTTCATTAAAGTCGCTACTTTTAGTCATTTGACTATTAAAGACTGAACGCACTTCGTCGCGTAATTGAATTTTTAAACGTTCTACTAAATGATATAGCTGGTCATCAACTTCATTATCAGTACTGTTATTAACATTTTGCATTAATGAAGGTTGAATAACATTTTTACCATCATATTTACGTAATTTAGACGTTCTTTCTTCTATTTGGACTTTATTTGTTTCGTATTCATCAATCATTTGCTCATATGCAGTTGAAACATGTTGTAATTGGTTAAGCATTTGGTCTTGTAAAATATATTTTGATTCTACGACAGTGAAGTGTTCAATATCATCACGTAAAGATTTCATTTCACCATCATTTCCCTTAAGTGACGCTCTACTAGAAACTGAATAAATCGTTGGGTCCATATTGACTTGAAGTAAGGCGCTTCTCACATAATTATACACTGCTGTTAAATCTTCGTTATTTTCTGCTAAATCAACGGCGTTAATTACCATTTTGAAAGCTTGATTAGAATTTAATTGGTTCATATCTTTCATATGTTCAATAAATTTCTTATCGTTATCGGTAAAGGCATGGTTAAAGTAACTTACATATAATATTAAATCTGATGAGGTTAATACTTTTTCTGTTTCATTCGTATGTCGTTGGTTATTTGAATGTAAACCTAGTGAATCGACAATGATTTTATCTTCTAACCATGGCAATGGTAACTTTAAGTGTACAGTATTAACGAAAGTAGCATATTCATCTTCTGCACTCCATTTTTTAATTTCATCTTTGGCAATTTTATGCGTTAAGCCTGACGCAATTTTTTCATGATAATCATTATAGTGTTTTTCGATTGCATTAACAAAAGCAAGTTGATTTTTTTCTAATTGCTCTTTTAATTTGTCATTTATAGATTCAATATATGATGGAATCGTTTCGAAAGATTGCCCTGTAACTTCATAAACGCTATTAAGTTCTTCTAGTAATTGCGCTTCTGATTTTAATGTAATTTCACTAACTTCACCGTATGAAATTTCAGTCATAGCAGCAGTCGTAGGATTTGGCGAACTAACTAAATAGTTACCACCTAATAATGCGTTGATTAAACTACTTTTACCTGCACTAAATGTACCGAAGACACCTATTTTCACAATTTTGTTATCCATACGTTTGATGGTATTAGCAATATCTTGTTTTGTTTGTTCAAATAAAGGTATTTGTTCAATTAATGATAAGCCTTGTTTAATTTTACTTGTTTGGTCTTCTTTAGCTACTGTAGATTGCACTTCTGTTTGTGCATGATTTTCTTGTTGTTCTTCTGTGGTAGATAATTCAAACGTAATTTCTTTACGATCAATTAATTTATCTAGAGAATCATCGATATGAATATAATAATGTCTGTAATTTCGTGTAGTTAAAGATTCTCTTAAGTTACGTAAAGCGATAAAATTCGCATAATCATTATAATCATCTTGAGATTCATCATTGATTTCAGACGCATGGGATAAATTTATGGCTTTTTTAAATAATGGATCAGATTCTTTTTTTATAAATTGCTGTATTGCTTTTAATACTTCATCACAAAAAGTTAACACGTATTGATTACTTATACTTATTTGTTCTTTATAAAGACTTTGTACAAGACTTGGCTCTATGACATAATGTTGGTTCAGAATAGCGTCGTTGACTTCAGAAGAATTAATGAATCTTGTTAAAAACGACATGTCTTCTCTTAATGGCTGTCTAATCTGTTGATTAACCTTATCTTGTAATTGTTCTACTACTAAATTTAGACGCTCTTCTTGAATTTCTAACGTCTTTTTCTTTTTATTAAATAAGCCGCCTACTTTGAACTGTTTACTTAAACTTTCTAAATAATTTCTGATCAATTCGCGTGTATCATGCGTCATAATATAAGCATTTTCTAATATATCTTTTCTTTTTTGATATAAAAAGTTATATAACTTGTCTGGATCATTTAATAATTGAGCTTCTTCACTTACTTCTTGGTGTTGTTGGAAATTAATATAAGCTTGGTCAAAGTCTTCTTCTTCGATATCCAATTGCGTTAAAGTATCTTGAATTTCATTTTGAATATAAGATAATTGTTCATCAGTAATAAATTTAACTATACGTTCTACATAGTGTTCAAGAGTCTCTCTGTGATTATCTTTTTCGACTAAATAATTAGATAGCGCATTAATTTCATTATTAAGATGTTCATATTTTGAAACATAAAATATTTTATCTAAATCAATATCCCATTCATTGACTGATTTTTCTACACGTTTTTTGAAATCATCAAAATGCAATTCGTCGTCATTATGTTTATCTATTTGATTGATAACAAAAACAATAGGTACATTTGCTTGATTCAGTTGCTTCATAAATTGGAAATTCAAAGCTGATTGCACATGGTTATAATCTACTGTATAAAAAATCACATTAGACGTGTACATAAATTGTTCTGTACTGGACTGGTGTGTAGAAACGTTTGAGTCCACTCCAGGCGTGTCCTGTAAAGTAAAACCTTTATTAAACTTAGATGAAGGAAATTTAATCTCGATTGATTCTACGTCGACGTTTTGTCTATTCATCTGTTTAACTTCATCATAGGAGTCTAATTGTGTGTATTGCTTATTACTTAAATTCGCTATAAGTCCTGGGTCGTCATCGACGGATACAATGGCCGTGTTACTTGTTGTAGGTACCGGAGAACTTGGTAAAATACTTTGTTCTAATAATAAGTTAATTAATGTTGATTTACCTGCTGAAAAATGACCTACAAATGTTGCTGTGTATTGATTTAAGTAAACCTTTTTAATTACTTGGTTAATAATATGAATAAGTCTATTGTTACTAGATTTTTCTACTTCTTTTTTTAATTTATATAATATATCGAGTTGCTCTGTGTTACCCATTTGCCAAAGTCTCCTTTAATGCTTACTTATAATTATTTATATTGTATAACAAATTAACGTTCGTCTAAAGTATCACTTACATTATAGTTTATAATACTTGGTTACTTATCTCTAATGTCTATTTAAACACAAAAAGTCCGTATATATAATCGCTTTCGCATGATTACATTATACGGACTCAAATAATGGGTCTATTTCTTTTATAGCCAAGATGGCTTATCCCCAGTACTATTTGGTTTATTAATACCAATATTTTCATTGACATATAGCTCTGGATCTTTAGCAATATTAACTATAACTGCCGCAACACTTTTGCGTGAAACCTCGGTACCTTTGAATGGTTCATTTTTAGCAGTTGTTTCATAATCGATTTCATTTTTATGGCTGAGCCATGCTGGTCTTAAGATTGTGTAATCTAAACCAGAAGATTCGATAATATTAGCTGCTTCGCGATAAACTTTTAATTTGTCACTAACTTGGTCTTTGACCCACTCACCAAAATTACCTGGTACTTCATCATATATACCTAGTGCTGTAACAAACACTAAACGTTTGACGTGCTTATTTGCCATAGCTTTAGCAATGACAGTGGCTTCTTTATCTAATTCTCCTGATAAACTAGCTACTACGAAATCTACGTCGTCCATCGCTCTTTCGACGTCTTCGTAATTTGTTGCATCTCCTTCACGGACTCTAATGCGATCTGATGCATAGTCCGGTAATCTATTAGCATCTCTTAAAAAGAGTCGTAAAGTATAGTTAGTGTTTTCCAAAAATGAATTTATTGCAGCTTTTGCAACTGCTCCGTTTGCGCCTAAAATTAATACTCTTCTCATTATCTCACTCCTACTTAAAAATTAAGTTAGCTTTAAAGTTTATAGCTAACGCTTAGTTTTAATATTTTAACAATATATTTTGTAAATTGTATGGTTTCAAACTCTATATTTCTCATTACATTTACCATAATACAGTTGCGCTAATTATTCTAGTATTAAACTCTATTTAATCATTGTAATTAAGTGTTAGTGATTCGGTAGCATTATTATATTATTGTAGAATTTCATCATTTGTAAAATAAAAAAATTATGGCGCTAACGCTTTTATCGTTATAATAATTAGCATCACAGTGCATTAAATTATATTAGATGCATAGATAGAATTAATTATTTATAAGTTTAATAAAAAAACAAGACGCTTACTGTTTGGTTAATGTAGTATGCGCCTTGCTTTAATGCTTATAAAATTATTGAATCACTGGATTTTTACTTTTTTTGATTTTTAAGTACTGTGAAATGCTATAAACGATAATACCTAACCAAATGAAGATAAACGTTATAAATTGATGGATATCAAAAGGTTCTTTAAAAACAAAGACGCCTAATACAAACATAAGTGTAGGCCCGATGTATTGTAGAAAACCAGTTAATGATAAAGGTATACGTTTAGCACCTGCTGAAAACAGTATGAGTGGTATTGCAGTTACAGCACCAGAAAAGACAATCCATAATGAAGAAATATTCATGCCAAAACTATTATGACCTTGTTGTATGACATACCATAAATATATCAGTCCAGCCGGTGCAGTTACGATACATTCAATCGTAATACTACTAATTGCATCAATCGGAACTAATTTTTTAATCAAGCCATATAAACCGAATGAAAACGCTAATAATAATGAAACATATGGAAATTCACCGATTTCAAATGTCATATATAAAACCCCGATAAAGGCTAATACAATTGCAATCCATTCAAATTTATTGAAACGCTCTTTTAAAAATATAAAGGCTAGTAAAATACTGATTAGTGGATTGATATAATATCCTAAACTAGATTGTAGGACGTGCCCGTTAGTTACGGCCCAAATAAAAGTCCCCCAGTTAATCGTAATTACGTATCCAGCTGCAATAATTGCGATAAGCTGGATAGGTTGTTTAATAAGTTGGTTGACGTTGTTAATAAATGGTTTTGTTTTATTAGATAAAATGACGACTAAAACCATAAAAATCATGGAAAATACAATTCTATATGCTAGTATTTCAAAGGCGCCAAAGCCGTGTATTAAGTCCCAATATATTGGCAAAATGCCCCATAAGAAGTACGCTGCGAAGGCAAATAAAATCCCTCTTTTAAATTCATTATTCATGTAGACACCTCCGCTTATATTTATTTAGTTTTTCGGTTTCTTAGCTCCCCAATATTGGAAATATGTACATTCAATATAACCATTAAATAATTTTCTTCTTTTTGTAGCTTTTTGGTTCGTTAAGAATTCAAATTCTTTATTACTCGTTAAGATATATGTGGATAAATATGGATGGTCGTTCATTAGTTTGCCAATATATCTATACATTTCTTCAACTTCGGCTCTATCACCAATACGTTCACCATAAGGTGGATTACCTATTAAGGCAACAGGATCTTCAGTATCAATTGTTAAAGTGTTAACATCTTTAACGCTAAATTGAATAATGTCACCTAAACCTACTTCTTCGGCGTTTCTTTTAGCGATTTCAATCATTTCTGGATCGATATCTGAAGCATAAATCTCAATTTGACGATCGTAGTCTGCCATATGATCTGCTTCATTACGCGCATCATCGTATAAATTTTCTGGAATAATCTCCCATGATTCCGAAACAAAATCTCTATTGAAACCAGGCGCAATATTTTGGGCAATTAAACACGCTTCAATTGCTATCGTACCTGAACCACAAAATGGATCAATTAAAGGCGTATCACCATTCCAATTAGCTAGTCTAATTAAACTTGCCGCTAAAGTTTCTTTAATAGGTGCCTCACCTTGTGCAAGCCTATATCCTCTTTTATTTAAACCAGAACCTGAAGTATCAATCGTTAATAAAGCTTTGTCTTTTAAAATAGATACCTCAATTGGATATTTAGCGCCAGTTTCATTTAGCCAACCGCTTTCGTTGTAAGCAGATTTCAGACGTTCTACGATCGCTTTTTTAACTATAGCTTGGCAATCTGGAACGCTATACAATGTTGATTTAACACTTTTACCTTGGACTGGAAAACTACCATCTTGATCTATAAAAGCTTCCCATGGTAAAGATTTTGTTTGTTCAAACAAATGATCAAACGTTGTTGTTGTAAATTGGCCAACAACAATCTTGACTCTGTCTGCAGTTCTTAACCATAAATTACATTTTACTATCGCAGTCTCGTCACCTTCAAAGAAGATTTTTCCGTTTTCCACTGTTGTTTCATAGCCTAATTCTTGTACTTCTTTAGCTACAATTGATTCAAGTCCCATTGGACATACAGCTAATAATTTATACATATTGTTTCTCCTTAAAAAAGTATATACTCTATCGTATCAAAAGTTGTTTTAAATAGATATAAGTTAAACTTTTACATTAATTGTTGATTTATTTTCAATTAAAAAAGCTCTCCTATATGGGAGAGCTTTGTAACTAGTGATGATATTTTTGTAAGCCATGTTCTGTACCGTTGTACTCATAACGTGTACTAGTCACACTGGTACGCAGGTGGTAACCATCTGTCTACACTTCTTTTAATCGTAAAAGAATGTCTCGTTTATACGTTGAATTCCGCTAAACAAGTGCTCCTACCAAATTTGGATTGCTCACTCGAGGGGTTTACCGCGTTCCACCTTTTATATTTCTATAAAAGCTACGTCACTGTGGCACTTTCAAACTATTTTAACCATATTGAAACAACTTAGGTTATTTCGTTGCCGTCAAATTAATGCCTTGACTTATTGTTTCGTCAAGCACGAACACTACAATCATCTCAGACTGTGTGAGCATGGACTTTCCTCTATATCGCTATAGCGATTACCCAAAATACCATCTTTAAGATTGTATCACTTTATTTAAAGTTAAACAATCAAATTAAAGTAGGTTTTGAAAAATCAAAACCTACTTTAGTATGTACTGTAACTCATTGATTGCAGTTAGATAGTAAGTTTATTTACCGAATACTGCTTTTTCTAGGTTAGAAATACGTTTAAGAATATCTACGTTATTATTACTGTTGTTATTGTTGTTACTGTTTGATGAAAAGTTTTTATTTTCTTGTGGTCTTGTTGTAGCAACGCGTAATCTTAAGTCTTCAAGTTCTTTTTTTAGTTTACTATTTTCTTCGGAAAGTTTTACTACCTCATTATTCAAGTCGGCCATTTTTTGATAATCTGCAATGATATCATCTAAAAATGCATCAACTTCTTCCCTTCTGTAACCACGAGTCATCGTTTTTTCGAAATCTTTTTCATAAATATCTTTTGCTGATAGTTTTAATGAAACATCTGACATTTTTCTCTCCACCTCATTCAAAACTTTGTTCTTGAGACCATTGTAAATCGTTAATGAACTCTGTTAATTCATCAAACGTCACTATGTCACAAGTATAGTTTGTTTTATCTTTAAATTCAACTAACTTCGTTTTAAAAAACTTTGGGCTTGCCTCTTGTTCTTCGTCATAAATTAAAATCGTTTGATCGGTATGGTCTAACATAAATTGATCGGTCTGTTGGAATTGATGCGGTCCTACATACTTAGTATGAAAAACACTGTCTACATAATCAGCCTGCTGTTCTATTTGCATATACTTGCTTTTGTTAGCATCGTTCCATCTTTCTGTATGACCATAAAATGGCGTAATGATACCTAATTTCAACTCAGGATAAGTAGCTTTTAATGATAATACTACTTCGGCTGCCCATAACTCTATACCAAGCTGCCCCTGTACTAATACCCATTCTAACCCTTCGTCAATCAATTGTTTAAACTTATGTTCGATAAATTGCTTTAAATAAAATACTTCAGGGGCGTCATCCTTAAAAATATTCAACTCAAAAGATTTATAGCCGGTGATATAAATTGTTTTAATCATAATAGGTACTCACTTCTGTGTATATAACCTAAATCATATTGCACAGCCTTTAGTTTTTCCATAAACAATTTCCTACTTGTCCTTTTAAAATGACATTCAACCGACAACGTTTCTATATTAGAAATTAAAATTTCAAATTTCTGTTTGTTCATATAAGAAAGACTTAATATTTCGGTTTCATGAGCTTTTATTTGAGTGAGTAAATTATCGATATGAGTTGTAAAAGGTTTAACTACCTCATAAAAATCGTAATCCCCTTTTTCTTTGGCAATCTCATAACGCGTTTGCATAAGTTGTACATCATTTATTAAGTCATCAATAAATTGTGGCATGAGATAACCTCCTACACAATCAATTTACCATAAAAGACATTTTGAGTCATTTATAATGTCAAATTATATTTAAATTAAAATTATGATATTACTTCTTAGAATGATTGTTTAATTTTAGAAAGAGCGTTAAAATGTATAAGGATGTATGTAGTGGTACACACATACATGTTTACCTTTCTCAAGAGATAGTATAATCACTTAAATTCATATACTAAAGACAATAGTATTTTGAATCTGAGACGAGTGTGGTGAAAAACATGAATTACCCTAATGGCAAACCATTTGTTAATAGAAATAAGTCTCAAGTCGGACGTAAACAACCTACGCAATCTAGTAGCATTGACTACGGTGGTAGAGGTATGTCACTGGAAGGTGATATTGAAAAAAGCAATACTTATTATTTACAAAACGGTGTTGCAGTGATACATAAGAAGCCAACACCAGTCCAAATTGTGAACGTCGACTATCCAAGGCGTAGTAAAGCCGTAATTAATGAGGCTTATTTTAGGACACCATCTACAACCGATTATAATGGCTTATATAGTGGTTATTATGTAGACTTTGAAGCAAAAGAAACTAAAAATAAAACTTCCTTTCCACTAAGTAACATTCATGAACATCAAGTCAAACACATGAAAGCTTGTTATAAACATGGAGGTATCGTATTTTTGTTAATACGTTTCAAATCGCTAGATGAAGTCTTTCTTTTACCCTATTCTAAATTTGAATTGTTTTGGGATAGATATAAAAATAACGTTAAAAAGTCTATAACGGTTGAAGAATTTAAAAAAAATGGTTACTATATTCCTTATCAGTATCAACCACGATTGAATTATCTCAAAGCAGTTGATAAGTTGATATTAGATGAAAGTGAGGACCGCGTATGACGGAGAACAAGAGGACTTCCGATGCAAACAATGGAAAGTCTGAGAAAAAAGAGAATAGAAATATTAAGCGTACAGTCATTAAAATCATTGGTTTTTTAATCATTGCCTTTATCATTTTAGCGCTTGTAGGTATTTTGTTATTCGCTTATTATGCTTGGAAAGCGCCAGCATTTACTGAGTCGAAATTACAAGATCCCATCCCAGCTAAGATTTATGATAAAGACGGTGATTTGATTAAAACTATTGATAATGGCCAACGTCGTGCCCATGTGGATCTTGATGAAGTGCCAAAAAACATGAAAAATGCAGTATTGGCTACTGAAGATAATAGATTCTATGATCATGGTGCTTTAGACTATAAACGTCTATTTGGTGCTGTTGCTAAAAACCTTACAGGTGGTTTTGGTTCACAAGGTGCATCAACGTTAACACAACAAGTTGTTAAACGTTCATTCCTTACAGATCAAAAATCTATCGCACGTAAAGCACAAGAAGCATACTTATCTTACCGTTTAGAACAAGAGTATAGTAAGGATGAAATATTCCAAATATACTTAAACAAAATTTATTACTCTGACGGTGTATACGGTGTTAAAGCCGCAGCTAAGTATTATTTCAATAAAGATTTAAAAGATTTAAATCTATCTGAATCAGCATATTTAGCAGGTTTACCTCAAGTACCAAACACATACAACATCTATGATCACCCTAAAGAAGCAGAATCAAGAAAAGATACGGTACTTTATCTAATGCAATATCACCATAGAATAACTAAGAAACAAAAAGAAGAGGCAGAAAAAACGTCACTTCAAGATAATTTAGTTAAACGTACTGACAAGCAACGTCAAGTTACAGATAAGAATGAGCATAAAGACTATGATTCATACCTTAACTTTGTTAAATCAGAATTAATGAATAATCCAGAATTCAAAAATAAAAATTTAGGTTCTGTATTAAATAGTGGTATCAAGATTTATACAAACATGGATAAAGATGCTCAATCTACATTACAAGATCGCATTAATAATGGTAGCTACTACAAAAATAGCGACCAACAAGTTGGTGCATCTATCTTAGACAGTAAGTCAGGTGCACTAGCAGCCATTTCTGGTGGTCGTAACTATAAAGATATTGTAGATAGAAACCAAGCAACTGATGCACACCCTACCGGATCTTCTTTAAAACCGTTCTTAGCATACGGTCCAGCTATTGAAAATATGAACTGGGCAACTAATCACTCGGTTAAAGACGAAAGTTCTTATCAAGTAGACGGTGTAACATTTAGAAACTATGACACTAAAGGTCACGGTACAGTTAAGATTTACGACGCGTTGAGAGAAAGTTTCAATATTCCAGCATTAAAAACTTGGCAACAAACAGTTCAAGACGCTGGTAAAGACGCACCGAAGAACTTTGCTAAGAAAGTTGGCTTAGATTATAGTAGTGACATTGGTCCTTCTGAAGTACTTGGTGGTTCAGCTTCTGAATTCTCACCTACACAATTAGCTTCAGCATTTGCTTCAATTGCAAATGGTGGTACTTATAACAATGCACACTCTATTAAAAAAGTTGTTAAACAAGATGGCGATACGATTGAATATGATCACACTAGCCATAAAGCTATGAAAGATTCTACATCTTACATGCTTGCTGAAATCCTTAAAGGTACATTCGAAGCATATGGTTCAGCATATGGACACGGTGTAGAAGGCATAAATCTAGCTGCCAAAACAGGTACAGGTACTTATGGTCAGGAAACTTATCAGCAGTACAACTTACCTGATGACGCAGCAAAAGATGTTTGGATAAACGGATTTACACCTAAATATACTATGTCAGTATGGATGGGCTTTAATAAAGTCAAACAAGGTGGTACTAATTCATTCGTTGGTCATACTGAACAAGAATATCCACAGCATCTATTAAAAGATGTTATGTCACAAATCAACCCTAAAGATGGTAAGGATTACAAAAAACCAGATTCAGTTGGTGGCGACAGTAAGGATAGCTTGTACATTAAGGGCCATAAAGATGATGACACTACTGATAACAAACCAACTGGTCAAGGCGGAAGCAGTAGTTCTAACTCATCAAGTTCAAACAGTAGTTCTAGCAGTAATTCAAGCAATAATTCAAACAATTCAAATACTCAAAGTAATAATAGCGCAAGACAACAATAAGGCAACGCTACTTCAAATAGAAGCAACAACGCGTTAACTAAATGATAAAAGCTCCGGTCTCAATTATTGAGACCGGAGCTTTTTTGTCTTATTTGATAAGATGCATTCATTTTTATTAATTCAGATTTTAAAGTTTTCATTTGCCGATAACCCATAAAATGGTATTTTCTTTGTTGCATATATTGATAACGTTCTTGAAAATTCATAGGAACGATTGGTAAGTGTTTTAATTTATCTAAATTTAATGACTGAATGTTATTTATTTGTTTAAAATAATCGATAATTAAATCAAAGTATTGATCTAAGTATGTTTTTGCTTTATCAGATTTCAATAGTTTATGATGTGCAAAATAATCTAACTCTGTTTCTATACTATTAAAGTCCTCTTTAGTAATCATATTTATCACGCTTCTTTCAATGTCGCTTTATAACGTTTTTGTCCTTCTCTACAGTCCTCAAAAAGTGGACAAATATCACATTTAGGGCTGCGTGCTAGACAATGATATCTACCAAAAAATATTAATTGATGATGTGTTCTATTCCAACGTTCTCTTGGTACTACTTTACAAAGTTTGTCTTCTACTTGTCTTACGCTATCTTTCCAACGACAAATGCCAAGTCGTTTAGATACCCTTTCGACGTGTGTATCAACTGCTAATGATGGTTCACCAAAAGCGACACTCATAACTACGTTAGCAGTTTTTCTACCTACGCCAGCTAAGGTTTCTAAATCGGCGTGCGTTTGAGGGATTTGCCCATCAAATTTATCTAACAATGATTGGCATAGCTTTTTAATGTTTTTAGCTTTGTTTCTGTATAGTCCAATTGTTCTAATATCATTTTCTAATTCAGCAATGTCTACCGCTAAATAATCTTCTGGACTTTTATATTTTTCAAAAAGCGGCTTAGTCATTTTATTGACTGCATTGTCTGTTGTTTGTGCAGATAACAAGACGGCAATTGTGAGTTCAAAAGGATTGTCGTGTACAAGTTCACATTCTGCGTTTGGAAACATTTTAGCTATGACGTCTATCATATTTAAAGCTTTTTTATTACTTACCATCAGGTGAACCTCCATTAAGCCAATCAACTTTTGGTATATTTTCCACAGTATGTTTCATTTTAGGCTGATTAAATTGTCGGCTTATTTTTTTTGAATCTTCAATCGTCTTCACATTATTTTTCTTCCAGTTTAATAAAATGCGATCTAAATATTTAAACGATAATTTATTTTGACTAGACGCTTCATCTAACGCAGTTTGAATCACATCTAAATCATGTTGATCTACATCAATCCATTGGTTTAATGTCTCCATTTCAAATGGTGACAATGGTCGTCCAAAAGTTTGTTCGATATTTTGGAATAATTGATTAAAATCTAACTCATGTTGTTCAGTCTTTTGGGTAATGTCAGTTTGAGTCAAAATTGAGCTTAGCTTATCATAAAAAGGATCTAAATCCATATATTCGGTGAATTTGCCCTCTTCGTCTTTACGCACGTTAAGGTTTAATAAATCACGTTGAATTAAATTTTGAATAATTGCTGTAATTTGTCTAGCTTCTAAAGTCGTTCCCCGTTGTAACGACTCGATTGATGGCTGCTTATTCGAAGTTTCGCCATCATGGAGTAACTTAATCAAAATAACTAATTCAGCTTCATTAATGCCAAGTTCGTTGTAGTGATAAAGGAGTTCTTTACGAATAACAACCGGTCTTGTTTTTAATTGATAGGCATTCATCCAGTTTCCTCCTTTTTATAATTAAATAAGTGTTAAAAAAGTCCAGCCGTTATGATGATGACTGGACAATTTGCTCTATATTTTATGGATATAAACGATTTAGTAATCTTGGGAATGGTGATGTTTCTCTTACGTGTTCTACACCAGATATCCATGCTACGGCACGTTCTAAGCCTAAACCAAAGCCACTATGTGGAACACTACCATATTTACGTAAGTCTAAGTAATAACTATAACTTTCAGCGTCTAATTCATGTTCGTTAATACGTTGTTCCATTAACGCTAAGTCATTGATACGCTCTGATCCACCAATAATTTCACCATAACCTTCAGGTGCAATTAAATCAGCACATAATACAGTGTCTTCGTTATCAGGATTTGGTTGCATATAGAAAGGTTTAATCTTAGTTGGGTAGTTCGTAATAAATACTGGTAAATCATAATGATTAGCGATTGCAGTTTCGTGAGGTGCACCAAAATCTTCGCCCCATTCTATGTCGTCGTAACCTTCTTCTTTTAAGAATTTAACTGCATCATCATAAGTAATTCTTGGGAAAGGTGTTGCAACTTTAGCTAATTTTTCTGTATCGCGCTCTAAAGTTTTTAGTTCGATTTTACAATTTTTTAACACTGATTGAACAAGATGTGTCACGTATTGTTCTTGTACTTCTAAGCTATCAGCATGATTATAAAATGCCATTTCTGGTTCAATCATCCAAAATTCGATTAAATGGCGACGTGTTTTAGATTTTTCAGCTCTAAACGTTGGACCAAATGAAAAAACTTTACCATGTGCCATTGCTGCAGCTTCCATATATAATTGACCACTTTGAGATAAAAATGCATCTTCATCAAAATATTTAGTATGGAAAAGTTCACTCGTACCTTCAGGTGCACTTGCTGTTAAAATCGGTGGATCAATTTTCGTGAATCCATTATTGTTGAAAAATTCGTACGTCGCACGAATAATTTCGTTTCTAATTTTCATAACAGCGTGTTGCTTTTTAGAGCGTAACCATAAGTGTCTGTGGTCCATTAAAAATTCTGTGCCGTGATTTTTTGGCGTAATAGGATAATCATGAGCTTCGTCTATTACTTCTATAGATTTAACTTGCATTTCGTAACCAAGGTCTGAACGTGTATCTTCTGTGATTTCGCCAGTAACAAAAAGCGAAGATTCTTGGGTAATATTTTTAGCTAATTGGAATGTGTCTTCTGAAACTTCTGCCTTCACTACGACACCTTGCATAAATCCAGTACCATCTCTAAGTTGTAAAAAAGCGATTTTACCACTTGAACGTTTATTGTGTAGCCAACCACCAATCGTCACTTCTTGGTTAAGGTAATTTTTTGCTTCTTTAATTGTTGTCTTCATAACCAGTCTCCTATAATTAATTTATCCTTATATATTTTAACAAAATCATTACATAACATCTAGTTAATTAAATGTAGTACGATGTTACTTTTTAATTTTATTTAACAAACGATGAAATTGTTTTATATCACCTTTGTTTTGTCTGAAATTTTCTAATGATTGTTCAAAGAAGTGTTTGTAGTTACTATTAATCAATCTGTCATCAAATGATACGAGTATACCTTTATCATTTTCACTTCTGATTAAACGGCCAATGCCTTGTCGGAACCGTGTTACGGCGTCTGGTAATACGTATTCTTTAAATGTAGATGTAAATTCTGATTCCATTAACCAAAATTTCGTATTATTTTGATTCATAAATGGGAGTTTAGCAATCATTACACATTTAATACCATTTGATTGAAAATCAAAACCTTCAAAAAATGTACCCGTACCTAAAAGAATGGCTTTGTCAAAACTATTAAATTGTTGTACGATTTTATAATTTTGATTTGGTTGTTGTGTAAGTATGACATAGTCTTCAAATTCAGGTAATTCGTTTAATAATTCTTGAACAAGGTGCATCATTCTATAACTAGTAAACAGTATTAAACATTTTGACGCTACTACATTGACATATTCCGTCACATAATTAATTATCGAAGAAACATAATCATTAATATTTTTATAGTTGTAGGATGCTACATCATTAGGAATAAACACTGTAGTTTGATTTGCATTTTGCACGTTACTGTCAATCTCATAAGTGTTGAACGATACGTCTTCGTTAAACAAATTTTTAAAATTATCAAATGAATGATTGAAAGTTAAAGTACCAGAGATAAATGTTAAGGCATTAAACTTATTTAAGACTTGAGACGTTAAAACATCTTTAACGTTATAATCTTTTACATGTAACTTAATTGTAGATTTCTGTGACAAGTTTTTAATAGATAAATAACGCGTATGTTTATTTTTTAAACTTTGTTCAATTGCCTTAAAACGATCATTTATATATAACAGTTGCTTTCTAACTGATTTAATCAATTTATGACTCATACCATTGAAGAATTCTAAAGACATATTCAATTTATGAATAATTGTTGATAACTCTTTAATAATAGGCTCGCTATCAAAATGGTATACGAAATGAAGTTTGTTCATATCGTCATCATGCACTTCTGAATTATTAATAGTTTTAAAAATAGTGTCGAACAGTTGTTCATTTAAATCATGAATCTCGTTTATTGTAACTTTAAGACCAAAAACATCAATGGGTGGTATATCAAGTTTTTCTAATATACGCTTTTGTTCGAGCATATCAATAGATTTTAAAAGCTTTTCATTTTCTGTTTTACCGATCAATCCAAGCTGATATTTTATATCTGAATAACTCAATTCGTTTGTAACTTGATTTAAAGCATAATCGGGTAAGCGATGTGCTTCATCAATAATACAATCATCAAAAAGTTGATAAATTGAATTATCAGGTGAAGAATGTATTAAATGTGCATGGTTTGTTATACCTATTTGAATATTATGTGCATTACGTTTAATAAAATTATAAAAATGAATATCATTACGAACAGGTACATAAGTTTCCAATTTTTGATCAAAATACATTTTTTGACCGCCTTTTAAATTTAGCTCTTGAATATCACCAGTATCTGTTTCGGTAATCCATATTAATAATTGCATTTTTAATATGTTTACTTCGTAATTACTTGATTCATCTTTTAAAATTTGACTAATTAAACCTAACGAAATGTATTCATTTTTGCTTTTGATCAGCGTAGTATTGACTTTGAAATTTAAAGCCTGCTTAATCATAGGTATATCTTTTTCTAATAATTGATTTTGCAGTAATTTGGTATTCGTTGAAATCATGACATGTTTGCCAGTTTCAATGTTATACATTAAGGCTGCTAATAAATAAGCGAATGACTTTCCGCTACCTAATGGGGCTTCAATCATTGCCTTACTACTATGCATGAGTTGTTCTAATATAATTTCTGCTAGATAAAGTTGTTGCGGTCTATACGTCATATCTAACCGCTCAATAATATTTGTATATAACGCTTTTAAAGTGCCGTTATAATCTAGGTGTGGCATTTTAAAATCTTTTTGCTTTTTATAAATAATTTGCTCAAATTTAGCAAAATGTTGTGGCAAATCCGTAGTTTGATGGGCACGTACTAATTCAAATAAAATATTATGCAAATCGTATTTAAGGTTTTTACTTAAATAATATAATTGCTTAAGTGTATCTAAAGGCAATTGTGAGAATTTTTCAAAAGCTAGAATCATTAATTTAGCCGTAGTGGTTGCATCTTCATCTGCTCTGTGTGCATTGTTTAATGGAATGTCATGAGCTTCTGCAAGTTCACTTAGTTGATAACTTTTATCTGTAGGGAATGCTACTTTAAATAGTTCTAATGTATCTAAAACTTTACGAGGTTTATATTTAATACCACAGTTTTTAAATGATTTACGGATAAAATTCAAATCAAATGCCACGTTGTGAGCAACAAAAATACAATCTTTGAGCTGGTTGTATATATCCTCTGCTATATCTTGAAAATATGGTGCCTGTGTCAACATATCTTCTTCTATTGATGTTAGTGCTTGAATGAATGGAGGAATTTCTAAATCTGTTTTTATCATAGAATGATAAGTACCGATAATTTTGTTTTCACGTACGAAAGTAATACCAATTTGTATTATCTCATCGAAATCTAATTGGTTTCCTGTAGTTTCTAGGTCGACTACAGCGTAACACGGTTCGGTCATTATTATTTTCCTCCTTTCCTTGTTTATATTTCTATATCAGCACTCATTAATTTTTTTGTTTCGCCAGTACTGTCTTTTACAATTAAATAACCATCTTTATCTATGTCTATAGCTTTTCCACTAAATTGAATATTATTCTCAGTAAATCTTAACTCTTTATTCCAAATATTTGAAGCTTCTATGTATTCATCACGAATTGCTTCAAATGGTTTAGTACTAAATTGAGCATAACGATATTCTATATTAGTGATAAGTGATTTTAAAAAGTGATAACGATTTATCTTGTCATCACTATGCAACGCGATGCTAGTTGCTTTGTGTTTTAATTCATCAACAAAATCTTCTGCGTGATGATTCATATTAATTCCAATACCACATATAACCGCTTCTATGCCATCACTGTTTGCAACCATTTCAGTTAGAAAACCACAAACTTTTCTCCCTTCAATATATATATCATTCGGCCACTTAACTTTAACTTCATCGTTAGAAAACTGTTGAATAGCATCTCGAATACCTAAAGCCATAAATAAATTAAATTTAGTGATCATTGAAAACGCTACTTCCGGACGCAGTACGATCGACATCCATAATCCTTTACTTTTGGCAGAAGTCCAAGGTCTGTTAAAGCGCCCCTTACCTTGTGTTTGTTCATCACTTAAAATTAAAAAAGTTTCTTTATTTCCAACTAATTGTTGTTTAGCTTGCAGTTGCGTAGAATGAATAGATTCATAAACTTCTATAGTATTAAAAAGACTTTGTTCCTGAATTAATGGCACTACGATACCTTCATACCACCTGTCAGGTAACGTAATAAGTCGATGCCCACGATGATTTATTGATTCTATATCGCAGCCTTCATTTTTGAGTTGGTCGATAATTTTTTTTACTGAAGTTCGCGAGATATTAAGTTGTTCGGCGATATATTGCCCAGATACATATTCAAGTTGATGTTGATATAAAATATGAATGACATTTTGACTATACTTTGACATGTTCTTTCACCCACTCTAAAATTTTAGGTTTATAATTCGTTAATTGACCATCAATTATCGCAATTTCAATCATTCTCAATGCTTCTTTTATCCATGGACCACTTCGTTGTTGCAGACTGTCAATTAAGTCTTTACCGGAAATGTCTATTTCTGACCTATTGTTAATAGGCATTTCATGTGCGACTTCACGTATAAGTTGTTCATTGAAAATAATTGGTGACGGTAACGCAATATCATTTTGTTTCAATGTTTCGCTGTAAGATAAAATTGTTAAGTTATAGTGTAACCCATAATCATAAATATGTAATTTAAGTTGTTGTTTTGTATTAATGTGTTGAAGAGAAGTTAATAAAGTATTATAAGTTAAGATTTCCTTCTTTTCGTTATTACTTATTTTTAATTGAGTTAGTTGCGCGTTACCATTCGTTAACTTATGTTGAATTAATGCAATTAATAGATTAAATGGAAGCGGTTCATTTATATTAATTTTATTCATATCGTAACTACTGAAAAATGGAATGTAAGCAAATGCATTTAATCTTATAAGATTGTTATAACTTACAGCCACATTTTTACCAGAGAACAATTTTTTGAATTCTACGATGATGCGTTCTATAGAGAGAGATTCAATATTTTGAATTTTTGATTGCATACCTTCAAAGGTTTTGTTGTCTAATGTAAATGCTAATTGTGATTGAAATCTTAATCCTCTAATAATTCTAAGTGCATCTTCCTCGAATCGTTCTACAGCATGACCAACAGTTTTAATTTTTTCTGCTTTAATATCTGCTTTGCCGTTAAAATAATCAATCATGTTATATTCTTCATCCATTGCAATGGCATTAATGGTAAAATCACGACGTTTAACATCTTCGTATAAATCACGAACGAAAACAACGCCGTTAGGTTTACGATGATTTACATATTCCTCTTCGATTCTAAATGTAGTTATTTCGTAACTGCTATTATTAAATAATACATTTATCGTACCATGTTCTTTACCAATAGGTACTGTTTTAGGAAAAATGCTTTCTATTTCCTCTGGCGTAGCACTTGTAGTGATATCGATATCATGAATGTCTTTATTCATTAAATAATCTCGTACGGAACCACCTACAAAGTATGCTTCAAACCCATGTTCTTTTATTTTACTTATAATAGGTTTAGCATCTTCAAATAATATATTAGTCATGATTACCCTCTAACATTTGTCTATAATAGTATTCATATTGATCAGCAATTAAATCAGATGAGAACCGTTGTTCTATATCTTTAAGCATTGCTTGTTGTAAATTATTATATAGTGTAGCATCAGTTAATAGTTTAAGTGCGTATTCACTTGCTTGTGTACTATCACCAACATCTACTAAATAACCGGTTTCACCGTGTCTAATTACCTCTTTAATACCTCCAGCGGTTGAACCGATTGGTACGACACCGGATTTCATGGCTTCTAAAAGCGTTAAGCCAAAACTTTCTTTTTCACTTAATAATAACACTAAATCAGCTAATTGATAAAACTCACTTACCCAATCTTGTTTACCTAAAAAGATAACGTGTTCTTCTACATCTAAATCCTTTGCGAGTTGTTTCATATCCATTAATTCGGGTCCATCACCAATTAATAATAATTTAGATGGCATTTGTTTATGAAGTTTAGCAAACGTTTCAAGCACGGTGTCTATGCGCTTAACAGCTCTAAAATTTGAAACGTGAATAATAACCTTTTCCGCTTCTTTAATACCATAATACTGCTTTAAATTGGTATTTCTTATTGTAGGGAACTCATTTTCCCTCACGAAATTATAAATAGGGATAATGTCTTTAGATGTTTCTATAATTTCTTGTGTTTGTGCAGCTAATGATTTACTTACACTCGTAACAATATCACTCTCTTCGATACCAAATTTTATAGCATTTTTTAATGAGTGGTCATAACCCAATACTGTGATATCTGTGCCATGTAGTGTCGTCATTATTTTGATATCCTTGCCAGACATTTGTTTGGCTAAAATACCACAAACAGCGTGAGGTACGGCATAGTGCATATGTAGTAAGTCTAAATCGTATTCATTTATCACTTCGGCAATTTTAGTACTAAGTGTTATGTCATAAGGAGGATATTGAAATACAGCATATTGATTAACTTCTACTTGGTGGAATGTAATGTTTGGTAATGGTTTACGAATCCTAAAAGGGATATTAGAAGTAATAAAATGTATATCATGGCCTCTCTCTGCTAATTTTATACCTAATTCTGTAGCAATGATGCCTGATCCACCCATAGATGGATAGCAAGTAATTCCAATTTTCATCAGGAGCTCACTCCCTTTCTATCAGTCGTAACGATTTTTATCGCGTTTGTTGTATTTATCCATAGTTTCATTAAAACTCTCAGTCATATCTATATCAAGTGAGTTTGCAATACATAGTAACACAAACAGGTTGTCACCTAATTCTGCTTTAATTGTATTGTCGTCTTCCCTATCTTTTTTCTTTTTTTCACCATATAAATGATTGATTTCTCTAGATAACTCTCCAACTTCTTCTGTTAAACGAGCTAAATTTGCTAACGGTGAAAAATAGCCAGTGTTAAATTGACCAATAAACGCATCTACTTCTTTTTGCATTTCTGTCATTGATTTCAATTTAATCGCTCCTTTGTATAATCATGTCCTATTTAGTATAGACTAAATCAAAGCGCTATGCATTAATGATGCAACAACAATATGGCATTAAATTTAATGTAATAACATAAGAAAAAAGCACATCTTTTCAATTGAAAAGATGTGCTACTATAAAAATGATTAATCACTAGATCTAGCAATAAGAATAAATCTTACAAGTTCTGCTAAAGCAACTGCTGTTGATGCAACATATGTCATTGCTGCCGCTGATAATACTTTTTTAGCATGTTTGTATTCATTCTCATTAACAATGTTTAACTTAGTAATTTGTTTCATTGCTCGGCTACTGGCATTAAACTCCACTGGTAAAGTAACGATAGAGAATAGTACCGCGAAAGCCATAAATGCAATACCAATCCATAAAGCAGTAGTACCTATTGCACTTTGCATACTTGTTAAGATGATACCAGCAATAATAGCGATATATCCTACTGAATTACCAATAGAAGCCAATGGTACTAATGCTGTTCTAAATCTTAAATAGAAATAGCCTTGTGCATGTTGAATCGCATGTCCAACTTCATGTGCTGCAATTGCTGTTCCGGCTACAGAAGGTCTACTAAAGTTGGCTGGTGATAATACAACGACCTTTTTACGTGGATCGTAATGGTCTGTTAAGAAGCCTTCACCTTCTACGACATCAACATCATAAATGCCGTTCGCATGTAAGATTTCTAATGCAACTTCTTGACCTGTCTTACCACTCGTGGATCTAACTTGTGAATATTTTTCATAGTTTGATTTGACTTTGTGCTGCGCCCACAATGGTAGGAGCATTAAAATAACAATATATATAATATAAGATATTAAAGACAAAAATCCTCACTCCTTTGTATTCTTATTTTACTGTCAACGTTAAAAATGGTCAAATGTTTTACTCTTAAAAACGCGCCATAAATATAATAGTATTGAGATAATGCTTAACCACATCGTTAAATATGCTATAGCGCTAACGTGTTGTTCGATAAATGGGTAATATGGATATTGTTTAAAAACGTAATCTATAACATCATTATGAAAGACCCAAATCATTCCAATAATAAGTCCTAATATTGTCACTTTCATTCTAGGATAGAAAATGATTGCCTCTAAAGCCATTATACTATGAGAGATAATTAACATTAAGCCGTTTAAAAAGACCTGACGCTCATCGATAAACATTATTATATTCATTAATACAGCCCACACACCATATTTAAATAAAGATACGAAGGCTAAAGCTTCAATGACGGAATTACTTTTGTTAAATATAACAGCTAAGATAACAAAACATAAGAATAATGAAGCGGTCGGGCTATCTGGTACAAATATGACGAACTGCCAATCAGTTATGCTCAATTGCGTATCGTACCAAATATAACCATAAATTGTACCTGCCAAATTGCATATTAATAATATCCATAAGGCTACTTTATTATAAATTAACGCGTTAATGATTGTTTGTATAGACATAAGTCGTTCCTCTAAGAATTTGAATTTCTAGATTTAAATAGCTTTAAAATTTGAGATAATTGATAAAATTGTTCTGGCTGTCTAAATTGTAAACTTAAATCAATATTGTCTTGTAAGTGTTGAATAATTGATGACTCGTGTTGTGTAGACAACGGTATTGTAAAGATATCATTCATATAAATGGCATAATATGGAGACTTTAGTAATTGATATACTAATAATTCATCCAGTCGGCGATCTCGTTTACTGTTTTGAGCAAAATTGATTTTAATATCTAGCGATAAATTAGAATTAGCAATGAAAGTAAATATTTCATTGCTATTGATGAGAATACTATCTGTTGTTTTTAAAGTAATCGCTTCTTCATTGGCAGATTTTGTTGATATATCCAATGTATTATGATTATGGATTATTTCGTAAACAAAATGAATGTTATCTATATGTTGAGGTGAGCTTTTAAGATAGTTTAGCACCCAGACGCTAATTCTAGATTTAAATTCATATTGGAACAACAAATATTCGATAAAGTTAATTTTCATTTGATTTAAAGTTGTTGTCATTAGCGCTCACCTCACTATAGATTTATCTTATTGTATACGTTGTGCTTCTTCATGCCAAGTTTCATTACTTGGTTCAAGTTCTAATAATTGATTTAATATCGTTTTAGCAGTATCTATTTGACCAATTTCAATTAAATAGTAATAGTAGTCGCTTAAAAATTCTGCTTGTGTTTGTAAAGTTGGATAAGCAAGATTAAAGAAGTGTTGCGCTTCTTTATCACGCTCTTCTTGCCCATAGGCATAAGCTAAATGCCACATAAATACTGGGTCAAGATCTTCTTCATCTACATATTGTAAAAGTGAAATTAGAGATTCATAATCTTCTTCACTTCTAAATAGATCACTAAGAATAAGTAAAGGTTCTTGATAAGAATTATCTACATCCAATGCTTGTGTTAATAGTGATACACCTTCATTTGCATCGCCGTGGTCTATTTCAAGTTTACCTGTCGTTACCATTAATTCTTTATAAAATTGACTTAAACGTAATCCTTCTTTACCGATTTCGATAGCATCCGCATAATTATGTTCTTGTTCATGCAATTGTTGTAAGAAAAAGTAACCTTGTAAAAAGTCTGGGTCTTTAGATAATAGCGTTTGAACTAATTTAATTGCTTCTTGCGTTAATTCGTTTTTGTCATACGCAATTGCTTTTTTAAAGTAATCTTCAGAGTTCATTTCGTCATCATTTATCTCATCGAACATCTTTATAGCATCACTATAGTTCCCACTTTGTAAACTGCAGTCAGCAATACGCGAAAATAGATTTACGCCATTAATTTCATATTCACCTGTTTCAAGTACTGTCTCATATTCTGAGGTAGCTCTTAAGTATTGGCCATCATAATATAATATTTCTGCCAATGCGAAATGAATAATTGGATCGTTAGGTTGTAATTCACGTGCTTCAGTTAATTTATCTATTGCTACTTCTAACATGTTAAGTTGTTGATATAAATCGGCTTCAAGCATTAATTTTTCTGGTGATACTTCAACTTCTGTTAAATATTCTAAAGCTTCATCAGTTTGGTCTTCCGCTATCAGACCATCGATTAAATAAATTAATAATTCACTTTCATCTGGATATTTACTATAAAGCGTTCTAAATACCTCAATAGCTTGTGGTGTTAAACCAAAATTAAATAAAGTCTCACCTAAAATAAATAAAGCATCATCATTTGTAGAACTTAATGCATCATTAACACGAGTATCTAAATTATCCAATTTTTGTACATTGATATCGTCTATAAGTTTGTAGATATCTTGCATATAGATTATCCCTCGTTTTCTAATTGTTTTAATGTTGATAAGAATCCTGGGAACGAAACATTAACTGCATTAAATTGTTCAATCGTAAGTGACTCAGTTGTTAATAGAGAAGCGATTGCTAGCATCATACCAATACGATGGTCAGTAAAACTATCGACAGTAGCCGTTTGCTCTAATTTAGAAGGATGTATGATTAAACCATCATTTGTTGGTTGTAATGTAAATCCTAATAAATTCAACATATTTGCTGTAGTATCAATACGATTTGTCTCTTTAACTTTTAATTCTTCGGCATCTTTTATAACGCTACTGTTTGCTGCTTGAGTACATAATAGAGCGATGATAGGCATTTCATCAATCGCCCTAGGTACTAAGTCACCTTCAATATGAATGCCTTTTAAATTCGATGTGTAGCGAACTCGAACTGATGCAGTAGGTTCTGGCCCTTCAGTGACATTAAATAACTCAATGTTCCCTTCCATTTTTTCAACGATATCTATAATACCTGAACGTGTAGGGTTAATGCCAACATTATGAATTGTAACATCACTTCCGGGCGTAATTAAACCTGCTACAATAAAATATGCGGCAGAAGAAATATCACCAGGTACAGTAAAATCAGCGGGTTTAATATGACTGATAGCATTAGGTTGTGTATGAAGTTTATTGCCATTCACTTCTATAGGTATATTGAAATGTTTAAACATCGTTTCCGTATGGTTACGCGTTATATCTATTTCTTCAATAGTCGTAATTTCTTGTGAAAATAAACTGGCAAAAAGAATAGCACTTTTAACTTGCGCACTAGCCACTTCCATTTGGTAATTTATGCCATATATTTTAGCTGGTTTAATAATTAATGGCGTGTAGTTATCATCAATACCTGAAATGTGAGCACCCATTGATGTTAAAGGTTTCATAATTCTATCCATAGGTCTTTTACCTATGGATGCATCACCAGATAATACAGATTCAATACCAAGACCACAAAGTAATCCTGCGACTAAGCGTGTTGTAGTACCTGAATTACCTGTATACAGTACTTGGTGAGGTGTATTGAAGTGTTCGTATCCTGGAGAATCTATAGAGATTTTATCATCGTTCACTGTAATATCTACACCCAGACGTTTGAAAATTTCTACAGTACGTAAACAATCTTCACCTAAAAGAGGTTTATATATCGTTGTTTTACCCTTTGCCAACGACCCTAATATAATACCTCTATGTGTCATGGATTTGTCTCCAGGTACTTCAATTTCGCCCACTAAAGGGCCATTTATGTTTATTGTTTCACTGTTGCTCAATATAGTCACCTACTTAAAATATGATTGTAAAGTTTCAAAAGCTTGTTTATGTACTTGTTTATTAACGTGTTGTACTATAGGTTTACCAAAATCTTCTAGTAATACCATTTGTACGCCTTCAAAGTCATTCTTTTTATCACTAAGCATCAAATCATATAAAATATCAAAATTGAATGTTTTAATAAGATCTAATGGGTAATCAAGCGCATTTAGATAATTAATAAAATGTTGAATATCAAAACTAGTATTTAGTTGTTTATTTGAGACGATAAATTGATAAATTAAACCTATCATAATCGCGTGACCATGCGGAATTTTATGATTGTACTCTACAGCATGTCCAAAAGTATGACCAAGATTTAAAAATTTACGCACGTTACTTTCTTTTTCATCTTGAATAATAATATTTAATTTTGTTTCAATACCTTTATAAATATAATAGTCAATATCTGTAAGTTGGTGTAAACTGTCGCTATTATTATATTGCGTTTCTAAAGCGGACACAGCATCCTTATCATTTAATAATGCATGTTTGTATATTTCAGCATAACCACTTATAACTTCGCTATATGGCAAACTATCTAAAAAGTTCAAATCATAAATAACGGCTTTAGGGCGGTAAAATGCACCGATTAAATTTTTACCGTGCTGTGAATTAATACCTACTTTACCTCCTACACTTGAATCATGTGCCAAAATAGTCGTAGGTACTTGAATAAAATCTACGCCACGTAATAATGTTGCAGCTAAAAAGCCAGTGAAATCACCAGTAGCACCCCCACCAACAGCGATTAGACATGTATTTCTTGTTAAATGTTTGCTTAAAAGAGATTCGATTGTTTCTTCATAAAATGCTAATGTCTTCGTACTTTCACCTGATGGTATTACAATTTTATGTGCATCATAATCTGTTGTTATAAAACTTAATACATCTTCCCATAATTGATTCACTTCTGCATCTACTACTAATACTACATCTTTATATGAATCAAGATATTGATGTAGTTGTTTTAATGCATTTCGCGCTACGATAATCGGATAATTATTTGATTGATACGTAGTTTCTAGTTTCATATACTCACCTATTCATGATTTAAATTAAATAATTAATCTTAGTATTCAATATTAAGTAAACGGCGTTCTTTAATTTGTGCTTGTAATTGTTCAATATGATTTGATTGGAATTCTTCTAATAATGCTTTTGCAATTTCAAATGCTACTACATTTTCAACTACTACACTTGCAGCTGGCACGGCTGAACTATCCGAACGTTCTATAGAAGCTTTAAATGATTCTTTAGTGTTTATATCAACTGAGTTTAAAGGTTTGTAAAGTGTTGGGATAGGTTTCATTACACCGTTTACGATAATTGGCATGCCGTTTGACATTCCACCTTCAAATCCACCTAAATGGTTTGAACCTCTGTAATAGCCATTAGTTTCATCATATAAAATCTCGTCTTGGATTTGACTTCCTGGTTTTTCTGCAGCGTTAAAGCCTTCACCAAAACTTACACCTTTAAATGCATTGATACTGACAACGCCTTGTGCGATTCTGCCATCTAATTTACGGTCATAATGTACATAACTGCCAATACCTACAGGTAAGCCTTCAACAACAACTTGTACTACGCCACCTAAAGTATCGCCTGCTTTTTTCGCTTCATCGATTTTGTCACGCATAGTTTGAGCAATACTTTCATCAATTACACGTACATCATTTTTATCTACACCATTTTTAATTGTTTCTAAATCATACAGACCTTGATCTTTAACGCCGCCAATTTCTACTACACGACTATAAAATTCGATATCTAATTGTTTTAAAAGTATTTTTGAAACTGCACCTACTGCAACACGAGCAGCAGTTTCACGTGCAGAAGAACGTTCTAATACGTTTCGTAAATCGCGATGATTATATTTCATACCACCGATTAAATCTGCATGTCCTGGTCTTGGTTTAGTAATGACACGTTTCATATTTTCTCGATGTTCGTCACTAATTGGATCAGCGCCCATTATATTTCGCCAATGCGTAAAATCATCATTTTTTACGACTAAAGTAATTGGACTCCCCAATGTATAACCATTACGTACGCCAGATACAATGTCTACAGTATCCTTTTCGATTTGCATACGGCGACCGCGGCCATAACCACCTTGTCGTTTGAACATTTGTTCATTTATATCTTCAACATTGATTTCTAAATTTGCTGGTACTCCTTCAATTATAACTGTTAATTGTGGTCCATGTGATTCGCCCGATGTTAAATATCTCATTAATAATCTCTCCGTTCTTTAGTGCTTTAAATTATAATATGTTCTATATCTTATCACATTAATATAGTCATATTAATAGTATTTTTACGATTTGATAAGTTTTGTTTCAATCATAGTCAATTTGCATTCGACATTCATGTATGGCTAAGCAATTTTATCGTGACTTCAAAACTTTATATAATGTGAAAATATTCTAACTATTATAACTTAAGTAAAACATGATTAAAGTGTATGAGTAAAATTAAAAGTATTTTATTATTAACTTTTACTCAATGAATCGCTCGTTTTATTAAAACATAAAAAGGATGACTTCTACACAAATATCATTTCGAAGTCATCCTGATATATTAAAATAAGTTAATTAGTAAAATTATTATTCATATAACCAAGGATTACGTGGCTGTTCGTAATCACTTAATTCGTCAGTATTAAACCATAAATTGATTTCTTTAGTCGCGGCTTCTACGGAATCAGAGCCGTGAATAATATTTCTGCCAACTGTTAAACCTAAGTCGCCTCTAATCGTACCTGGTGTGGCTTCTGAAGGATTTGTTGCGCCGATAATATGACGTGCTACGTGGATAGCGTCTTCCCCTTCGACTACCATTGCAAATACTGGAGCAGAAGTAATAAATGATACTAAGTTGTTGTAAAATGGTTTATCTACATGTTCAGCATAATGTGTTTCTGCTAAAGATGTATCAACCATCATTAATTTACCGCCGACAAGTTTTAGTCCTTTGCGTTCTATACGAGTAATAATTTCTCCGATTAAGTTACGTTGAACTGCGTCAGGTTTAATCATTAAAAATGTTCTTTCCATTGTGAGTAAATCCCCCTGTGTTTATGTATCAATATATTGTGTTAAAAATATTCAAATAGTATGTCATATCTAACAACACAATATTATGATAACAGTATGTAAAAGCGCTTTCAATGCTTTTCATAAATGTTACACATTTCTTTTACTCATTTTTTGAATTAATTTGTTAAACAGCGTTTGGGCTTCTTTATTATTAAGCGAATTGATAAGTGTTACTGCTTTGTTTAAATATTTATCGCTAACGGCTTGAGCTTCGTTAATACTATCAGAATTTCTAATAACATCGATGCAGTATTTAAAATCTTCTTTGGAGCTGTTTGGTGTTAAAGCCGCAATATATTGCTTGAATTCAGGGTTTTTTCTAATTTCTAATAATACTGGTAAAGTAATGTGACCGTTCATTAAGTCACTACCTACTGGCTTGCCTAACTTTTTCTCTGTACTAGTAAAATCTAGAATATCATCAACGATTTGGAAACTCATGCCAATATAATGACCAATAAATTTTAAACGATGAACAGTTTGTTCATCTGCACCTGATGAGATTGCACCTACTTCAGTAGATAACTGTATAAGGAGTGCTGTTTTTCTATTTATGCGTCGTAAATAATTTGTAATGGATTGTTGGCTATTAAATTGATCTTGGAATTGGAATAACTCTCCTTTACATACATCGATAATCGCATTTGAAATAACACTATGGACACGTTGATCAGGAATGTATGAAATATGTTCCAAAGCTAGAGCAAGTAAAAAATTTCCTGTTAGTATTGCCGTTTGTTGATCCCATTTTTTAGAAATGGTTAAACGCCCTCTGCGCGTATCACTTTTATCAATGACATCATCATGTACTAGTGTGGCCATATGAATAAGTTCTAAGGCGACCGCTACACGATTCGTATAACTTTCATTTCCTTTACCAAATTGGCTACTTAGAATAACAAAAGCAGGTCTAACGCGTTTGCCCCCTGATGATAGTAAGTGAAAAGCAGCTTCTTCTAAAACTTTATCATTACTTTTTATTGCTTGTTGTAAGTACTTTTCAATTTTCTTGATTTCGTTGTTCATGTTTAACTTTGCCACGTTAATCACCTTTGGTTGTTTCGATTTATTTATAGCCAAGGTGCATTGCAGCAACGCCACCTGTATAGCTACGAACTTTTAAATTGCTAAAACCAGCTTGATTGAACAAGCGTCTTAATTTTTCTTTATCAGGGAAATTAAATGTTGATTGTTGTAACCATTCATATTCATCCTTGGATTTGGCAAATATTTTACCGAAAATAGGCATTACAAATTTAAAGTACATTTTATAAAACTGTTTAAATACAGGCATTGTAGGTTGGCTTGTTTCTAAACACACAACCATGCCACCTGGTTTTAATACTCTGTTTAATTCTTTTAAAGTAGCTAGGTAATCTGGTACGTTACGTAAACCAAAACCAATTGTTACATAATCGAAAGTATTATCCTCAAATGGTAGATTCATTGCGTCACCATGAACTAATTTAATATTATTGTAGCCTTTAATTTTTTCTTCACCGACGGCTAACATGTTTTCACTAAAATCTACGCCAGTAACATGCCCATTGTTGCCCACAGCTTTACTTAATGCGATAGTCCAATCTGCAGTGCCACAACATACATCTAATGCTTTGCTTCCTAGTTTAACATTCATTTCTTTCATGGTATGTTTTCTCCAAATGATATGTTGTTCGAAGCTAATAATATTGTTTAAACGATCATATTTATTTGATATGTTTTGAAATACTGTGTGTACCTGTTCTTTTTTAGCTTTATTTTCAGTCATGTTAATTACCTCTTTTATATATAATAAGCTTCAATTTCATTTTGCAGTTCAATTAAGCTAGCGTGAGAAAAGTTACTTAAATAAATCGGGGGATTCTCAGCGATTGATGGAATAAGTTGTTTAATTAAATCTGTCAAAGATACTTTAACAGAAAAGTAATCTGCAGTAATATGTGGGAAAATTGTTTCAATCTTCACAATGGCATTAACTAATTCCTCCACGCTCAATTGTTGATGTTGTATAGAAGATTTTAATTCATTTACTGTAACAATTGCTTTACTTATTTTGTCTTGATATGTAGGTTCATTTAATTCCGCTAATAACGTATAAAAATGAGCACTCAATAAATCGCCAATTAAAATAGAGTGTCTCGATAAATTATTTGCTGAAGTTGTATCTAAGTGGCGCATAGCCGTGTCAATTGTGAGGCAAGCTAGTTTAGCTTTCATTGGCAATTGGTACGAATCTAAATAATGACTTAAGGTATGGTTAATATGTATTGGTTCGTAATTATTTATACCAGCCAACCGTTGCGTAATTTGATTTTCTAATATTCTATATGTCGTTTCCATCTTCACACCTCACGTTGTAATCAATATTCATATTAACATTATATGTAAAAAAATAAAATGCAGGATGATTGAGTTAACAAGAAATAATGAAAGTTTACAATAAAATTATGTTTTCCATAGATATAAATTATAACATTAACAACACAGTTCATTATATATGTATGTATTAAAGTATTTGACTAATTAGTGAATGAAAGCGTTTAGCTTTATTTTAATAAGTAATCTTTAGAATGAAGGCAAAAAGAAAAGCCCTTTTAAAAAGGGCTTTTAATAAGTAAAGAATTATTTAACTGCATCTTTAAGTGCTTTACCAGCTTTGAATGCTGGAACTTTACTTGCAGGGATTTCAATTTCTTTACCAGTTTGAGGGTTACGTCCTTTACGTGCAGCACGCTCACGTACCTCAAAGTTACCGAATCCGATTAATTGAACTTTTTCACTTTTAGCAAGTGAAGCTTGAATAGATTCGAATACTGCGTCAACAGCTAAACCTGCTTGTTTTTTTGTTAAATCAGCTTGATCAGCAACTGAGTTGATTAAATCTGTTTTATTCATTACAAATTCACCTCCCCTAGGGTTAATAATGATAATTTAATATCATTATGCTATGACTTTAACACAACGATTATTGACACTGCAATGATTTATATGCAAAAAACGTTGTAATTATAGGTTTTTTATCACAATTTAGAGAAATTAGATACTATATTGTAAATTTACACTGTTATTCTGCTTTCTTTTCGCGTCCCATCAAGTATTTAACGCTTTCACTTACAGGTTTGTTTTCAAATAAAACTCCATATAAAGTAGCGGTAATCGGCATATCTACTTGATGTTTTTCAGCTAAATGGTAAACAGATTCAGTCGTATAAATACCTTCCACAACCATATTCATTTCGTTTAAAGCCTCATCTACAGATTTTCCTTCACCTAATTTATAGCCTAATGTGAAGTTTCTAGAATGTGTAGAAGTACAAGTTACAATTAAATCACCAATGCCGCCTAAACCAAGGAAAGTCATTGGATCAGCACCTAATGTCTCACCTAATCTACTAATTTCTGCTAATCCTCTAGTCATCAATGCTGCTTTAGCGTTATCACCAAAGCCCATACCTGCTATAACACCACTAGCCACAGCGATGATATTTTTTAATGCGCCACCTAGTTCAACACCGATTAAATCATTATTCGTATAGACGCGTAAATAATCATTCATAAATAAGTCTTGTATTAAGTTACTTATTTCTATGTTTTTAGATGATGCTGCAACTGTTGTTGGTTGTTTAATTACCACTTCCTCAGCATGACTCGGACCAGATAAGATGCCAATGCCGCCATTGTGTGAAGATGTTAGTGAATCTTCAATCATTTCAGATACACGTTTAAATGTACCGTTTTCGATACCTTTAGCTACGTGAATAAATACTTTTGACGTTGCTAAAAATTGATCGATTTCTGAAACGACTGCGCGAATAGCTTTAGTCGGTAGTGCGATTAAATAAATATCGGCATGCTCTACCGCTTCTTGTAGCTTGTTTGTAGCTATAATTTTAGTGCTCAGCTGAGCACTTTTTAAGTATTTTGTGTTGCTATGACTTGTGTTTATTTCGTTGATGGTACCTTCATTTTTACCCCACATTAAAACTTCATGGCCATTTTCAGCAAGTACATTTGCTAAAGCTGTACCAAAGCTTCCAGTACCAAATACAGTAATATTAGTCATCGATTTCCCCTCCGTGTTTTAATTTCTCTTTCTAGCCACGATATGCACTGGTGTACCTTCAAATCCGAATGCATCACGGATTTGATTTTCTAAATAGCGTTTATAAGAAAAGTGCATAAGTTCTACATCATTAACGAAAACAATGAACGTTGGTGGTTCGATTGCTACTTGGGTAGCATAAAAGACATTAAGTCTGCGCCCTTTATCTGTAGGCGTTGGATTCATTGAAATGGCATCCGTAATAACCTCATTTAAAGTAGAGCTTTGGACGCGCTTTTTGTGATTTTCACTAGCCTGTTTAATATACGGGAATAGTGTCGTTAAACGCTGACGTTCTGTAGCAGAAACGAATGCAATTTCAGCATAATCTAAAAATTGGAATTCACGTCGCACTTTGTCTTTGAATTTTTTCATTGTATTGGTTTCTTTTTCTACAGTATCCCATTTATTTACTACGATTACGATTGCTTTCCCTTCTTCATGAGCATAACCAGCTACACGCTTATCTTGCTCAATGATACCTTGTTCAGCATCGATAACGACTAAAACTACATTGGAACGTTCTATCGCTTTAAGTGCTCTTAATACTGAATATTTTTCAGTAGATTCATATACTTTCCCTTTTTTACGCATACCAGCTGTATCGATTAATACATAATCTTGATCATCAAAAGAATATTCTGTATCTACTGCATCACGCGTTGTTCCTGCGACATTTGATACAATCACTCTATCTTCACCTAATATTGCGTTAACTAAGCTTGATTTACCTACATTTGGTCTGCCAATGATTGATAATCTAATTGTTTCATCATCGTATGGATCTTCTTCTTCCTCTTTGAAATGTTCGACAACGGCATCTAATAAATCACCTAAGCCTAGTCCGTGAGAACCTGAAATTGGATAAGGTTCACCAAATCCTAGAGCATAAAAGTCATAGATTTCATTGCGCATTTCAGGGTTATCTACTTTATTTACCGCTAAAACAACTGGTTTTTTGGATTTGTATAATAATTGAGCGACCATCTCATCACTTTGTGTTAATCCTTCTCTAATATTAACCATAAACACAATGACGTCGGCTTCGTCAATAGCAATTTCAGCTTGTGCTCTTATTTGTGTTTGGAAAGGTGCATCACTTATTTCGATACCGCCTGTATCAATAATATTAAATTCATGTGTTAACCATTCACCAGTAGAATATATACGGTCTCTAGTTACGCCAGGCGTATCTTCTACGATGGAAACACGTTCACCTACTACTCTATTAAAAATTGTAGATTTACCAACATTTGGCCTGCCTACAATTGCAACTATAGGTTTAGTCATAAACTAACTTCCTCTCTATTTTGAATCTCTATAATTTTATCATATGGCAAACATAAAGAAAAAGATATTTTGATAGCTGTTATAAATTACGTAAAAGATTTGGCATAAATAAAAATCTTGCCTTAATAAATAAGGCAAGATTAAATATAGTTATAATTAAAATTTAAAATCTTTTAGTTTATCTCCGAAAACGTCTCCTAAAGTAGGGTTGTCTTCATCTTCATCGTTTGAACTGAGATAAGCTTTTGTTGTTGCATCATCACTTTCAGCTACATCTTCATTAGGTAGCGTAGCTTTGATAGAAAGTGAAATACGTTCGTTTTCTACATCGATACCAAGAATTTTGACACTTACATCGTCACCGGGTGTTAATACTTCACCTGGACTTCCAATATGTTTATGGCTTATTTCAGAAATGTGTACTAAGCCTTGTACACCTGGTTTAATTTCAACGAAGGCACCAAAGTTAGCTAAACGAGCAACTTTACCTTCGATAACGTCACCTTCATTGAATTGACCTTGAATAGATTCAAATGGACTTGGTAAAGTATCTTTAATTGATAATGAGATCCTTTCACTATCTTTATCTACTGATTTAACTTTAACTTTAACTGTATCACCAATAGCCACAACGTCTTCGGGTGATTTAACATGTTCGTGAGCTAATTCGGACACGTGAACAAGTCCATCTACACCGCCGATATCAATAAATGCACCAAAATTAGTTAAACGAGCAACCTTACCTTCAATGACATCACCTTCATTAAGTGATTGTAATAACTCGTCTTTCTTCTGAGCATTTGCCACTTCTTCTACAGCTTTACGACTAAGAATGACACGATTATTTTCAGGATCAAGTTCTTCAACTTTAAGTTTTAATACTTGTCCTTCAAAATCAGAGAAATCTTCAATGAAATCAGTAGAAATTAATGAAGCTGGAACAAAGCCACGTTGACCAACATCAACGACGAGTCCACCTTTGACTACCTCAGTTACTTTGGCCTCAATAGTTTCATTGTTGTCTAATTGTTGTTGTAAAAATTCGTAAGATTTCTCTGTTTCAAGTTGGCGTTTAGATAAAATGTAAGTACCAGTTTCATTTTCCTCGTCTAATTCTATCTTAGTCACATAAGCACCAATTTCATCGCCAACTTTTACAGCGTCATTTGGGCTATCTATATGATGTGTAGATAATTGACTGATTGGAATGATACCACTGAACTTACCACCATTAACGTCTACAATGACTTGCTTGTCTTCAATAGAACGTACTTCGCCGGTAACTTTGTCACCTTCTTTAATGTCATTAATCATTGATTCATTGAATTCTTCCGTCATCTTGTCTGCCTCCTTATTACACTACATAATTATAACATCTTACAAAGTCACTAAATTGTCAAGGAATACCGCTTTAATTTGAACGGTATTTTAAATAGTTAAAATTTAAAATGGTTAAATATCTCAATTAACAAAATTTCAACTGAATCGTAATAAATTTTAACCACCGCAATTGTATTTATTTGATAGATAGTTATGTTATACCCTACATCAAAGTATGACTAAACGTAACAGTGAATATTTTTAAATAGTTATAATAACTCGGGTTGTTTGGATTAATTGATTTGCTCAACCATAGCTAAAATTTCATTAGTTACAGCTTCAATTGATTTACCTGTTGTATCAAGCTCAACGGCATCTTGTGCCTTTGTTAAAGGTGAAATTTCACGATTCATATCATAATTATCGCGTGTTTCTATTTCTTCTTTAAGTTGTTCGATATTAGATTCAATACCTCTTAATTCGTTATCTTTTTGTCTACGTTCTGCACGTTCTTCAACAGATGCAATCATATAAACCTTTAAATCTGCGTTTGGTAATACTACGGTACCAATGTCGCGACCATCCATGACGATACCTTTTTTACTTGCTAATTCTTGTTGTTTTTCAACTGCAAATGAACGTACTTGTTCTTTAGAAGCTACATAAGATACATGATTTGTCACATCATTTTCTCTTAGATAGTCCGTTACATCTTGATCATCTAAAATGATACGTTGTCCTTTTTCAGCATCATAAGTTAAAGATAATGTAGTGTTATTAATTAAGTTAGTAAAATCATCATCTTTATTATTTTGTAAATATTTGTAAGTAATTGCTCGATACATAGCGCCCGTATCGACATATATCATGGATAATTTTGCGGCAACTAATTTAGCAATTGTACTTTTACCTGCTGCAGCTGGACCATCTAAAGCGATATTTATTAATTTCATTGTAAGAAACCCTTCCTTGTTGTTTTATGAATAATATTTTATCATAAATATGTATTTTAAAACTAGGAGGAAAGTATACATGAAAAAACTTCTCGTTATTCATACGGGCGGGACAATTAGTATGTCTCAAGATGAATCAAATAAGGTAATAACAAACGACGAAAACCCAATTACGAAACATGCAAAAATAATTGACCAATATGCTGAAGTTACAGAAATAACACCTATTAATATTCCTTCTCCACATATGCAAATTAGTGATGTTCAACATCTAAAACAAGTTATCGACAATGCAGAAGAAGAGCAATTATATGATGGCTATGTTATTACTCATGGTACTGATACGCTTGAAGAAACAGCATATTTACTTGATTTAACTTTAAAAGTTTCTAAACCAATTGTAATTACAGGTGCGATGCGTTCTTCTAATGAAATAGGTTCTGACGGATTATATAATTTTATTGCTGCTATTAGAGTAGCGACTACGAATGCAGCAGAAAACATGGGTGTAATGGTTGTTTTTAATGACGAAATACATACTGCACGTAACGTCACTAAAACACATACATCTAATACAAATACTTTCCAAAGTCCCAATCACGGCCCGTTAGGTGTTATTACTAAAAATAGTGTGCAATTTCACCATAGACCTTTCGCTAAAAAAGTATTGGCTAACATTAATCACGAATTAAATATTCCGCTAGTAAAAGCTTATATGGGTATGAATAGCGATGTGTTAAATTTTCATAGTCAAAATAAAGTAGATGGCATTATTATAGAAGCATTGGGACAAGGTAATTTACCCCCTACTTGTCTGGAAGGGTTACAAGCATGTTTAAATAAAAATATACCTATTATACTAGTATCTAGATCCTTTAATGGTATCGTAGGCCCTATTTATGCGTATGAAGGTGGAGGCGTAACGTTGGCGGATAAAGGCGTTATCTTTTCTAATGGATTAAATGGCCCTAAAGCACGTTTGAAATTATTAGTTGGTTTAAGTAATAGTTTATCGTCTCAACAGTTAAAAACATATTTTGAATCCCAATTATAAAAAGAGATTGTGTCTCAATAAGACACAATCTCTTTATTTATGATTCAAGTGGTGTTTGTTTTTTAGAAAGAATGCTTTGCGTAATAATACCACCGTGATATTTTCCATTTTCAATAAATATAGTATTAGCATCGTTACCTGCTGCGATGACGCCTGCGATAAAGCAATTTTCTACATTAGTTTCATACGTTTCTTTATTATAAACAGGCGCAGTACCATATTCATTCGTATTAATATCTATTCCAATTGATTGTAAGAAATCATAGTCTGGATGATAACCAATCATTGCGAATACATAGTCGTTTGGTATTTCATATGTTTGGCCATTTTGCTCATATATAACTGTATCTTCAGTTATTTTAACGATATCTGTATCAAATAGCATATCTATTTTTTCGTTTCGTACTAAAGATTCAAAGTTTGGTAAAATCCATGGTTTTATTGCTTTAGGATATGCATTACCACGGTAAATAACAGTTACATGTGCACCAGCTTTTTCTAATTCTAGTGCAGCATCGACAGCTGAGTTTTTACCGCCTATAATGACTACATTTTGATTAAAGTATGGATGTGCCTCTTTAAAATAGTGTTTTACTTTAGGTAATTCGGCACCTTCAACTTCTAATTGATTGTGTTGGCCATAATAACCTGTCGCAACTGTTAAAAATCTACATTCGTAAACATCTTTTGTAGTAGTAATTGTAAAACGATTATCAATTTTCTTTACTGTTAGCACTTCTTCAAAGGCATTTATATTTAATTGGTGATGTTTTACGACTTCTCTATAATATACCAACGCTTGATTTCTACGAGGTTTGCTTTCTTCAACGATAAACGGAATATCTCCGATACTTAATTTGTCGCTCGATGAAAAGAAAGTTTGATGTGTGGGATAATTATAAATAGCGTCAACCACATTTCCTTTTTCAATAACTAACGTTTCAATACCTTTTTTCTTTTGTTCTATGGCAGCACTTAGACCACATGGTCCGCCCCCAATGATGATGCTTTCTACCGTTTGCATATGTTTATGCCTCCTTTAATCACCAATATATTATACCAATTATGTGATGAATTCCAAACATTAGATATTGAAAATTTATAAATTCTCGTTAAACAGATTGAAAATTATATTTTTAGTATTTTATGTTTCGATATTAAATAAAAAAGGTCAATCATTGTAAAAATGATTGACCTCTAAAATAAGTTAGTTTTTATTGTGGAATTACAAGGCGTTGTCCATTATGAATGTCATTACCTTGAATGTTGTTCGCTTTTCTAATTTTTTCAACGTTTTCTGGTGTACCTTCACCGTAATATTGAATTGCAATTCTGTATAAGTTTTGACCTTCTACTGTATGTGTACGTTGGCCTTGACTATTACTTTGTGAACTGCTATTGCTTGAATCATTTTGACTTGAATCATTTTGGCTTGAATTAGAATTTTGTTGAGATTGACCATTTTGTTGACCTTGGTTTTGATCTTGTTGAGATTGATCACCTTGTTGGTCTTGACTATTCTGTTGATCTTGGCTGTTGCTATCTGAATTTGAGTTGTTATCATCAGTAGATTGATTATCAGATGATGAGCCATTGTCACTATCAGATTTATCGTTACTGTTACTATCGCTGTTGTCATTATCTTTATTTGCTTTATCATCACTAGCATTTTTGTCTTTGTCACTATCTGACTTTTTATCTTTATCGCTATCAGATTTTTTATCTTTATTAGAATCTTTATCTGATTTCTGCGCAGTTTTATTATCGTCAGATTTATCGCTGCCATGGTTACCACCAGTTAACGCCATACCAGCAAATATAGCGATAGCAGCTAATATTAATAATGCAGCTAAAATTGGTAACAATTTAGCTAAGAAACCTTTTTTCTTGCCGTTATTATCGTTGTTGTCGTCGCCATTGCCACCACTATTTCCTGTGCCACCATTATTTGCACCAGAACCACTACCTTTTGCAGCAGCGGCTCCTCCAGCGGCAGCTGCACCAGTACCTGCTGTGGCAGCACCTAAGCCAGCTTTTTTAGATTTACTAGAATGTTCATCTGCATCTTTTTTATCATTATCTTTGTTATCTTTACTATCTGTGTCATCTTCTTTATTTGAATGATGATTTTCTTTATTATCATGATGTTTCTTAGCAGCATAAGCGCCTGCGCCAGTAGCAGCAGCTCCTCCAGCAACGGCAGCACCTTTTTTGCCTTTATTAGCGTGTTTATCTTCAGAATGTTCTTCGTCTTGTGAGTTTGAATTATCAGTACCATCTTCAGATGATTGTGCTGTATGCGTATCCTGTTCATTATCATGCTTTGAAGGTTTCGCATCCTTAGTAGATTCCTCGGCAGAACCACCTAATACGCCGCCTGCAACCCCTTTTTCGGCATTGCTATGTGAATCTTCATCGTGATGATTGTTATCCTCATCTCCACGTTGTTCATGCTTACTTGTTTCGTGCTCATGATGTTTTTCATCGTGTGGCGTATCTTGCTCATTTTCTGACTGATTAGTAGCAGTATTTCTGCTGCGTTGTCTGCGTTGTGCGTTTCTTGGAGGAAATTGTTCATCTGCTTTTTCGCTTGCATTATCAACATGTTGTTCTGAGTCTTGATCAATCGATTCGTCTGATTTGTCATTGTGATCAGTTGGATCAATTGATTGACGATTTTTTTCGAAATCGTCTTTAAAATTATTATTAGACAAAATCATCATCCTTCCTGTTAATTTTTATACAAAGTTATACCCTACTCAATGATAAATATGTATGCGAAATAAATAAAAATACAAAAATATCCTTTTATAGATTGTATTATAGCTTGTTTTAAAAAGTGAAGTAAAGTAATTGTGCATTAATTAAATAAATTCTGTAACTTTTCATTATAATTCATTTTACGTTTTACTTTTTTTCTATTATATATTGCTAAATTTTTTAAATCTGAGTCGTTATCACAACAATTCAAAGGTTTTGTAAAATCATTTTCGCCAAAATAATTAAGTAAAAATTGACGTCTACATGAATTTAGCATTTTATAACCAATCATTTTTTTATAGGCGATTTGTTTCCTTTGATATGCTTTATTAAAAATTGTAGTTAACGCATTTATAGAATAATAATCATTAAGTATAGTCAGCATATTAAGTTTTATTGGATCAATTAAGTCACCTAATTCAAATAAAGTTATATCATCTTCCGTTATACTATCGGTGAAAAGTAGCGTGTCTAATAGATAACCATCATCAGGTTGATATAAACTTATCGCTTGGCTAATTTCCCCATCGCGCCCTGCTCTTCCTATCTCTTGCATATAACTTGAAGGGCTAGTAGGTAAATGAAAATGAATAATAGTTCTAATATCTTTTTTATTAATGCCCATACCAAATGCACTTGTTGCAACAATAATCGGGATTTCATTATTTATAAACTGATGTTGCACAGTGTGTCTTTCTTGATAAGTTAAATCACCATGATAAATGCCTGTTAAATAACCTTCTTTGTAAATTGCTTGAGCTAAAGTTAAACAGATTTTTTTAGAAGAGACATAGATGATGGTTGGCCCAGAATGTTGGATAAAGTCTAAAAGCCAAACTAACTTACCTTCTTCGTTGTCAAAGTTTAGATGTGATAGTGAAATATTGTCCCGATTCATCGTTGTTTTAATTTCTGTAAATTGTGTATTCAACATATGATTTAAATCATTAAGTAAATATGGTTGCGCGGTTGCTGTTAAAGCTAAGATTGTAGCTTGAGGAAATTGACGGGTAATTTTGCCGATTAACGCATAATGAGGTCTGAAATCATAGCCCCATTCTGATAGACAATGTGCTTCATCTAATACGATTAACCCTAAATCTAGTTGATTTAATAATTTAGTATTAAAGGGTTGTAATAAAAATTCGGGGCTTAAAAAGATAAAGCGACTAGATTTAATTTTTGATAAATTAAACTGTCTTTCTTGCTCGTCCATACCTGAATGAACACAACTTACTGATGTTTCGCCATTTATTTTCATTTGCATAACCTGATCATCCATTAATGAAATTAATGGTGAAACGATTAAAGTTGGTTTTTGATTAATATAAGTGGGCAGTTGATAACACAGGCTCTTTCCACTACCTGTAGGCAAGATGCCTAAAGTATTCGTATGATTCAAGACACTTGAAATGATTGCTTCTTGACCGTCTTTAAAACTATCAAAGCCAAACCATTTTTTTAGTGCATCATGTAACAACTAAATCACCTCTTTCTATGCCTACAATCATTAATTTAATTTGGAAATAACTATAATTCGGAAATTGTTCTTTAAATAAACGTAAACGTTCATTTCTATGCGTTGCGTAGTATGAACTAAATAGCTTAATATCATCTTCGCTAAAATATGAGTAATACTTATGGATATATCCTTTAATAAAAAGTTCTAATAAATGATCTTCAATTGTATTAATTTTAACATTTTGTTGTTGTTGGATGGTCTCGATAGAATGCCCATGAGTTAAGCCGTTTAAAGTTAATTGTGTTTTATTTAATAATGGCGGTAATATAATGAGTCTACTTAGTAAATTAAAATTTTTGTTATCTTCTATTAAATTTAATAGAGAAACTAATTCTATATATTCTAGCTCGAATAAATAATCTTGAGGTATATTTTCAATCAAACTTACTTGTTGTCTTGTATACATACTTTCTTCATAACCTTGTAGGTAATAATGTAAATATGTTTGACCCAGTTGTTGATAAAGTGTAGCAAATAATTGAGTTAACTCCTCTTTAAAGTCATTATGTAAATTATGCGTTTTTATATAAGTGAAAACTTCTTTTACACGTTGCTGCACAAATTGATGTTGTGAAGTTGGAATAAAATGATTTTGCTTATGGTTTAAATTGGAAACAGTTTGTGTCAATAGTTGAATAGCGTTAAAGGTATTGATTAAACTGTCAAATGTATATCTTGGATGTGTAATGAGTACATCATCTTCATTTGAATCACTTTCATTATTAGAAAATCGCTCAAATGACGGATATTTTAAGTTAGGTAAGCTATGATATAATGACAGTAGATTTTGACTGGCAGCGTCAAAAAAGGTTTGATGTGACTTTTTGCCTGTGATAATATTATATATGCTTTTTTGTGATTTATAGTCGTGGGCCTGTGCTTGCACAAAATTTATTATATTATACATGGGTAACTCCTTGTTATTTTGTAAACAAAAACATTTGAAAAATAGAAACTCGATGACTACAATATTAATTGTGATATTAGTGTAGCATTTTTGTCAAAGGAGGCGAAGAAATTGGCTAAATATACAATAGTTGATATGGATACATGTATAGCATGTGGAGCTTGTGGTGCCGCTGCCCCTGATATATATGACTACGATGATGAAGGTATAGCTTACGTTATACTAGACGACAACAAAGGAACGGCTGAAGTGCCTGAAGAGTTATATGAGGATATGGAAGATGCACTTGACGGTTGTCCAACAGACTCAATTAAAATTGAAGAGGAATCATTTGATGGCGATCCTTTAAAATTTGAATAAATGATTATAATATCATTAAATTAATATACTAAGTGAGAGAACGTAATGTATTGCGTTCTCTTTTTTTGTACGAAAAGGGAGCGGGGCAAAAATCTTAATTTTATAAGAAGATTTTGTAGTCCCACCCCAGTAAGGATGACTAGATTTGAAAAAAGCTTGATATAAGCGCATTTTCTTTTCAGTCATAAAATCATCTACTATCAATATAAAAAAGATTAGCTTTGTAACGATTTTGCATCGTGCTGACGCCTTGGGGAATCGTATGAGTGAGAGACTACAGGCTCGAGCCATACTATCCTAAATCAAGGCAAGCATACACAGCAAAATCTTAATATATAAATAGAGCCTGAAGACACGATAATGTCTCAGGTTCATATTTCTTCCCTATTAACTCAATACATTTTTTAATCTTTTATACAGTAAAATAAATATTAAAGACACGACTATCCCTTTAATAATATTGAATGGGATAATACCTGAAACAACAATTACTTTTACATTGTGAACGACGTCAGTTAAATTCATAATCATGCCATATAGTGGTAAAAGTATAAAATAATTTAAAATACTTAAAACAATAGTCATAACGATAGTACCACTCGTTAGTCCAATAATTAATGACTTGTTAGATTGTTTATTTTTAGTTACAACATAGGCAACAAGTAATAATGATGCAGCAGCAAAGAAGTTTGCTAATGGCCCTATTGGGTCTCCAATATTAAATAAAAATGTTAGTAAGTTTTTTATAAACTCAACTATTAATCCAGCAATCGGACCTAGCGTAAATGTTGCTAATAGCCCAGGAACGTCGCTTACATCTAATGTTAAGTAAGGTGGTAAAAATGGTATCGGAAACTTTAAAAAAGTTAAAATAAATGCTACCGCACTTAACATGCTTATTGTAATCAATTTCTTTTGATTATTTTGCATATTCAATTTTCTCCTCCCAATTCAATATACATAGAATAAAAGGATAAAATTGAGCACTATATCCTCGTCTTCTTTTTTTAAAATAAATTATTGATTGAAATTTATATTAGCATGAAAACACTATTTATGTCACATTATTGGTTTATAATTAACTATAATATATTACCTTCTATTAAAGCTTGTTAATTATATTATTTTAATAATCGTGATTATGAAATGTTTATTTACATTTCATGAAAATGACTAATGATAAACCCATATTAACGCGTACAGTGTTAATATGGGTTTAATTAAATTAATATTTAATTATTTAGGTAGCTTTATGATAAATGTAGTACCTTTTCCTAATTCACTTTTTACATCTATGCTACCACCATGTCCCTCAATTATCATTTTACAAATAAAGAGGCCTAAACCAGTACCTTGCTTACCTCGTTTTCTAGAAGCGTCAACTTTATAAAAACGATCAAATACTTGTTTTAAATGTTCTGGTGCAATGCCAGTACCTGTATCTTGAATATATAAAATATCTGTATATTCATCGTCTCCATAATCGATAGTAATGGTGTCGCCTGGATCAGTATAACGTGTTGCATTATCTATAAGATTGGTTAATACTTGTTCTATTCTATCAGCATCATAATACCAATCGTGATCATCGGTTCGAGGGTTTAAATGCATATTGAGTTGTAGGTCAGTGGCTAGTTGTTTATATTTTTGTTGCATTTTATTTAATAAGTTATCTATAGGTTGATGTTCTTTATGCACCGAAAGTCCCTCTGCATCCATACGTGCTACATTTAATAATTCGTTAACTAATCGATTTAGGCGTTTAGTTTCGTCTAGTACGATTGAGAGTGAATCTTTAATTTCTTCTGGTTCAGTAACGATGCCGTCTACAATTGATTCAGTATATCCTTGTAGTAGAGAAATTGGAGTACGTAGTTCGTGCGAAACGTTTGCAATAAAGTCTTTTTTCAATTGATCAAGATTGTGTTCGTTAGTCATGTCACGGATGATAGCAACGATGCCACTACGACCATCTGGTTGAATTTGTTTAATATAACTCATAATAATAACAAAATAACGCGTATTTATTTCATATTCTTCGAACTGAGTGATCTTTTTCTTGAATGTTAATTCATTTTGAGCATCTAATTTAGTCAATGAATCTTTATCCATAGATTGGATGATGTTTTGAGCCATATCATTTGATAAAATAACTTCTTTTTTATCATTAAATCCAATTACACCTTCTACCATAGAATTTATTAAACTATCTCTAATATTTTTAGAAGAAGAAAGTGCATCTACATGGCGTTGGATTTCATAACTCATCGTATTAAACGCGCGTGATAATTCGCCGATCTCATCTTTAGACGTAATGGCAGTTGTTTGTTTATATTGCCCTTTTGAAACCTCAATAGCTTGAGATCTTAACTGGCGTAAAGGTTTAGTGATTCTTGAAGATAAAAAGAATGCAAATACTGTCGTAATGGCCAAGAAGATAACTGCGATGATTAATATAATTACCGTGATAACATTGTTTGTTTCATCCACACTTTTTAAGTTTTGATAAATGAAAACGCCACTATATTTACTTTTAACAGCATTATTAATTGGTTTAGTAGGATAACCGATCAATACATAAGTGCGTTGCTCTCCGTTAACTTTAACATTAACGTGCTCAGAGTTTTTTTGGCCTTTATCAAAGACTTTATCGTAATTAGCATCCGATTTAATTACGTGGAACATTTGTTGCTTAACGTTATTATGTTTAGGTTCAGTCATTTGTTTATCAGTTAATATAATTAACCCTACTGGGCCTTCGATTAACTTATGGCTGTATTCAATAGCGGTATCCTTATTTTTTGACTCATTGACTAATTGACTGACTTGTTTCGCATCTTGTAACAGTGATTTTTCTGTATCTTGAGTGAAATAGGATTGAATAAAAGTAATCAATGCAGCACTTAATAAAATTAAAACTGTCGTTACTATAAAGATTATAGTTAACCACAGTTTTATGACTACATTATTCAGCCGATTCATCATTTGATTTTACCTCGAACTTATAGCCAACGCCCCATACAGTTTGAATCATTTGTGCTGCATCGCCAGACACACGATTAAGTTTTTCTCTTAATCTTTTGACGTGTGTATCAACCGTTCTTAAATCACCATAAAATTCATAATGCCAAACTTCTTTTAATAATTGCTCTCGGTCAAATACCTTATTCGGTGTTTTAGCTAGGAAAATCAATAGCTCATATTCTTTAGGCGTTAAATTGACTTGCTTATCGTCTGCTAATACGCGATGCGCATCGTTATCAATCATCAAATGATCAAATTCTATTAAATCTTTAGCATGTGGCTCACTCTGTTCGCTCGTTGCTACTTGCGTGCGTCTTAATAACGCTTTTAGACGTAACACGACTTCACGAGGTGAAAATGGTTTTACGATATAATCATCTGCACCTGTTTCAAATCCTTCTACTCTATTTGTTTCTTCGCCTTTAGCGGTTAACATTATAATAGGCGTTTCTTTATGTTCTCTTAAGCGCGATGCGACATTTATGCCATCCATTTCAGGTAACATTAAATCTAACAAGATACATGCATAATCATGATTCATTGCTTTATCATATGCTTCTTTACCATCTCTGGCTTCATCTATCTCGAAAGATTCTCTTTCAAGATACAATTTTAATAATCTTCTAATTCTATCTTCATCGTCTACCACAAGAATTTGATTTGGCAATATTAATACCTCCCACACATGTTTGCAATTCCTATTTATATTAAGTATAGCATAGCACTTTAACTATCCCTTACTAAAACACTCAATCTTTGTGAAATTTTTCTCAATTTCAAGCAAGTGCAATTATTAATGTTAACCATTTTCCGCTAAATGACGTAACGTTTTTACTTCATGCGGTGTTAATACCCTGCCCTCACCAGCATTTAAACCTGTTAAATTTAAAGGACCAAATTCTATTCTTTGTAATTTTGAAACTTCATGCCCAAAATATTCGAACATACGACGGACTTGTCTGTTGCGACCTTCTGTTATAGTAATTTCTACAAGTGTAGTAGATTTTTCTTTATCTTGGTTTTTAATTTTAATGGTAGCTGGTTGCGTTACACCGTCTTCTAATTTAACGCCTTTTTCTAATGCTTTTACTTCTTCTCGCATTAAATAACCTTTTAGTTTTACAACATATTTCTTTTTGATTTTATAACGTGGGTGAGTCATTAAATTAGTAAAATCGCCGTCATTAGTTAATAACAATAAGCCTGAAGTATCGTAATCCAATCTACCTACAGGATAAATTCTTGTATCAAGTTCTTTAAAATAGTCAGTCACTACTTTTCGCCCTTTGTCATCTGAAACACTCGTAATGACTTGCGCTGGTTTATAGAATAAAATATATAGTTTATCTTCTTGTTCTAGTTTAATACCTTCAACTTCTACAGTATCTGAAGTTTTTACTTTAGTTCCTAATTCGGTCACAGTTTCACCGTTTACTTTTACTTTTCCTTCTTCTATTAATAGTTCTGCTTTACGTCTAGATGTATAACCACTGTTGGCGATACGTTTTTGTAATCTTTCCATTTCGTTACTCATTATTTTCTCCTTTTTGATTGACTAAATTGCTGAAGAACGCTTCAATTTCTTCATCCTCTTCGTCAGTTGTTGGTAAATCATCGATATTTTCAATGCCAAATACATTTAAAAATAAATTTGTAGTGTACAGTTGGTGGCTACGTGAAGCATCTTCTTCTTTAGCTTCCACTAACCCTTTAGCAATTAATGTTTTCACAGCACCATCTGAATTGATACCTCTAATCATTTCAATATCACTTCTTGAAATTGGTTGGTTATAAGCGATAATAGATAATGCTTCCATAGCTGCTTGTGATATTTTCATGTTGGCTTTTTGTTCAACTAATTTTTCTACATATTCGGAAGCTTCTTTTTTTGTCGTTAGCACATATGTAGTACCAAATTTTTGAATCAATAGTCCGGGAGATTCGTAGTTTGAAATGAGTTCGTGCAAGGTTGATTGATCGTACTCTAATATTTCAAGTAATTGACGTTCTTCAATACCTTCGTCACCTGCAGTATATAGCAGTGCTTCTAAGATGCCGTTATGCATTAATGCCATAATTTACGCCCCTTATAATATTAATATCTTCAAAACTTTTTTGTTGTTCTATATTGATAACACCTGATTTAGACATTTCTAAAATTGCTAAAAAATGCGTGACTACCATTTCCACAGGTTCTGAAAAATTAAACAAACTAAAGAATTTAAAAGAGCTCTCCTGTTGCAAACGTTCCTGCACTTGAGAAGTAGCTTGTTGGATTGTAAAAGTTTCTTTATGTATGTTAACAGCTTTTGGTGTATTAAGTTCCATTCTGTTTTTAACTCTTTGGTACGCTATGATTAATTCCGTTAAATCTATCGTATTATTAGGGTCCCAAGTCTCATTTTGCTCTAAATGAGATAAATCAGTCGGATGTTTTGCAAAATAATGCGCGCGTTCTTCTTTCTTGTCGTTTAATGTTTCAGTATATTCTTTGTAATTTTGATATTCTATTAAACGACCTACTAAATTTTCACGCGGGTCCTCTTCGAGATCTTCAGTTTCATCACTTTGAGGTAGCAACATTTTACTTTTGATCATTAATAGTTCAGAAGCCATTACTAAATAGTCACTCGCTACATTGATTTCTAGTTGATTCATTGTATGTATATAGTGTAAATATTGTTCTGTGAGTGATTTCATTGGGATATCGTAAATATCGATTTCAAATTTTTGGATAAGATGCAATAATAAATCCAAAGGACCATTAAAAGCATCTAATTTTACTTCATACATTTTATCTACCTCATATAAGTTGCAAGTTAAGTGCGTCATTCACTAAAATATTATACCATGTTTGTAATAAACATTAAATTTTTGGAGCGGAAGTTTATGGATAATGCACTAAAATTATTTTATTATCAATTTCATACAGAACAACATTACTTTTATTGTCATGATATTTTAGAAGAAGCTTGGAAAGAAAATCCGTCTTTTAGTAAAAATGATTCTGTGGTAAGTTTAATACTTTTTGCAACAGGTTGTTATCATTATCGTAGACATAATCACGTCGGTGCTAAACGTTCATTTCAACGTGCTCATAAAGTTATAACACAAGCTGTAAGCTCCCAATATTTAGGTCTTAATATTGAGTATTACAAAAAATTAATTGTTCAAATGATAAACAATATCGAACAACAAAAAGCATTCGAACCGATTCAGTTACCTATTACCAAGATGATGGAACAACAAATACTACAAGATTATCCTAACTATATTTTGACGCCGTACGTGATTGATGATGACTATATTGTCCATCACCATTTAAAAAGAGATCGTACCGAAGTAATACAAGCAAGACAAGCGGCTATGCACAAAAACAATCGATTATCTAAATAATATAAAAACCACATGTCTCATAAGGCATGTGGTTTGTTTTATAGATGTACAATATTTTAAGCTCTTGGATGAAAAGCGTTATACATTTTTCTAATTTGTGATTTGGATACGTGTGTATATAATTGCGTGGTAGAAATATCCGAATGGCCTAACATTTCTTGTACAGCTCTTAAATCAGCGCCATTTTCAAGTAAATGGGTCGCAAATGAGTGTCTTAATGTGTGTGGTGTTAAAGTTTTATTAATTTTAGCTTTAATACCGGTTTGTTTAATCATCTTCCATATGCCTTGTCTTGACAAGGGTTTACCGTGTAAGTTTAAAAATAATGCATCAGTTGTTGTCTTTCTAAGTAATTGAGGGCGTACGGTTTCTATATATTTAGTTAAGAAATCAATCACAGTATCACCTAGAGGTACGATACGTTCTTTATTTCCTTTCCCAAATACACGGACAAAGCCCATAATTAAATTGACATTTTCCACCTCTAATTGAATTAGCTCAGAAACACGCATACCTGTAGCATATAATAATTCTAACATTGTTCTATCTCTATAACCGTTATTCTTACTAATATCCGGTGTTTCGAGTAAAGCTATAATTTCATCAACTTCTAGTACGTCAGGCAATCTTCTTTCGTATTTAGGTGTTTCTATTAATACTGTAGGATCTTTAGCTGCATATTTCTCTCTTAAAGCAAATTGATGGAAACTACGCACAGTCGAAATAAATCGGGCTAAAGATTTAGCGGATGCACCTTGATCGTGTAGATAACCTAAACACTGTTGAATCGTTTGTCTATCTACGAAATCAATATGATTAATTTTGTGCTCGTTTAAATACGTTACATATTTATCTAAATCTCTACGATAAGCACCAATTGTATTTGAACTAAGCCCTTTTTCTATTTGAATAAATTTTAAGTATTCATTTTTTATGGTTTCCATATTGCCACCTCATAAACTTCAATCTGTCATTATTTCCCTTTAGCCTGACAGGAAGAACAAACGCCATGGAACGTTAGACGATGGTCTAATATTCTAAAGTTAAAGTCTTGTTCAACTTTTTCTTCAACTTTAGGTAATAAGTCCTCTTCGATTTCTTCAACTTTGCCACATTCCATACAAACTAAATGATGATGGAAATGTTTTGCGCCTTCTTTACGTAAATCAAATCTGGCTACGCCATCGCCGAAATTAATTTTATCGACAACTTTTAATTCTGCTAATAATTCTAATGTTCTATACACTGTTGCTAAACCGATTTCAGGTGCCTTATCTTTTACTTTTAAATAAACATCTTCAGCGCTTAAATGATCTTTTTCATTTTCAATTAAAACTCTTAAAGTTGCTTCTCTTTGTGGAGTTAATTTATATGATGATTGCTGTAATTGTTGCTTCACGCGATTTAAACGTTCTTCCACGGAAGCCTCACTCCCCTACTAATAATTATAATCATTTTAATTTACATTAATGATACATATATAAAATACCAATAATTGATAAAATTCGCAAGTTAATTCTATTTTCTATTTAGAATGATTATAATTAAGTAATAGATATTGAAGTGCAATAATCGTCTTAGCGTCGTTGATATCATTGTTTAAAAGCTTTTCTTGAGCCTCGCTAATTGATAATTCGTGAATTTCTATAAATTCATCTTCGTCTAAATGAACTTCTCCTGGAAATAATTCAGTAGCTAAATATATTGAAATTTTTTCATTTGTAAACCCTGGCGAACCATACATATCAGTAATAAGTTGCAATGATTTTGCTTTATAACCCGTTTCTTCTTCTAATTCTCGCTTAGCCGCTGCTTCTCTTTCTTCCCCTATTTCTAATTTGCCTGCTGGTATTTCTAACATAGTGTCATCCAGTGGTTTTCTAAATTGCTCGACTAATACGATTTTATTATCAGGCGTTAATGCACATACAGCCACAGCCCCATTATGTAAAACTATTTCACGTGTAGAAGTCTCACCGTTTGGTAGTTCTACATCGTGTACTTCTAAATCTATAATTTTTCCTTCATAAATACTTGTTTTATTAGTAGTTTTTTCGTATAAGTTCATCGTAATCACGTTCCTTTAAATATTTAATCGTTACTGTTAAGATTGGTATATTGATTAAAGAGGTGTCATACTCAATTCATTTATAAATTAATGTATAAAGTTACAAACTCAGTTATTACTAAATTTGTACGCCTCTTTATCTTATTTCATTAGTGTATCGAAAGGAGAAACAACATGCAAAAGAACATATTAAAAAGTGGTATTGAATTATCTGAAGTAGGATTAGGTTGTATGAGTCTCGGTACTGAATATGACCAAGCCGAAACAATTATCGAAAGTGCAATTGATCAAGGTATCACTTATTTTGATACAGCTGATATTTACGATAAAGGAACCAACGAAAAAATTGTCGCTAAGGCATTGAAAAAATATCAAAACCGAGATGATATCGTCATTGGTACAAAAGTGGGAAATCATTTACAAGATGACGGTTCAACATTCTGGGACCCATCTAAAAAGTATATTAAATCAGCAGTAAAAAATTCATTGAAAAATTTAGGGTTAGATGAACTTGATTTGTATCAACTACATGGCGGTACGATAGATGATCCTTTAGATGAAACAATTAGTGCTTTTGATGAGTTAAAGCAAGAAGGTATTGTTCGTGCGTATGGCATTTCTTCTATTAGACCTAATGTTATAAGATATTATTTGGAACATAGTCAAATAGAAACATTAATGTCTCAGTTCAACATTATTGATAATAGACCAGAAGATTTAGTTAATGAAGTCAATGCTAAAAACGTGAAAATTTTAGCTCGTGGACCAGTATTTAAAGGCCTACTTACTGCTAATAGTAGTAAGGCATTAGACAGTAAATTTAAGGAAGGTATCTTTGATTACACTTACCAAGAATTAGGAGAAACAATTGCTTCAATTAAAGAAGTAGAAAATAATTTGACAGCTTTATCATTTAAATATTTAAAATCACAAGAAGCATTCGGTTCTATTATTGTAGGTGCTAGTAGTCCTGCTCAACTTGAAGAAAATATTAAAAATTACGAAGCAGCTCAATCTATTAGTGACGAACAATTAAAAGCAGCAAGAGAACGTGTAAAAAACTTACAATACACACAACACGTAAAATAAGTGCTATACAATAAATCCCAACAATTCAACATTGTCGGGATTTTTATTTTTTATTTTTTATTTTTGAATGCAAAAGGAAAAAGTCGTTCAATCGTGCGTGGTGCTATATTATAAATTTTGAGCATAATATGCATCCAACTTGGTTTATTAATCTCTGTCTTGCGCTTATTAATACCCTCTATAATATCTTGAGCCAATCGTGTAGGGTCTAGCATCATACGTTGATATTTTTTGGCATATTTTAATGTAGGGTCCGCATGATTATGAAATGGTGTATTAACAGGTCCTGTATTAACTGTCATAACGTGAAACGAAGGATGTTCTAAGCGTAATGCGTTCATTAATTGAATAAATGCAGCTTTGCTTGCGCCATAATGTGCTGCATAAGCTTGTGGTGTATATGCTGCTTGACTACCAATACCAACGATAGAAGCATTGTTTGAGAAATATGGGAGTAACACCTTAAACATCACATTAAAATTAACGATGTTTAATTGATACGTTTCTAACATTTCTTCAATATTATGAGTTTGTATTGATTTAAAATACCCAGTCCCTGAACTATATATTAAACCGTCTATATTAGTGTTAGGTAATTGTGAAGGAATGCTGTTAATATCATCAAGATTAAGTAAATCACAATTAATAATAGTTAACTGTTTTGAATTAACTGTATGAGCCAATTGTGCAATTTTTTGCGGATTGCGTGCCAAAACAGTTACTTGTACACTTTTTTGTAATAAGGCTTTTAATAGCGCCAATCCTAACCCACTGGTTGCACCTGTCATTATATAATGTCGCCCTTTCAAAAATAACACCTCACTACTAATTAATATTTTTAATAGTATAAGTTTATTCTCTATCTTTGTAAATAATTACATATAATCATTAGGAAAATAATACAACTATGTTAGTATGGAAGCATCACAAAATAAGGAAGTGTTGATTCTACATGAAACTAGTGTTTTACGGAGCAGGTAATATGGCGCATGCCATATTTACTGGAATAGTTAATTCAAATGTTATTGATTCAAATGATATCTATTTAACAAATAGATCAAATGAGCAAGCTTTAAAGGATTACGCACAGCAACTAGGTGTTAATTATAGTTACGATGACGAGGCATTGCTAGCTCAAGCTGATTACGTCTTCATTGGTACAAAACCATATGATTTTGAATCTTTAGCAGAAAGAATTAAACCTTATATTACTGATAAAAATAAATTTATATCAATTATGGCTGGTTTACCGATGGATTACATTAGAGAACAATTAGATACTAAAAATCCTGTCGCGCGTATTATGCCTAATACAAATGCACACGTTGGCCATTCTGTAACAGGCATTAGCTTCTCAAGTAATTTTGGTGCTACTTCTAAAGATGAAGTTGATAATTTAATTAATGCATTCGGTTCTGCAATTGAAGTGCCAGAAGACAACTTACATCAAGTAACAGCAATAACAGGAAGCGGGCCAGCATTTTTATATCACGTATTCGAACAATATGTAACAGCTGGTACTCGTTTAGGATTAGAAAAAGACCAAGTGGAAGAATCAATTAGAAACTTAATTATAGGTACGAGTAAAATGATTGAAAGATCGGAATTGAGTATGGGGCAGTTACGTAAAAATATTACTTCTAAAGGAGGTACGACGCAAGCTGGACTCAATGCCTTATCAGAATATGATATCGAAGGGATTTTCGAAGATTGTCTGCGTTCTGCTGTAAATAGAAGTATTGAATTATCTAACCAAGATGATGATTAAAAGATTATATTTATATCTAAATAAAGAGATAGACGTAATTGACACGTCTATCTCTTTTTAATGCATAAAAAATATATGTAATTTTAATGTTAAAACATATAAGAGTCAAAATCACTAACAAACTTAAAGTTTGTTCGTTGTTGCTGGTTAACTAAATCATTATAAATATGTGACACATCCTCAAAAGTATAACGATTACTAATATGTGTGATAAGAGAATATTTAACATTCGCACGTTCCATTAATTCAAAGACATCTTCAATGTGACTATGATTATAATTATTAGCTAATGTTTTGTCGCCTTCTAAATAAGTGCCTTCATGAACCATAACATCTGCATCGTTTGCAATTAAATATTCATTGGTACATGGTTTGGTATCGCCAAATATAGCAATGATTGGTCCTCGAGTAGGTTCGCCTTTGAAGGCATTTGAATCGTAAATCAAACCATCGTATTCAAATGTATCATTGGCCTTTATCTCTTGATATTTTGGCCCAGGTTCTAAACCGATATTTTTTAAAGCTGCTACATCAATTTTGCCAGGTGTATATGGAGCTTCTATACGATAACCATATGACGTTATACCATGATTTAATAAATTGGCTGTAACCTTAAAGCCATTATGCTGATATGCAAAATGGTCATCAATTTCGATAAAAGTTAACGGGTAATTTAACCGCGATTCTGAAAGCGTTAACGTTGTTTCAACATATTCTTTGATACCTTTTGGACCTATTATAGTCAAAGGTTTACCTTCTCCACCTTGAAATGAACGTGTAGTTAAAATACCAGGAAGCCCAAAAATATGATCACCATGCATATGAGTGATAAAGATGTGATTAACCTTACCTAATTTTATAGAATGATGTAAAATTTGATGTTGCGTTGCTTCACCTACGTCAAATAACCAAATGTTATTTAAGTAAGGTTCCAAATTAAGTGCAATTGCTTGGGTGTTACGCTCTTTTGTAGGTAATCCAGCACTGGTACCAAAAAAAGTTATTTCCATGCATGAGCCTCCTCTTCTTGACCATATTTTAGCATATATAAAGAATAATGTTATAATAAATAGGAAATTGCTTTCAAGCAAAATTATATGAACTATGGTAACAATTGTTTTATAATTAAGTAAGATTTTAAAAAGAATTGAGGTTTTTATCTTGAGTACTAGAAATAAGAACATCCCTTGTTTAATTACTATATTCGGAGCGACGGGTGATTTGAGCCATAGA
>NZ_JAVTDB010000092.1:0-738 GCF_032139365.1 Staphylococcus kloosii
TTTTTTATAAGGAGTGATGACATGTTATATCAACATGGCACTTTAGGGACTTTGATGGCAGGTATGTTAGATGGTACAGCTAAAATCAATGATATACTGCAACATGGTGACTTAGGGATAGGCACTTTAACTGGCTCTGATGGTGAGGTTATCATTGTCGATGGTAAGGCCTTTCACGCTAATGAGCATAATGAGTTTAGAGAATTAAAAGGTAATGAAATGACGCCTTTTGCCACTGTGACGCCATTTGATGCCGATTTACAATTTGATGTGCATGTTATTAGCGATCAAGAAGCAGTTTTAAACGAAATATTACATCAAGTGAATAGCGAAAATATTTTTATAGCTGTAAAGATAACTGGTAAATTTGAAATGATGCACGTACGCATGATGCCTAAGCAAGACAAACCATATACTAGATTAATTGAGTCGGCAAAAAGACAGCCAGAATACACTAAAGAACAAATTTATGGTACAGTCGTCGGTTTCTTTTCACCACAATTATTTCACGGCATCGCAGCCGGCGGATTTCATTTACATTTCGTAGATGACGACCATACTTTTGGCGGGCATGTTTTAGATTTTGAAATGAACAGTGGTAGTGTAGAAGTAAGCAAGATAGAAACATTAGAACAACATTTCCCTACAGATAATGAAGCATTTTTAGAAGCAGATATCGACTATTCTAATATTAGTGAAGATATTTCAAAAACAGAATAATAAAAATTTTAAATACAT